>NZ_CAAAFO010000065.1:27243-29469 GCF_900634715.1 Candidatus Protofrankia californiensis | reverse complement strand
TCGGTATTTCATCGTTTTGAACTCGGATTCCGAGTAGGGGTTGTCGTTCGACACACAGGGCCAGAAATGTGGCCGGATGATCCCCAGATCGGCGAACAGCAACACCACCGGTTTCGAGATCATCGAACTGCCCTGCTCGGCGTGCGCGGTCAGATGGCCGCGGCCGATGTTCTGCATTGCGTACGTACCGGCGACCAGCGGGGTTTCGGCGAGCGCCCCGCTTTTATCCTCCGCGAGTATCCACCCGACGACATAGCGGCTGTACACGTCGACGATGATGTACGGGTAGTAATAGGTCCGTATCCCCGGGCTGTGGAGTTTCGTGGTGTCCCGGGAGCAAACCTCGTTGGGCCGGACGGCCAAGAGCTCGGGTTTGGCGTGCGCGGAGTGCCTGGCCTGAGCACAGCGCTCTCCGGATTCACCGGCCTCGGCGAGTCGCCGGTACATGCTCCGCTGTGAGCATGGGTAGACCCTCTCCTCACGCAGGGTCGCCCACACCTGCGTCGGGCTGACGTCAACGAACCAGGGATCGTGTAGGACGGCCAAGACCTGTCCGCACTCGACCGAACTTAACGCTCGTGGTCGGACCCGCTCACAACCGACCGTCGGCGCCAGCGCGGCCATCGCCTCCTCAGTCACCTGCTCGAGTTCGGCCGCGAGTTCGGGTCGTCGTTGTCGACGGCCACGCTCTCGGAGAGAGTCTCCGAGAGCGCGGCAACTTTTCCCTGCATATCGATCACGAACTGGGCCTTCGTCAGCTCCTTCTCCAACCGTTCCGTCCGCGCCCGTAAAGCTTCCAGTTCCCGGTCACGGTCATCCGTCGGCGGACGGCCCTTCGGCTTCGATAACTCCGCCAACGCCCCCGCGTCACGCCCCCTGCACCATTCGACGATATGCGCTGAATATAACCGTTCCCAACGCAGGATTGCGCTTTTCTCCCCTGCCGATGCCGCGTCGTACTCCGCGAGAATCCTCAACTTGTATCCCGATGAGAACACACGGCCCCGCGCCTTCACCGACACCTCCGGATCAGGCTGCCGCTTGCGGCCCTCGCTCTCGACCACCCGGCCACCAAGCAGGCCGCGCCCGACTGTCACCCCCACAGACACGATCATCCTCTCCCTGCCGTCCTGGTCCTAAAACAGCAGACATCTACTGATATCTTATCGAAAATAAGATTCTAGATCACGGTCAGTGGGTGTCATCGCAGGTCACAGCATTGATCTCAATCCCTTTCTCAGGATTTTCCGATAACGCTCGACGTCTCCGAACAGCTTGGCAGGTGGTGCTGCCCGCGCCATAGTAATCCGTTCGGAATTGATCCTTCGACTGCTTTTCGATGCACCCGGAACGCCGTGTGATTTCTGCGCTCCACAGATCTGCTCATTTTCCGGGCTAACGGACTGGCATACCATGATCCTCTTGCCATAACTCTGACCCTGCTCGTGCGTGCTCCTATCAGTTCGGTCGCTCAATTTAGTCGGAGTTCGTTCCGACCTCTCCCGCACCGCTGAAGTGTCGCCGTCACTGTGACACGACGCCGAATATACTGATCTAGTGCATACACTCAACGGTGAGTTTTGTGGAAGCTTGCCACAAGTGTGAGGGCTAACACACCCCCCAGCGGGGGTATGTTCATTGGCCCACGGTGGCACGAACCAGCTTGATGCCCACTTGCGGCAACCGCCGGGTAGGCGGCGGAGTCTCACCCGCCACCCCTACCATCCCCGCATGGCGGTCTCCCGTCACGGGGCTCATGCCGCCCCCTTGCGAGGACGTGTAGGTGAGTCGCCAATGCATGGATAGAATTGTGAGTCCGTTGTCGGATCCCAGCCGGCCAGGCTTGTGCCCGCTTGTTACTCACAGCCGCCCGTACTTCCGTCGCACCCAGCGCATCAGATGGCGGTCATGAGCCTTTTCCGCACAACGATTCGTCGCATTGCGTAGTCAGGCACTCTGGCTGTGTTCGACGTGGCGGAGTACAAGAGCGGCGGCGACAATCCGGCCGATGACCCAGGAGCAGAGGCTGACATTATGGAGGGCTTTGAGGGTGGTTTTGAGCAGAGATTTTCCACGTTCGCCGACGGCCCGCTTGCCATTGTGGGTCTTGTTATGAGCGTTCTGCTCGTCGGTGGGCCGGCCGCCCTTCGGTTTCTTGATCGAAAAGTTGGTTGCGTGTTCGCTTTCGTATCCGAGGTCGCCGATGACGGGCAGGCCGTCGGCGCT
>NZ_CAAAFO010000065.1:23239-26866 GCF_900634715.1 Candidatus Protofrankia californiensis | reverse complement strand
GGGCGCCAGGGCGCCAGGGCGGGCAGGATCTCGGGGTGCGCGCGCAAGCGCGGTGGTGTCGCGTGCACGGCCGTGGCGGACGTCGGAGGTCCACAACGGCCAGCCGTCCGGGGCGGTGACGACCTGGATGTTCCCGCCGTGGTTGACGTGTTTGCCCGACCACCGCAGGTCCGTCCCTTGGGTGGGTCCGGGGGTACCGGGTCCGATCGATGGCGATCAGGATGCTGTCGACACTGACATGGCTGTGGCCGACGGCTTTCGCGGCCAGGAAGGCCGACCCCAGCCTCGGTGCCCGGGCCGCGAGGATGGGTGATGCCTCCGTGGAGATAGGCGTAGGCGGTCGACGTCGAGATCCCGTTGTCGATGACGAGCTGGCGCAGCAGGGTGTTGTCGAGAAACCAGCGAAGCACCAGCACAGCCCCGCCGGTGGCACGTCAGCACGCGGGTATTGCCGTGGGCCCGCCGAACCCGCTCCGCCTCAAAAAGACCCTCCAGAAATCCAACGGTTTCTTCGTGCAACAGCAATACCGCCGTGTATGCCGCACTCGCCGGGACGCAGAACCTCTCCGAAACTGATCTTTGGTCGAAGCAGTCTTTTTAGCGGGGTTCCGCGTCTTTCTGTCGCACCGTCGCCTCCTCGCGTGTGTCGATTACGGCCCGCGCTGGTTGCATAAAGTTACCAGTCGTTACACGGAAAGGCTCATTGCCTGGCAGGGCCGGCTGCTGAGCCGGTCCGCGACGAGTTTTACACGGCTTGGGTCACCGCCGGTAGGCGTCAGCCTGGTGTTGCGCGTCAGACATTCCGCTCCGAGTATTAGTTTCAGTTGGCGTTGCCGAACTTGTCCCGCAGGAGGAACTTCTGAATCTTTCCGGTAGCTGTCAGCGGCAGCTCGGGAAGGAATTCAATCCGCTCAGGCACCTTCCAGATAGCGATCTTGCGATTATTTGTCAGGTAGTCACGCATTTCCTCGAGCGTAATTTCAGTCGCACCCTTTGACACAATCACCGCGCAAGCACATTCACCCACCCTGGAATCGGGTAGGCCAACCACTGCCACATTCGCGATCTTGGGATGTCTGAGGAGGGCCTCTTCCACTTCCCTCGCACTGATATTGAAGCCACCGCGAATGATGATGTCCTTGAGCCGCCCCGTGACACGAAGGTAGCCATCCTCATCGAGCCGACCGAGATCGCCAGTGCGCCACCAGCCTTCTTCGTCCGTGGCCGCGGCGGTGAGCTCCGGTTTACGCCAGTACTTCAGCAGACGCCCTGGGCCACGATAACGAATCTCACCATCCACCCCTGGGCCGACAGGCTGATCGTCTTCGCCGACGATTCGGATCTCAACGCCTGAAACCGGCCGTCCGTCGGACGAGGCAACCCGCTCCACCGGATCTTCAGGTGGGCAGACGGTTGCCATCATCACCTCACTGGATCCGTAGGCACTCACAACGCGGCAACCAGAGAACTTCGACGCAGCCTCCTCAACCAGTGTTGTGGGAATGGGAGCACCCGCCGAGAGCCAGAAACGAAGCCGCGACACGTCGTGAACGCTCGGATCGTACCCGTCCAGCATCATGCGGATAAAGGGAGCCGGACTCGCGGTACCAGTGCACTTGTAGTCGCCTACGCGTTGCAGCGCAGTCTTGGGCTCGAATATGTCCAACAGATGCACGGATGCACCGGCCACGGTCGGGGCCATGACACCCAATGTCAACCCGAGGGCGTGGGTTACCGGCGATGGCATGAACATGATATCTGATCGAGTCATGTTGAGGGCCTTCACCGCTTGCTTTGGTAAAAACGAGCTGGTGTTCCAAGTATGCAGACAGCCCTTGGGATGAGACTCGGTGCCGGAGCTATAGAGAATGAGGTGGTGGTTATCCGCCGAGGGTGGCGGAGGCAGGAGCGTGAGGTCGTGCTTTGTGGCAAGCAGTTTATCGAGAGACAGCGCGCCGTTCGTTGGTTCACCACGCACGACCACCCGGAACAGGAGACTGTCCGCTGTTTCGGCTATCTCGCCAGCCATCGCGGCGTGGTTGAAACCGCGAAACTCGCCGCACGTGATGAGCCCGACTGCATCCGCATTCTGGACGATGAAGCCAACCTCACCCGCTCGGTAGACCACCACGATGGGGATCATGACCGTATCCAGACGCGCACATGCAGCGTAGATCAGAAAGTACTCGTTCCAGTTCGGCAGCTGGACGGCCACCCGGTCCCCTGGCTTGACACCGAGTTCTGCCAATGCGGCGGCCAGGTTCCACGCTTTTTCACGGAACTCGCCGTAGGTTAGTTCGCCCGTCCCATCGGAGACGTAGAGATGGTTCGGATCAACGTCAGCCCATTTGTCGATCATTGTTACGAAGGTGTCGTCACCCCAGTAACCGGCCGCCCGGAACTCTACCGATCGGCCTAACTGCTCGGTTGTGGCGTTCATGGAGCCTCCCAGGGACGTGGATCAGGGACTGTTCCGAACGGAGCCTTCACACACCGTGGACCGGGGCACGGTGTCCTCCTGGACGTCACCGTCCGATATGGCGGTTGTCGCCTGGGCGAAGGTCATGGACGGTTTCCCTTTGAGTATCATGTCATGCTGCACGTTGAGCATTCGGCCATATAATAGAATGGTTGGACCGATGATTCAACGGCCTGGGCCGAGAGAGCCGCTCGCTCCTTCGTCATCAGCCAAACCTGGTGCACCACCCCGACCACCGCCGCCACACGAACGGCTTGGAAGCAGCATCCCAGGCATCGATCCACTTGCGGACATCGACTTCGAGGTTGACGGCTCCGCGATGGGCGGATCGGTGCAGCTTGCGGTTGGTCAGCTCGGCGAACCAGCGTCCGACAAAATTAAGCCAGGAGCTGCGGATAGGGGTGAAGCGCACGTGGAGGCGGGGGTGACGCGATGGGGATGTCACACCGGTTAAGAGTGAGCCCGGCGTTGTGGTCGTTTTCAGTGGACGGTCTTGTCATGTTGGCCAGCAGTAGTTCCATCCGATCAGCCACGGCCTACCGTGTGAGCATGTCGGTCGCCGCGCTGGAATGGGTCCCGGTAGGAGCTGCGTCTACTGACGTGACCTGTACTCCAATACCATTGATCCAGGCGTTGCCGGAGATGGCGTCCAGCATCTCGGCGCCGTTGGGCACGAGGTCGTTGTAGCGTGCGCCGCCGGCGGCGACCGCGACGCGCCAGCCGCCCTTGTGACCCCAGTGTTGATTGAGCCCGACGGAGCCTTGCATGACCTCGTCCGTCACTTCGAGCAGCACTTCGATCTCGCCCCAGCGAGAGCCGACCCGAACGGTCGTACCATCTGAGAGCCCGCGACTGTCAGCGTCGTCTGGGTGCATCCTCAGCCGGCACGACCGGTTGCCGGACATCAACCGAGGAATGTTGTGCAGCCACGAGTTCTGCGAGCGTGCCTCGCGGATGCTGAACAGTTTGAGCGGGTGGTCGGCGTCGGCCACCGTGGAGGTGGTGAGTCGCCGCATCTCCTCGGCGAATCGCGGATGTTCCAGGTGTACGAGGCGGTCCTTGGTGTGCAGACGCTTGCGGAGCACACCGGTAGGGGAGTCATCTCCGAGTTTGATCGCGCCGTCGTTCCTCAGCAGCTTCTTACGGCT
>NZ_CAAAFO010000065.1:11391-22856 GCF_900634715.1 Candidatus Protofrankia californiensis | reverse complement strand
CAGGCCACCGCGCCGCAAGCCGAACAGGTCGCCGTCCGGACCCAGCCTCATGAAGATGTCCACCCCGACATGCGGAGGTACCCGGATTCCGAGCTTGCCCATGAGCTGTGCCCCGGGTGCCGGGGACGGCACGAGTCCGATGCGCTTGCAGATCTCGTCCAGCGTGCGCCAGTCGTCCCGGACGTTCGGGGGTGCCGCGGCGACGGCATCGGTCCACTGGGCGTAAGGCACCGCGTTGTGCGACTGCGTGAAGACGGGGAAGCCTTCGCGTTCGAGCAACAGGGTGGGCGGCAGGATGTAGTCGGCGTGTCGGTTGGTCTCGGTGATGTACGGATCGAGCGATACGAACAGGTCCAGTGCGGCGAACGCGCGCTCCATCTCGTCACAGGCCGGCGAGGTGGTGGCGGCGTTGGTGGCAACGCAAACCATGGCGCGAAGTTGACCCCGCCCAGGCGTGTGCACCTCACGAGGAAACGTCGCCCAGGGTGAAGTGCCGAGAACCTCAGGTATGCCATCGACTCGGGTACGCCAGCGGTCGTACCCGCTGGCGCGGAGGACCTTGGTCATCAGTTCGAGGTCGACCATCGGCCGGGCGAAGACCATGCCGCCCGGGCTGTCGAGGTTGCCCGTGATGATGTTGAGCACGTCGATGAAATATTTCGTCAGTGTGGAGAAGCGTCCGAGTGACGCGCCGCATCGGCCGTAGACGCAGGCGGACCCAGCGGATGCCAGGTCGCGGCCGAGCTTCTCAACGGTGTCTCGAGGGATGCCCGTCTCGGCCTCGACCCGGTCAAGGTCGACGTTCCGTACCAGCCCGACTGCAAACTCGACCCCGCTGGCTTGCGTGGTCAGCCGGGTCCCGTCCACCAGCCCCGCATCGACGATCGCCTTGAGCATTCCGGCGATCAGCCAGACGTCGCTCTCGGGGCGGATCGGAACGTGCTCGAAGAGGCGTGCGGTCTCCGTACGGCGCGGATCGACGACGATGACCCGCCCGCCCCGCTTCGGGATCTCCAGGAGCGTTTCGCGGATCCGGCCGATGGTGGCCATCGACCCGTGCGACACGACCGGGTTGGCGCCGAGGATGAGTGCGAAATCGGTCCTGGCGAAGTCGGGGATTGGGTTGGTCAGGTTGTTGCCGTACAGGAGCTGGCTGACCACCCAGTAGTTGTTGATGTCGACTGAGCTGGCCGTGTAGAAGTGCTTCGTCTTCAACGCGGCAGCCATACCGAACAGCGTGAGGAAAGCGCCGTAATTCCAAGCGTTCGGGTTGCCTAAGCCGATGCCGACGGACTCCCGGCCGTATAACTTGATCACCGACCTCAGCCGCGCGCCGATGTCATCCAGCGCCTCGTCCCAGCTGACCGTCGTGAACGTACCGTCGGCGTTGCGCTTCACCGGGTCACGCAGCCGATCGGGATCGTTCAGCACGTCAGGGAAATTGATGCCCTTGGTGCAGGCGAACCCGCGGGACTGTGGATGGTCCTTGTCCGGGCGCAGCGTGAGAATCTTGCCGTCCTGCACAGTGGCGATGAGGCCGCAGGATGCCTCGCATACCCCACACCAGATCCGCTTGTCCGCCATGACGTTCTCCTTGGGGCTCTGACGTCGTTGTCTAGAGGGCTCGTGCGATGATCTCTCGCATGATCTCGTTGCTACCACCATAGATTCGTTGTACGCGTGCGTCGGCATAGAGGCGGCAGATCTCGTACTCGCGCATGAAGCCATATCCGCCGAAGAACTGCACGCACTGGTCGACGACGCGGCCCTGCATCTCGGTAACCCACATCTTCGCAATCGATGCGCGATCGCTCGTCAGCTCTCCCTGTACGAGCTCGCCCAGGCATTGGTCGACGAAGGCCCATCCCACCTTCAGTTCGGCCTTCAGATCAGCCAGCTTGAACCTGGTGTTCTGCATATCGCCGATCGCGGAGCCGAACGCGCGACGCTGGCGCACGTAGTCCACAGTGATGTCGAACGCCTTCTGCGCGGCGGCGATCGAGGCGACGGCGATGATGAGACGCTCCTGGGGGAGCTCGGCCATCATCGCAGCCATCGCGCCGCCTTCCTGGCCCAAAAGGTTGGTGACCGGCACCCGGACGTTGTCGAAGAACATCTCCGATGTGTCGGCGCTGTGGTGCCCGAGCTTCTCGAGATTGCGTCCCCGACTGAATCCGGGCCGGTCGATCTCAACCAAGAAAAGGCTCATCCCACGGGAACCGGCGTCGGAATCGGTCTTTGCCACCACGACAGCGATGTCGCAGTGCTGGCCGTTGGAGATGAATGTCTTCTGACCGGAGATGACGTAGTCGTCACCATCGCGGACCGCGCGAGTGCGCAGGCCTTGGAGGTCGCTGCCGGCAGCCGGCTCGCTCATCGCGATCGAACATACGGCCTCGCCGCTGACCATTCGGGGCAGCCACGTTTTCCGGATATCCTCGCTGCCGTAATCGAGAATGTATCCGCAGCTCACGTCGCTGTGGGCGGTGAAGTTGCCGGTAGGTCCGGCAAAGCCGGCGTACGAGCACTCCTCGATGACCACGGCGTTGAACCGGAAGTCGCCGGTGCCGCCGTACTCCTCGGGCACCTGCGCGCAGAGGATGCCCGACTCGCCGGCCTTCCGCCACAACTCGCGGTCCACGATGCCGGCGGCTTCCCAGCGTTCGAAGTTCGGTTCGATCTCGCTGGAGACAAAGCGCCGGACCGACTGCCGGAACATGCGCTGGTCGTCGTCGTAGACCTTGCGGTGGTTCAGCATGAATGGGCCTCCATCAACGAGTCGGAATCGTAGCCGGTGACCATCACGAACCGCCCTGCAGCAGCTTGCGCGTATCGGCCACGGCGTCGATTCCGGCTTCGTCGCTGCCCGCGAACGGGATGAAGTTGAACGTGGTACAACCGGCTTCGATGAAAGGCGCGACGAACTCGGCCACGTCCTCCGGCGTGCCGTAGGGGACGTAGGACTCGAATTTGTCGAACGGAGTGCGGTAGAGGCCTTCCATCGCCGGGGCCACCCTGCTGCGCGCCTCGGCCCGGTCGGAACCGAATCCGCACCAGAATGTCATGCCGTGCTTCCAGTCGACATCGGTGCGGCCCACGTCCGCTGCGTGCTCCTCGACGGCGTCGATCGCCTCGGCGCAGCGCGCGGCCGAGGTCCAGATGCCGAGCCAGCCGTCGCCCAGTCGCCCCGCCCGTCGCAGCGCGGCGTTGGAACGGCCGCCCACCACCAGTGGGATCGGCTGCTCCGGCGTGGGTTGAAGCCGTGCCTCGTCCAACGAGAAGAACTCGCCCTCGTAGCTGACAGTCTCTCCGGCCAGCAGGCGACGGACGATGCTGAGCGACTCGTCCATTCTGCGCCCCCTGGTTTTCGGGTCGACGCCGCAGGCGATGACTTCCCGCCGGTCGTCACCGCCGATGCCGAGGCCGAGCGAGAGACGGCCAGGGGCGAACTGCGCCACCGTCAGGATCTGGCGGGCGACGAGCAGCGGGTGGCGCAGCACCATCAGGTAGACGGCCAGATAGACATCCAGCTCGTCGGTAGCGGTCACCACCGAAGCCGCATCGGTCAGACCATCATTGCCGACCCCACCATGGAACATCACATGGTCGCCGACCATCACGTGATCAATACCAGCCTGTGCCATGCGGCTGAACAGGCGCGATCGGTGAGTCAGCAAGGCCGCACCGGACTTGACGGGCTGGTCCACCCACGTCTGTGGCATCAGGTTCACGCCGAAGCGGACGTTGTCGTTACTCATCCCTCAGCCTCGTCCCTCAGCGTCCCGCCGACCCAGGAACGCGTCCTTACGATCAACGATCTCGGGGTTGCCCATGGTGGAGTAGCTGTACAGGCATTCGAGACGCAGCTGGTCGTCAAGCGGCCGGCCGATGACCTCGAGGATCGTCTCCTTGGCCGACTCGACCGCGAGCCGCGGGTTGCGCAGGATCTTCGCCGCCATATCCTCCACCGTGGTCATCAGGTCCTCACGCGGGACGATGCGGTTGACAAGGTGGTACTCCTTAGCCTGCGCGGCGGTGATCGGCTCACCCATCAGCTCGAGCTCCATGGCGATGCCCACACCGCAGGTGTTGACCAGCCGCACGATCCCGCCGTCGCCGAAGTGCATGCCGCGCTGCATGTGGTAAAAGCCGAACTGAATATCAGAGGCGGCGACCCGTATGTCGCAGGCGAGTGCCAACTCGATGCCTCCGCCGATCACCCACCCGTTGAGAGCAGCGATGATCGGCTTGTTGGTGCGGTGCAGCCCACGCGTGATCGCCCCGGCGAAGCCGCGTCCCAGCACATTTCGGCCGAGGCCCGGCCCGCCCTCCAACCAACCGTCGACGTGGGAGGACAGGTCGGCGCCAGCGCAGAACGCCTTGTCACCAGCACCGGTCAGGATAGCCAGCCGCACGTCCGGGTCGTCGCGGAAGTCGGTCCATGCCTGAAAAAGCAGGTTGTCGGTCTCGGTGTCGATGGCGTTGCGCTTGTCGGGGCGGTTGAGGGTTATGTAGGCGATCTCGCCGCGTTTCTCGTAGAGAACCTTCGACATTGGGTTTCCTCGCTGTTCCGAGCTGGTCATGGTCTAAACTAGATCGGGTAGGCTGGTCAATAGGCCCTCCCGGCTATCGACCCCGCGGCTTGGCGCAGAGCGTGTCGGCAGGCACCGAGCAGGCCTTCGACGAGCGCAGGATCGGCGTAGTAGCGGTCGCCCTCGCCGGTGACGGTCTTACGGCGGTTGTATTCGAAGAGGACCGCGAGCTTGAACAGCTGGAATGCCTCGTACCAGGGCAGCCGTGACAGTTCTCGGCGGGTGGCGGTCGCGTAGCGCGCAGCAAGCACATCCCGTCTCGGAAAACCGTCCCGCAGGGTCACCGTGGACATCTCAGTCAGGGCGTGCAGCGGCTCACCGGGAACAGCGTATGTAACGAGCGTGTAGGCGAGGTCTGCGAGTGGATCGCCGATCCCGGCCAGCTCCCAGTCGAGCACGCCGAGGAGCCGGGCAGGTCCGTCGGGCGCGAGCATGACGTTGCCGAACCGGAAGTCGCCGTGCAGCAGCGCCGGCTCACCTGATGTGGGCACCGTGGTACGCAGCTGGTCGCGGATCTCGTCGAACGGCGGGTCCAGTGCCCCGTCCTCGTCGGCGATCAGGCGGGGCAATCGGTCGAGCTGGCGCTCGAGGAACCCGTCGGGCCGCCCGAGATCGCCCAACCCGCAGCCGCGCCAGTCGACGGTGTGCAGCGCGGCAAGGACGTCGATGAAGGCTTCGGCGGCGGCAGAACGTCCCTCAACGGTGTCCAAAGCCAGCGGCAGGGTGTCGGTAGCGACCACGCCGTCGAGATGTTCCATGACATAGCAGGGAACGTCCATCACGTCGCCCTCCTCGGCGACGGCGAGTACCCGTGGGACCGGAACGTCGGTGTCCGCCAGCGCTTGAAGGATGCGCGCCTCACGCCGCATGTCGTTCGCGCCCCTGGGCAGGGGCGGTCGCGGCGGTCGGCGCAGCACGAGAGTCTGCTCGCCGGTCGTGACAGCGTAGGTGAGGTTGGAGTGACCGTCGCCGATGCGTCGTAGCCGCACATGCCCGGCGCAGAGGCCCTTGGCCTGCAGCCATCTCTCCAGCGCACCGACGTCGAACGGGATCTCCTCGTCAGTCATGTCTCCGTCCTGATTAAGTGCGAGACGTACGAGGGGAGCCATCGTGTCTCGGATTGGCCCCAGCCGGCTTCCCTGTTGACGCCGCTCCGGCGGGCGGCCTCGTTGAGCACTGGGTCCGAACCCACCAGCGGTGCAAGGGGCACGTCCAAGCTCCGGCTGGTCATGTCGTCGTTGTAGGTGGCTCGGCGCCAGCCGGTCTGCGCGGGACGGAAGTCATAGGTGGGATCGAGTTGCTCACCAGCCGCGGCCTTGCGTATAGAGACGTTCACACCTGAACAAGCCTCCTACCAGTACCCGGTGCACCGTCCGCGTCACCGCCGACGAGGACCGGCACACTTTCACATCAAGTGATGTCTTAATGTATCATCAGGTGGCAGATTCCACTACTGTCCTATCCGTGGATCAAGTGCGAAGGCGTATCGTTCCTGCGGTGCAAGACCGTCATCTCCCGGCCATCAAGCCGCTCACCGCCCGGTCGGTCGCGCTCAGCACCCTCCTCGGCTACCATCCGCCCGCGCTCCCGGTCAGCGCGCTCATCCGAGTCGGCGGACTGTTCGGTATCGCCGAGCGAACGACCCGAGTGGCGCTGACGCGGATGGTCGCGGACGGGGATGTCGTCGCCGACAACGGCGTATACCGGCTCACCGAACGACTTCTCCGACGCCAGGCTCAACAAGACGAAAGCCGCTCGCCCCGGTCCAAGGAATGGAACGGGGGCTGGGAGATGGCGATCGTCACGGCGCAGGCCAGGCCGCTTGCCGAGCGGGTGGCTCTGCGCAAGAGCATGGTCGGCTTCCGATTGACAGAGCTTCGGGAAGGCGTATGGATTCGCCCGGACAACCTGCTTCGGCAGCTCAGCGGCACCGTCGCCGAACAGTGCACCTTCTTCGAAAGCCGCTATACGGACTCTCTCCAGCTGGTCGGGTTGCTCTGGGACCTACCCGGCTGGGCGTACGAAGCGCGCCGCCTCTGTACGGAGCTCGATACTGCCGGCGGTCTGACCGCCGGATTCATGGTCACCGCCGAGGTTCTCCGACATCTCCTGATCGACCCCTATCTGCCCCCAGAACTGCTACCCGAGGACTGGCCGGGAGATGAACTCCGCGAGCGGTACGCCGAGTTCAATGTCACCTACACCAAACGCCTCCGTGACTACTGCGAGGGCTGATTTCCCAGCCTGATGCTGCGTCACGCTCGATTATTCTCTCGAGGCCGCTGCCGCGCCAGACGCGCCTTCCTGGCGAGTCTTTTAATCTTCGGGTTAGGGTACCCCTGGGGCGGTAGGAAAGCGTCGCTGGCGGCAGGCTGCGCGGCTATGGTGGGCCGCGCAGCCGGTGAACCGTCAGACGTTGCGTTGGGATTTGCTCTGTACGGTCGCGAGCTGGCTGCGCTCGCGGATGTCCGCCCAGTCCTGGTCGCTCAGTGCGGTCAGGCCCGCGAACGTGCCGGGGCCAGCCAGTTTCTGTCCCCCGTCCATCGCGATCGTTTCACCGGTGAGGTAGTCACAGGCGTCCGACAGCAGGAACATCGTGAGGTTCGCCAGTTCCTCGACGGTGCCCATGCGACCCATCGGGATCTGGTCGGCCTGGGTGGCTCCGACCGCGCTTTTGTCCGTGGGGTTGAGCATCTCCCAGGCGTAGTCCGTCGGGATCGGCCCGGGCGCGACGGCATTGAGGCGGATCCCGTAGCGGGCCCACTCGACCGCCAGCGACATGGTCATGGCGTGCACGGCGGCCTTGGCCATCGCGGACGGGACAACGAACGCCGAACCGGTCCAGATCCAGGTGGTCAGGGTGGACAGCACCGCTCCGGGGAGGCCCTCGGCGATCCACCGGCGGCCGGCGGCGTGGGTGGTGTTGAAGGAACCGTTCATCACGGTCGCGCTGACGGCCTCGAAGGCTCGTGCGCTCAGGCTGGCGGTCGGCGCGATGAAGTTTGCCGCGGCATTGTTGACGACACTGGTCAACGGCCCGTGCCGTTCCCAGATCTCGCTGATCGCCGCGTCGACGAGATCGGCCTTGCGCACGTCGACGGTCTGTACGTGCACGGTTCCGGGCCGGTCGGCCGAGACCTGCGCGGCGGCCTCGTCGAGGACGGCCTGACGGCGTCCCCACAGATGGACCTGGGCGCCGTGGCGGACCAGGTGGGCTGCCACCCCTCGGCCGAGGCCGGTCCCACCGCCGGTGATGAGGATCCGTTTGCCCCGCAGCAGGTCCGGCGCGTAGATCGACGTTGTGGTGTCAGCCATGGGTCTCCCTCGCCGGCGCCGCGGTGGATTCCGCTGTGCAGCGCATGGGAGTCAGTTGCCCCGGTGCGCGGAGAAGTCCGGTGCGCGCTTCTCGTTGAAGGCGGTGATACCTTCCTTGGCCTCGGCGGAGTCACTGAACATCTTGAGGCTGGAGTAGGCCATCTGCCCGATGCCCGCGAAATGCTCGCTGTCGGTGTTCATCGACTGCTTGAGTACCTTGAGGGAGGTCGGTGACAGCAGGAGGATCTCGTCCGCCCAGGCGCGGACCTCGGCCCGTAGCTGGTCAGCCGGGACGACTTTGTTGACCAGGCCCCAGTCCGCGGCCTGGTCGGCGCTGTACTGGCGGCAGAGGAACCAGATTTCGCGGGCACGCTTCTCGCCGATCACGCGGGCGAGATAGCCGGTGCCGAAGCCGGCGTCGAATGAACCGACCCGGGGACCGTTCTGGCCGAAACGGGCGTTGTCGGCGGCGATGGTGAGGTCGCACAGCAGGTGCAGAACGTGGCCACCGCCTATGGCGAAACCGTTCACCGCCGCAATGACGGGTTTGGGCACGTCACGGATGACCCGGTGCAGTGCGTCCACCTCGAACAGGCCGCTGTCCGATGGTCCGTAGTCGCCCGTTTCCATGCGCTGCTTCTGGTCACCGCCGGTGCAGAAGGCTTTCTCGCCGGCGCCGGTGAGGCAGATGACGCCGACGTCTTCGCTGCCCCATGCACGTTTGAAGCTTTTGATCAGTTCATCGACGGTGCGGGCGCGGAACGAATTGTAACGTTCCGGTCGATTGATGGTGATCCAGGCCAGGCCGTTGTCGACCGTGTACGTCACGTCGGTGAAGTGGTCGGTGAACTGGTCCATTGAACTGATGACCCTCTTCGATCAGGAAGCGAGCAGGGCCGCTGCTCGTCGCGGAGTAGATGGAATGATCTTTTTGGTTGCCCGTCCGGCAAATGCCGGTGTGCCGGGGGTAAACGTACTAGCGCGGACGGTCGTTTTCAAGTGGACGCTTAACGGATTATTTGAACACCGCTGAGGAGGATGGGAATTCCCATCGGAGGGGAATGGGAACCATGGCCGGGGAATGATGGTTGGAGAGGTGAGGCGTTCTCCGGTGTGACGGGCCTGCGTCGGCCCCGTCCCGTGGTGGGCGGATGGGGCCTTGTCGCACTGCTCGTCCGCGCCGATCGACGGGCGGGACGGCCGACCGGGATCTGATGGCTGTGGCGGGGTCGCGGCCTGCGCTTTCGAGGGGCCGACCGGTCTGCGACTGGACGCCTGATAGCGTAAAGAAATGAATCAGTTTCACTGAGTATTCAATCTCCCAACGCTTGCTTCAGTAAGTTATTATTTGACTACGTATCGTTGCCCATCCCGGCTCCGGTTCCGAACCGGGAGAGTCGGCGAACCGCAAGTTCCGCATCCCACCGAACTTGCGGAGGACAACTGCGCGCACCCTACCTCCAAGCAAAGGTCCGACCATTGGACCTTAGTGCCGGCGGTCGCGAGGGCGCAAGCAGCCCGTCCACAGATGATTTTGACCGATCATCGGGCGCAGGTACTGGGAGATGGGCTCCGCGCGGTTCTCCGCGCCCAACCTGCGAAGGATGCGCTTCACATGTGACTTCACGGCACCATTGGTGATCACGAATTTTTTGTCGCCCTCAAAAGTCTCCCGGCGACGTGGGCTCCTGTAGAGGCAGGGCTTGTGTCGCGGTGAGGCGCGTCGTCTCGACGTCCGGGAGGGACGTGACGGGGCGGGGCCAGGCCCAGTGGAAGGATGCGTCGATGTCAGCGTCCATCCGTCCCCATCCGCCGGCCTGCCGCTAGGAGGAGGCTGCGACGACTGGAGTTTCATCACAAAAAGTGGTATTCCTGTCACGGTGCGGCAAAGCAGGTCGTCTGCCGGTAGAGCCGACCGTGAACGAGCAGGTACGGGAAGGAAGCCCCGCCCCGCCCCGGACACGGCCGCCATGCCCCCTGCCGCAGCCGCCCCCAGACGGTGCAGTACAAGGATGCGCAGCACAGTGGAGGGACAGCTGACGCAGCGCCCGCTCCCTCTCGCAGGCTGCCTGCGCCGGATAGCACGACGAGCGACCCGTCCGGTTCCTCTGATCACCGGTTCAGCGGGATCTGCCATGAATTAACTCCGTTGTATGCAATAGACCCGTTACTCTCTCCGAAAAAGGAGCTCGGCCGCACCGGCACCAGTGACCCGGAGGGCCAGTTAGCCGGAAGGTTGGTGTGTGTCCATAGTGTGATCGGGTGATGAACACGGACAAAACGTAACAAAGTCGAACTTTGGCTCATGATCCGCTGAGCGTCCAGCGCCGGACGCTTGCGCCAGTCGAGGAGGCTCATCGTGTCTACCGGGGACATCAGGTGTCACGAGAGAAACCACAGACCGACGATCGGGGACCGCGTGTACCAGCGGTCGATCTCCGATCAGACGCTGAGCGAGGTACTCGCGATCATCTGCAAAGCGCAGAAACTACTCAACTCGCAGCGCCTGCCCGACGTCACGGAGATCAACGATTTACCCGCCGCCAGCACCACCCTGGATGCCATCTGGCACGGCGTACACACAGCCGTAACCGGTGACCGCGCGACCGCCGACCGCCTGGCATCCGCCGACGACCTGCTGCCGCTGCTCATCCAACTCAAGAACACCGACAACAGCGTGCGCGAGGAACGCGCCCACCACCGGTCGAGCACGATGCGCAACGCGCAGACCGCCCTCAGCCGATTACACCAGACGGCTTCGGTATCCGAACTCATCGCCTCCACCCCAAGCATCGTGTGCACCATCGGGTTCGACCGGGCGATCATGTCACGCATCCACGAATCGACCTGGGTGGCCGAAGCACTACACGTCGATGGGGACAAGCAGTGGGCGGAAGCGATCTTACGGGCCGGCCGGGACAACCCGCAGAAGCTCGTGCCCAACCTGTTCGAAACCGAGATCGTACGACGGAAACGACCACTCACCGTCACCAACGTCCAGCAGGAATCACGCGTGCACCGGCCGATGGCCGAGGTCTCCCAGTGCAGGAACTACGTCGCGGTGCCGATCATGCCCTGCGCCCGGGTGATCGGCTTCCTGCACGCCGACCGCTACTTCCACCGCAGCGAACTCACCGACTTCGACCGGGACGTCCTGGCAATCTTCGCCGAAGGCTTCAGCTACGCCCTGGAACGCGCGATCCTCCTCGAACGACTGGCCCAGATGCGCACCGAGATGCTGCGCTACACCGAGGGACTGGCCGCGGCGATGAACGACTTCGAGGGTCAGATCGGGTTCGGCGCACACGGCGCGGATCACGAGCTCGCCCGACCCGAACGCCCGCTGCACGACGACCACTGGCCGGCGGACTCACGCCTGACCAGACGAGAGGTCGACGTGCTCAGGCTGATGGCCGCCGGCGACACCAATGCACGCATCGCCGACAAGCTGATCATCTCCGAGGGAACCGTGAAGTCCCACGTCAAACACATCCTGCGCAAGCTGAACGCGGCCAGCCGCACCGAGGCGGTGTCGATCTGGCTGCACAGCGAACGACA
>NZ_CAAAFO010000065.1:9028-11296 GCF_900634715.1 Candidatus Protofrankia californiensis | reverse complement strand
CTCCTCCCTCGCCCAGAACCCGGATGAGACAGGGGTCGCGGCCGTCACGACTGCGGCGTGGGGCCTGCCGCAGCGTCGAGCGAGACACGCGACAGGACCGGGGCGTCACGTCCGGTACCGAGGGACCCGCCGGGTCGTCCGGCCCCGGAGTCGCTCTTCTCCTCGTGATACTCGTCCTCGACGTTCACCGACCAGACATCGTGGTTCGTGCCGGTGGCGATGTTCTCGGCGGTGAGCATCGCGGTGAGCATCGAATGATCCTGGTTGTTGTACCGGAACATGCCGTTGCGGCCGACCGGGTACACGTTGGTCGTGTTGTCGCCGAGCCAGCCGCGTATCACATCGACGTTCGCCCGGTAGCGGTCGTCGTAGATGGGATAGGCCTTGCTCTGGCGAACCACGTATCCCGACTCGATGTCGTCGTAGTCGACAAGGCCGAGTTTGGCCAGCTCCCGCTTGCCCTGCTCGATGAGGTCGTCGTCGGGTGCCGTCCAGGCGGCGTCGCTTTCAAAGACCGTGTATTCCAGACCGAGCACGTTACGGCCGTCCTTGACCAGGAACGGCGACCAGGAACCGAAGTTCTGAATGCGCATGGTCCGGACCTGCGGGTCGTGGATGTAGATCCAGTTGTCGTCCCAGGGCACCTTCTCGGCGGGCACCACGAGCGCGACGGTGATGAAGTCCCGGTAGCGCAGGTCGCGGGCGGCCTGGGCGACAGCGGGTGGGACGGGCGGATCCATCGCCGTGATCAGCTCGGAGATCGGCATGGACGACACGACGTCGGTACAGGGGTAGACGGTGGTTCCCCCGTCGCCGTCGCGCGCGACAACCGCCGTCGCGCGGCCGTCGGCGTGCCTGATGCCCACCACGGTCGTACCCGTCACGACCTTGCTGCCGGCAGCCGTGACCTTGTCGCGGCATACCTCCCACATCATCCCGGGGCCGAACTTGGGGTATTGGAATTCTTCGATCAGCGAAGTGATCTTCTTCTGGTTGCGACGTGGCGAGACCGCGTTGACGATGGCGTTCGCCAGGGAGAGGCTCTTCACCCGTTGAGCGGCCCAGTCGGCCGGCATCTCGCTGACCGGAACACCCCAGACCTTTTCGGTATAGGTCTTGAAGAAAGTGCGGTAGAGACGCCAACCGAAACGGGCGACCAGCCAGCTTTCGTAGTCCGTCTGATCCTTCGGCGGCCGGACCCTGGCCCACAGGTACGAGCCGATGCACCGGGCGGCCTCGGCCGGGCCGAGATTGCGCAATGCATTCCCGGCGTTGATCGGGTAGTCGTAGTAGGCGCCGTTGTAGAAAATGCGACTCCTACGCGGCCGCAGCAGAAAATCGGCGTCACTGAGAATTTCGTGCCACAGCTCCTCGACCGCCCGGACCTTCGTGAAGAACCGGTGACCGCCGATGTCGAACCGCCAGCCGTCGCGCTCAACCGTCCGGGAGATACCACCGACCTGCGTGTCCGCCTCGAGCACGGTGGATGAGATCCCGTACTTGTGCAGCTGGAACGCCGCGCTCAGACCCGCTGGACCGGCGCCTATCACCAGGATCTCGCGCCCAGGTTCCGCGGGCGGCGTTGAAAGCTCGGTCATGGGATGCAACGGCTCCTCGGTGGCTGAAGGGGACGGTTACTCCGTGATGGTTACCCTGTGACGGTTCCACGTGTGATGTCACGGTCACCACTGCCCGGCCGGGAGCCGTCGTCTCCGATGACCATTCCCGTGCCGCCCGCGATGATCACGCTTTCCATCTTCACCAGAGTAGATAGCCCGCGACGACGGGAGGACGGGGGGTCCCGCCGGGGCGCCCCGGCGGGACCCAGGCGGACGCGGCAAGATCGGCCTGTTCACCCTGTTCACCCGATTCACCCGGTTCGCGGACCGACCGGCGGACCGATAGCCGCGAGGGCCGGAGAGATCCCCTCTACGATTCCGCTCAACGGATGTTGACTCGGGTAAAGTCGAGAGTGGCCGGCAGGTTCGGCCAATGCGTGTTGAGGGAGGATCTTTGTGACGTCCGGCACATCGCCGTTCAGCCGCTCCGAACGCCGCGCCCTGACCCGGACGGCGATCCTCGACTCTGCCCGGGCGCTGTTCCGCGAGGCCGGCTACCAGCGGACGACGATCCGCGCGACCGCCCGCCGGGCGGGAGTCGACCCGGCGCTGGTCATGCAGCACTTCGGTTCCAAGGAAGCGCTGTTCCAAGCCGCCTCCGCCATCGATTTCGACCTGGCCGGCTGCCTGCCCGGACCGCCCGACGAGC
>NZ_CAAAFO010000065.1:8007-8671 GCF_900634715.1 Candidatus Protofrankia californiensis | reverse complement strand
GCTCGTCGGGCTCATCGTCACCCGACATCTGCTGAAGATCGACGAGGTGGAGCAGGCGTCGCCCGAGCGGCTGATCGCCCTGCTGGAGCCCTGCCTGCTCCCCCTCGTCCGCGGCGACGACACTCCCGCGGCGGTCGGCTCCGGGTGACTGCGTCGAACGTCCTCTTGGTCAGCCGGTCATGGCTGACCGTCGGATAGTCCGGCCGCCGCGTCAAAGCCGGTCTGCAGGTCGGCGAGGATGTCGTCGATCCCCTCAAGGCCGACCGACAGCCGGACCAGCTCCCCGCTGACCCCGCTCGCGGCCCGTTCGGCCTCGGTGAGCTGGGCGTGGGTGGTCGTGGCGGGATGGATGGCCAGCGAGCGGACGTCACCGACGTTGGCCAGATGGCTGTGCAGCTCCAACGCCTCCACGAAGGCCCGGCCCGCCTGCGCGCCGCCACGGATCCCGAAGGCCAGCACGGCGCCGGCGCCGGCTGGCAGATACCGGTCGGCCGCCGCGTGCCAGCGGCTGGAGGCGAGCCCCGGGTAGGCGACCCACAGCACGTCGTCGCGGTCGGCAAGCCACCGCGCCACCGCCAGCGCGTTCGCCGAGTGCCGCTGCATCCGCAGCGACAACGTCTCCAGCCCCTGCAACAGCAGGAAGGCGTTGAACGGCGACAGCGCC
>NZ_CAAAFO010000065.1:0-7444 GCF_900634715.1 Candidatus Protofrankia californiensis | reverse complement strand
CGCCGGCGATGTCGAGGACGTTCCCGCGCGGGTTGCCGATCGTCTCCCCGTAGAACGCAGCCGTGTTCGCACGCGCCGCGGCCTTCCAGGCGCCCAGGTCGTCCGGGTCGTCGACGAAGGTCGTCTCGATGCCGAACTCCGACAGCGTGTGGGCGAACAGCGCGTAGGTCCCGCCGTACAGCGACGACGACGAGACCAGATGGTCGCCGGCGGAGGCGACGGTGAGGATCGCCAGCGCCTGCGCCGCCTGGCCACTGGCGGTCGCCAGCGCCGCGACGCCGCCCTCCAGATCCGCGACCCGCTTCTCCAGGACGTCCTGAGTCGGGTTGACCACACGGGTGTAGGTGAAGCCGACCTCCGCGAGCGCGAACAGGTCCGCCGCGTGGCGGGTGTCGTCGAAGACGAACGACGTGCTCTGGTAGATCGGCACCGCACGGGCGCCCGTCGCCGGGTCCGGCTGGGCGCCGGCATGGATCTGCCGGGTGTCGAAGCTGTGCGTCGCGGGGGCGGTCGTCACGAGTTTCCTCTCGCTGTCTCGCGGCCGGTGAGGGCTGTGTGACGGATGTTCAGCCTAGCCGGTCGGGGACGGCCAACCGGTCGGTGCGTCTGCGCAGTGGCATGGTCGGCCATGGCCGGCATGGTCAGTACGCGCCCCGTCCGGAGGGCGCTTCGACGTCGGAGTAGTACCGCCGCGCGACCTCGGGGTGGCTGCGCAGCCAGCTCTTGAGGGTGTTGACGCCGTGCTCGGCGAAGATGGGGTTGCGCGGGTCAGGAGGTTCCACCGCCGGCAGCTGCCGGCGCAGTTCCTCCGGCAGCGGCAGGGGCGGCAGCGTCGCCGACAGCCGCGGGCCGAAGAAGAAGGCCACCGACACCCGCTCCGTCCCGGCCGGTGGGCTGACGACCCGGTGCACGGTCGCCCGGTAGTAGCGCTGGGTCGCCAGCTCGAACATCTCGCCGATGTTGACCACGAAGGTCCCCGGTACCGGGCTGGCGTCGATCCAGTCGCCGTCCGCCACCTGCACGCCCGCGCCCGCGGCCGCCTCCGGGCTCCGCGCGACCTGGAGACCGCCGGTGTCGTCCTGGAGGACGAACGTGATGAAGCCGCCGTCCTTGTGCGCACCGACGCCCTGGTCGTAGCCGGCGGCGAAGTCCGGTGGCGCGGGCAGGTACCGGATCAGCTTGAGGTGCGAGCGGGGCTCGACGGCGAACGTCGGGTCCAGGTGGTCGGCGGGCAGACCGAGCGATTCGGCGAACGCGCGGACCAGCGTCCGGGCGAGCCGTCCCAGCTCGGCCATGTAGGTCTGGACGATCGCCGGCATCTGCGGGAGCGTAGCGGGCCACTGGTTGGGGCCGTCGAGGCGGAGGTAGGGCGGGTCGTCGGGGCCGAGCCGGCGGGCGGGGCGCTCGTCGGAGATGTCGATCTGCTCACGGATGTCGGGGTTGTCCCGGGTGATCTCGTGGCCGAGCCGGGTGTAGCCGCGGAAGTGCGGCGAGTGGATGTTCTCGATCTCGAGCTTGACGGGCTCGGGCAGGCGGAAGAACCGCCGGCTGACCTCCAGCACGGCGGCGCTGGTGGCCGCCGGGATCCCATGCCCGGTGAGGTAGAAGAAACCCGGCCCGTGGCAGGCCGCGCGCAACGCCGCCAGGAACGCCTCGCGCCCGGGGCCACCCGTGCGGTAGGGGCCGATGTCCAGGGTGGGCAGGGCGGTCTCGGACGCGGCGGTCTCGGACGCGGCGGTGCCGGACGTGACGGTGCTGGGCCTGTCGGTCATCGTCGGCCTCCTCGTCGGTCGCGTACCGGAGGTGACAGCGGCCGGCGACCGCCGTCCGGTTGGACGTGCATGGCCGGGATCACGCGCCGGCCCGGCCGCGGGCGTACCGGCTGGCCGGCCGGGGCAGCCCCAGGTTCTCGCGCAGGGTCCGTCCCTCATAGGAGGTCCGGAACAGGCCACGCCGCTGCAGGTGCGGGATGACCAGGTTCGCGAAGTCGTCGAGCGTCTCCGGCAGGTACGGGAAGATCACGTTGAAACCGTCCGCGGCCTGTGTCTCGAACCATTCCTGGATGTGGTCGGCGACCCCCTCCGGGGTGCTGACGATGGTCCGGTCGTCGCGGGCCAGGCCCCTGGCGAGCTCGCGGATGGTCAGGTTCCGCGCGCGGGCCCGCTCCACGATGAGCCGCTGCGCGCTGCAGCTCTGATTCGACAGGGGCAGCTGCGGCAGCGGCCCGTCCAGCGGGTACGCCGACAGGTCGACGCCACCGAGCCAGTAGGCGAGATCGGCCAACGCCACCCGGGGATCGAGCAGCGCGTACAGCCGGTCGGCCTTGTCCTCGGCCTCGGTGAGGGTACGGCCGACGATCGTGGACAGCGCCGGCAGGACGACGACATGGTCGGGGTCACGGCCGGCCGCGGCCGCCCGCGCCTTGATGTCGACGTAGAAGGCTCGGGCGGCGGCCGCGTCGGGATGGTGGGTGAAGACGACATCCGCGACCGCCGCCGCCAGCGACCTGCCGGTCTCGGAGGACCCGGCCTGGACGACGACGGGCCGGCCCTGCGGCGACCGGGGGATGTTCAACGGCCCGGTCACCGAGAAGTACCTGCCCCGGTGGTCGAGCCGGTGCAGCTTGTCGTCGTCGAAGTAGATCCCGGACGCCTGGTCGTAGCGGAACGCGTCGTCGTCGAAGCTGTCCCACAGGCCGGTCACCACCTCGTGGAACTCCGCGGCCCGCCGGTAGCGCTCCTCATGCTCGGCGAGGCCGAAGTTGCGCGCCTCGGCGTCGTTGAGCGAGGTGACCAGGTTCCAGCCCGCCCGTCCCCGGCTGAGGTGGTCCAGCGAGGCGAACGTCCGCGCCAGGTGGTAAGGCTCGTTGTAGGTGGTGGATGCGGTCGCGATGAGCCCGATGCGGGTGGTGGCGGTGGACAGCGCCGCGAGCAGGGTCGTCGGTTCGAAGGAGTCGTTGACCACCGAGACCCGGCGCAGCACCTCCTGGTCGGCGAAGGGCACCCCGACGAGGTCGGCGAAGAAGAGCGCGTCGAAGCAGGCTCGCTCGGCGGTCCGCGCCAGTTCGATCAGGTGCCGGATGTTCACGCCCGCGTCGGGGACGGCGTTCGGGTGCCGCCAGGCGGCCAGGAACTCCCCCGGGGGCTTGAGGAAGGCGTTGAGGTGGAGCTGCCTCCTGCGGCGCGCGGCGGTCATCGGCTCCCCTCCCCCGCCCCTTCCCGCTGCCCCGCGGTCACCGGCCGCCGTCCGGCGCCGACCTGCGGACGCGGCAGCCCGAGGTGTCCGCGCAGCGTCGCAGTCTCATAGGTGTGCCGGAACAGGCCGCGGCGGCGCAGCTCGGGAACGACGTGGTCGACGAAGTCCTCGGCGGCGCTCGGCAGGTAGGGAAAATTGATGTTGAAACCGTCGGCGGCGCGGGCGGTGAACCACTCCTCGATGTGGTCGGCGACCGTCTCCGGGGTGCCGACCACGGCGCCGCCGGTGGCGAACCGCAGCGCCAGCTGGCGGATCGTCAGGTTCTCGCGGCGGGCCAGGTCGAGCATCAGCTCCTGGCGGCTCTTGCTCCGGTTGGTCGCGCCGATGTGCGGCAGCGGCCCGTCCAGTGGGTATCCGGACAGGTCGAGATCCCCGATGTTGTCCTGGACGAGCCGGCGGGCCACGTCGTCGTGCACCAGTTCCTGGAGCTCGGCCAGGCGTGCGCGGGCCTGCGCCTGCGTGCTCGCGACGAACGGCGAGAGCACCGGCCAGACCAGCACGTGGTCGCCGTCCCGGCCGTACGCCGCCGCCCGCGCCTTGACGTCGGCGTAGAACGCCTGGGCGCCGGCCAGCGAGGTCTGCACGGTGAACAGCACCTCGCCGTGGCGGGCGGCGAACGCCTTGCCGACCTCCGACGAGCCGGCCTGGAAGATCACCGGATGGCCCTGCGGCGGCCGGGAGATGTTCAGTGGCCCGCGCACCGTGAAATGCGGCCCGGCATGATGCGGGGTACGCAGACCGGCCGGATCGTAGTAGTGCCCCGAGGCGGTGTCCCGGGTGACCGCACCGTCGTCGAAACTGTCCCACAGCCCCCGGACGACCTCGACGAACTCCTCGGCCCGCAGGTAGCGCGCGCTGTGGTCGAGATGGGTGTCCCGACCGAAGTTGCCGGCCTCCAGCGGGACTACCGACGTCACCACGTTCCAGCCGGCCCGACCGGCGGACAGGTGGTCCAGCGAGGCGAACTTGCGCGCGATGGGGAACGGCTCGTTGTACGTCGTCGTCGCGGTGGCGACCAGACCGATCCGCTCGGTCACGGTGGACAGCGCGGCCAGCAGGGTCAACGGCTCGAAGTGGTCGGCGCGGGCGGTGCGCCGCAACGAGTCGTACTGGTGCCCCCAGATGGCCACGACGTCGGCGACGAACAGCGCGTCGAACGTCCCCCGCTCCAGCGTCTGGGCCAGCCGGATGTGATGGTCGAGGTCGAGCTGGCCGTCCGGCGGCGAGGACGGGTGCCGCCAGCCGGCGATGTGCCCGCCGGAGCCGTGCAGGATCGCGCCCAGGGTCAGCCGGCGCCGGGACCGGCCCGGCGCCGGCCCCGCGTCCGCGGAGGAGGTCATGTCGAGGTCCTCTCCGTGCCGGCAGCGGCCGAGGCACGCCGAGGCAGCGGGACGGGTCGTTGGTGCGTCATGACCGTGCAACACGGCCGCGTCACACAGCCGCGTGACCGGCGGCGCCAGCCGCAATGCGGATCGTCACCACCGCCGGGAACGCCGCACGCGGCACGAGGTGGTCGGCATGGCCAGCGGTCGCGACGGCGGGCTGCGATCCGTCGGACCGCCCGCGCGTCTGTGGGATCGGATCAGCAACAGATCTGGTCGAAGTGATGCGCACGACGGGAGACCCAGAACGGATCGAGCATCACCGTCCAGGACGCAGATCCGGCGCGCATCGTCCGAATATAACCGCTCCGGCGACCGGGGGTCCAGCAAAACCACGCGGACCAGCGGAGGCTGCCGGGACGAGCGGCTACCGGCACAGGATCGACGGTGACGCGTTATCCGGCAATAGACCCCGAGGACAACCCCAGACGGGGACGGAGCCCGTGTCGGCCGAACCGTCCACGGCTCCTCCCCCGGCCCAGATCGCCCGGGTTCCTGGATCCAGGCCACGTCGGAACGTGGCAGTACTCTCACGATCGACCCGGTTCGCCGCATGGGAGCGGGCCGTGAGCCGATGACGGGGGTATGGGCATGGCCTTGCTGGAAGTACCGGTGGGAGGCGATGGCCGGATGGTCGTCGAGGTCGACGAGCACGACCTCGCCGACGCGGAGGTTCGCCCCAGCGGCCTCGACGAGGGCCTGGAACTTGCCTCGATCAGCCCCGGGCAGACTGCCGCCCGCGCCCGGCAGGCACTCGAGGAGATGATGAACGGCCTGCGACCCGCGCTGTCCACCGTGGTCGGCGGGCTGCGTGCGGTCGGTCCGGACGAGGTGACCGTCGAGTTCGGGCTCAACGTGGGCGGCGAGACCGGGATCATCTTCGCGAAGGGCACCACCGAGGTGAACTTCGCGGTTTCCATGACCTGGAAGCGAGCCGGACGGACCGAGCCGGACGGACAGGTGGAGCCGGCCGGGCGGGCCGCCGCCCTGGCCGCGTCCGATCCCGGACCGGAACCCAGCCCGGCACCCGGGTCCTGAAACGATCCGCGGTGGGCACCGTGTCGAGGGACGGGGTCATCGTCCGTGTGCTGGGCCGGGACGGCGAACACCGGGACCGTCCCGTCGGGATCGGCTTCGTCGTCGGCGAGCGCCATCTGCTCACCTGCGCCCACGTGGTCAACAGCGCCCTCGGACGGGACCGGAACGACCCCCCTCGGCCCGCGACGGACGTCATCCTCACCGTGGACTTTCCCCTGCTGGCAGGTGTGGACGGGGCACCCACGCGACGGGTACGAGTGAAGGCGTGGTCGCCGCCACCGGGACCGGTGCATTCCGACACCGGCGGTTGGGACGTGGCCGGTATGGAAAACGTCGGCGAGGGAATGCCGGCCGGGGCTGTTGCCGCACGGCTGCACGAGGATCCGGGATCAGGTGCGGTTGTCGAGATGTACGGCATACCCTCCCTGCCCCGACGGTCCGCCGGCGCCTGGTCCCAGGGCACGCTTCTCGGGCGGACCGGAGCTGGACACCTCCAGCTCGACCCGGCGACGAGCTCCTTCTTCCGGGCCCAACAGGGTTACAGCGGCTCACCCGTCTGGGACAGGGCGTCCGGGACGGTCACCGGAATGCTCTCGATAGCGGCTGCCGACGGGAGCGGCGAAGCATATGCGGTGCCCGTCACTGCGCTGCGTGAGGTATGGCCGGACGTACTGGCCGACAGAACCATTCCACCCAATCCCTATCGCGGTCTGTCCGTTTTCCGCAGCAGCGATCGAAATCTCTTCTTCGGCCGCGAGGCGGACACCGAACGGCTGATCACCGAGGTCGAGACAAAATCGCTGGTCGTTCTGTTCGGCGCATCCGGGGTGGGAAAGTCGTCACTGCTGCGCGCCGGCCTGATTCCAAGGCTCGACGACCGCGGCGACTGGTTGTCCGTGCTGGTCGAGCTCGACCAGGATCCCCTCGACACACTCGCGCTCGAGCTGGCCCGGACAAACGGACTCCCGCCGGGTTCGTCGACCGGCCGGCTCGACGCGTTCATCGGTCAGCTCAGAGACGACGGACTGGCAAAGACACTCCGCCGGCTGAGCCGGATCGCATCTCGTTCCGTCCTGGTGGTCGTCGACCGGTTCGAGCAGCTGTTACAGGAGGAGGTCGACGAGGCGGAACGGTCGGAATTCCTGGGGCTGCTGGAGAAGGCGGCGGCAGCCGGCCAGGACGGCGACGCGCGGTTCACGATCGTGGCGGCGATCCGATCCGACTTCATCGCCGCCCTCACGCAGCTTCCGGGTATCGACTGGCTGCTGCGCGACCGGTTGTTCTCGGTGTCACCGATGGATTCGGCCGCCCTGCGCCGGGTCATCCAGGAACCGGCGAGGCGCCATGGCGTCAGCTATGGACGTGGGCTGGCAGCCAGGATCGCCAGGGAAACCGTCGGCGAAGGCGCGCTCCCGCTGCTGGAGTTCACGCTGTCGCAGATGTGGGAACACCAACACGACCGTCGGCTGACCGAGGAGGAGTACGAGGCGATCGGCGGGGTCGAAGGAGCGCTGGACCGTCACGCGGCCTCGGTCGTCGCCGGGCTCAGAGGCACGCCAGGGGACGAGCTTCTCCTGCGCAGGGCGCTGCTGCGCCTGGTCACCGCGGCAGCAGACAGCCGACCGGCGGTACGACGCACCGCGCTGCGCACGGAAATGCCACCCGAGGAATGGCGGACGCTCACCGCGCTCTCAGGACGCCGGGCACGACTGGTCATGATTGACAATGACCGCGCGGAAATCGCGCATGAAGCACTCATCACCTCCTGG
>NZ_CAAAFO010000064.1:6520-10438 GCF_900634715.1 Candidatus Protofrankia californiensis | reverse complement strand
CCCGCGGTCGCCTCGGTCAGCCGGTTCGCGTTCCCCACCAGGGCGGCGATCT
Organism: Candidatus Protofrankia californiensis; assembly: GCF_900634715.1. GTDB lineage: Bacteria > Actinomycetota > Actinomycetes > Frankiales > Frankiaceae > Protofrankia > Protofrankia californiensis. The sequence continues at coordinate 10,386 of NZ_CAAAFO010000064.1, read as the reverse complement.
GCCTCTGGCCGGTGTCGAGGGCCTGCAGCACCGTGGACGTCTGCTGTGCCAACGCCTTGAGATCGTCGGACTGGGCCGCGATGGCGTCCAGGGCGGTGTGCCCCTCCCGGCCGAGGTTTCCCAACCCGGCCAGGGCCGCGGACACGTCCTGCTGGGTACCTTCGGTCCCCTCTCCCAACGACCGGAGCAGGCTGCCCAGTTCCTCGCGGGTGTCCGTGTCCAGGCTGGCCAGCACGTCGCGCAACTGCACGCTCGGTTTCACCCCGTCACCGGGGATGGTGGCGCCGGAGGACAGCTCGTTACCGTGGCCGTCGGTGATGTCCAGGTAGCTCTCCCCGACGAGGGAACGCTCTCCCAGCCGCACGGTCACCCCTTGGTGGAGCGGGGCAACCTTCTCGTTCAACGCGAACTCGACCCGCATCCCGTCGGCCTGCCGGGTGACCGTGCGCACCTGGCCGACATGCACGCCCGCGATCTGGACACGGCTCGCCGTCACCAGGTTGTCGACATCCTCCAGCACCGCGACAGCAGTGTACTCGCCACTGTTGATCACCGGTATCCGCACACCGGCACCGGTGGACAGGTAGAGCACGATCGCGAAGCTCCCGCCGAGGAACACCAGGACGGTCACCAGCCGGCCCAGTGACCCGGTCAGCATGCGTCTCATCAGTTGCCTCTCTGGGACGCGGGGGGCAGACCGTTCTCCGCTCCCGGGAAATAGCCGTTCGGTGGCTGCTTCGGCAACACTCCGGCACCGGGGAGAGGCACGATCAGGTGCCCGCGGATGATGCCGCCCTGCGCGTCGCCCGCGCCGAACACCGACGAGGTGTTGTACACGAACGCCTTGATGTCGGTGAGGTAGGACATCACCGTCTGCGTGTCGCGGTCGAGGTTACGGGTGACCGGCCTGAAGTTCACCAGGGAGTCGTCGATGTCGTTCACCATCGGGCGCAGGTCGGCGACCACCGGCCGGGCTTTGCTGATCACAGGCTTCGCCGCGTCGACCGTCGCGCCGAGCTTGCTGACGGTGCTTTCCAGCCGTTCCAGCGTCTGCGGCAGGTCGCCGGAGGCGCGGTCGAGGTTGTCCAGCGTCGGGTTGAGCTGCTTGGTCAGCTCCTGGGTGCTGGTCAGCGTGTCCCGCAGCTGGTCGGTCAGCCCGGGAAGCTGCGCGAGACTGTCCCGCAGCGCGCCGTCGTTGCTCGCCAGCGTGCTGAGCGTCTGCTGGGTCGCCGTCGCGAGCTGGGCGACCCGCTCATCGTTTCCGCCGACCGCCGTGGAGATCTGCGACAGCGCGGTGACGAGCTGGCTGATCTTCTCCCGGCGTGTCTGCAGCGCCTCGACCACCGGCTGCAGCTGGGTCAGGGTGCCGTCCGTCGCCGCCAGCCCGCCGGGCAGCTGCTCGGAGGAGCGTGCCAACGCGATGTCGGACTCGACGAGCATGTCGGTCAGGGCCAACTGCGCGCGTTCGTCGAGATGGTTGAGCACCTCGTCGGCCTGGACCGGCCGGGTGGTCTGGCTCAGCGGGATGATGCCTTTCGCCGGCAACGGGTTGCCCGGCGGCCCACCGGGGTTGATCTCCACCGACATCTCGTTGAGCGCGTTCTTCGGGCGCAGCACCGCGCGGGCGTTGTCGTAGACGGTGTGATCAGGCTCGACCTGCATGGTGAGAACGGCCGTCCCGCGCTTGGTCACCTCCCAGCCTTCGATCTTCCCGACCCGCACGCCCGCGATCGTGACCAGGTTCGAACTCTCCGGGTTCACCCCGGGCACCGATGCGAACTCGGCTTTCACGATCGACTTTTTGGCCCACGGGGGCGTCGGCGTGAGGTTGGACTGGATGACGACAGCCGCCACGATGCCCAACACGACGAGCACGGTCAGCGCAATGACGTCACGGCCGAGGCCCGGTACCGTCCGGACTCGCTCCCAACGACGGCTCAGTGACATGCTCATCGAGAACTCCCCGACACCAGCGGAAGGTTCAGCGCAGGCAGCAGCGGGCCGAGCCCGCCTGCCTTGGTTCCCGCCGCGGGCGGCGGGATCAGACCGGGAGCGCCCTGGCGGGTCCCCTCCTGCGGACCTACGGGCTGTTGCAGACCGAGGGATTCCAGGTACTCCTCCAATGGCATCAGCGTCGCGGACCCGCCGGGGGTGTTCACACCGACACCGGCCATGAGCCGCCCCGCCGCGCCGTTGCTGTCGTGGAACTTCCAGACCTCGTCGAAGTGGGAGAGCAGGTAGCCGGTCTCCTGGTAGAACAGGTGGTCGTTGCCGCCGCCCTGGTACATGCCGGTGCCGTGCCACGGCGACAGCACCATGTCCTTGATCGGGCCGTTGAGCCGGTCAAGCACGGGGCCGCGCACGTCGGTCAGTACTCCGGTGGCGTTCTGCGCGGTGGGCACGAGCCGGTCCACCAGCGGACGGGCGTCCTGCAGGAGGATCCGTAGATCGCTCACCACCGGCAGCGTGCGCTCCAGCACCGGGTCGAGCTGGGCCAGCAACGGATCGAGCTGACGCGCCGCCGGCCGGAACGCCTGGGCGGTGGTGGTGAGTCGCTGCAGGGTGCCGTCAAGGTCGGCAAGGCCCGCCCTGGTGGTGCGCAGCGTCTCCGGTCCGGTCGCCACCGCCTGGGCGAGCGGACGACGCTCGTCGGCAAGCGCCGCCGAGGTCGTGGTCAGCGAGTCGATGATCGACGCCAGTTGGCCCTCCTTACTGGTGAGTGCCGACGCCGTCTGCTGGAGGCCGGTCACAAGCCCGGTCAGGTCGGTCTCGGGTCGGGTGCCGCGTGCGGCGTCCAACACCACACCGGCGGGACCCAGGCTCCCCGGCGCGTCGTTCAGGAGTTCCCGAAGTTCCTGCCGCCCACCGTGCTGCAGTGTGGCGTCCAGTTGCCCGACGGTGTTCTGCATCGCCTTCTGCGCGTCGGGGGTCAAGGCCGTGAGGACGTGGTCGAGTTCGACCGGGGTGGTCGTGCGTTCGAGCGGAATCGGGTGGTCGGCGTCGAAAGCGCTGCCCGCACCACCGTGTGAGAGTTCGACGTAGTACAAACCGCCAACCAGCAATGTCGGCCGCACGGCTGCCGAAGGCTGCTCCCCGAGCTTCCCCAGGATCCCGTCGTCTATCTTCATCGACACGACGGAGGTGTGGCGCTCGGTGGTGTCCACACCGGTGACCTCACCGACCTTCACGCCGGCGACTTTGACAACGCTCCTGTAGGGCTCAAGCTTGTAAGCCCTCGCGAACTCAGCCTTGATCGTGTCGCCGGAGCTGAGCGTGACCGTGATGCGGTTACGGTTGAACGCCGCGACGCCGACCAGGATCAGCGTGAGCAGCACCAACACACCGAGGGTCCTGCTCGATGTCAGCTTTCCACGGCGGGCAATGCCTGCCAGCCGCCGGTGTCGCAGAACGGTCATCGGGTGCCCCCTACCAGTGGGATGCCTGGCGGCAGTCCCTGCGCGCGATCCCTCGACGCCTCACCGGGCCGGGGATACTGGTTCTGGTAGTAGTTCCCGGAGGGCAGCAGGCCGTTGGTGACGGTGGTCAAGCCGGGGTTGACACTGAGCCGGGCGTAGCGAATGCCCGGAACAGGCCCCTCGGACACGAAGCTGTGGCCGCGAACAAAGAACTGTCCGATCTCGGGCGCATAGGGTGCCAGGATCCGCAACGGGGTGAGGAGGTCACCGATCGCCTGCCGCACCGGCGGCGCCAGCGGCCTGGCGTCCGCGACAGTGTGGGTGAGGTCCTCGACCGCGGGGATCGCCTGTTCGGCCACGCCCGGCACCTTCCCCGCGACCGGGACACCGTCCACAAGGAGGCCGCGGACGTCGGATTCGGACTGGGCGAGCGCGGTTGCTCCGGGCTCC
>NZ_CAAAFO010000064.1:5000-6380 GCF_900634715.1 Candidatus Protofrankia californiensis | reverse complement strand
CAACGTCTCGTCGGACTGACCGACCAGCGAGGCGATCTCCTGCTGCCTACCGTGGAGCCGGCCCGCCAGCCGGTCGACGTCCTGGAGCAGAGTGGGCAGATCTGTCTGGTCGGACGCGAGCGCCTGCGACACGGTGCCGATGTCGTCGAGGAGATCGGGCGCGGTCTTGAGCAGGTCCTGGAGATCGTTGCTGTGGCCCGCTGTCCCCCCGCCGAGCTCACGGATCGTCCGGGTAGCCGCGTCCCGGGTCGGCTGGTCCAGCACGTCGAGCAGCTGGTAGAGGTCCGCCGAGTTCACGTTGCGGGTTGCTTCGATGGGTCGGTCGCCGAGTTTGCCCGATCCCCTGGTGCCCGGATCCAGCTCGACGAACTTGGTGGCCAACGCCGACACATCCCACATTTCGGCATGCGCGTCCCGGTACACGTCGACGTTGCCGTCAAGCTCCATGGTCACGAGCGCGGTGCCGTTGGCGTACTCGATATGGCTGACCCGGCCGATGCGCTTGCTCATCTGGCGGACGTCGTCGTTGACGCGCAGCGAGTGGACGTCGCCGATCGACGCACGCACCGCCGTCGTCGGTGCGAACGGCAGTCCGGTCTGCGCCTTGAACGTCAGGTACAGGACCACCGCCAGGATGGCGAACACGATGACGCCTGCGCGGAAGGAACGCGACCTCGCGCGGATCTCCGGCGTTGTCATGGCTACAGCAACCCCCCAAGCAGTTGCTCGAGCATGGAGTTCTCCTGTCGCTCGGTCAGCCCGGTAGCGCTGCCGCCGGGTGCCGGAGCTGAGGAGGCGCCGCCTCGGGTGGAAGGCGACGCAGCGGGCTGCCCGCTTCCAGCGGGCGTTGTCGACGCGGCCGTCTTGCCGGGAAGCGGAAGCTCCGGCGGCGCGGGCAGCGGCAGGCTGGGGATCGGTGCGTCGGGCAGCCCGGGAACGATCCCGCCGACGACCTGCCCCAGTGGTTTCGGCGACAGCGGCACCATGGCCTTGAAGTAGTGACTGATGGCGTCGTAGTCGCTGGTGGCCATGGACCACCCCTTGAGGAACTCCATGAGGTTGGTCAGCCGCAGGCTCAACGCCTGCTCCGACAGGGTCTGGGCCGCGGCCGACACCCCCAGCAGGTCCGGGGTGGCCGGGCGCAGCACCTTCACCAAAGGTGCGGCCTCGTCCAGCAGCACGTTGGCGCGGTCGAGGACCGGCGGCAGAGACGCCAGGGCCGGATCAGCCGCGTCGGCGAAACGGTGCAGTTCACCGGTGATGTCGGTCAGGTCGTCGGTGATCGGACGCAACGACGCCAGGGTACGGGTGGCCGGATCGGCGACGCCGGACAGCTCCGCGAGGGTGGTGCGGGCGCTGGCCATGGTCCCGGGGAGGCGG
>NZ_CAAAFO010000064.1:0-4623 GCF_900634715.1 Candidatus Protofrankia californiensis | reverse complement strand
CGAGACTCTGGCCGTCGTCGGTGGCGAGCGCGCTCGCCACCGGCTGGGCGTTGTCCACCAGCTTGGTCAGCAACGCGTTCTGCTCGTCGAGGATCGCGGCGAGGTCACGGGCCTGCGTCATCGCGGGTTCCAGCGCGGCGATCGCGCCGGCGGCCTGCTTGCCCTGCCCCTTCAGACCCTCACCGCTTGTGGTCAGCAGCGAGCCGAGGGCTGTCGCGGTCGGCGTGTCAACGGCGTTGAGCACGTCCTGCAGGTCCACGACACGGTTGGTCTGGGTCTGCGCGATGACCGCGGGCTCGGGCAGCACCGGCGCCGACGGCGATCCGCGTTCCAGCCGGATGAACCGCTCGCCGAGCAGGTCCTGGGTGGTGATGGTCGCGCGGACGTCGTTGTGCAGGGGCAGCACGCTGCGGTCCAAGGCCATCCGCACCTTCGCGCGGCCGCCTTCCAGCGCGATGGACTTGACCGTGCCGACCTCCACACCCGCCGACTTGACCACGTTGCCGGCGACGAGGGGACTGGCGTCGGCGAACACCGCGGTCACGACGACGTCGTCGTTGTCCGAGGCCATCGCGACACCGCCTGCCGTCGCGGCGACGACGAGCACCGCTGCGATGACGAGAATCCGCTTACGGCCAAAGCGGCTGGTGCTCATCGCATCCCGCTTCCGGTCGCATCAACCCACGACTGTCCGACCGGCTGGCCAGGGTACGGCTCGGGATCACGCCGCGACCCGGGTGGCTGCACGAGACTCTCGTCGATCATGTTGGTACCCGGCGCGAGCAGGCCCGCCCAGACGTGTCCCTCCCCGTCGTAGGGCGCGAAGGCCTGCCCCCAGTTATGCAACATCCCAATTCCTTCGGGCGTGTAGGGGCGGAGAAAGGAGACGGCGGGCTGGATGCTGCGCACGAACTGCGTAGCGGGCGGGACGACACCGTGGGCAACGTCGATCAACCCAGGCGTCTCCTGGAGCAGCGCCTGGGCCGACCCCAGCGTCGGACGCAGATCGGCGACAGCGGGACGCAGCTCCGTCAGCACCGGACTGAGATTCCTGGCGATCGACGGCAGCCTGCCGGTGGCGGGCTTGAGATCCTGCAGCAGGGCGATGGTCGGCTCCCCCGCCGCGGGAATCCGGTCAAGGGTGCCTTTCGCGGTCTGCAACGTCGACGGCAGTTCCTTGAGGCTGTCGGAGAGCTGCTGCTGCTGGCCGGCGACCGCGCCGGTGAGACTGGTCAGGTCACCGACCACCGCGGCAATGTCCCGGCGATGATCAGCGCCCACCGAGACCATCTGCTGGAGCTGGGTGACCAGCGAACGGATCGCCGGACCGTCGCGTCCGACCGCCTGCAGGACCTCACCCAGCGCCTGCACGCTCGATCCGGCGCTCTTGAGCGTCGCGGCGAGATCCGGTTCCCGACCATCCACCGTCTGGTTCAGTTCCTTCAGGAGCGAGGTGAGCTTGTCGCGGGTCGGCTGGTCGAGCGCGGCGAGCACCTGATCGACCTCGATCTGGAGGGACTGGCCCTTGACGAGGCCGTTCTTGGGGATCGTCGCGTTCTCCCCCGGTCCCGGATACAGCGTCAACATGCGTTCGCCGAGCGCGGAGTTCCACTCGACCCGTGAGGTCGTGCCGTCGTGCAGAGGCGCGTAGTCACCGGTGAGGGAGACGGTGACGAGGGCCTTGCCGTCCTTGACCTCCAGGGACTGCACCGAACCCGCCTTGGCACCGTTGACCCAGACCGGCGATCCGTCGGCGAGCTGGGCCGCCGAGGGCATCACTAATTTGACCTCGTAGCTGTCTGAATCCATCAGCACGTAAGCCCCGACCGCAGCGACCACCAGGGCCACGATTAATAATCTCCGTCGAAGCATGATCAGTCCATCCCCAGCGGTCCCGCGGATGAACCCGACAGAAACTGGCGCACGAACGGCATGTCGGAGTTGAATGCTTCCTCGGTCTCGCCGTAGTGGATCAGCTTGCCCTTCCAGAGCACTCCGACGTAGTCGCTCACCTTACGCGCGGTGCGGATGTCGTGTGTGACCAGAACGTAGGTGCCACCATGCTCGGCGTGCACCTTGAGGATCAGGTCGTTGAGCAGGCTGGTTCGTACCGGGTCCAGCCCGGAGTCCGGCTCGTCGAACATCACCACGCTGGGGTTCAGGACCAGCGCCCTGGCGAAACCCGCACGCTTCTTCATACCACCGGAAACCTCGCCCGGAGTCTTGCTGACAGCCCGCGTGAGACCAACCTCATCGAGCCTCGACATCACGATTTCGCGAATTTCCGACTCACGCTTGTCCGTATGCTTGCGGAGCGGAAAGGCGACGTTGTCGAAAATGTTCATCGATCCGAACAGCGCGCCGTCCTGGAATAGTACACCGAATCTCTTGCGGATCTCCTGTCGTTCATGTTCGGTGATATTCCAGATGTTCTGTCCGAACACAATGATCTCACCCTGATCGGGTTCGAGCAGGCCCACGATATGCTTCAGGAGAACGCTCTTGCCGGTACCCGACGGCCCGAGAACGGTGGTGATCGCGTCGTCAACGAAGTTGAGCGTGAGCCCCGTCAGCACGTCGAACGAGCCAAACGACTTGTGGACATCGCGGATCTGCACGGTCTGCCGCGGTTCCGGCGCAGCCACCGCGTACTGCCCGCCGGCGGTCGCTGCGCCTCCGACGGTCGACGACCGGCTCTCTGCGGCGTCGTCTACGAGCTCGTTACTTGCTGCCATGAGGCTTCCTTTCCGGGAGTGCGTAAGGGAGACCACGATAGGCGGGTATGGGGCATCCTCTGCATGGTGAACGCCTAGTTCCCGATGGGGGCACGGGTGAAGCCGCCGAAGAACAATTGCTGAAAGATCGCGCCCACGACACTAACGATGATCAAATTGATCACCATCGACTTCGCCGTGTTCTTGCCCACCCCGACCGGGCCGCCGCTCGCCGTGTATCCGTAATAGCAGCCGATCAGTACGATCATCGTTCCCATGATGCCGCCGGCAACGAGCGAGAACAGCACGTCCGTCTGGGTGAGGAACGTCCAGAAAACGGACAGATAGGCACCCTGGGTCACGCTGTGGAACACATGAACATTGAGCACGTAGTTGACGACGTACATGATTCCGGTACCGGCGATGAACATGAAAGGGGTGACGATGAGGACGGCGAGCAGGCGTGCGCTGACCAGGTAGGCCATCGAGTCGAGGCCCATCACTTCCAGCGCGTCGATCTCCTCGCTGATCCGCATCGAGCCGAGTTCGGCGACCAGGCCACAACCGACCTTGGCCGCCAGAATCCAGCCCCACATTTCCGGCGCCACGGTGTAGTCCGATACTGCGGTGAACACGGCCGTGTATCCGCCCGCGCCGAGCTGGCGCAGCAGATAGTGCCCCTCCAGCGAGATCTCCGCGGCAAGCATCGCCATCATGAACCAGATGATCCCCGAGCTGGACAGGATGATGATCCCGGTTTGCCGGAAAACCTCCGACGTGTAACGACGAGTATTCGGGATATAACGGAACGCGCGAACCGCGAAGACGACGGCCTCACCGAGGTCCGGAAGGAGCGACTGACCGCTGCCATACGCGTCCGTGGCTGAACCTCCACCGCCGACGGACACGGTTTTCGTCGCCGACGCGGACGTCTTGTCTGAGGTCACCGTCACAGCCGGACCTTCCTTCACCGGTTGACCAACATCTCAGGATTGAGACCGAGCATCACTGCGTTGGCCACGAAGTTGATGACCCACACAGCCGCGAAGCAGAGCACGACAGCCTCGTTGACGGCGCGACCGACACCTTCCGGGCCGCCTCGGACGTTGAGACCCTTCTGCGCGCACACAATACCGATGAAAAATCCGATCAGGATAGTTTTTACGACCGTGCCGACCAGTTCAGGCACCGTCACGTTCGACAGGAAGACCGAGAAGAAGGAGCCCGCGGAGGTCTCGCCGATCACGGTTGCGGAGATCATCGCCATGACCACGCCGACAGCGACACCCACAATATTGAAAGCGGCGGTCATCACGGTGATAGCGATGACCCGCGGAAGCACCAGAACACGCATGGAATCGATACCGAGGACCTTCAGCGCGTCGAGTTCCTCACGGATACGCCGCGCCCCCAGGTCGGCAGTCATGGCGGTGCCCATTACCCCGGCCACTGCCATACCCGTGCAGAACGGGGAGATCTCGCGAGCGCTGGCGAAGACGAAGAAGGTCCCCAGACGGTTCTGCGCACCGAGCAGCGTGAGGATGTTGTAAGCGTAGTTGCCGATCAGAAAACAGAATCCACCGACGGCGAGCGTGCAGGATAACCAACAGAAGCGCAACATCGCATACATCTCGTCGCGGGTCTCTCCCCAGTACCCGCGCGGTTGCCGCACCGCCGTGGACACCAGCTGCACGAGCAGTTGCCCGCTCTGGCCGACGTCGACGACCACCCGCTGAAGAAGCGGCGGGAGCTTGATCATAATACTCGAGGCAGTGGGACGAGAACGTGGACGGTGGCGGCTGGGCCTGGTCACAACCTGGTGCGTCATCTGTCTCCCTGCATCAGCTTGGCGGTGTACCACGTCCGCAGACCCGCCGCGCCGTCGTCGAAGGGGTTCCCATCGCTTTCG
>NZ_CAAAFO010000063.1:21140-21563 GCF_900634715.1 Candidatus Protofrankia californiensis | reverse complement strand
CCGTGCCCCGGGGCCGTGGAGGGTGGTGACCGGTGCGGCGGTTCAACACGGCGGGTCCCTGTCTGCCGGAGTACCACTACATGGTTCCGGCGCTGTCGCGGCTGCCGGAGGCACCCGGGCTGGTCGAGCAGCTGGGCTATTTCGTGGTGCACGCGCCCCGGCAGACGGGGAAGACGACGGCGTTGCGTGCGCTGGCGCGGGAGCTGACCGCCGCCGGCCGGTATACGGCGTTGCATTTCTCCTGTGAGCTGGGTGAGGCTTCCGGTGACGACTACGCTGCGGCGCAACGCGGTGTCCTGCAGGAGGTTCGCAGTCAGGCCGAGCTCGTCCTGCCGTCGGATCTTCGTCCGCCGCCGTGGCCGGAGGTGTCCGAGGCGAACCTGCTCAAGGAAGCGCTCGCGGCGTGGGCGCGGATGTGTCCCC
>NZ_CAAAFO010000063.1:19810-20681 GCF_900634715.1 Candidatus Protofrankia californiensis | reverse complement strand
TGCCGAGCATATGGAACAGGCCAAGGAACAGCTCATCCTGGCCCGCGCCACCCATCTGGACTCCCTGGCCGCCCGGCTGGCCGAACCCCGTGTGCGCCGCATCCTGGAGCCCGTCCTGGCCGGCACCCTGGTCACCCTCGACCCCTACGACGACGATCTGACCTACGTTCGCGACCTCGGCCTGATCACTCCCCGTAACCCACTTCGCATCGCCAACCCGATCTACCGGGAGGTGATCGCTCGGGTCCTGGCCACCGGTGTCGAGGTCAACGTGCTCGCCGACCCGCGGACGTTCGTGCTGCCCGACGGGCGGCTCGACTTCCCCCGGCTGCTGGCCGAGTTCGCCGACTTCTGGCGGGAACACGGCGAGATCCTCACCCGCGCCCAGCACTACCACGAGGCCGCCCCACAGCTCGTCCTCATGGGCTTCCTGCAGCGGGTCGTCAACGGCGGCGGCTACGTCGAACGCGAGTACGGCATCGGCCGCGGCCGGATCGACCTGCTGGTGCGCTGGCCCTGGACCACCTCGGACGGCACCCGCCGGTGGCAGCGGGAGGCGATCGAGCTCAAGGTGTGGCGCTCCGGGGAACCCGACCCCCTCGCCAAAGGGCTGACCCAGCTCGACGGCTACCTCGACCGGCTCCACCTCGACCACGGTGTGCTCGTGCTGTTCGACCGCCGACCCGACGCCGCCCCCATCACCGAACGCACCGGGTTCGACAAGGCCACCAGCCCCGCCGGCCGCACCATCACCCTCCTGCGGGCCTGACCTTCCGGCCCGTGGGCCGCTCGGCCGCCGCCGCAACGTCGCTCCCGGCGACCTTTGCACGCTCCCCGACCGGGCCGACATCATCCCGGCCGGGGAGCGGCA
>NZ_CAAAFO010000063.1:18523-19421 GCF_900634715.1 Candidatus Protofrankia californiensis | reverse complement strand
CCGGTGCGGTGGGTGGCCAGGGCCCGGCAAAGTCCTGAGGTTGGGTGGTATGGGTGGGTATGCGACACGCTGGCGAGGTAGCGGTACGGGCATGACCCCATGAAGTGATCATGGTGTGGTCCCTCGCTTCGGTTGTCTTGGCGGACACCCGAGACCTACCACTCGGCAGATCTCAGGCGGGGACCGCCACCCCGACTTCTATGACGTCCGAGACAACCTCCGGTTCTGCCGCGACCGCTGGACTGCCGGTTCACCCTGCTGGTCGCCCCGGCCACGGGCATCTGGCTGCCGTGATCACGGGTAAGTAGTCGCATGGCCGGGGACAGTTGCGGTGCCGTCCTTGCGCGGCCCGACGGCACCCGCTAACGTACAACTCGATGGTTGTACGTCAGGAGTCCGCCGACCACGCCGATCGTCTCTTCCACGCCCTGGCTGATGCGACACGGCGCGAGATCGTGGCCCTCACCCTGACCGGTGAGCACTCGGTCTCGGACCTCGCCCGGCGGTTCCCGATGAGTTTCGCGGCCGTCCAGAAGCACGTGGCGGTGCTGGAACGCGCCGGGCTGGTCGCCAAGCAACGACAGGGCCGGGAGCAGCGGGTGCGGGGCAACCCGGACGCCCTGCGCGAGGCCCATCGGCTGCTGGACCAGCTGGCGGCCGTATGGCGAGGGCGCATCGACCGGATCGGCGCGATCCTCGCCGATCCCGACCCAGGAGACAGCAAGGAGCACGCGCATGACCGTGATCGACGTTCAGAAGAACCCTGAAGCCCTCACACTGACGCTCACCGCACGGTTCGACGCGCCGCCAGCGCGGGTGTGGCAGGTCTGGCAGGACCCCCGCCAGCTCGAGCGGTGGTGGGGCCCGCCGACCTACCCCGCGACCGTCGTCGACCATG
>NZ_CAAAFO010000063.1:3404-18004 GCF_900634715.1 Candidatus Protofrankia californiensis | reverse complement strand
TGCGGGTAGCGGACAATGCTGGGATTGTGAATAGTCGGCTACGCACCATCGCCCGCGACACGATGACCATCATCGAGCAGGGCCGCTACCACGCAGACCGGGAAGTGGCCATCGGCAGCGACATCGCCCGGGCGGTTGCCGGCACCCGGCTGCACCTGCCCGACGACGTCCTCCCCGTACCGGAAACCAGCGCACCGGCAGCACCCACGATCGAGGTGACCAACGAGTCGAGCCTGTCCGCAGCCCGCCGCCTCGGCGGCGACGTCGCCTGCCTGGTGTTCGCCTCCGCCCGGCACCCCGGCGGAGGATTCCGCACCGGCGCCCAAGCCCAGGAGGAAAGCCTCGCCCGATCCTCCGCGCTCTACGCTTGCCTGAGCGCCGTACCGCCGTTCTACGCCCACCATCACGCCCACCCGGACCTCACCTACAGCGATCGGGTGATCTACTCGCCGGCCGTGCCGGTGTTCCGTGACGACACCGGCGACCTGCTGGCCACGCCGTATCTGGTGTCGTTCCTGACCGCCGCCGCTCCCAACCGGACCGCGGTCCTGCACCACCAACCCGAACGCGCCGCCACCATCGCGACCGTCCTGCACCGGCGCGCCGCCCGCGTGCTGGCCGTGGCCGCCCACCACGGACACCGCCACCTGATCCTCGGCGCCTGGGGCTGCGGCGTCTTCGGCAACGAACCGGCCGCCGTCGCCGCCGCATTCGCCGCACACCTCCACCACAGTCAATGGTTCGACCATGTGGTGTTCGCTGTCCTCGACCGGCAGCCCGGCACACCTACCTACGCCGCATTCACCCGCGCCTTCTCCTAGCACTATCCCTGTAGCGATTTCCCTATCTGCTTAAGGCGGGTCGTGGGTCGATGGTCGGCGGTGTACCTCGGATAAATATCCTGCAGGATGTACACACGGCCGGTTTGAGACCAAGCCGACGAGGCCGAAGCTGGAGGGGTATTTCTTTGCCAATGGGTACTGCCGCTATTCGGCGCGGCGGTACTTTCCCGGAGCAGCACCGTAATGACGCTTGAACGCGCTGGCGAAGGCGAACTCCGACGCATAGCCGACCCTGCCCGCGATGACGCTCAGCGGGGCGTCGGACTCCCGCAGAAGCCGAGCGGCGATGGTCATCCGCCACCAGGTCAGGTAGCTCAGCGGCGGCTGACCGACGAGGGCTGCAAAGCGCCGGGCGAACGGCGCCCGGGACAACCCCGCCTCGGCGGCCGGCAGCGACGGGGGCAGCCCGGCCCGGCGTACCGCGAGCATCCCGCCCCACTCGGCATGGATCGTCTTCGGTGGCGCCGGTTCATTGGACAGTGAGGGGCGGAACCAGCGAGCGTCCGGGCCGACCGCGACCGGGCACAGCTCGGCGGCCAGCCGCTGCACGTCGGTGAGGGTAAGCCGGTCTGACCGCGCCAGAGGAATTCCCACTGATCGTCGAAGGGCGTGAACGTGTTCGGGTCGACGAATACGGTCGTCCCACGGATCCGGCATTCCTTCTGTAGCGGCAACGCGATCAGGTTACCCAGCCCTTCACCAGCCACTGGGAGATAGTCCTGACTCGGGAAGAACCGGTCGTAGCTGTCGAGACCAAGGCCGCCGCGCACTGCCATCGCCTCCCGCAGCAACCCGGGATCACGTGCGCCACCATCAGGTAGACGTTGCGGGCGGGGTCGTCGCTTCAGACGCGCTTGTAGCAGCCGGCGTCGACCCGGCTGCGCACGAGCGTCGACAACCCGGCCACTGACCGATCGCATCCGCCCGTCCGGTGGCGGGCTCGCGTGGAGTTCGTGCGGGGCCGCTCCTATGATCCTGCAGGTGAGCGTTGACCTGTCCCTTCTTGCGCAAGGGTGCCCCGTCATGGTTCGCGCCCACCTGCTGGTGTCGGCGAGCGCCACCCTCGGTGATCTACACGACATCATCCGGGTTGTTCTCGGCTGGGGTGACGACCATCTGCATGCGTTCACCGCCGACGGTGCCCGCTACGCCAACCCGTACTACGAGCTGGACGACTGCGGTGACGAGGACGCGGTGCGGCTGTCCCGGGTGCTCCCCAGGGAGGGAGCCGCACTGACCTACGTGTACGACTTCGGTGACTGGTGGGAACACACGATCACTCTGGAGAAGATCGTGGACGCCGAGGCGGCGGCGGTGTACCCGACCTGCCTGACCGGCTGTGGCGACGCTCCCGTGGAGGACTGGAACCCCGAGTATCCGGAAGAGCCCACGCCTTTCGACCGCGACGACATCAACCGCGACCTCGCCGCACTGGCCGGCGCGGCATCGTCGAGCTGAGCTGCACGCCGACCCTTACACGGCAGACGAGGACGTTTTGATCGGTCTTAACGTCGGTGACGTTCCGTAACGTTTTCGTCAACAAGCCGCTGGCAGATTGCTGAACCGGTTATAGGGCACCGGAGGCCGGGCACCGGATGCCGGCGGCGATCTGCGGGAAGGGCGGGCGGCAGAGCCTCGAACGGACGCGGCCGAGGCCGGCGTATTTGCGGAGATTGCGGGGAATTGCCCATCCTGGGATGGTGGAAATATCCGGATAGAAGGCTATATTAGTACGTATGTTCGATTCCGAGGTGGTCGCGTCCGGCTCGGTCGCAGGCACCTTCCCACCCGTACCCCCTTGCGGCGGCACCGCCGATGGCGGTGCCGCCGCGGCGGGTGCTCCGGCCGCGGCTGGTGTGGGGGTGGGCTGCTGTGTGTCCGCCGGCCTGCCTGCGCTCGATGCCTGTGACGCGGATGGCTGTCTGACGGTGATGACGGTGCTGGTCCGGGAACGCGCCCGGGTGGACGCGATGCTCATCCGCGCGCAGGCCCGGTTCGCCGCTCTCCGGCGCACCTCGGCGGCCTCGGACGCTTCGGCCTCGGACGCTTCGGCCTCGGACGGTCCGGCCGGGGCCGGTTTCGCCGCGGAGGAGATCGCCGCCGAGCTGAACCTGTCCCCGGCCGCGGCCGCCGCCGGGCTGGAGCTGGCCGTGACCGCGGTCGACCGGCTCCCCGCCACCCTGGCCGCCGGCATCATCGATCTGGGTCGCTTGCGGACGGTGGTCGAGGCCACCGCCGCCCTGTCCGATGCGCAGGCCGCCGCGGTGGAGCAGAAGGTCCTGGCCCGCGGCGGGCGGGCCGGCCACAGCCTGTTCCGCCAGGCGCTGCGCCGCGCCGTCCTCGCCGTCGACGCCGCCGGGGCCCGGCCGCCGGCACGCCCAGGCCTGCCGGGAGCGGCAGGTCAGGGTCCGGCCGGCGGAGGACGGGATGGCCGAGCTGTGGGCGCTGCTCCCCGCCGCCGACGCCCAGGCCGCCTACCAGCGCCTCGACACCCTCGCCCGCCGCGCCGCATCGTCGGACGACCCTCGGGGCATGGACGCCCGCCGCGCGGACACCCTCGTCGACGTGCTCCTCGGCCGTGACCGCGGCGCTGACGTGCATGTGGAGATCGGGGTGCTCGTCCCGGTGACCACCTTGGCCGGGGTGGCCGACAGCCCCGGTGAGCTCACCGGCTACGGGCCGATTCCCGCGGCCGCCGCCCGCCAGCTGGCCGAGAATGCGACCTGGCGGCGGATCCTGACCGACCCCGCCACCGGCCAGCCGGTAGAGGTGGGACGGCGGCGGTTTCCGTCCCCCGGGCTGGCCCGGTACGTCCACGCCCGGGACCGCACCTGCAGGTTTCCCGGCTGCCGGAAACCCGCCCGCTTCTGCGACCTGGACCATGTTCGGTCCTATGCCGACGGCGGCCAGACGGCGGAGGGGAACCTGCTGGCGCTGTGCCGGCGGCACCACCGCGCCAAGCACGAGGGCGGGTGGACGGTAAGGCGGGCCGCGGGCGGGGTGGCGGCCTGGACCGGCCCGACCGGACGGGTGTATCGGAGCGTGCCCGAACCGTGGGAGGAGCCCGATCGTCCCCCACCCCTGCTGGCGTTCATGTCCACGCTGGCGTGCGTGTCGACGTCGGCATCCGTGTCGGCGTCGGCGGCGTCGTCCATCACGGCGGCGGTGACGTCCGGGGCCGAGCCCGGGCCGGTCACCGAACCGCACCCAGCCCGGAGGACCCGCGGTGGCGCGGTTCTCACGCTGCTGGAGGTCAGCTCCCCGGGCCGCCCCGAGAGAGCGTTGACGTCCGCCCCCGACCCCGAACCAGGGATGGACGAACCGAAGGTGGACGAACCGGGGGCGATGGCGGACAGTCCGGGAGACAGGGCCGGCACCCACAATCCAGACCTGAACGGAATCGGGTCTGGCAGCATCCCGGACCTCGGCCCGCCACCTTTCTAAGATCATCCAGCTGCCGTGTCGTGCGTCTTGGTGTGGTGATTGAGGACGTGGGACTCTATATCCGCATCGGCAACGGGTTCCGGGAGCGTGTGCCGTGGCGGTTCGACACGCGGGCCTACCAGGCCACGCTGGCCTGCGCCGCCCCCAGATGCGGGCACGGCGTACAGCCCTGCTCGCCGCCTACCAGGCCACGCTGGCCTGCGCCGCTGGCGGTGAGCTCACTGGCCGTCCGGTCGAGGTGTCCTGGGACGCCGAGCTGTATCCGGCCCTGCGACACCATGGTGTCCGCGTGGACGAGGAACTCGTCCTGGCCGACCTGATCGGTGACCTGGCCGGATGACGAACACGCCGAACCCGACGAGACAGAAGAAGAGAACGAGTCGTCCGACGAAAGCCACGTCCGCTCGATCCTGGCCAAGCCTGGCTGCACCGAGCGCGCCGAACTGATCACCCGTTGGCACATCTGACCATCGCCCCGCAGGCAGCAGCCCGAAGTGAGACCGGCCGACAGCCGACAGTTGACGAACGATCGGGGACAACCCGATGGGAGCTCCAGCTCCCACTCCTGCAGGCATTCCAACCCGGAATAGCTGCGCCATACCGAGCTGGTGAATTGATAAACATCCTCCGTTCTGCTAGAGTTGCGCTCAGTAATCGGAGGCGGTGCGGGTTACGCGAGTTAGGAGTACCTCGGGCGATGACGGAGCGGCAGCTTACGGTGGTCGTTTATCGCGAGGAAGACGGCTTTGTCGCGCGGTGTCTTGAAGTCGAGGTAGCCAGTGACGGTGACACCGAACAGGAAGCTGTCGCCAACATTCAGGAGGCTCTGGAGCTGTACTTCGAGGACGGCGACGCCGTTGAGGCGTACCCTGTTGACCGGGTAAAGGTAGCGAAGGTAACGCTGCAAGTTGCCTAGTACGCCCTCCTCCGACGACATCTGCAAGGTCCTCGACAAGCACGGTTTCCGGCTTATCGGCCAGAAGGGCTCCCACCGGAAGTACCGGTACGACGGGCCACCTGGTCGGACCGTGATCGTCCCTATGGGGCGCAAGAACATGCGCATTGGGACCTTCCGGTCCATCGTCAGCCAGTCTGGCCTGAGCATCGCCGACTTCCTGGCGTAGCTGCCGCTCCCGCTCCCCAACGTGGTAAGTGCCTGCGTCCGGTGGGGAAGCTCGACCCGGCCCTCATACAACGTCATCCGGTTGCAGCGGCATCGGGGGCTACCTGCCTGGAAAGCGGGGTGGGCCGGCTGTCTTCACGCGGCCGGTCAGCGAGGCGTTGACGCCGTCAATCACGATCTTTTTGGCTTCTTTTTCCCCGGGACCGACGAGATCGATGTAGACGATACCGCCGAGGAGACCTTGCGGAGCGCATTCCCGCACGCGGACCGGCAGGACTCTCCGCCTTTCGCCGTCTGGATCCTCCCGCCAGACCGCCTGCCATTCTGCGGCACCGAATTTCGAGTGCTGCAGGCAGTCGGGGGAGAGGACCGGAAGCACCCGGGCCGCGCGGGTGACTCCGAGCTGCATTGTGTTCACCCAGTTCGCCCCGGCCACAAAATCCCATGCCTGGACGAGGACCCGGTATCCGGTCTCCTCCAGCTTCCATGAGATCCACTCGGCCCATTCCCGGTCCTGGCCGGTGTAGCTCACAAAGAAATCGTAGTCATACGGTGGCACCGCTCCTCCTGATCTTCACAAGCTTGATGAAGCCGCTGACAAAGCGCGGTGGTTGCGGTGAGACCAGGGTGCCTGGCTGGCTGCGTCACAGGTCACGGTGGAGATGCCACACATCTACAAGTAGTCGTGTGGTCGGTTGCTGCTCGATCGTGGTGTTCATCGGGATTCGGGCTGGTTCGGCGGAGGGAATAGCCCGGCCGGAGGGAATTCGATCGCGACGACGACGATGACGTCGATGCCTGCCCATGCCATCCCGTTGACCGGCGCGCTGAGCCGGAACGTCTCGACGTGGTCGAGGTCAGGGGTTCGCAGCTCGATGGCGCCACCGCGGGCAGCTGGGCTCATGCTCGGCCTCGGGCTTGTTCGATCTCGTTGATGTGGGTCTCGGTCCACTGCCGGAGCGCGGTGATCGGTTCTCCCAGGCTGCGGCCGAGCGCCGTCAGTTCGTAGTCGACCCGTGGCGGGATGGTGGGGTGCAGGGTGCGGGTGACGAATCCGTCCGTTTCGAGGTGTCGCAGCGTCTGCGTGAGCATCTTCTGTGAGATGCCCTCGATGCGACGGCTGAGGTCGGTGTACCGCATGGTGCCTTCGAGGAGAGCGTCCACGATCAGGATGGTCCACTTGCCGGCGACGTGGTCGAGGACCTGGCGTGTCGGGCACTTCGCGGAGTAGACGTCGGCCGGCAGCCCGGAGGACTCCACAACGGTCTTCGCGGTGGTCTTCGCAGCGCTCTTCACAAGGAGAGAGTAACGCACTAATTAGTGCCCTCTTTCTATTAGAGACTCACTCTCCAATAGTGAGTGGCATGACGATTCGCAGCATGTCTGTCGCAGCAGCCGTCCGCACCCGCCGCACGGTCCGGCACTACCGGCCCGACGCGGTCCCGGCGGCCACGCTCGACGCGCTCCTCGACCTCGCCGTCGAGGCGCCCACCAGCTGGAACCTGCAGGACCGGTCGATCGTCGCGGTCACCAGCCAGGAAGGCCGAGAGGGCCTGGTGTGGGCCACCGGTGGCCAGCCGCAGCCACAGGAAGCCCCGGTCGTACTGGTTTTCGTCGCCGAGCCGCAGTCCTGGCGTGAGGACCACAACGACGTCTACGACCAGGCCCGCCGCAACGGAGCATGGAACGACGAGTTCATCGCGATGTTCTCCGCGGCGTCGAAGGCATTCCAGGAGGATCTCGATCGTCGAGGACTGCTCCGCGAGTACGCGATCAAGGACGCGATGATCGCCGCCGCCTACGTCATGCTCGCCGCCACGGAGATGGGACTGGCCACGTCGCCGATGAACGGCTGGGACGAGGCCGAGGTGAAGAAGGTGATCGGCATCGGTGACCGTGACGACCTCGCCATCGCCCTGCTGGTATCGGTCGGTTACCCAGCGGAGGACAGACATCATCCCGGCCGCCGGCCCGTGGAACGCAACGTCTTCCACCAGCGGTACGGCTCGCGAAGAATGCCGCATATTCCGGAATAGGAGCATATCTCGAACAGATGCCCGGCCTTGGTACTGGCGTTACATGCGTGGGGCGATGATGACGGCCCGTTGTCGTCAGCAGTGACGTTAAAACGCTTGCTATGAGACTAAAATGTTTGCATAGTCACCATCTACGTACATGAGGTTTTGGAGGAGGCTCTTACCGTCCTGAAGGTGCGCGTGGTCCGGGCCGGGCAGTCCTTGCAGGCGTACGTCCGGTACCTGCTCGAGGGTGAGGCGGCCATGCTCACCGCTGAGGAAGCCGCCGAGCAGGCGTGTTCCATTGCGGTCAGCAGCAGCGCGGGCGCGGTTGCTCCGATGGCGACGGCGACCACCCACCAGAAGGCGACCCCGAAGCCCGCGGCCTGGTCTGCCGGGCCGCGGCTTTCTTGAGCTGGTTCTGCAGGACGACCGTGAAGATCGCGGCACCCGCCGAACCGCCGATCCGTTGACCCACGTTGAGTTGAACGGTCGCATCCTGGATCTTGAACGGGGAGATGGCGTGGTAGGCCGCGGTGATGGCGGGGATGGCGCAGGCCCGACGCCGAAGCCGCGGACGACCATCGTGGCTCCGAGGAGCCAGTACGACGTGTCGGCGGTGATGACGGTGAAGGGGATGGTGCCCACGATGCTGATCAGACCGCCGATGAGGGCGGCCCGGCCGCTGCCCAGCCTGTCGACGATCCTGGCGCCGATCAGCATCGCGACCGTGGCGCCCGCGCCCTGCGGGATCAGCAGCAGGCCGGTGTGGACGGCGTCCTCGTGGCGGACGATCTGGAAGTACAGCGGCATCAGGATGATGGCGCCGAACACCGCCGCGCCCAGGCAGAAGTTGGTCAGCGACGCGGCGGAGTACAGCGGATTGGTGAACCGGAATCGGGAGAGCCTGCTGGAGGTGGCCAGGGTCGTCATCGTGGAGGAGAGCGTCGATGCTTCGCTGCGCGACGTCGCGCGCCGGGCGGGGGTGGGGATCGCGACTCTGTACCGGCACTTCCCGACCCGTGAGGCGCTGCTGGAGGTCGTCGTACGTAACGGTTTCGACGCGTTGCGCATGCTCGCGGACGAGCTGATCGACGATCCGTCGCCCCGTGATGCGCTCGTCACGTGGATGCGGCGGTTCTCCGCGGGTTCCGGCACCTGTCGTGGGCTGTCAGGGTCGGTGCTGGCGGGACTGCGCGACGGGACGTCCGAGCTGCACGCCTCGTCCCAGGGCATGCACATGGCGGCTACCAGGCTGCTCGACCGTGCCCAGAAGGCCGGCGAGGTACGCGCGGACGTGACGGCCACGGACGTCATCACGATGGCGGCGGCGGTGAGCTGGGTGGCTCAGATCGCCGATCCGGACCAGGCCACCCGTGTGCTGTCGGTGCTGACGGACGGTCCGGCCCCGCCGACCCGTGACCGGACGGTTGTTCGCCGCGGAGCGGTGGTTGTTGCGTGACCGTTGACCGCAACCTCACCTGGGACGGCTGTTTCAACGCCCGCGACCTCGGCGGTATCCCCACCCGGGATGGCCGCCGGCTGCGGTGGGGTGCGC
Source organism: Candidatus Protofrankia californiensis (assembly GCF_900634715.1). Taxonomy (GTDB): domain Bacteria; phylum Actinomycetota; class Actinomycetes; order Frankiales; family Frankiaceae; genus Protofrankia; species Protofrankia californiensis. The sequence continues at coordinate 9,022 of NZ_CAAAFO010000063.1, read as the reverse complement.
TCGTCCGTTCGGACAGCCTTGACCGGCTGACCGCGGCTGGATGGTCCGTGTTGCGGTCACACGGCATTCGCACGATCATCGATCTGCGCAACGACGACGAGATCGGGCCTGACACGGCGCTCCGCCCGCCCGGTCTCACGACCGTGCGCGTACCCTTGGATGACGCCGCCGACACCGAGTTCTGGCAGTACTGCTGGGACAACTGTCTGGATGGCAGTCCGCTCTACTACCAACCCTTTCTCGACCGCAAACCGCAGCGGTGCGCCGCTGCCGTCGCAGCGATCGCCCATGCCCGCCCGGGTGGTGTTCTGATCCACTGCGGGCTGGGACGCGACCGGACCGGACTGGTCGCCATGTTGCTGCTCGCCCTCGTCGACGTCGCACCCGAGGACATCGCCGCCGACTACGACCTGAGCACCGACCGCCTGCGGCCGGCGTTCGCCGCCCGCGGGCTGGAAGATCAGGGACCTGTCATCCAGAAGATCCTTGCAGCGAAGAAGACGTCCACACGCGAGGCTGTTCTCGCCATACTGGCCGCCTTCGACGTCCACGCCTACCTGCGCTCCGCAGGCATCACCATCGACGATATCGCCGCCATTCGCGCCCGATTCCTTGGGACTCCTTGAGTCCGAACCCGAGCGCGACACCGCTCAAACCGCGCTCGCGGGACGAGGCCGACGGAAAAGGCGGGCATCACTGGTAAGGGGTGCCGGCGCAAGCCGAAATGATCACTTATCTGCCGGACGGCCAGGGCTTACCGCAACGAGGGCGGGGTGGAAACCTCGATCACGGGGTTGCGCCCGCAGGGCCACCAGTTGCTGCGGTACATGGCCAGACGCAGCACCAGCGGTCGCGGCAGTCGCCTGCGACCATGCCAAACTGATCGGTGCGCTGTGGGGAGCACGCGAGGAGTGGGCGCCCCGCCGCTCGTACACCCGCGCCGACATTGCGGGCGTCGTGCGGGCCGTGCGGCGCTGCATCGAGGTGGATCCGTCGAACCCGCAAATCCTGGAGACCGTCCGGCCGTCGATCTACTTCCGGGACCGGCGCATCCAGATGGGCCAGGTGATCGTCGGCCGTCATCCCTCTCCCGAGCCCACCGGCGCGACATCCCAGCTCAGCACAGATCAAGTAAGGGGATATAGACCAGATCGCTGCGAACGAACAGCTCGCTGGACCGCGCCCGGGTGGCGGTCGGCTACCTGACGGCGGGCGGCAGACTGCCACTGACAGCGTTCACTCTGGTCAGCGCGGACCAGACACAAGGGCCGTTCCCGGACGCCGCGCACAATCACACGGTGACCCTGGTGATCACCCCGAAGGGGCCGTCGGCATCCCGTTGACGCTGTTCGCCCCACAGCAGAGCAGAGATCCGCCGCCGGCCGGACGGTTTCCCCCACGCACTGTCGCGGTTACGGGAATACCTCGACGGGGCAGTTGGCACCGGTGCCGCGGGAGATACGGGCATCGCTGGTGATCAGTGTGCAATCCAGAAGCTCCGCGAGAGCGACGTAGAATGCGTCGTACGCGCTGTAGTTGGCACGCAGCTGCCATACTCGCGCAAGGTGCGCGGGCAGTGGCGCGCGTTGGAGGGGAATCCCGGCGAGTAGCGACAGGGCGGTACGTGCTCGTTGTTCGGGTAGCTTGCCGCTGAGGGTTAACCCGCGCAGGACCGAGAGGACTTCCGCATCGATGAGGCTCGGTGCGCTGAGGGTTTCGCCACGGAGCCGTTTGCGTACCGCCTCGGCTGAGGGACTCTTCTCGACAAGGACTTTGACGAGGGCGCTGGCGTCGATGACGATCAATGTGTGGACCGTCCACGGTCCAGTTCGGTGAGGATGTCGTCGGTGGTCACCGACTCCACCGCGCTGGCCTGCGTACGGTCCAGGATCTCCTCGACAGTGGGCTGTCGGGCGTCATGGACCAGCTTGCCCAGCAGATAGTCCTGCAAGGACTGTCGGGCGCGCAGAGCGCGCTGTTTGTACGTCAGATACACCTGGTCGGGGATGTTCCTGATCTGGATCGTCGCCATTGCGCTATGGTAGCGCGTATGCGCTCCAGCAGCGCTTGACATGTCTGGCTGACGCCTACGTGGGCCTCACGCTCCATCGCTCGGCAAGGACGGCAAAGACGGCGAGGTCCACGGTCGCCCGCGGGAACTCGCCGTCCGTCTTCTCGCCGGTCCTGTGACCGACGCCGAAGAGCGTGAACCTCATGCGGTCTACAGCACGGTCTGGATCTCGAGACCGATCCACATTTTGTCACGGTTGATCAAGAAATGTCCTGATGCTGACGATCCGGCCATCGCCTTCCTGCCGTTATGACGTCCAGGGGCCGATCCCGCCGATCCGGTGCGGGGTGATCCGCAGTACGTAGCCCGGGGGCGGGTCGGGAATCGGCGCCGCGGGCGCGTCATGTCCGAGGTAGAGCTTCCCCGTCGCCGTCGATGGGTGGGGTTGCGTGCGTCGGTTTAGCGGCTCGGCGTCCTACAGAGGATCGCTAGGTGCCCGGCAGCGCGAGAAGAGCATGGTCGGGCTGCCGCGAGCCTTCCAGTAGTTGTTCGGCCCAGATGGTTTTGCCGGTGCCGTTGTAGCGGGTGCCCCAGTGGTGGGTGAGTTGGGCGACGAGGAAGAGGCCGCGGCCGTTTTCGTCGAGGGTGCGGGCGCGGCGCAGGTGAGGGGCGGTGTTGCTGGTGTCGGAGACTTCGCAGATGAGGGTGTGGTCTTGGATGAGGCGGAGGTGGATGGGGCCGGTGGCGTGGCGGATGGCGTTGGTGACGAGTTCGCTGACGACGAGTTCGGTGGTGTAGGTGGCGTCGTGCAGGCCCCATGCGGCGAGTTGGCGGGTGGCTTGGGTGCGGGCGTAGGCGACGATGGCGGGGTCGGCGGGGAGTTCCCAGGAGGCGACTTGGCCGGTGGTGAAGGCGTGGGTGCGGGCGAGGAGGAGGGCGATGTCGTCGCCGGCGGGGCGGTCGGGCGGCAGCGCCTTGAGGATGAGGTCGCAGGTGGTTTCCAGCGAGTCGGTGGGTTCGGCCAGGACGCGCCGGAGTATGTCCAGGCCGGTGTCGATGTCGCGGTCGCGGAATTCGATCAGCCCGTCGGTGTAGAGGGCGAGCAGGCTGCCGTCGGGCAGTTCGTAGTCGGCGGCTTCGAAGGGCAGACCGCCGAGGCCGAGCGGGGGGCCGGCGGGTAGGTCGAGGAAGGTGACGGTGCCGTCGGGGGTGACGAGGGCGGGTGGGGGGTGGCCGGCGCGGGCGAGGGTGCAGTGGCGGGAGATGGGGTCGTAGACGGCGTAGAGGCAGGTGGCGCCGAGGTGGTCGGCGCCCTGGCTGCCGCTGGCGGTGTCCTGGTCGGTCGTCAGACGGGTGACGACGTCATCGAGACGGGTGAGGAGTTCCTCGGGGGTGGGGTCGGCTTCGGCGAGGGTGCGCACGGCGGTACGTAGCTGGCCCATGGTGGCGGCGGCGTGGATGCCGTGGTCGACCACATCGCCGACGACCAGGGCGACGCGCGCCCCCGACAGTGGGATGACGTCGTACCAGTCGCCGCCGACGCCGGCTTGGGCGCCGGCGGGCAGGTAGCGGGAGGCGATCTCGACGGCGGCCGGTTGGGGGAGTTGCTGGGGGAGCAGGCTGCGTTGGAGAGTGAGGGTGGTGGCGCGTTCGCGGGTGTAGCGGCGGGCGTTGTCGAGGCAGACGGCGGTGTGGGCGCCGAGCTCCTCGGCGAGGAGGAGATCGTCGGGGGTGAAGGGTTCGGGACGCCGGTGGCGGGCGAGGAGGGCGATGCCGAGGGTGGTGCCGCGGGCGCGTAGTGGGACGATCATGATGGAGTGGAATCCGTATTCGCGGACGCGGGCGGCTCGGGCGGGGCTGTCGGCCACCCAGCGGGTTATCTCCGGGTCGGAGATCCGGTAGTACGCGGCCTGGCCGGTGGCGAGGACTTTGGATATGGGTGAGTGCGGTGGGTAGGTGTCTGTCTGGCCGAGTGCGACAACGGCTTCGGGCTGGCCTGGGAGGGCGGACTGGTGGGCGATGCGGCGTAGGGCTACCGGGGTGGTGACGGGGCCGGATGCTGGTTCGTTGCCGTGGTAGACGGCATCCAGCAGGTCGACGCTGACCCAGTCGGCGAAGCGGGGGACGGCGATGTCGGCCAGTTCCTGGGCGGTGCGTTCCACGTCCAGGGTGCTGCCGATGGCGGTGTTGGCCTCGTTGAGCAGGGTGAGGCGCTGCTCGGCCCAGTACTGCTCGCTGATGTCGAGCGAGGCGACGAACACGCCTCGTACCTGGCCTACTGGGTCGCGCACCGGGGACATGGTGACCGCCCAGGCGCGCCTGTAGGACTCGGCCTGTGCCCGGCGGAAGGCCTCGTACCGTGCCGGCTCACCGGTCTCAACCGCCCGGCGCAGCTTATCCCATGCCTCGCGGTACGCGGGGTGGGAAAACGCCTCTGTTGCGGGACGCCCGCGTATGTCGTTTTCTCCGACCCCGAGCATGCGGACCCCCTCGGCGTTCAGCCGTCTGAACCGCGCCTCGGTGTCGAAGATCGCCAGGCCGATCGGAGCCTGGGCGAACGCCCAGTCCACCAGCGCCCGATCAGCCCGGTACTCGCGCAGGTCCGGCGAGGCGACAGCGGTCACGAACCACTGGGCCACCGCCTCGTCGCCGCCCAGCAACGGCTGGGCGCGCAGCCATACGTCCAGACCGTGCCCGTCGCGGTGACGAAGGGTCACCTTCCCGCTCCAGCCCTGCCTGTTCGCCAGGCGGCGCCGGGCCGGCTCCGGAAGTGGGACGGCAAGAAGATCGAAAACCGCCCGCCCGATGATCTCGGCCGGTAGGTATCCGAGCAGCCGGCACGCGTTCGTGCTCCATGCGGTGACCGTGCCGTGCGCATCGACACCGGCTGTTACCACATGTTCCAGAGGGAGATCGCCGAACTGATCTCCTGACATGGTGTTGTGTGCTCCCTCGCCGCTCATCTCACCCCCATCTTCCCCGTGCGGACGCGGACGAACCGGGATCGCCACACCCTCCTTGTCTTGCATCCACGCCCCTGGTGCCGGGCGCGCGCTCTTATCCGCCGTGGTAGAGCCGTTGCAGATCGACGAGCTGGATGGTGCGGTCCCCGGCGGTGGCCTGCTGTAGTTCCCCGGGGTGAAACCCGCCCCGGGGAAACACAGCAGGTGTGGAGGCCGACGGTGGCGGTGGGGTGTGCGTGCAGTAGCCCGCGGACGTAATCGAGGTGCTGCAGGTGACCGATGCTCATCGTCTCGTTCCATCTCAGGGCGCGCCAGTGCGCGTCAGGGCGCGCCGGGCGTCCAGCCGGTGGTGTGCGCCCACTCCTGCGCCCGGTGCGTGATCTCGGTGATGAGAGCGCTTTTCGCGTCGGCGTAGGCGTTCATGTCGGGCCAGTCCCGGGCGGCAAGGCTGCGCTTGAGGGTTTCGTAGGCTGCACGGTCGGTGGCGTTGCGGCGCAGCCAGTCACGGAAAAGCAGGTGCCGGCGCTCCCAGCCGCTGCCGGCCGTGCAGACATGCACGTGGACGGCGAGGTCGGGCGTACGGAACATGCGATGCCCCAGCTCGCGGACCCGCAGGACGTACCCGGCTGCGACCAGCGGTCCGG
>NZ_CAAAFO010000063.1:0-2881 GCF_900634715.1 Candidatus Protofrankia californiensis | reverse complement strand
GGACGTCGACGATCGGTTTGGCGGCCAGTCCCGCAACCGCGGTGGAACCGACGTGGTCGACACGGACGGCGGTGGCGGCGAGCGCGGCGCGGATGCGGCGCTGTTCCCGGGCGAACCGGGTCGGCCAGTTCGCCGAGTAGTCCACGATCACGATCGGGCGGTGCTCGACACCGCCGACAAGCTCACGACGCACGGTCACGTCCACGCCTCCTCGTTACTCTCGCTGTTCTCGTCCTTCTCGACGTTTGTCGGTCCGCTGCGCGGCGGTGTGCTCGGAGCAGGTTCTTATATGGAGCAGGTTCTTATATGCGGTACAGCCGGCGTTCCTCGGGCGTCAGGTGCCGGACGAGCCGGTTTTCCGCCTGTTCGAGCAGCAGATCCACGTCGCACGGCCACAGCCGGGCGGTCCGGTCGTTGCTCGCGGATGCCAGCCACATTCCGTTGGGGCTGAAGGCGACCGCGCTGACCCAGTCGTCGTGTGACATCCGGCAGACCTCCGCACCGGAGGGGACGTCCCACACTCGAGCGGTACCGTCCCTTCCACCGGTTGCGATCATGGAGCCTGTTGCGTTGAAGGCGGACGTTTTCACCCAGCTGCCCCCGCCGATGCTCCTGCTTTCCGCCCGCAGGTCCCCGGCGTCCAGGCTCACTGTCCAGATCTGCAGCAGGCCGCCTGAGCCTGCGACCGCCAGGTCGCAGCCGTCCGGGCTGAACGTGATCGACCGGATCTCCCGCGAGCGGCACACCTCGTCAATCAGGTCGGATCTCAGGAAATCCCACAGCCGGACCGAGCCTTCGACGTCGGCTGTCGCCAGGACGGATCCGGATGGATGGAAGGCCGCCGCCGTCGTGTCGATCCCCCGCCATACCTCGGTTGCGGTGTGACAGTCCCAGACCGCCGTGATGCGGTCGTCGGTGAGGACGGCGACGTGTCGACCTGCCGGATCGAACTCGACGCTGGTGATCCATCCTCCCGGTCTGGTGGCAAAACGCTGATGGTTCCCGGGAGCCGTCAGGTCGAGGACGCGGACCGTTCCGCCGGCGTCCGCGGTGGCGAGCAGGCGGCTGTCCCGGCTGATCGCGACATCGTTGACCATGCTCCTATGCTCGACGCGCCTGACGATCTCCCCGGATGCGGTCTCCCAGACGGTCGCCGCACCGTCGTCCCCGCCGGTCACCAGCCAGGAGCCGTCCAGGTTGAAACGGACCCGGTTGGTCGCGGCGGCGCCGCCGACCTCCAGCACCTTCTCACCGGTCCGGATGTTCCACAGTCTGACCGGTCCGTCCTCGCAGGCGGTGGCCAGCCGTGAACCGTCGGGGCTGAAGCAGACCGCCGTCACCAGGTCGGGGTGTGAGAAGCGGAGGAGCTCCGCCTCCGCCCGTGCCTTCCACATCTGTGCCGTGCGATCGGCGGAAATCGTCGCCAACCGGGTGCCGTCGGCGCTGAGCTTGATCTGGATGAACTGGTGACTGTGGTCGATGCGGGCCGTCTCGTCGCCTGTCGCCACGTCGTGGACCCGGATCGGGCCGTCGCGGTAGGCGATCGCCACACGTGAGCCGTCGTCGTCCGGTGACATGGCAACCGGGGAACTGCGGGCCCGAAACCTGATGATTTCCTTTCCGGAGTGCGTGTCACGGGTCGAGACGGACCGTTCGAGGCTGGCGGAGAAGCAGACCCCGCCGTCACGGGTGAAGACGACGTCCTGAAGCTGTTCGGGGTGGTCCACCCGGAACACCTCGCGGCCGTCGGCGGCACCGACCATCTTCAGCGGGACGCGGTCGGTCGCCGTCACGATCCGGCTTCCGTCCGGGGTGAACGTGACGGCGTGGATCGGTTCGTCGTGCGATATGACGAAGAAAGGGGCGCCCATACCCAGACGGACCAGAGCCTGCCCCTTCTCGTTGGTCGTCACGATCCGGAGGCTTCCCGGGCTGAAGGCAACCTTGTCGACCGTGTCGTCGGTGATGTGTATGAGTTCCTGGACGAGGCCGAGGCCGACGCCGAGATCCCAGATCAACGCCGATCCGTCAGCTCGAATCGTGGCCATGAAGGTGCCGTCGGGGCTGAAGATCGGAGCTTTTACGCAACTGTCGTCGCTGATCAGCTGCTGCGGGCCGTCCGGGGAGTCCAGACCCCACAGCTGCAGCCGTCCGCGGACGCTGACGGTCGCCAGTCGTTGCGCGTCCGGGCTGAAAAGGACGGCGAAAGCAGGCTCGACGTGCCGAAACTCGACGTGCCGGAAAGGGCGAATCGCCGAAAGGTGGGCCGGCCCGCCGCGGATGGTGTTCCATATCGAGATCTTCCCGGTACTGTCGCCGACGACGACGAGGGATCCGTCCGCACTGATGTCGATCGCGTTCACCGCGACCGTGTCCTCGGTGCTCCACACCAGCTCCGGAGAGCTTGCGAGTATCCGCCGGACGGCCAGATCGCCGGCGAAGGTCGGTTCGCGGCGCAGGGATTCGATGGCGATTGCCAGCGCTGTCGCCAACGCGGCCGTGCCGTCGACTCTGAGCAGATCCGCGGTGGCGGCCAGCCGTAGCGCATCCGCTCGTCGAGCGTTGCGTTCCGCGTTCTCGCGATCCTGCTCGGCGCGTCTGCGTGCTTCTTCCGCCTGCGCGAGCGCGGCCGCAGCCCGCGCGTTCGCCTCCTCCAGCTCGGTGATTCTTCGCTGCTGGGCGTCGCGGCTTCGCAGCATGAGGGAGCGGACCACCTCCGGAACCTCTTCGGAGCGCTGCTGGAGATACTGCTCGGCCTCCCACAGCGCCGCTCCCGTCAGCAGGTCGTCGGGGCCCCGGTCTTCCATGCGCTGCCGCCAGTCGAGGAAGTCGGCGTCCTCCCGCATCCATCCGGCAAGCAGATTCCCCTGTACTCCGCACG
>NZ_CAAAFO010000062.1:9204-10045 GCF_900634715.1 Candidatus Protofrankia californiensis | reverse complement strand
CGTATCGTCGCCGCTGCTGGCCAACATCGCTCTGTCCGTACTCGATGACCATTTCACCGAGGCGTGGCAGGCGCTGGGGGCGACGTCCTACCAGCGTTGGAAGCGGCGTCAGGCTGGGCTGCCGAACTACCGGCTGGTTCGCTTCGCGGACGATTTCGTCGTGCTGGTTCATGGCAGTTCCGCCGACGCCGAGGCGTTGAAACGGGACGTTGCGCGGGTCCTGGCTCCGATGGGTTTACGCCTGTCGGAATCCAAGACCCGGGTCAGTCATATCGACGAGGGCCTCGATTTTCTGGGTTTCCGCATCCAGCGGCGACTCAAACGTGGCACGAGCAAGCGCGTGGTCTATACCTACCCGTCCAAGAAAGCCCTCACGGCGATCACAAGACGGGTCCGCGCGCTGACTCGGCGGACAGCTCATCCGTCGCTCGCCGCCCTGCTGCGCCAGCTTAATCCGGTGCTGCTGGGCTGGTGCACCTACTTCCGGCATGGGGTTTCGAAGGCAACATTCAGCTATCTTGACGAGTTCGCGTGGCGTCGAGTGCTCCGCTGGATACGTCGCCGATACCGCAAGACGAAGTGGGCCATCCTCTTCCGCCGGTTCTTCCAGAATTGGCGGCCCACCGAGGACGGAATCGCGCTGTTCCAACCGCAGACGGTCACGGTCAGCCGTTACCGCTACCGCGCGACGAACATCCCGACACCATGGGCGGCATAACATACGCACTGGTATCAGGCCGTGGAGAGCCCGGTGCGTGGAGACGCGCACGCCGGGTTCGGCGGGCGGGCCGGGGAAACGCGCCATTCACTCCGAATGGTGGCGCGCCCCAGCCCGACCCAA
>NZ_CAAAFO010000062.1:7182-8768 GCF_900634715.1 Candidatus Protofrankia californiensis | reverse complement strand
CCGATCTGGTCGATGACGCCGCGCTTCTCGTCAGCGAAATGGTCACCAATGCGGTCATCCATGGCTTTGGTGATCCGATCCTTCGAGTCGATTTTACCGCGGGTCGACTGCGTGTGACCGTCGACGACCAGAACTGCGCCCTGATTCCTCGCCAAAGCAAAACGCGCGAGAAAGATGAGTGCGGTCGGGGTCTTATGTTGGTTGACGCACTCGCCCACGTTTGGGGTGTTGAGGCTACACCGACCGGTAAACGAGTGTGGTTCGAGCTGTGTGTTACGGAGGAACTGCCGCCCTCTTGAAAAGAGTAGAAAACTCGCGTTCGCGCGCCTCCTTGCATCCCGTCTCGCGCTGCCAGGCCGGAGGGCTACCGGCGGATCTTCAATCACGTGGGTGGCGCGGCCTTCTGGATGAGGCAACGGACAGTGACGAAAGCGGTCGCCAGGTAGAGATAGAACGGCACTGTTGCATTCGTCGATCACAGTCGATCTTCACCGCAGATCTTCCCGTCAGACGCGCTCATGTGCCCCGATCAGTGGGACTACCGGCCGGCCGGAGCCGCGTTGATGAGCCTCGGCGCCGGAAGACTTGCAGCCAAGATCCGCCGGTGCGCGCGAATGCAACAGTGCCATACGAACCGCTGTCCAGTTGTACCAGGTCCGACGATCACCTTCGGCGACGCCGGCAACCGGCCATCTACCCCGGATCTTTCGCGTGGTGGGCAGGCGGGGTTCCGCGATAACCGCCCACCGTTTTTGATGTTGAGTTGTGCCGGCGGGTCGTGACGGACTGGCCCGTTGTCGCGCGGGCGGTGCGCCGGTCCACGGCCGGTGTCCTTTAGGATGTGGGGGCACGCGGCCGCCCGCATGCGCCCCGGGGGCAGGGTTTGGCCGGCAGGCCGCCGGGGATGGGCACAACGTGTACGCCGCAGAGAATGCCGACCGGCTTGCGGTGGCGCGCGAACGCTTCCTGTCCGGCGACCCCGTGGGCAAGATCGTACCCGTTTCGATCAGACAGTCCTGGTTACGCTGTCAGACCCGCGGGCTACCTCCCAGCGCGCCCGACATCCGGTACGACGCGGACATCGACACGGACGGCGGGCTCGTGCACGCCGCCCGCCCGGTGCTCGACAACCTGGCGACCATGCTGTCCGGCATGGGGGCGTCGATGGTCCTCACCGACGCGCGGGCGACGGTCCTCCAGCGTCGAGCCGACGAGCCTGCGCTGATACGGGCTTTGGACTCGCTGTTGTTGGCTCCCGGCTTCGGCTTCTCGGAGCGGTTGACCGGTACCAACGGAATGGGCACGGCATTGGAGGAGCGGCGGTCCTGCTTCATCGTCGGCCACGAGCACTTCGCCGACTCGATGCAGTCGTTCGCCTGTGCCGGCGCGCCCATCAGGGACCCCCTCAGCGGCCGCATCGAGGGCTGTCTGGACGTGACCTGCCTGGCGAACAAGGCCAATGAGGCCATGCGCAGGATCGTCCAGGAATCGGTCAGAGCGATCGAACAGCGAATGCTCGATCAGGTCTCCGCCCGGGAGCGCGCCCTGCTAAGGGCCTTCTTCCGGTCCGCCCATGGCACACCCGA
>NZ_CAAAFO010000062.1:563-6562 GCF_900634715.1 Candidatus Protofrankia californiensis | reverse complement strand
GCCCCGAACCCGCACGGCGGCGGGCCGGCCCGGCCCAGCGGCCACCGCGTCGACAGCGATTCCGGGGATGGTGCCGACCAACCGCCACGACCAGCTGCTGTTAATGGAGAAAGCGGCGGAACTGATCTCGGCCGGCAGGCCGGCCGTCGTCGAGGTGACGCTGTCCCGCGGGGGGACCGCCGTCCTGCTGTGCCGGCCCGTGGCCGGCACGTCCGGGGAGACCGGCGCGGTCGTCGAGGCCTGCCTCCCCAGCACGGGGCGTGTCCACCTCACCGATTCGACCTACCCGGTAGCGGTACCGGATGGGGGTGTGCCGATGCCGGAGAGCGGCCGGCGGGAACCGGCGGAGGCGGTGGGCAGGCAGCTGCTGCTCGCGGGCGAGCCGGCCGTCAGCCGGCTGGCCCTGGCCGCCCGGCGGCGGCTCGGGCTGCTTTGTGAAGCCGGTGTCCGGATCGGTACGACGCTCGACGTCCGCCGGACCGCCGAGGAGCTCGTCGAGATGGCGGTCGGGGAGGTTGCCGACGTCGTCGCGGTGGACCTCGCCGATTCCGTCCTACGCGGGGAGGGTCCGGTTGTCAGGGACGGTTCGCTGCGCCGCGTGGCGCGATCGGCCACCACCAGCGAACCTGGGCCCTTTTACCAGGTCGGGGAACTGGTCGCGTTCGCCCCGACCACCCCGCAGGCCCAGGCCGTCCTGACCGGGCAACCGGTGTTCGAGCCCGATCTGAGCACGGCAGTCAGCTGGCTGGTCCAGGATCCCGCCCGTGCCGGGGAGGTCATCGAGAAGGGTACCCGCTCATTGATCACGGTCCCGTTGCGGGCGCGCGGCGCCGTTCTGGGAGTGGTCAGCTTCTATCGAACAAAGCAGTCCGGCCCCTTTGAGGAAGACGACCTCAGTCTGGCCGAGGAGCTGGTCTCCCGAGCGGCGATGTCCATCGACAACGCCAGGCGCTTCACCGGGGAGCGCGCCCTGGCCCTCGCCCTGCAGCGCAGCCTGCTGCCCCGCACCCTGCCCGAGCAGAACGCGGTCGAAGTGGCGCACCGCTACCTGCCGGCGGAGTCCGATGTGGGCGGGGACTGGTACGACGTCATCCCGCTGTCGAGCCTGCGGGTCGCCCTGGTGGTCGGCGACGTCGTCGGTCACGGCATCCGCGCCGCCGCCACCATGGGTCGGTTACGGACCGCCGTCCACAACTTCGCCGTGCTGGACCTGCCACCGGACGAGCTGCTGACCCGGCTGGACGACCTGGTCGATCGGATCGACCAGGAGCAGGCCGCGGACGATGGGGACATCATCGGGGCCACCTGCCTGTACGCCATCTACGATCCGGTATCCCGCCGTGCAACCATGGCCCGCGCGGGGCATCCGCCGCCCGCGCTCGTCCATCCCGACGGGACCGTGGAATTCCCCGAGGTGCCCGCCGGACCACCACTCGGCCTCGGCGGCCAGCCCTTCGAGACGGCCGAACTCGACATTGCCGACGGCAGCCACCTGGTCCTCTACACCGACGGGCTGGTCGAGGACCGCGACATCGACATCGACGTCGGCCTCGGCCGGCTGGCCGCAGCCCTCGCCTGCCCCGCCGGCCGACCCGCGCAGATCTGTGACGCGGTGATGACCGCCGTACCGCCGGCTCACGCAGGGGACGATGTGGCCCTGCTTGTCGCCCGCACCCGCACCATCCCGACGAGTCAGGTGGTGCGCTGGGACCTCCCCTCCGAGCCGTCCGCGGTCCCGCGCCTGCGCGCCGCCAGCAGGAAGCAGCTGGCTGAGTGGAGCCTGGAAACCATGGCCTTCACCACCGAGCTCATCCTCAGCGAGCTGATGACGAACGCCATCCGGCACGCATCCGGGCCGATCGAGGTACGCCTCCTGCGGGACCGCACGCTGATCAGTGAGGTCTCGGACGCCAGCAGCACCTCCCCCCACCTGCGACGCGCCAGCGCCACGGACGAGGGCGGGCGGGGCCTCTTCCTCGTCGCCCAACTGGCCAGGCGTTGGGGCACCCGATACACCGACCAGGGGAAGACCATCTGGGTGGAGCAGGAGCTCAGCCGATGGTGAGTCCTCGATCTACGAACATGATGGTGCCGTCGGCGAGTTCCCCGGCCACCCCAGCATCACCGGGCCGAGGGCGGCGACCAGTATCGGGGACAGCTGCGTGCCGGGCGCGTTCACCGCGCCGACGGCGGTCAGCGTCTCGCCGTCGTGGGTGACATTGTCCGGGCGACATGGTCGACCCCTCCGTCGACCACCGGGGGATAACTGGCCGGACACCAAGCCCGGGTGGCTGGGCCTGAAAGGGCGCTGACATGGGCAGGTAAGCCGTTGAACACTGATGCTGATCAAACCTTCAGAACCGAAGGGCAAGTTGGACACCGTGACGGTGAACGGACCGGAGGACGTGCCGGACTGGGATGCCATCGGCTGGCGGACTCACGAGAGGAACGTACGGCGGCTGCGGCGGAGGATTTTCAAGGCGACGGGGGAACAGGACTGGGCCACGGTCCGGTCCCTGCAGAAGATTCGGAGTCGCGCCGGCGACGACAGCGTGGGTCGTGCTCGCGTTCACGCTGCCCACCGCGGCGCTGGCGATCCCGCTCGGTCGCCTGATGGACTAGTCGGACCCCCGGCGAGTCTTCCTGCTCGCCGTCACCGGCGTCGGCCTGACCAGCGTGCTCGCGTCGGCCGCGCCGACCTTCCCGGTGCTGCTGGCGGCGCGCGTGGCGCAGGGGGTCGCCGGTGCGACGGTGGCGGCCTACCTGCCGATCGTGGCTCGGGTCGTGGCGCCCGACCGGCGCGGCACGGCTGTCGGCTCGGTCGCCACGATGATGCCGCTCGGCACGATGGCTGGAACCACGGTCGGCGGTCTGGTCTCCGAGTCGCTCGGCTGACGGGCACTGTTCCTCGTCAAGCTCCCAGTCGTCGTGGCCGCGCTGTGGCTCGGCAGCCGCACGGTTCCGGGGAGCACGGCACCGGACGGTGACATGGCTTCCGACGGCGGCTTGGCGCGGGACCGACCCGCCAGGCCGGTCCCGCGCGAGGCCGTCCTCGCTGGTGGCGCCGTCACAGCGTTGCTGCTCGGCGTTGCGGGTCGTCGAGCAGCCCGCCGTTGCAGCTGTCGCACTGTCGGTCGCTGTCGTCCTCGGCGTCGGGTGGGCGAGGAAAAGGCCGCACGCCAATGGATACCCACTACCTCCGAACGGCCGGTCATGACCAGCCGTGATGAGGACTGGGGCCGGGTGCCTTTGGCGCCCATGTGCTCTACCTCCCGTTCACGACCCGATGAGCGGGCGACGGCCCAACTAGGTTCAAGTCATGAGCCGCTGATCAAGAGAGCGGGCCATGACGGATAGAGACTTGTACTGGTCAGTGTGGCGCTGTCTGAGTGAGGTAGGCCGCTGGCTGGTCAGGGCCTGTGGCCGGGACGGGGTCGACGGGGCTTCCGTCGGACACTTTCGCCGTCCGGCAGCGCGTGTGCGCTGTGCTGCCACGAGGTCCGGCTTCGCCAGCGGCCCCCTTTCGATCCGTGCATGTGGTTCTCCCACACACGGCTCCGACACCGTTCACCGCGAGGCATGCGCGGTCACCCACCGTGTCCGCCCAGAGAGGCGTAACACACCGAGCCGGGCGAGCCAGGCGCCGTTATGACGCCCGGCCCACCCCCAGCCAGGCTGGCCGTGCTTGTTACTGGCAAAGATGGCGAGTCGTAGGTGGACGTAGCTGTCGAGCGACGCCAAAGCCCGGGACGAGTTCCCCGCGGCGAAGTAACCCGACCAGCCGCGTAGAAGCAGATTGAGAACCCCTACCCGGTCCGCCAAGGACTTACCGACGAAACGTCGATCCGTGGCGTCGCGTATCCGCGCCCGGATTGACCGCATCGCCGCCGCCGACGGCCACCGCATCAGGTAGAAACGCCGCGGCTGTTTCCACGACCGCACCATATGATGATGCCAGCCGAGGAAGTCAAAGCCCTCACGCCCTTCCCGTAGGCATACGATCATGGTCTTGCCGGAATGCAACCGCAGCCCCAACCTTTCCAGGATGATGCCGATACGGCGGACGGCCTCGTGTGCCGCCTGTTCGGTAGCACACAACGCCACGATATCGTCGGCGTACCTTACCAGCACACCGACCCGCCGGCTCGACGCCGCCCATTCCTCGTCAAGGAAGTGAAGCGCAACGTTAGCCAGCAGCGGGGAAATCGGTGAGCCTTGTGGAGTCCCGGCCACGGTGTCGCGGATGACACCGGCCTCCAAGACTCCCACCCGAAGCCAACAGCGTAGCAGTTTCAACATCCGCCGGTCGGAAACCCGGCGGGCTACCTGACCCATAACCGCAGCGTGGTCCAGAGAACCGAAACAGTCCGCGATGTCAGCGTCAACCACCCACTGCCGGCCACGGTTCGCCTCGACCCGGATGACTTCACAGGCATCCGACGCGGACCGGCGCGGACGGAACCCGAAGCTCGACGGCAGAAAGTCAGCCTCGAACACCGGCTCCAAAACGATCTTCGCGGCGGCCATAGCGACCCGGTCCCGGACAGTGGGGATCGACAGCGGCCGGGTGGACCCCGGCTCGCGCTTCGGGATGTGCACCCTGCGCAGCGGCGCTGGTCGGTACGACCCGGCCCGCAACTCCCCCGCGAGGGCATCGAGGAACTCGCCTACCCCGGCGCGCTCGACGTCGTCGATCGACACACCGTCGACCCCGGGCGCGCCTCGGTTTGCACGCACGTCGCTCCACGCCCGCCACAACACGTCGCTGCGGGCAACATGGCAATACAAAGCATGGAAACGACGGGCGGGATCACGCTTGGCACTGCGGTAAAGCACACGCTGAAGAGCACGAACCGCATCCAGACCATCGGCCTGGCGGACGGACCTAGCCGTAACGGCACTCATCCGAATTCCTCCCTCCACCACTGCGCATCGATGAAGTAGGGGCCCTTCGCTCGGATCGGGTTATGTTGTCCCGACCCTCGAACGCTACTATTGCCCCCTCCGACTGCTTTCCGGCCACCTGTCATTTCCCGGGACCACCGGTTATAGACAGGTATGCTTCCCGGGCCGCAAGCCCCGGGGCCGGGTAGGCCCTCTCCAGTTCCCAGGACAACCCTCTGACCGTTCCACGCTCCTTACGCCGGGAGGTTCATAGGCATCCGCTCCAGGATCCCAGATGCCGTCCATGGCCTTCGCCCTCTAAGGCACGGGCTCGGCTCCTCCTTGCCCCGTCTCACGACGGGCGGTGCTAACGACGCTGCAAGCTTCGCTTCATGCTGCGGACCGGCCAGTTGCTCGCCCCCTCACAGGGACTTTGTCATTCCGCTTCGACGGCAGCCTCTCAACCGACGCCGGGAACCAGCTACCAGGGATCCTGACATCTCCCCGGACCGGGCTCACACCGGCTGGCTGCCCTGAGCTTATCGACCGGTTACACTCGTCTTCTCCTTCCCTTTCAAGGCGCCCGGTCTACTGGACGCACGCCTCGATCCACCGTCGGTTATGGCGGGTTGGGGGTGTCCTGAACGCGTAAATGCCTTCTGACCTGGGATGATGGTCTTGCTGAAGGATCCATCGGACCAGACCAAGAAGGCATCTACAAGATGAGATTGTTGCACGCCCCATCGAAGCCTTTTCCGGTTCGACGATCCGAACCTCGACCTGGACCTGCTGCGCCACGGCGCGATGGGCCGGCTGTTCGGCGCCATCCGGGCGCCGTCGACGCTGGGCACGTTCCTGCGGGGCGTTCGCCTGGGGTCATGTTCGCCAGCTCGAACGCCTCGCCCGGGCGGTGACCGCCGCACTGCCCCGCCACGCGCCGGTGCTGACCGACGCCTCGACGTATGCCCTGGTCGACGCGGACTCCACGATCCGCCGCGTGTTCGGCTACGCCAAGCAGGGCGCTTCCTACGGCTACACCAAGGTCAAAGGGCTGCACCCGCTGCTCGCGGTCGTCTCGACCCCGACGTGTGCGCCCCTGGTGGTCGCCACCCGGC
>NZ_CAAAFO010000062.1:0-521 GCF_900634715.1 Candidatus Protofrankia californiensis | reverse complement strand
TGCGTGAGGGCCACGCGGCCGCCGCCCGCGGCGCCGGATCGTTCGTCGCCGAGTCACTCGCCGCCGCCCGCGCCGCGGGCGCGACCGGCCTTGCGCTGTTCCGGGCCGACGCGGCGTTCTACTCGGCGGAGGTGGTCGCCGCCTGCCGGCGCGCCGGCGTCCACTTCTCGATCACCGTGCGGCTCAACCCGGCGATCCGCCGGACGATCGCCACGATCGACGAGGCCGCCTGGACCCCGATCCACTACCCCCACGCGGTCTGGGACGACGACGAGGGCCGGTTCATCTCCGACGCCGAGATCGCCGAAATCGCCTACAC
Organism: Candidatus Protofrankia californiensis; assembly: GCF_900634715.1. Classification (GTDB taxonomy): domain Bacteria; phylum Actinomycetota; class Actinomycetes; order Frankiales; family Frankiaceae; genus Protofrankia; species Protofrankia californiensis. Next base: position 202 of record NZ_CAAAFO010000062.1, on the reverse strand, counting down.
CGCGTTCACCAGCCACCGCAAGAAGGAGCAGGTCACCGGCCGGCTGCTCGTCCGTCGGGTCCGCCGCCTCAACCCCGCCTCCGTCTCGCAGGGCCAGGGCGAGCTGTTCGCGGCCCATCGGTATCACGCCGCCTTCACCGACAGCACCCTGCAACTCGTCCAGGCCGAGGCCACCCACCGCGGCCACGCGTGTTGCCCGGCG
>NZ_CAAAFO010000061.1:79849-85689 GCF_900634715.1 Candidatus Protofrankia californiensis | reverse complement strand
GCTCGTCGACGACTATCAGCACACGCCCATGCCCGTGATCAAGGCGGCGGAGGCGATCAAGACATATCTTGATACCCAGACGAAGCAGACGTGAAGCGGAGTATCGGTGACTGATTCGACCATCATCTACACGCACACTGACGAGGCCCCGGCCCTGGCGACGTACTCGTTCCTGCCGGTGGTTCAGGCGTACGCCCGGGCGGCCGGTGTCAGTGTCGAAAGCCGTGACATCTCCCTGGCAGGGCGGATCATCGCCAGCTTCCCCGAGCGTCTCCAGGAGGCCCAGCGCGTCGACGACGCGCTCGCCGAGCTCGGTGAGCTGGCCAGGACGCCCGGAGCGAACATCATTAAGCTGCCGAACATCTCGGCTTCGATTCCGCAGCTGAGGGCGGCGATCGCCGAGCTGCGGCAGCAGGGCTACGCGCTGCCGGACTACCCGGACGACCCGAGGACCGACGAGGAGCGGGAGATCCGCGCCCGTTACGACAAGATCAAGGGCAGTGCCGTCAACCCGGTGCTGCGCGAGGGCAACTCCGACCGCCGCGCCCCCGCATCGGTGAAGAACTACGCCAGGACCCACCCGCACCGGATGGGCGCGTGGAGCTCCGACTCGAAGACGAACGTCGCCACCATGGACGCCGACGACTTCCGCTCCACTGAGAAGTCGGCGATCATCGCTACGGACGGATCGCTGCGCATCGAACTGGCCGGTGACGACGGCAGCACCACCGTCCTGCGTGCGTCCGTGCCGGTGCTGGCTGGCGAGGTCGTGGACGCCTCCGTCCTGCGCGTGGCCGCGCTGCGTGAGTTCTTTGCGGCGCAGGTCGTCCGGGCCAAGGCCGAGGGCGTGCTGTTCTCGGTGCACCTGAAGGCCACGATGATGAAGGTCTCCGACCCGGTCATCTTCGGCCACGTGGTGCGGGCCTTCTTCCCGAAGACGTTCGCCGCCTACGGCGAGACGCTCGCCGCGGCGGGCCTGACCCCCAACGACGGGCTCGGCGGTATCCTCAAGGGCCTGGAACCGCTGCCCGAAGGCGCGGCGATCAAGGCCTCTTTCGAGGCTGAGCTGGCCGACGGCCCCGCCCTGGCGATGGTCGACTCCGACCGTGGCATCACCAACCTGCACGTGCCCAGCGACGTCATCGTCGACGCCTCCATGCCGGCCATGATCCGCACCTCCGGTCACATGTGGGGCCCGGACGGCCAGGAGGCGGACACCCTCGCGGTCCTCCCCGACAGCAGCTACGCCGGCATCTACCAGGTCGTCATCGACGACTGCCGCGCCAACGGCGCCTTCGACCCCGCGACGATGGGCTCGGTGGCCAACGTCGGCCTGATGGCGCAGGCGGCCGAGGAGTACGGCAGCCACGACAAGACCTTCGAGATCCCCACCGCGGGTACGGTGCGGCTCGTCGACGAGGCCGGCACCGTGGTCCTGGAGCAGGCGGCCGCCGCCGGCGACATCTTCCGCGCATGCCAGGCCAAGGACGCGCCGATCAGGGACTGGGTGAAGCTCGCCGTCACCCGCGCCCGGGCCACCGGCGACCCGGCGGTGTTCTGGCTCGACGAGAACCGCGCCCACGACGCGAAGCTGATCGAGAAGCTCAAGGCGTACCTGCCCGAGCACGACACCCAGGGACTGCGGATCGAGATCCTGGCGCCGGTCGACGCGATCGCGTTCTCCCTGGAGCGGATCCGCCGCGGCGAGAACACGATCTCGGTCACCGGCAACGTGCTGCGCGACTACCTGACCGACCTGTTCCCGATCCTCGAGCTCGGCACCAGCGCCAAGATGCTCTCGGTCGTCCCGCTGATGAACGGCGGCGGCCTGTTCGAGACCGGCGCCGGCGGCTCCGCGCCCAAGCACGTCCAGCAGCTGCTCAAGGAGAACTACCTGCGCTGGGACAGCCTGGGCGAGTTCCTCGCGCTGGCGGTCAGCTTCGAGCACCTCGCGCAGACGACGGGCAACGCACGCGCCCAGGTGCTCGCCGACACCCTCGACCGCGCGACCGCCACCTTCCTCAACGAGGACAAGTCGCCCAGCCGCCGCCTGGGCGGCCTCGACAACCGCGGCAGCCACTTCTACCTGGCGCTCTACTGGGCACGGGAGCTGGCCACGCAGACCGACGACGCGCAGCTCGCGGAGGCGTTCGCCGGCCTCGCCAAGACGCTCACCGCGCAGGAGCAGACCATCATCGACGAGCTGATCGCGGTCCAGGGCTCGCCGGCCGACATCGGGGGTTACTACCAGCCCGACGCGGCCAAGGCCGCGGCCGTCATGCGTCCGTCGAAGACCTTCAACGAGGCTCTTACGATCCTCGGCTGACGGGATCCACGCACGAGTTCCACGTTTCACGCAACGAGGGGAAGGGCTCCGGGCCCGGTTCACCGCCTGGCGGGGCAACCGTCCTGGCGGTGGTCCGGGGTCCTTCCCTTTGTGCCTTTACCCCGCCTGCGCAGCCTGTGTGACGTCGTCTGCGGTCATGCGTTTGTAGCCGAGTCGCGACAGGTGCGCGGACGCCGTGTCGAGGATGCGCTCGCCGCGCTTGTGACGGCCCTCTTTTGTCCGCATGCGGTTTACCGCAGCTCGCCTTTCGGGGCGGTTGGCGAGCCAGGCAGGCGCGGAGCGGCTTGCAGCAGCGCGTTCGTATAGGGGTGCTGCGGGTCCTCGAACGCCGCCTTGGTGAGCCCTTCTTCCACGATCTCACCGTCCTTCATGATCAATAGACGGTCGCTGGTCTGCTCCACGACGGTAAGGTCGTGGGTGATGAACAGCAGGGCGATGCCCAGACGCTGCTGCAGCTCGGACAGCAGGTCCAGCACCTGGGCCTGCACTGACACGTCCAACGCGGAGACCGGCTCGTCGCAGATCAGTACCTCGGGCTGTGGGGCGAGTGCCCTCGCGATCGCCACCCGTTGCCGCTGCCCGCCCGAGAGCTGGTGCGGACGGCGGCGGGCGAGATGCGCGTCGAGCCCGACCGTGGCCAGCAGGTCGGTGACCCGGGCCCGGCGGCGGGCGCCGCGCTGGCCGGGCAGCGCCTCGGCGATGATGCGCCCGACGGTGTGGCGGGGGTCGAACGCCGCCTGCGGATCCTGCTGGATCAGCTGGATGTGCCGCCGCTGCGCCCGCCTGGCGCGTTCCGGCGTGCCCGACCAGGGCTGCCCCCGCAGGAGGATCCGCCCCTCGTCAGGCTCGGTCAGGCCCATCACCATCCGCGCCAGCGTGCTCTTGCCGGAGCCGGACTCGCCGACCAGGCCCACCGTCTCGCCCGCCCGCAGGGTCAGCGACACCCCGGCCACGGCACGGCGTTCGCCGAAGTCCTTGGTCACCCCGTCGACGTCGAGCAGGGTCTGCCCGCCGGTGTAGGGGGGACGCTGCGCGCGCCGGCCGCGGGCGATGTCGAGCAGCGTCCTGGTGTAGGGGTGCTCGGGGCTGCCCACGATGCGCTCGGTGGGCCCGGTCTCGACGATGCGGCCGTCGAGCATCACCGCGATCCGGTCGGCCAGCTTCGCGACCACCGCCAGGTCGTGGCTGATCAGCAGCAGGCCCCGGCCCTGCTCCTTGATCTCTTCGAGCAGCCGCAGGATCTGGTGCTGCACGAGCACGTCCAGCGCCGTGGTCGGCTCGTCCGCGATGACCAGGTCGGGCCGCGTCGCCACGGCGGAGGCGATCAGGGCGCGCTGGCGCAGCCCGCCGGAGAGCTGGTGGGGGTACTGCTGGCTGCGCAGCTCCGGCTCCGGGACGCCGACCTCGGTGAGCACCTCCAGAACGCGCTGGTGCCGTTCGGCACGGGTGCTGTCCCGCTGGTGCAGCCGGATGGACTCGGCCACCTCGTCCTCGATCCGGCGCAGCGGATCCAGGGACACCAGCGCGTCCTGCAGCACCATGCCGACCGACTTCCCGCGCAGCCGCTGCCAGTCACGATGGGAGAAGTTCCTGGCGTCCGCGCCGCCGACGCGCAGGGTGCGCGCCCGGACCCGGGCGCGTTCGCCGGCCAGGCCAAGCAGTGTCCGGGCGGTGACGCTCTTGCCCGAGCCCGACTCCCCGACCAGCGCCAGGCACTCACCGTCCTCGATGGTGAACGAGATGTCATGCACCACGGGGGGCTCATGGCCGAAGGAGACCTCCAGCCCGGCAACCTCGACCAGGGTCATCGCAGGCTCCCTGCCCGCCGGCCGCTCATGGGTAGGCGGTCTGCCCGCCGGCCGCTCATCGCAGGCTCCTTGCCTGCAGGCTGCGGCCGAGCATGGTGGAGATGAGGACGACCACGACGATGGCCAGCCCCGGGAACACCGCGATCCACCAGGCGTTCGCCAGATAGGTCTGTCCCTCGGCGAGCATCACGCCCCATTCCGGAGTCGGTGGCAGCGGGCCGAGGCCGAGCAGGCTCAGCCCTGCCGCCGCGGCGATGGCGCTCCCGGTCCCCAGCGAGGCGAGCACCACGACCGGCCCGCCCACGTTGGGCAGGACGTGGCGCAGCACATACCGCCACGCGGGTACGCCCAGGATCTTCGCAGCCTCGACGTATTCGGCTTTTGTCACGGCGAGTGCCTGCCCGCGCACGAGACGGCCGTAGTACGGCACGGCGGCCACCCCGATCGCCACCGCGATCTGCGTCGAGCCCGTCCCGATGAGCGCGATGACCAGCAGCGCCAGCAGCACCTCGGGGAACGCCATCCAGACGTCGGTCAGCCGCATGATCAGCGCGTCGGCCAGCCGGCTGCCGGCCGCCGCGGTCAGGCCGACCAGCGAGCCCGCCACGACCGCGATCGCGGTGGCCACCAGGCCGGTGGTCACCGAGTACCGGGCGCCGTAGACCAGCCGCGAGAAGACGTCCCGTCCGAGCTGGTCGGTGCCGAGGTAGTGCGTCGAGCTCGGCGGGGAGAAGGTGTGCTGCACGTCGTTGGTGTCCGGCGCGTAGGGCGCGAAGACGCCGGGGAACAGCAGCAACGCGACGATCAGGGCCACGGCCAGCGTGCTGATCGCCAATAGTATGTGCGAGCCGCGGGTGGCCCGCCACCGGGGCCGGGCCGTGTCGAAGGCCGCTGTCGTCGCGCTCATGCCCGGCTCGTTTCCCGCAGCCGCACGTCGATCACCGGGTAGAGCGTGTCGGCCAGGGTGTTGGCCACGACGAAGATGAGCGCGGCAATGATCACCACGGCCGACACCACCGGCGTGTCACGGTGCTGCACGGCGTTCACCAGCACGGTGCCGAGACCGGGCCGGGAGAAGACCTTCTCCACCAGCACGGCGCCGCCGACGAGCGTGCCGAGCACCCAGGCGGACATCGTCGTGGCCGGCAGCAGCGCGTGCCGCAGGGTGTGCCGCAGCAGCAGGCCGAGCCGGCTCTGGCCGCGGGCGCGGGCGCTGAGCACGAACGGCCTGCCCTCGACCAGCTCGAGCTCCTGGCGCATCACCTGCGCGAGGACACCGGAGATCGGGATCGCCAGCGCCAGCGTGGGCAGCACCAGGCCGGACACGCCGTGGGAACCAAAGGCGGGGAACCAGCGCAGGTTGAACGAGAAGATCGACAGCAGCAGGATGCCGAGCCAGAACGGCGGGATCGCCACCGCGAGCACCTCAAACACCGACGTGCCCGTCCGTACGATCCGGCTCCGGCCCGCCGTGATGACGGTCGCGACGAGCGCGAGCAGTAGGCCGATCACGGCCGCGCTCAGCGCCAGCTCCAGGGTCGGCAGGATCTGGCTGGCAAGCAGCCTGGTCACCGGCTCGTTGCGCTGGTAGGAGCGGCCGAAGTCGCCGGTGGCCAGCGACGCCAGGCGATCGAGGTACTGCACCGGCAGCGGGTGGTCGAGCCCGTACTCCGCGGCGACCTGCG
>NZ_CAAAFO010000061.1:76152-79507 GCF_900634715.1 Candidatus Protofrankia californiensis | reverse complement strand
CACCGGCGCCGGACACAGCCCGACGGCCACGGCCAGCCGCCGGAAGGAGTCCCGGCGGTCCTCCGGGCTGTGGATGTTGGAGATGGCCATCACCTCGTCCGCCCCGCTCGCCTCGACGAGTTCGGCGAGCCGGCTGGCGACCCGGTCGACGCCGCCGACCACATCCCCGCGGAAGTCCAGCTTGTCGCGGGCGGCGAGCTGGGCGTCGGTGAGACGGCGGGCCAGCGCCCGCTCGACGGGCTCGAGCGGACGCGGGTCGCCGGTGAGGTAGTCGAGCACGGCGAGCCGTTCAGGCGAGGCCAGCGCCTCCCCGTGCTCGTCGTCATCCCCGACCCAGATCCGGGTGGCCAGGAGCGCCAGCGGCCGGTCGCCCTCCTCGGCCGGGGCGAACAACGCGCGATAGCGGCGCAGCGCGCGGGCGGCCACCTCCGGATCCTGGTTGACGCAGAGGAAGGCGTAACTGAGCCCGGAGCGTGCCGCCAGCTCGGCGCTGCTGACGCTGGAACCGAGCAGGAACACCGCCGGCAACGGCACGCCGGCCGGTGACGCGATGAGCTCCCGGTACGGGTCGTCCGGGTCCAGCGGCAGCCGGCCGCCGACGCCGAGCAGCTGCCGCAGATGCTCGCCGAACCTGTCGAGCGCGTCGGGGAAGCGCAGCAACGCGTCGCGGGTGGGATCGTCACCGGTGCCGGTGGAGCGGCCCAGGCCCAGGTCGATCCGGCCCGGGTGCAGCGCCTCGAGGGTCCGGAACTGCTCCGCGACGTGCAACGGCGTGTGGTTGGGCAGCATGATGCCGCCGGAGCCCACCCGCAGCCGGCTGGTGCGGTCCGCGATGTGACCGATGAGGATCTCCGGGGCGGCGAAGGCCATGTTGCGTACCCCGTGGTGCTCGGCCACCCAGAACCTGGTGTAGCCGATCTCCTCGGCCAGCCGGGCGAGCTCGACCGAGTGGCCGATGGTCTGCGCAGGGCTGGTCTGCGCGGAGACCGGGCCCTGGTCGACGATGGAGAGGGCGACCATCACAACGCCTTCGCCAGCGGCCGGCGGGTGGCGACGTCCGGGATCGGCAGCCCGTAGTGCTCGCGCAGCGTCCTTCCCCGGTACTCCGAGCGGAACAGGCCGCGGCGGCGCAGGACCGGCACGACGTGATCCACGAAGGCCGGCAGCCCATCGAAGGTGACGTCCGGCATGAGGGTGAACCCGTCCACGACGCCGGCGGTGAACCAGGTCTGGATCAGGTCGGCGACCTGCTCGGGGTCGCCCACGGCCACGACGTGGCCGCCACCGCCGCCACGCCGGATGATGTCCCGTACCGTCTGCCCCTCCAGGGCGCGGCGCGCGGCCGGGCGGGCATGGCCGTGGACGGCGTGCAGCCTGCCCCGCAGGGCGGGTGACACCGGCCGGTCCAGCTCCAGGTCGTCGGGGTTCAGCGCGAGCTGCGCGGCCAGCCCGCGCACCGCGCCGCGGGTGCCGGACAGCTCGTCGAGGGCCTGGCGTCGTTCGAGGGCCTCCCGCTCGGTGCCGCCGACCGAGGTGACCAGCCCGGGCAGGAAGCGCACCGCGTCCGCCGGGCGGCCGAAGGCCACCGCCCGGGACCGGACGACGTCCAGCTCGGCGCGGGCCGTGTCGATGTCGACCACGGCCGTGAACATCGCCTCGCCGGTGCGCGCGGTCAGCGTGCGCACGTCGTCGGAGACGCCCGCGTGGTACAGCACCGGGTAGCCCTGCTCGGACGGCGGGAGGCTCAGCGGCCCCCGCACGCTGAAGAACTCACCGTGGTGGTCGATCGGCCGGATCCTCGCCATGTCGGCGTAGAGCCCGGATGCCACGTCGGCGGCCAGCGCGTCCGGAGCCCAGCTGCGCCACAGGTCGAGCACGACCGCGACGAACTCCTCGGCCTTGGCGTAGCGGGCGCGGCTGCTCGGCTCGTCCGCGACGAAGTTGCCGGCCACGCGGGGGCCCGAGGTGGTCACCGCGTTCCAGCCGGCCCGGCCATGGCTGATCAGGTCCAGCGCCCGGAACCGGCGGGCGATGTTGAACGGCTCGTTGAACGTGGTCGAGGCGGTGCCGACCAGCCCGATCCGTTCGGTGACCACCGCCATCGCGGTCAGGATCAGCGTCGGTTCGAGGCCGTTGAGCTGCGGATAGTCGTCGATGTCGGCGTGCAGGCCCGGGACGTCCGCCAGGAAGATGGAGTCGAGCCGCCCACGCTCGGCCACCTGCGCCACCTCGAGGTAGCCCTCGATGCGGGAGAACGCCAGTGGGTCCGCGCCCGGCCATCGCCACGCCCCCGGATGGTGCCCGGCTGCCACCGGGTGAACGCTGAGGTGCAGTTCGCGTCCACCCAGATCTGACGACATTCGCTCCTCCGTTTCTCGCGGGACACGCCGCGGGTACCGCACGGATGCTGACATCCGGTTCTAAAGCGATCCTTGAGCCGGGCCGGCCGGTGGCCTAGCTCACCCAGACGTCCGGTAGCACCGGCAGGTTCCCGGCGCCCAGTTCGAAACCCTGCACCCGCTGCTGCACACCGTAGGTGCGCTTCGACACGAAGGTCGGCAGGACGTAGGCCTCGGTGAGGGCCTTGCGCTGCACCTTGCCGTACAGCGCGTTCTGGCCCGCCACGTCGCGCGTGCGCAGCGCCTCGTCCAACCAGCCGTCGATCTCCGGGTCGTTGACCCTGGCGGCGTTCGCCCCGCCGACGCCCGGCAACTGGCTGGAGTAGAACAGCGTGCGCAGTATCGAGCCGTCGATCGCCGACGGCGCGCCAGACCCCAGGTGGTAGTCGCCCGAGGCAAACGTTTGTACGATCGACGGAGTGTCCAGCGGGCGCAGGACGACCTCGAAACCGACCTGCTTGACCGCGTCCTTCAACGCTGTGTGGTAGTTCCGCTGCTCCTCGGTAGTGAAGGAGGCGGCAAAGGCCAGCGTTACGCTCAGCCGTTGCCCGTCACGGGTCCGGTAGCCCTCGCTGTCGGTAGTGGTGAAGCCGGCCTTCTCCAGCGTGCTGATCGCACGGTTCTTGTCGTAGCCCCAGATCTGCTCCACCGACTTGTCGTAACCCGGGGTGGAGGAGGTCAGGACGGACCGGCCGCTGGTGTAGGTGCCCTGGAAGAGGCCCTGCGTGATCGCCTCGGTGTCGACGGCGGACTGGAACGCGATACGCACGTCCCGTTCGGTGAACGGGGCCTTGGTGGTGTTCAGCGAATAGGTGAACGGCGATCCGACGGTCTCACGGCTGACCAGCTTGATGTTCGGCTGGCCGCGCAGCTGCGCGAGCCTGGTGGCAGGGATCTGGTCGGCCACGTCGAGCTGCCCCGAGGTCAGCGCGCCGACCCGGGCGGCGTCGTCGGCG
>NZ_CAAAFO010000061.1:73680-75517 GCF_900634715.1 Candidatus Protofrankia californiensis | reverse complement strand
GACGCCGGCGCCCAGCGGTAGCCCGGGCGGCGGGTGAACACGGCGTTCTGTCCCGGGGTGAGCGACGAGGACACGAACGGCCCGGTTCCCACCAGGAACTTGCCGCCCGAGGCGATGTCGGCGGGATTGGCGCGCAGCACGGCGGGCGAGTGGAAGCTCAGATACGTGCTGCTCAACGCGCCGAGCAGCGGCGAATAGGGTGACTTCAGGTGCACGGCCACGGTGAAGTCGCCGGTGACCTCGGTCCGGTCGTAGGGGCCGAGCAGGGTCTTGGAGTTCCTGGACTTCGTCGCCGGATCCACGATGTGGTCGAAGTTGACCTTCACTGCCTGGGCGTTGAACGCGGTCCCGTCATGGAAGGTGACGTCGTCGCGCAGCACGAACGAGTACCGCAGGCCGTCGTCGGAGATCTCCCAGGATTTCGCCAGCCACGGTTCGAAGGTGCCGTCCGCCTTCTGGTACACCAGCGAGTCGTACACGGCGCGCAGCGTCAACGCGGACAGGGTGGAGACCGAGACGTGCAGGTCCCAGCTGTCGGGCTCGGCGGTGGTGGCGAAGGTGATGCTGCCGCCGCTCTTCGGCGTCCCGCCGCCATCGCCCGGCGAGGAGTCGTCCGCGCAGGCCACCAGGCTCGAGCCCAGGCCGAACGCGGCCAGTGAGCCCACCGACAGGGTGAGAAAATTCCTGCGAGAATACATGAGAACTCCGTTTCGTCGATAAAATATGTTGAGATATTTCCGAAGAATGCGTTCGCGGAGAGCGCTGTGCCTGGGAATGCTGTGCCTGGAAATGCCGTCGGACGGTCCGGGTGGTCCGGACGGTTTCGTGTGTACGGTCCGGCCGGTGCCGGGCGGAGTTCGACGCGGTGGGCGTGGGCCGCCGGCGCGGATTCCCGTGGTCCTCGGGAGGGGCGGGAACGAGCCTTAGCTCGGCCGCGCCCGGCCCGTGCCGCCGGCCGTCAGGAGTTCACCGGGCCGCGCGATGACCCGCTCCGTGCCGCCGGCATCCGCTCGATGTCGCCGACGACATCTCAATGTCGCCGACAACATCCGACCGGATGCCCGCGTCCGACCGCGCGGGTGGCGTCGGGACGGCTCCCGACGCGGGAGAGCGCGGCGGATCCGTGCCGGGTCACCGGTCATGCTCCCCGGTGGTGACCGGTGGTCACCGGCTGTGCGCCAAGACGCGGTTCCCGGGCGCTGTGCTCAGCCGTATGTCCATGCGGCCCCACCGACACAATCGCGCTCCCTCACGCTTCTACCAGCCAAGAGGCTCGGACGGAATGGATTGTGACAGTAGGGCTCTAAAGCGAACCTTGGATCGAAACATGATCATCCGGGGTGGTTCATCCGGAACTGTCCGTGACGACAGCGTCCAGCAACAGAGCCAGCATCCGGGTGCTGCCGTCCCGGCCGGCGGGCGAGCGTTCCCGCACCCAGGACGCGGCGCTGATGACGTCGAACAGATCCTCGGCGGTGAAGTCCGGCCGTACCCGCCCGGCGGCCTGCGCCGAGTGCAGCAGGCCGGCACCGCACCGGTACATGTCGGTGCACGAGCCGGACAGGGTGCCCTTGCCGTGCCGGCTGCGCGTCAGGAGCCCCATCAGCCCACGGAACGTGCTGCAGTACCGCACCGCCTGCGCCCCGTCCGGTCCCGCAGGGCGGACAGTGGCTTGTCGGTCACGGCTGCTTCGTCGGCGAACGTGATCAGAGCGGCGAGACCGTCCCTGGTCGCGGCCTCGATCAACGACTCCCCGGTGGGGAAATGCCTGTACAGGGTGCCGATGGCGACCCGCCCGGGCGGCGATCTCTTCCAGGGGCGCCGCGGAGCCCCTGGC
>NZ_CAAAFO010000061.1:73003-73566 GCF_900634715.1 Candidatus Protofrankia californiensis | reverse complement strand
CTAGAAGGCCTCGCGCGCCGTCCGCAGGATCGCGTCGTGGTTGCGCCGGGCGTCCGCCCGGCGTGCCCTGCCGGCGACAGCGGGCTGTTCCTTCATCGGAGACCTCCACCTTGACAAGTCGAGGATAGCTCATATTATCAGGGCCGAACTCCTAAAGTGAGCCATCCTCAAAATAATCCCCGTCTGCTCCAGGAGGCATCGTGAGCACCGAAACCGGTTCCAGCACGACCACGACGGGCGGCGGTCCGCCCAGGGCGTGGGGGCTCGTGCTCGCCGCGATCGTCGGTGCCGAGTACCTGCTGCAACTGGACGGCACGATCGTGAACGTGGCGCTGCCGCAGATCCAGGCCCGCTTCGACGCCAGCATCACCACCGGCGCCTGGATCCTCAACGGGTTTTATCTTGCCTTCGGCGCGCTGCTCCTCGTCACCGGACGGCTCGGCGACGTGTTCGGCTACCGCCGGGTGTTCCTCTTCGGCATCGGCCTGGTGGCCGTCGCTTCGCTGGTCGCCGGTCTCGCGCAGGACGTCGCGGTGCTGCTCGTCGGCCGGGTGCTGCAAGGA
>NZ_CAAAFO010000061.1:71928-72636 GCF_900634715.1 Candidatus Protofrankia californiensis | reverse complement strand
GGCCCTGGCGACCGGGGCACTGACCGCCGGTGTGTACGGCCTGGTCCACGCGGCCGACACGGGCTGGCAGGACGCTGGGACGATCGCCCCGCTGGTGGCCGCCGTCGTGCTGTTCGCGCTCCTGCCGGTGGTGGACTCCCGCTCCCCCGAGCCGCTGCTGCCGGGCCGGATCTTCGCCCACCGGGACCGGCTCGGCGGCTTTCTCAACCTCACGCTGCTGGCCGCGGTGCTGGGCAGTTTCCTGTTCTTCCTGGCCCAGTACCTGCATGCCGTGCTCGATCTGAGCCCGGTACGAACCGGCCTCGCGCTGCTGCCCTTCGCCATCTCGATCCTGCTCAGCGCCTCGATAATCACCAAGTGGGCTAGCTCGATCAGCCTCAAAGCCCGGGGTGTGGCGGGGCTCGCGGTGGTCGAGGTCGGCGTGGCCTGGCTCAGCCGGGTGGACGACGGTGCCGGCTACGCCTCCGCCGTGCTGCCACAGATTATCATCATCGGCCTCGGCGTCGGCCTGGCCATCGTCCCGTTCAACGTCGTCATCCTCTCCAGCGCCGACCCGCAGGACACCGGTGTCACCGCCGGGATCGTGCAGGTGGCCATCACCGTCGGCGGCCTGATCGGCATCGCCGTGTTCCTGCTGCCGTTCACCCAGGGCGCCGGCAGCGAGGTGGACCACTTCGCCCGGGTCTTCACCTGGCTCACCGCGCCGGC
>NZ_CAAAFO010000061.1:69114-71518 GCF_900634715.1 Candidatus Protofrankia californiensis | reverse complement strand
CCCGGGCCGGAGCGGCGACCGCCGGCACGTTGCCCGCGACATCACGCAGATAGGCGTCCCAGCATTCCCGTGCCAGCCGTGAACTGAGGTACTCCGGCTCCCACTGCCTGCGCATCGATGCGGTGTCGGCCTGATCGTCCAGCGAAGGTGTGACCATGTGCAGCAGGCGGATCGCGGGGCCGCCGTGGTCACGTGCCGCGAGAGCCACCCCGGTGGCCAGCGTCCCGCCCGCGCTTACTCCGCTCAGCGCGATCCGAGCGGGATCAATGCCGAGTTCGGCCGATTCGGCGGCCATCCAGCGCAGGACGGCGAGGCAGTCGTCGAACGCGGCGGGGAACGGATGCTCGGGCGTAAGCCGGTAACCCACCGAAATCACGATCGCGTTCAGCTTGACGGCCAGCGGCGCGACCAGGAAATGCACCATGTCAATGCTGCCGATCACCCAGCCGCCGCCATGGATGTAGAGCACCGCCGGCAACGCGGACGTCCGGTTGCGGGGCGCATAGCGGCGGACCGGCACCCGCAGTCCCGACACCGGATCGTGTGCTTCCAGGTTTTGCATGTCCAGTGCCTCGGTGCCGGGAAGCGGGTCCGGTTCCGCCAGCGGCAGGCGGCTTAGCGCGCCTCTGTCAGCGAGCAACTCGGCTAGTGTGCTCTCCACCGGCTCGGCCGAGATGCGTGTCATCGGTTTTCCCTTCTGCTGCTGTCAGGACGGCTCAGCCGAGGCCGTACGGCCGCCCAGTCCACGGCCAGCGCTCTGGCAAGTCCCTCGATTCCGGCTTTCGCGACAGGTGTAGACACTCAGTCCGCGGCGCGTCGACGGCCGGCTCCAGGGGCAAGGCGGGGCATTTCCGAGCAGTGGTCATGCGGGTCCTCCGGTGTCGTCCGAAAACTGTGGTATCGAGTCCTGCGGGATCCGGGAGATGGCGGCGCCCAACACCACCCGGTCGTCTGTTTCGACCGACAGCGCACGGGCCAGCGCACGCAGCCGTTCTTCCGCCGCGCGCCGGGACACCGCGGCGAACGGCGCGAAGGTCTCGGCACCGTGAAAAGCGCTGGGAAAGGAGTGCAGTTCCACACTCACCCCTGCGGCCAGCAACCGCAGAGCGTAGTGAATGCCTTCGTCCCGCAGCGGATCCAGTTCCATCGTGGTGAGATACGTCGGCGGCAGCCCGCGCAGCTCCTCGGCCCGAGCGGGTGCGGCGTAGGGCGGCACGTCGTCACCGCCAGGCCGCCGGGCCGGCCCCAGGTAGGCGGCCCACGCCGAAGCGGCGCCTGCCCGGTTGAACCCGGGAGTGTTCGTGTATGTCACCGCCGAGTGCGTGGCCAGCCGGTCATCCAGCATCGGCACGTCCAGCAGCTGGAACACCAGCGGAACCTCTGCTTTGTCCCGCACCAGCAACGCCGTTCCAGCCGCGAGCGCGCCGCCCGAGCTCGCGCCGCCGATAGCTATGCGCTCGGGGTCCAGGCCCAGTTCCCGGGCCGATCGGTAGACGTGGCGCAGCGCCGCGTAGCAGTCTTCCACCGGGCCGGGGTAGGGCGTTGCCGGCGCGAGCCGATATTCGACGTTGGCGACCGCGATGTCCAACCGGGACGCGACTTCGGCGCAGAACGGGTCCAGCGCGGCCGCGTCGCCCGCGGTGAACCCGCCGCCGTGAATCCACACGAGCACCGGCACCGGGGCGGCCCTCGCGACGGGCCGCCACAGACGGACTGGCACCTGCGGCTCCCCCGGAGCCAACAGGTCCATGCTGTGCACCGGCGGCAGTTCTGCCGTAGCGACTTCGGCTGCGAGTGCGCGCTGAGCCTCGCCGCGGAGGAGGGCAAAGACGTGCTTTTCGTGGCTGAGCAAGGCACCGGCCACGTCGGCCAGCTCCGGGTCGATGGTGGGAAGACCGGGTTCCGAAGGCGATGCGGACATGATTCACTGCACCGCCACCGTGACAGCCACGCCGGGATTCTGCCGGTTTGGTGATGGTTGGCCGGGTCGCGGCAATCGGGGGCTGCTCCACTGGCGCACCAGGGGGCGTTCGACCAGCCGGTAGAGCAGCCAGACCCGGCGGCCGTCCCACCGGGTGACCTGGTTGACCAATCCCCGCGTACCGATCGTCTTGTAGGAGTCCGGCAGGCGGTACGGACAGCTTCGGCGTTCCGGGGACAGGGGCGCTTCGGCCAGATGGGTCGACAACGTGGCCTCCATGGTGATGTGATCATAGATCCTGCGGAAAGGCGTGTGGGAAGGACTCCGCAGACAGTTAAAGGTGCGGCGGCGAGGCAGGCAATGACGCCCGCGCCGGATCCGCCCTTCTCTTAACAACCGCTTTAGAACCACGTTGGCGTGTGGACGCGTGCGCGATCGGGCTTCAGCGTTGGGTAAGGACCGCGTCAGCCGCCGGCCCCGGAA
>NZ_CAAAFO010000061.1:67535-68345 GCF_900634715.1 Candidatus Protofrankia californiensis | reverse complement strand
CTGGCAGGACTGACATTCCAGTGATGGGAGAAAGCATGCGCGCCCAGGGTGTCGTAGTCGGCGCCCGCTCGCCCGACCGGGCTGATGCCGGCCGGGGAGCTCGCGCTGTCCGGCGTTTCGCCCGTGGTTCTCGAACGACTTCCCGAACCCAGCCGGCAGCCCCGCGCGGTCACGTCCGGCGACGTAGTATACGGAGGGTGATTCCGCGTGATCCTCGGTCAAGTTAT
Organism: Candidatus Protofrankia californiensis; assembly: GCF_900634715.1. Taxonomy (GTDB): domain Bacteria; phylum Actinomycetota; class Actinomycetes; order Frankiales; family Frankiaceae; genus Protofrankia; species Protofrankia californiensis. Next base: position 68,118 of record NZ_CAAAFO010000061.1, on the reverse strand, counting down.
GCGGTCAGGGCTTCTGGTGTCCCGCTGATCTCGGGCGTGTCGTGGGACTTCTGTGCCGAGTTGGCTTTGGCGAGGATTTCCAGGCCGATGTAGAGGTGGGTTTCGATCCACTCGTCGTGCTGTTCCGCGAGAACGGCGTTGACGAGGCGTATAGTAACGCCGCAGTCGGGGAAGATATCGATCACGTCGGTGAGCCGGCGGATCTCTTTGTTCAACCGTTCGTTGGTTATCTGGAGCCGATCGGAAGATCAAGGCTGTGACCTGCTGGTTTGTGTGGTGGGCAGGTTTTTGGACGGGCAGGCCGCAGAAGCCGTTGGGCAACGCCTGGGTGGCTCGGCCGGGCCGCTGTTTGGCCCAGGCGGCTTCGGCAGGCGGGCCGTCGAGGTCGAGGACGACCCGCCGGCCATGGATGTCGACCTTGTGGACGGCTTCCCAGCGGCGGCGGACGGTGGCGTCGTGCAGTCGCTCTGGCGACGTGGGACTGCTGGTCGGCGATCAGCCTGTGGAGCTCTTCGTCCCCGGGCGCGCAGCCGCCTCCCGGCCGGACTCCATAGGCTCATCAGGGATGCGGTCGAACCAGAGG
>NZ_CAAAFO010000061.1:66932-67510 GCF_900634715.1 Candidatus Protofrankia californiensis | reverse complement strand
ATTTAGGTCTGATGTCCCGCTGATCTCGGGCGTGTCGTGGGACTCCTGTGCCGAGTTGGCTTTGGCGAGGATTTCCAGGCCGATGTAGAGGTGGGTTTCGATCCACTCGTCGTGCTGTTCCGCGAGAACGGCGTTGACGAGGCGTATAGTAACGCCGCAGTCGGGGAAGGTATCGATCACGTCGGTGAGCCGGCGGATCTCCTTGTTCAACCGTTCGTTGGTTATCTGGAGCCGATCGGAAGATCAAGGCTGTGACCTGCTGGTTTGTGTGGTGGGCAGGTTTTTGGACGGGCAGGCCGCAGAAGCCGTTGGACAACGCCTGGGTGGCTCGGCCGGGCCGCTGTTTGGCCCAGGCGGCTTCGGCAGGCGGGCCGTCGAGGTCGAGGACGACCCGCCGGCCGTGGATGTCGACCTTGTGGACGGCTTCCCAGCGGCGGCGGACGGTGGCGTCGTGCAGTCGCTCTGGTGACGTGGGACTGCTGGTCGGCGATCAGCCTGTGGAACTCTTCGTCCCCGGGCGCGCGGCCGCCTCCCGGCCGGACTCCATAGGCTCATCAGGGATGCGGTCGAACCAGGGG
>NZ_CAAAFO010000061.1:63449-66631 GCF_900634715.1 Candidatus Protofrankia californiensis | reverse complement strand
AGGTTTCGCATGGGTGGCGGTACGCATGAGTGACCTGGCGGAGGCCACCGGACGACCGATGCGCTCCCACGCCCGGCGTAACCGGGAGCGGATCCTCGCCGTGGCCAGGGACGCCATGACCAGCCAGGACGACGAGATCTCCCTCAACGAGGTAGCCCGGCGCGCGGGTGTCGGCATCGGCACGTTGTTCCGGCACTTCGCCAGCCGGGAGGCGCTGCTGGAGGCCTTGGTGCACGACCGTACCGCCGCCCTCTGCGTGGAGGCGGACCGTCTGCTCGAAGCGGACGCTCCGGGCGCTGCCCTGGTCACCTGGCTGTCCGACCTGGTGGAGCACGTGGCGACCTACCGCGGTGTCGCCGCCGCGCTGCTCAGCGGGGCCCACGACGAGCAGTCCGCACTGCATCGCTCCTGTCAGGGCGTGGACGACGCCGCCGCGGCGCTGCTCGCCCGGGCCCAGCAGGCCGGCGAGATCCGCGCGGACATCGGGATCGACGAAGTGATCTCCCTCGTCAGCGCGGTCGCCTGGGTCCGGGAACAGGCGCGGGAACGCGCCGGCCAGCTGGACACGCTGATGTCGGTCATCGCCGCCGGGCTCCGGTCATCCGGTGTCATAGCTTCCTGACCCACCCGGGTCTTGCAAAACGGAGCATCACACCGGTACGGTGCCAACGTTAACACACCGGACTGGTGGGGGAGGACGCGGCGAATGAAGTGCGGCGTCACGGCCCGTTCCCACCGGGACGATACCGGTCATTCGGATGCTGCGCCGGAGCCGCAGGCGACGCATCTGTTCCGGCGTCGCCACGTCGACTTCGGCATGGTGGTGAGCGCATCCTGTCCGGCGGCGCGGCTCCCCTCGCCCTGAGTCGGTCTTCCGGTGTCGATGGATAATCCGGCCACTTTTACCATCGGACCACCGCGTCCCGGGTCCGTTCCACCGCACGGTGAACGGGCGCGGATTGTTGTCACCTGACCCGGATCTGGTGGTTCTTTCCGTCGTCCCGTGGAACAACACACGGGATTTCCGTCACGATGCCCGGCGATGGCGTCAGCCTGCCCGGAATCCGGTGTCGCCGCACAGCCGGTCCCGCGTTCCGTCATGCCCGCCTTCCGCACTCTCACGAATGGAACACGGTGCTTACCTCAAAATCCTTCCCCGGCCGGCCCTTCCGGAGAAAGGCCGTTCTCGTGGCCGTCGTACCCGCGGTGGCCGCGTTGGCCACGGCCTGCGGCGGTAGCGGCTCCGCGGAGGTCTGATCCCATGTTTCAGCTGCTGGGCCCGTTGCGGATAACTGAGAACGGCCGGGTGGCGTCGATCAACGCGCGGAAGGTGGCGACCCTTCTCGCGGTTTTCCTCATAAGGGCGAACGAGGTGGTGTCGACCGAACAGCTCGTCGCGGAGCTGTGGGGTTACTCGCCACCGCGCCGGGCTGTCGCCGGACTGCACGTCTATGTCTCGCAGCTGCGCAAGTTTCTCGCCGCCAATGGTAGGGACTGCGCCGATCTGGTGACCCGTTCGCCGGGCTATCTCATGCGGATCGGCCCGGACGAACTGGATCTGCCGGAGTTTCTGCGTCTGTTCGATGAGGGGCGCGGGGCATTCCGGGCGGGTGACTACGAGGTGGCTTCCACGGCGTTGACCCATGGCCTGGACCTGTGGCGCGGCCGGATACTGGAGGACCAGCGCGGCGGCGAGATCGTCGACGGCTTTGTCGCCTGGCTCGACGAACTGCGGCTGGAGTGCTGCGAGAAGCTGGTCGAATGCGACTTCCGGCTCGGTCGGCACCGTGAGCTGGTAGGGTTCCTGCGGAATCTGGTCGCCGAGTATCCGCTGCACGAGGTGTTCTACCGCCAGCTCATGCTGGCCCTGCACCGAAGCGGCCGGCGGGCCGCCGCACTGCAGGTCTACCAGCACGCACGGCACACCATCGTCGCCGAACTGGGGCTGGAGCCGAGCCGTGCCGTGCGCGAGCTGCACCAGGCCATCCTGGTGGACGACTGAGGTGGGACCACGCCGGTGCTGACCAAACGTCTCTACGATTCCCCGCCCGGCTGTGGTGCGCTGTGTCCCGCGGCGAACAGGTTATGTGATCGGCGTGTCAGCCGCTTCGCTTTTCCGTGTTGCCGGTTCCGGGGGTGCTGAAGACCTCGCTGGCGGGCCGGGAACCGAAGTGCCCGTCGAGGATCTCGAAGGAGTCGAGAGTGACCAGGGCCGGATGGCTGACCGCGCAGGCGTGCGCGAGCCGCAGCAGTTCGTGCCGCAGCCCACTGACGTAGTTGGCGACCCGGGCCGCCTTGTCACCGGGGTCGAGCCCGCGCGCCAGCCAGCGGGACTGGGTGGCCACCCCGGTGGGGCAACGGCCGGTGTGGCAGCGCTGCGCCTGGATACAGCCCAGGGCCAGCATCGTCTCCCGACCGACATTGATCAGATCACAGCCCATGGCCATGGCCAGCAGCGCGGTTTCGGGGAAGCCGAGTTTGGCCGAGCCGACGAAGACGATCTGCTCGTCGAGCCCGGCGTCGGTGAAGATTCTGTGGACCCGGCTGAAGCCGAGTTTGAACGGGAGCGCGACATGGTCGCTGAAGGCGAGCGGTGCCGCGCCGGTGCCGCCCTCGCCCCCGTCGATGGTGACGAAGTCGACCCCACGGCCGGTGACCACCATCTGGTCGGCCAGTTCCTCCCAGAAGCCCAGCTCGCCCACGGCCGATTTGATCCCGACCGGTAACCCGGTCGCCGCGGCGATCTCCTCGACGGTGTCGAGCATGCTGTCCACGTCACTGAACGCCGAATGGGTGGAAGGACTGATGCAGGTCTCCCCGGCCCGTACCCCCCGTATGCGGGCGATCTCGGGAGTGACCTTCGCCGCGGGCAGGACACCGCCGATACCGGGTTTCGCCCCCTGGCTGAGTTTGATCTCCAGTGCGCGGATCGGATGCCGTTCGACGAGTTCCACGAGGCGCTCGAGACTGAACCGGCCATCGGGGGTACGACAGCCGAAGTAACCCGTGCCGATCTGGAAGACCAGGTCACCGCCGTGCAGATGGTGTTCGGACACTCCTCCTTCGCCGGTGTTGTGCAGACATCCGGCGGTGGCGGACCCCTCGTTGAGGGCGACGATCGCCGATGCGCTCAGCGCGCCGAAGCTCATGCCCGACACGTTCACGACCGACGGCGGCCGGAA
>NZ_CAAAFO010000061.1:61788-63418 GCF_900634715.1 Candidatus Protofrankia californiensis | reverse complement strand
CGCGCGCGTCCGGCCGCGCGCCGCGCCGAGTACCTTGCGGCATTCCAGCCGGTCGTCGTCGGGTGCAGGTGCCGGCAGCGGGAAAACCGCTGGTTTGATGATGAGATAGTTCGCCGACTGTTCCAGGTCGTTGTCCGTGCCGAAGCCGAAGCTGGCGTTCATCTGCTTTGCCGTCGCGTACACCCAGCGGCGCTGGTCGCGGCTGAACGGCCGCTCCTCGTCATTGCTGGTCACGATGTACTGGCGCAGCTCCGGGCCGACGTCCTCCAGCAGGAAGCGCAGGTGCCCGACGACCGGGAAGGTTCGCAGGATCGAGTGCTGGCGCTGTATCAGGTCGTAGAGCGCCACCGCGCACACCGACAGGACGATTCCCAGCGCTGTCCATCCGACCACCGTCACGCACCCTATTGAACCCGCAGCCGTGCCTGTCCTGGCCGCGGGCCGACGAGTTTCTGTCAGCATCGTCGAAAGGGGCGGCGTCACCTCCGCCCTGCACAGCTGCTCCTGATCATGGACAGGGACTCGCCATGAAGTTCATGCTCCTCAGCGACGTCGAGCGGCAGGACAAGCCGCCGGCCGAGCACCTTCGACCGCTCGTCGACAACGCGGTGCTCGCGGAGCAGCTCGGGTTCGACGGCTACGGCATCGGGGAGCGTCACGACCGTCCGGCCATCTCGTCCGTGTCGGCGGTCATCCTCAGCAACATCGCGGCGCCTACCTCGACCATCCGGCTGTTCACGACGGTCACCACTTTGACGTCGTACCGTCCGGTGCCGTCGTCTCGAGACCATGGCGCGGGGCCCGCGGCCGCTGGCAGACCGCGCCGCCGGGGCGGGAGGATCTGGCGGTCCAGCGCTACCGGGGCTGGCTCGCCACACTCAGGCGCGACAAGCACGGTCTTCTGCTCAACCCGTCGTCGTATGTGGACGGTGAGATCTTCGACGTCAAACTGCCCCGTTCAACCAGGGGCGGTTGGCCATCCGGCCGCGCCGCTGGGCCCCCAGAGCCGGTGCGGGCCATAGGCGGGCGGCCGCGCTCAAGCCGCTCCACAGCGCGCCGACCGTGGACGCCCTGGGCACCCCCACCCTCGCGTGATCGAAGGAGACGCGGTGGGCGGCAGCCCGCCCACGTCACGGCCGGTTCCGATCTGCCGGGCCGATTCGGTTCCTCCCCGGACGGGACCGGCCGTAGTCTTCTGCAGACGCGTGGTCGGCGACGACCTGCTCGGGCGATCCGTGCGGCGCGGGCCCGCTCTTCGTGGGCCGGGCGTGTCGGACGTTGTCGGACCTGTCCGGTAGAAACGTCCTGTCCGTGACGGGTGAACGCGCGTGGGGAGACACGGTGGTCGGGCACGACGAAAAGGTGAAGGCGCGGTCGCTGCACCTTTTGGATTACTTGGCCGCGCTCGCGCTGGAGTTGTCCGCGAAACCGAAACGGCGGCTGGCGGAATACGACTCGCCGCTGATCCGACCGCATGATATCCCGACGCATACGGCGGTGGTCCTGGGTACGAGCGCGCTCCGGTCGGCTTGGCTGCGGGTAAGAAAGGTGGCGGAGCCGCCACCGCCGGCGTTACCGGCTCGTCTGGCGAACTACCTGGTGGATGTCACGGTCGACCTGCCCGACCCGC
>NZ_CAAAFO010000061.1:43691-61196 GCF_900634715.1 Candidatus Protofrankia californiensis | reverse complement strand
GCGGGCCGAGCTTTCCACCTGGATCGCGGGGCAGTGGGAGCCGTGGGCGAATACGGCCCGTCCCGCGCGCTCCGCCCGGCTGCTCTATCAAAGGCTGTACGACCTGCGGCTTCGGCTTGCGCGGGACAATGCCACGCATGAACTGGTGTGGGGGCATGGCATTTTGTCCTGGGCTCCCGACGGGCAACCGATTGATCATCCTCTGCTCATCACCCGCCTGACGATTGAGATGGATCCCGACAGCGGAGAGCTGAGCGTGGTACCGGACGGGTATCCCGGCATCGAGACCGACCCGTTGCACGGGTTGGGGATCGCCGCGCTCGACGAGCTGACCGCACTGCGCGATGCCGTCCGCGCGAGCCCGCCGGACCCGTGGGGCGAGGACGGGCTGACCGAGGTGTATCAGCAGGTCGTCGCCCCTCTGGGCCTCGACGCCCGGGTTCTGTCCGGCCCGCGGAGCCCGTTCGACGATCACGTCCCGCCGCCGGCGGCCGCGCCCGTGCTGGTGGACACCTGGGTGGTGTTCGTCCGGCCTCGTCCCGCGCTCTACCAGCGGTTTTACGCGGAACTGCGGCAGGTTCTCACCGAGCGTGACGTGTTGCCGGAAGCGCTTGCCGCAGTCGTGGGTAACGACGGCGACAGCCGGGTCTCGGCCGGTGACCCGACCGCAACCGCGACACCCGATGACGGCGCCGGTCTGCTCGGGCAGCGGCTGCTGATGCCGCTGCCGACCAACGACGAGCAGGAACGCATCGCCATCCAGCTGGAACGGGCCCGCGGGGTGACGGTGCAGGGCCCGCCGGGCACAGGCAAGAGCCACACGATCGCGAATCTTGTGAGTCATCTCGTCGCCCACGGTCGGCGTGTGCTGGTCACGGCGCACAACGAGCAGGCCCTTGCCGTCCTTCGGGACAAGATCCCACCCGAGCTGCGCGACTTGTCGATCGCGGTGCTCGGCTCCACCTCCGCAGCCCTCGGCGAGCTCCGCGCCTCCGCACAAATGATCATGGATGCGGTGTCGAGTATCGACGAGCGGACCGAGCGCGCGACGGTCGCGGCGCTCGTCAAGGACCTCGACGCCGCTCGCGCCGAGCAACGTCGGCTGGAGCTGCGGCTCGTCGACCTGCTCGCGGGCGAGGCCGCGGAGTTTCCCCTCGCCGACGGGCCGGCAAAGGCCGCGCGGGTGGCCGACTGGATCGCCAGCCACGAAACCGACTGGGACCGCATACCGGACCGGCTCGCCGAGCACCAGCGTCCCCCGCTGTCGGTGGCCGAAGTCGACGAGCTGATCCGGCTCGCCGCCATCGCCACGGCGGACGCGACCGCGGCCCGTCACGATCTGCCGGCATGGCAGAGTCTGCCGTCGGCCGGCCAGCTCACTGAGCAATATCGGCTGCTTGACGGGCTACGCGACGAGCTTGCCGAGCTGGAGGCCCAGGGCACCTCCTTCGCCGCCGTGGACACGTTGGGTGAAGATGCTCTTGCCGGTCTCGTCCGTGAGGTCCATGCGGCGGCGGCCCGTGTCTCGGCAGCCGAGGAGCCGTGGCTGGCAACCGTACGCGCGCAGGTCGCGCAGTCGGAGGCATTCGCGGGTTTCTGGGCGGAGCAGGCCGACCAGCTCGCCGCTGATACCCGGCTGATCGTGGAGTTGCGCCGGGCGACCTTCGGCAGGACGGTCGTTGTCGCGGAAGGCGATCCCCGCGTCCAGGAAGCGATGCTCGATGAGTTTGCCGACAGATTCGCCGCCGGCAAGGGCGTCCCTCGGGTGGGCGGCAGAGATCTGCGCGCCTTTCACGCCAATACCCGGCTCGACGGCCTCGAACTGCGCACGGCCGGCGACGTCGAGACGGTCCGGGCGAAAATCCGGGAGCGGACGACTGTCGCCGCCGCCGGACGCCGTTACCACGACCTGGTCGGCATGCTCGGAGCACCGCCGCTGTCGCCCGACTCTCCTGCGTTCGTACCGAGTCTGGAGAGCAACGTCGCCCGGTTGCGCGACGCGATTGCGTGGGAGGTCGCCGACGGACCGATGCTTCTGGGCCGGCTTCGCGCCGTCCTGCCCGGCATGCCCGCCCGGCCGACGGGCGCGCGGCTGACCGCCGCGGGCGCAATCCTGGAGGCGGCCGCGAAACGCGGGAGGGAACGCCAACTCACGGCATGGTTCGACAACTGGCGTACATACCTCGGCAGCGGCGGTAAGCAGCCGAATCCGGGGCCCTTGTGGGGGATGCTGCGCGACATCCTCGACCGGCGTGACTTCCCCGCGTGGACGGCGGCGTGCGACGAGATCGGACGCCTTACCGACCTGCGACCGGCTCTGGACCGCCGTGACGCACTCGCCGAACGGCTCGCCGCTGCCGCTCCCCGGTGGACCGCGAAGATCATCGACAGCGGCGGGAACGCGGCCGTGTGCGGCTCGGCGTCGGACCTTCCCGAACTGTGGCGGTGGCGCCAGGCCCAGACCTGGCTGGACGCCCTGCTCGGACGCGGTGACGTTGCCGTACTCCAGCGCCAGGTCGCCGAGACGACGGCCGGTGTCCGCCGGCTCGTCCTCGACGTCGCCGTCCGGTCCGCCCGGCTCGGCATGAAGACCAACCTGCGCGAGGACCAGCGTCGTGCGCTGATGGGATGGCTGCAGGCGTTGGCGAGGATCGGCAAGGGAACCGGCAAGTTCGCCCGCAGGTGGGAGGCGGACGCGCGCGAGCAGATGCCCGACGCGATGGGCACCGTCCCCGTCTGGATCATGCCGATCCACCGCGTGCTGCAAAGTTTCGACCCACGCAGAACGGATCTCTTCGACGTCGTCATCGTGGACGAATCCAGCCAGTGCGACGTGCTCTCCCTCGGGGTGCTGGCGCTGGGTCGCAAGGTTGTCGTCGTCGGGGACGACAAGCAGATCAGTCCGGCGGCGGTCGGCGTCGACCGGTCCCGGGTGTTCCAGCTGATCGAAACGCATCTCCCCGACCTCGAGCAGCGCTCCCTCCTCGATGTCGAGGCCAGCCTCTACGACACCGCCACCAGGGTGTTTCCCGATGTGGTGCTGCTACGCGAACACTTCCGCTGTGTGCCGGACATCATCGAGTTCTCGAACCGTTTCTACGCAGGCAGAATCCTCCCCCTGCGGGAGGACACCGACCTCGGGATCGGCCCCCCGGTCCGCCCCGTCCGCGTTCACGACGGGGTCCGCACCCGCGGACAGTACGGGGACGTCAACGAGCCCGAGGCGCTCGCCGTGGTCCAACAGATTCTCGACTGCCATAACAATCCGGCGTACGACGCAATGACCTTCGGTGTCGTCACTCTGCTCGGGAACGCGCAGGGCCGCCTGATCGAACAGAATCTGCTCGCCGCGCTCGGGAGCGACGAATACGAGGAACGGCGGATCCGGGTGGGTGACCCGTACAACTTCCAGGGCGACGAGCGGGACGTCATCTTCATCTCCGTCGTCGCCGACGACAACCGGTCCGCCGCCACGAAAAAGGCCGACCAGCAGCGGATCAACGTGGCGGCCAGCCGCGCCCGTAACCAGCTCTGGATCTTCCACAGCGTGGATCCGGGCGTGCTGCACGTCGACGACGTGCGCGGCCAGCTTCTTACCTATGCCTACGGCGTCAACGACCCCCGGACGCAGGCCGCCACCCTCGAGGAACAATGCGAGAGCGATTTCGAAAGGCGCGTCCTGCGGGACCTGTTGCGCCGAGGCTACCGGGTACGTCCCCAGTACCCGGTCGGTCATTTCCGCATCGATCTCGTTGTAGAAGGTGAACACGACCGGCTCGCCGTCGAATGCGACGGTGAGCAGTTCCACGGCCCACAACAATGGGACGCCGACCTTCGCCGCCAGCGGGTACTCGAGCGGATGAAATGGAAATTCTGGCGAGTCCGGGGATCGGCCTACTACCGGTACCCGGAGGCCGCCCTTGCCTCGCTGTGGGAGCGACTCGACGAACTCGGCATCCACCCCGCCGCGGCCGCCGCGGTTCCGTCACAGTCACCACCGACCATCCGCGTCGACCCCGTCGACGCACAGGATGCTGAACCCCCGCCGTCCGAGAAGGTCACGCGGTAGCACGGCTCGCCCCCGTCCGACGCCGAGCGCGCTCTCGTCCGCGTAGAACCGGAGCTGGTTCGGATCGGCTGCCACACGTTTTCCGAACTCTATACCGTGGAGCCGGCGGTACGGCGGAAAAGCTCGTAACGGATGGCAGCGTTGACCTGCATCGGACTCAGTTCAAAAAGGTCTGCAACCATCTCGGGAGGGTCACCGGCGCGGACCTGCTCCGCAATGACCTCAGTGGGAACATTACGGACCACTGGTTCACCGAATCCACGCAGCGGGTCGATCACGACGTCATCTACATCGAGAATCGGCCGGATGAGACGCGTCCGCACCCTGCACCTCCGCCCTTGCCTGGACCACCAAGAACCGCCACCAACCCAACATCCAAGCCATCCGACAAGCCGTACGAATAACAACCGGACCAAGCCCAGGCTCCGTAGCCGATCGAGGTTCCGGGCCACGGATGAGAGCGTAGGAACTGGTCAGGGTGGTGCTGGACGCCGGGAACCGGCCCGCTGCCGCCTCGGACACAGCGACACGGCCGCGCTCGACCAGATCCGTGACCGCTGGCGTGCGGTTGCGGGTGATGCGGCCCGGTTGCAAGGAGCTACGTTCTCTCTCAGTGAGAGGCGACGGGAAACTACGTTTGGTAGGAGTCTCGGCGGTGCCTCACGACCTCGATCGTGACGAGATGTTTGTCGTCGTCGATGCTGTAGATCACCCGGTATGTTGCGCGACGGGCAGACCACATCCCCGTGAAGGGCTCGTGTAGAGGTTTGCCCACACGACGGGGATCTCCGCGGAGCGGACCGAGGGCAAGTTCAAGCACGGCTGCCGCGACGGACTCCGGAGTTCCTCGGCCACCGCCCGCCGCGCCGACCGGGACCACCGCAGGTCGTACGGCTCACTCACGCCGTCTGCTGGCCCCGTCGCCGGAACGCTGCCAGCACCTCGTCAGTGGTGTAGACCTCGCCGCGCGCAACCTCTTCGCGCGCATCCCGGATGGCTGCCACCGTGTCGGTGTCGGCCAGGATCTTCAGCGTCTCGTGGAGGCTCTCCCACTCCTCCACCGAGATCACGACAGCTGCGGGACGGCCGTTGCGGGTAACGGTGATCTGGTCATGTTGCTGCTGGACCTTGGTTACCAGTTCGGACAACCGGGTCTTGACCTCGGCCAGCGGCAGCGTCTCCATGGTCAGAATTGTAGTTCAGCGGCTCTTCGACATCCGGGACACCGTCTTCCGGAACCCCGCCGCAGGCCGAACGGCGGTTCGGCCACCGGCACTTCTCCGAGCTCACCGCCGTGTTCACCGCCGCGCCCGAATTCACCGTCCTGTGTGGGCGGGACGAGATCGGCCGGACCGACCCGGTGCTGCTCACCGACCCGGTGGAAGGCCCCCGTCTGCTGCTGCTAGCCGGCCGGAGCTGGCGGGTCACGCACATCGACTGGAAGCGGCGGCGCTGTTTCGTCGAGCCAGCCGACGGCGGCGGGCGGGCACGCTGGCTCGGCTTCGCCCCGGGAACGCTGTCGTTCCCGATGGCCAGGGCGATGCGCGACGTCCTGCTCGGTGCCGACCCGCCGGTCCCGCTGACCAGGCGGGTGCGGGAACGGCTGGCGTCGGTCCGCGACCAGCACACGAACCTGGTCCACCCCGCCGGCACGCTGATCGTGCGTGACCACGGCGACGACGTCCGGTGGTGGACCTGGGCGGGGGAGCGGGCGAACCTCACGCTGGTGGCAACCCTCGGCGATCTTGCGGACGGGCGCCAGCGGGCGTACGCGGCCCATGTGCGGCTGCGTTCCGACCTGACTCCGGCCATGTGGAAGGCCGCGACCACGGACGTCGAGGACCGGCTGTGCCTGCCGCACGTCGACGAGCAGGCGCTCGCCGGACTGAAGTTCAGTGGTGCGCTGCCACCGCGGCTCGCCGAGGCGACGCTGGCCGCGCGGCTTGCAGACCTGCCGGCCGCCCGCAGCGTCCTCGCCGAGCCGATCCGCATCCTCCTCCGGTGAGTTTGGCTAAAGGCCACCTGGTGAGCGGAGACTCGTTGGATACCGGTGGGGACCGGATGCAACAGATCCTTCAGTCGGGGTGATGGCAGGCCACCAGGTGTTCCGGCGCGATCGGGCACAGGATGGGTTCCTCGGATGTGCACCTCCCGTCGGGACGGGGGCACCGGGTCCGGAACCGGCAGCCGTCCAAGGGCCGCACGGGGGATGGGGATTCGTCTACGTCTCTTCGCGGGTTTCCTTGTGACACGTCCACCAGTCGCCCGGAATGGACATCCAGGCCGGGTCGAGCTCAGGACGAGGCCCCGTTCTCGTCGAGGTAGTAGTCGGGTCCCGTGACCCAGATCCAGTACCGCCGTCCGTTTAATCCTGTTCCTGCCGTTTCCGCTCCAATTTTGATCCCGACTTGGAAAGATGCAACATAGTCACGACAGCATGTGACCCGGGCGGGACGCGGCTGCGTCCGCGTCCTCAGAGAACGGGCTGAGCGACCATGCCGCGATGCTCCTTACCCGCAACCCGACCGGCAGCGCCCATGCGCCGCTTGTGAAATCCCCTGGATCATTTCGGTAGGTCCTTGAACGCTACTGCTCTGAGATTTACTGCGGTCATCCCCTGGTGCATGCCCGGGGCGGCGCTCACCCAGAAGTAGCCCTTGATGTAATAGAAGCCCTGCACATAGTCGAAGAACGCGCCTGTTTCCGGGTCGATCGCGAGCCGGTACACGGTTCCCGCGCATTCCTTGGCCGGCTCGTATCCGGGGGTTTCGCCCGGGGGCAGGTCACCGCATTCGCCGAACAGAGTGAAGTTCGGCCGGTCGTCGCCGCCGTAGTCCGGGTCGGGCCAGAACAACTGTTGATTGCCGTCGGCTGTCGCCCGCACGTCCAGCAGGACGACCTTGGTGTCGTGGTCGTAGACGAAGTCCATGAACGGTTTCGCCGCGGCGAGATGACCGACCTTGCCCTGGAACTGGGGGACCGCCGCGGGTACCGACGTCGGTGTCGGATTCGCGTCCGATGCCGCAGCCGTTGCGATCACTGTGGCAGGTGTGGTCGTCGCGGCCGGCCCTCCGGTGACCGGTCCGGTCCCCGTCGCCACCGCGGACGGGAGCGTGGACGGGAGGATGCCCGGTGTACCGCCGCGGGTGTCACCGTCCCCGGCCAGGGCGATGCCGATCCCGGTGGCGGTCGCCCCGAGCAGCAGCACCCCGGACACGGCCAGCGCGACGGGGTGAATTCGGCGGCGGCCGGCGCCGGGCGGCGGCACCGGCACCGGCACCGGCACAGGCACCGGATGCCGGGCGGTCAGCGCATGCCAGTCCTGGCCGGCGATCCGGTAGGTCGCCGTCGCCGGATCGTCCCCGCCCGGCAGCAGCGCACCGAGTAACGCCGCCGCGGTCGGGCGCCGCGACGGATCCCGCGTCAGCGCCGCGGTGACGGCGGGTAGCAGATCCCGGGGGATGCCGGAGGTGTCGGCCTCGCCGTGGACGGCCCGGTAGAGCACCACGTCCGGCCGGCCGGTGCCGAACGGTGGACGTCCCGTGGCCGCGTAGAGGACGGTGAGAGCCCAGGCGTACACGTCCGTTGCGGGGCCCACCGGGTCCGCGCCGGTGATCTGCTCGGGGGCCATGTAGCCGGGGCTGCCCAGGCCGACCCCGGTCCGGGTGGCGACGGTGGCGTCCGCCGCGGCGGCGATGCCGAAGTCGATGACCTTCGGGCCGGTGTCGGTGAGCAGGATGTTGGCCGGTTTGAGGTCGCGGTGGACGACGCCCGCGCCGTGGATGGCGACGAGAGCCTCGGCCAGCCCGGCTGCCAGCCCGCTGAGCAGGTCCGGACCCAGCGGCCCTTCGGCGGTCACAACCTCGGTGAGGCTCGGCCCGGCGATGTACTCGGTGGCCAGCCACGGCGGGTCGGTGTCCGGGTCGGCGGCGAGCAGCCGGGCGGTGAAGGCGCCGGTCACCGCGGTCGCGGCCCGTACCTCACGCCGGAACCGTGCCCGGAACTCGGTGTCGGTCACATGGTCATCCCGGATGACCTTGACGGCTGCCGGGCGGCCGGCGCGGTCGCTGCCGAGGTAGACGACCCCCATGCCGCCGGCGCCGAGGCGGGCGCTGAGCCGGAAGCCTCCGACCGTGGCCGGATCACCCGGGCGCAGCGGCGACAGCGGCACGCCTGGCCTCCTCCGTCATGTGACGGTCTGCCGTCGACAGGACCATCCGGGGCGTCGCTGGATCGGACGCATCACCCGAGATGATGTCGCATCCGACACCGAGCCGACCGTGGACGGGCTGTGCCGAGCCCGCGGCAGGTCGCCGGGTCCCCAGGTTCTCCAGCCGGTCGGCTGCCGGATCCTGCTGAGGACGTCCCGGCTGATTATGTCCGTGACGGGGTGAACAGCGGGGGGAGGGGGTGAGTAGCGGGCGCCATGTCCGATGACGATGGCTGGCAGCGTCGTGAGGTGTTGATCCGGGATCTTGTGGCTGGGCTTGCCGAGCGGCTTCCCCGCGGCGTCCGGCTCCTGGAGGCCTGCGCCGGTACGACAACCTGCCCCGCTCGGATGCGATTCCTGGGGCTGACCGCGCTCGCGGGGGTCGCGAACGACAACCTGCCCCGCTCGGATGCGATACCGCAGGTACCGGCCGACCCGGGGAATTCTCGGGAATTGTCGGGGATCGACGTTGACCAGTCCGGAAGCATCAGCATTATTACTGACAGTTACCGACGGTGGCGATGGTCGTGTGACGGTGCTGAAGAACCCTGTGGGCGGCAGAAACGCCGTCCGTATCGCCGCCCGGCGGATACGGAGGGCGGCCCGGCCACACCCGTTCGGGATGACCCAGATGGCCTCCGCACCGCCCGGTCGCGTCGGCGGGGTCAGATGACGGGTTGCGCGGTAACGGTTCTTCGGCCCGCCGGCACGGACGGCCCGGGAGTGGGGTCGGCCGTCGAGGACTCGGCCGGCAGGGCGGCTCGCGGTGCGGGCACGGCGGCGGCAGGGGCCAGAGCGGTCAGCGCGAGCGGCAGGGCACGGCTGAGGCCGGCCACGTCCGGCTGGATCGACGGGTCGCTGTACAAGGCGATGCCGATGAAGTGGCGACTGCTGGTCACGGCGACGCTGAGCCCGTGTCCGCGGGCCAGCGGCACCATGCCGTAGAACTCCCGCATCGGAGCGCCGGCCATCCGCAGGGTGGCATTCGATTTCGGTATGTTGCTCACCACGACGTCGAACAGCAGGTTGGCACCGCGTCCGGCCAGCGGCCCGATGAGATGGTGCACCGCGGCGGGCAGCGAGTTGGCGAGTAGCGGGAACGCACCGGCTCCGCGGTGTGGCCCGTTGGCCTTGTTGCGTTCCATGGCGACGTGGACGGCCCGCAGCCGTCGTACGGGGTCCGGTTCGGACACCGGCAGTTCACACAGATATCCGGACAGGTTGTTGCCCTGCCCTGGCTCTGTGGCATCGATACGGAGAGCGACCGGGATCAGTGCCCGCGGCCTGGCCCCACCCAGCCCGCGGTCGCCGGAGCCCAGCCAGTCACGGAGAGCTCCGGCCAGCACGGCGAGGACAACCTCGTGGGTCATGACTCTGTGCTGCTGACGGACCCGCCGTACCGCGGCCGGATCCAGCTGGACGATGGTCAGCTGCCGTCGCGGTGGCGTCCTCGACGGTATTCCCACGAGGGAGGAGACGGCTGAGAAGCGCGCCTTGCGCAGTACCGACGCCGCAATGCCCAGTTCGCGTGTGGTCTGGCGCCCGGTCTCGATCAGCTGCCCGGCGAGTAGGGAGGGGCCGGCGACCAGGGAGGGGATCGCGCTCAACCACTGGTCCGGCCGGGACACCGAGCGCCATGTCCCGTGTATGCGCGAACTCGGTGCGGCTGACGTGGTCGTTGTGCCGCCGATCAGGGCTGCACTCTCGTCGTACACCGCGGAAAAGAGACGGACGCCGCCCTGCCCGTCGGTGACAGCATGGTGCGTCTTGAGCAGGAGCGCGAAATGTCCGTCGGACAGCCCGGTGATCACGTGTACTTCCCACAGCGGCCGGGCCGGGTTGAGCTGGGATGCCATCGCGTTGGCGGCGTATTCGGTGAGCTGATCGCGTGTTCCAGGGGGAGGCAGACAGCAGACCCGAATATGTGCCTCCACCTGGAACTGCGCGTCTTCGACCCATTCTGCTGCGGCGGGCGGTACCGCCAGCGACCGGAGGCGCTGACGAAACTGGGGGAAGCTTCCCATCCGCTCGCCCAGCAGACGGACCAGCTGCTCGACACCGACGGGGCGGGTTGGTTCGAATATCATCAGCGCACCGATGTTCATCGGAGCCGCCGGATCGTCCAGTTTCAGAAATGCTACGTCCAGTCCGCTCAGCCGCTCGCCGGCCATCCAGCCTTCCTCCTGTTCGGGTGCGCGGCCTGTCTCGCCGCCCTGCCGAAGTCGCCGTACGTGTCGCCCGGTTTGCGCCTATGCGCGGGATGCGCCTGCCGCAGTGCTGGTGCTCGGTGCGTTGAGGTGCTTGACGACCTCGCGGAAGACCATGGGGTTGGCCGCCACGGCCCCATGGTTGCTGATGTCGACCGGGTACAGGTCCTGCAACGTGATGTTCTGCACGCCCGGCCCGTTCAGGAACGCCGAGGAATATGGTGTGACGACATCGTCGAACTTGGACGCGATGACCGTGTACTGAACACCGGGTACGGTTTCCCCGTCCCCGTTCAGTTTGGTCAGCAGCGCGGAGCCGATGGTCTGGTCGGCACAGGCCGGCGGCATGGTCGAACCAATCAGCTTCTCGGCGCCGGGGAACTGCTTGGCCAGCGTGACCAGCTCGTTCTCTGCCATGCCGTGGTTGGACGGGGAGAGCGAGATCAGCCGGTTCACCTTGCTCGCTCCACCGAGGAACTTGATGTAGTAGCGCGGCATCATGCCGCCCTGTGAGTGGCCGACGATGTCGACCTTGCTGGCGCCGGTGGAGGCCAGGACCTTGTCCACGAACGCGGCGAGCTGCTGGGCCGATTTCTCGATCGAGTCCAGGCCGTGCAGGACCGGTATGCCGGGCAGGGCGCCGTAGTCCAGCCGGAATACGGTGAATCCGGATGCCGCGAGTACGGGCGCGGTGGTGATCCAGTAGTCGAGGGCGTTGCCGAAGGTGCCGTGCACCAGTACCACGGGACGCGGATGCTCGGCGCTCGGACGGGACTTCCAGTCGTCGATGTTCGGCAGTTGGGCGGCGCCGGCGACCTGGGCGGCGACCTGGGCCGGTGCGCCAAGAACGCCGTCCACCGCTCGTCCTATGTTCGGAAACGACATGACGTAAAACCTCCTACCATTCCGCTGGACTTCGCGTGCTCAGCGAAATGATAGCTGAAGATTGACGCCACATCCGGGGCCCGGTGAAACAGAGTTGTTTGTCCGGTGGTATGCCGATGTTCCTCGTTCCGCGTCGAGGATTCGGTCGTCCCCGGGTGCCGCGAGTACGGCTGTTCGTCCAGGGATGCCACGTACGTCGCATCCATTATCGCCGCTCCGGCCGGCGAAAAATTTTGCCTGTATGAGCGACCGGGTCGTTTTCCAATCGGATCGCCTGCGTATGTGGGTTGGGCACGGAATCGGTCCGGGTGTCGAACTGCGGATGGTCGGGGACGAATGCTCCGCGACTTGCCGGGAGGGGGTTGTGCCGGTGCGCTGGAAAGTCGTAAGGTCTAGCCGGCCAAAGGCCGTGCGATCATGCTTCTTCTCGTGCGGCCGGGAGTCCCGAGGAAACCTGGATCCTGGTCACCGGGAGGCGGTGCCGGGGCGGGTGGACATGCCGCCGCACCGTGTCGGCATGGCTACCTGGTTCTGTGGTTACTCGGTGCTACTGTCACGCGATGTCGTCGTGATCCGATCGATTGATCGTGGTTGACGATGAATTCGCTGGCAGGTCGAAGGCAGCATGGTCATGTTTTCCGTGCCGCTGGAGGCCCAGCTTCCCGGTTCACTGGCGGGCCAAAGACGGCGCGATTATGTTTCTTTCGCGCCCGGGGTCCGGAAGTCGATCCGGGAGGTCCGGAAGGCCCACGTCTCCGGATCACCAAGAAGATGACGCGTAATTTCACATGCCCCGGTCGGCCTGGCGATGGTGGTAACTCGAATATGGAATCAGTAGTGCAGGTGGACGGGTGCTCCCGCGCGGAGCGGATTCGATGGGATTATTGGTCGGATATCGATCGGAGGTCGATCGCCGGCGACGGCTCGTCGGCTCGTCGAGTGGCCACCGGGAGCTGACCGTGCTGGTGCCTCTCAAGGATTCCTGGTCGTTGGTCTTCGGCGTGTCCAGCGGCATGGGACAGGCCACGGCCCGTGCTCTGGCCGCGGAGGGCGGCAATGTCATCGGGGTTCACTTCGACACCTCCGAAGGGCGGGAAGCTGCCGAGAAGCTGGCTGCGGAGCTGCATGAACGGGGCGTCGCGGCGCATTTCTTCAACCGCAATGTCGCCGCCTCGGCCACGCGCGCCGACCTGATACCCCGGATCGCCGAACTGACCGGCGGCGCCGGGCTGCGGGTCGTGCTCCACTCGGTCGCTTTCGGTTCGCTGCTGCCCTTCGTGCCCACGGCGGAGGCCACCGGCACCATCACGGCGAAGCAGATGGCCATGACCCTCGACGTGATGGCGCACAGCCTCGTCTACTGGACACAGGATCTGCTGGCCGCCGGGCTGCTGCGGCCCGGAGCCAAGATCTATGCGCTGACCAGCGCCGGGAGTTCCCTGGTAATTCCCAACTATGGAGCCGTCTCGGCGGCCAAGTCGGCGCTGGAGTCGCATGTCCGCCAACTCGCCGTGGAACTCGCGCAGCGCGGTGTGGCGGTCAACGCGCTGCGTCCCGGTACAACGATCACGCCCGCATTTCGGAAGATCCCGGGCAGCACGCAGTTCGACGACAAGTGCCTTGCTCGTAATCCGCATCGGCGGCTCACCCGGCCCGAGGACGTCGGCGAGGCGATCGTCATGCTGTCCGCCAGTGATTCGTCCTGGGTGACGGGAAATGTGATCGGTGTCGACGGCGGCGAACTGATCGGGACATGACGACCTACCGGTCCCGCTGAGCGACCCGGGGACCCGGGCCTCCCGGATCGGCAGGAACCCCGAGCGCGAAAGAAGCATGATCGCACTGCCGTCGGCCATCCGGAACAGACGCGACAAGGAAAAGGATGCCATCCATGACCAAGAACCTGGAGATCACGGTGGACCGGGAGGAGCTGCGCGGCCTCGTCGCCGACGCCCTCGAACGGTCGCCGGCCGAGGTGACCGACGATGCCGACTTCATCAGCGAGCTCGACCTCGACTCGCTGATGGCGCTGGAGATCGTGGTGCGCGTGGAAAAGCGTTACCGCATCAAGGTGAAGGACGAGGAGTTCACCAGCATCACCTCCCTGAACGGGGTTTACGACCTGCTGACGGCCAAACTCGGAGAGACCTGACATGTCCGGTGACGTCCGCCCGGTCGCCGTGGTGACCGGCGGTTCCCGCGGCATCGGCCGCGCGGTGGTACGCCACCTCGCCGCTGACGGTTTCGACGTGGCGTTTTGCTACCATTCCCGTCCCGACGCCGCGGAGGAGGCCGTCGCCGAGGCGGAGGCCCACGGCGGACGGGTGCTCGCCTACAAACTGGACGTCGCGGACGCCGGCGAGGCACGGGCGTTGGTGTCCGCCGCCGAGGACGAGCTCGGGCCGATCTCCGCGGTGGTCGCCTCCGCCGGTGTCGTCCGGGACAACCCTCTGGTGCGGATGACCGACGACGAATGGCGGACCGTGCTCAGCACCAACCTCGACGGTACGTACAACATCTGCCGAGCGGCGATCTTCTCCTTCATGAAGCGCCGCACCGGTTGTGTCGTAACGATGTCCTCGGTGGCGGGCGTGTACGGCAGCGCGAAGCAGGCGAACTACGCGGCGTCCAAGGCCGGCATCATCGGGTTCACCCGCGCGCTGGCCAAGGAGTGTGGGTCGTTCGGTGTGCGGGCCAACGTGGTTGCGCCCGGCCTCATCGCCACCGACATGATCAGCGGTCTCGGCGAGCCGTTGCGCCAGCAGCTCGTCGAACGCATTCCGTTGGGCCGCGTGGGAAGTCCGGACGACGTGGCCGCGCTCGTCTTGTTCCTCCTTTCCGACCGGGCCGGCTACATCACCGGCCAGGTATTCGGTGTGGACGGCGGGCTGGTCGTGTGACGGGGCGATTCCTCAGCCGGCCGGGAGCCCGTTTTCCGCACCGCTGGAGGCCCAGGTCTCCGGGTCACTGACGGCTCGGTCACCCGGGCCGGGTAGCCCCTAAAACCCGCCCCCGTATGCGGGTATTTTCCGAGGAGTCCGATGACGATAACCACCCGGAACGACGAACCATGGCTGCGGCGCTTTCATCCGGCGCCGGAGGCCAAGGTCCGTCTGGTCTGCCTGCCGCACGCCGGCGGCTCGGCCAGCTTCTACTTTCCGGTCTCACGGGCGCTGTCCGCGTCGGTCGAGGTGCTGGCGGCCCAGTATCCCGGCAGGCAGGATCGGCGCAGCGAGAAATGTGTGGAGGACGTCGCCGAGCTCGCCGACCGGCTTGTCGAGGTGCTGCTGGGCTGGGCTGACCGGCCGCTCGCCCTTTTCGGGCACAGCATGGGTGCCACGGTCGCCTTCGAGGTCGCCCGGCGGCTGGAGAACACCGGCGTGATCGCCGCGGGACTGTTCGTCTCCGGTCGCCGCGCTCCTTCCAGGCAGCGGGTCGAAAACATGCACCGCAGCTCGGATGACCTGCTGCTGGCCGAACTGAAGGCGCTCAGCGGAACCGAGGCGCAGTTGTTCGGCGACAGCGAGCTGCTCAGTATCGTGCTACCGGTGATCCGCAGTGATTACAAAGCGGCCGAAACATATCGCTACCAACCCGGCCCGAAGCTGAACTGCCCGATTTTCGCTCTGGTCGGGGACAGCGACCCGAAGGTCACGGTCGACGATGCCCGCGCCTGGGCGGAGCACACCACGGCGCAGTTCGACATGGGCGTCTTCGCCGGTGGCCACTTCTATCTGACCGAACACCGTTCGGCTGTCATCCACACGATCCTGGAGCACCTCGCGCAATTTTGTGGATGATTTGTCGTTTGATTCGTCGTTGTGGATGATGCGCCGGTCCTGTACCCGGTCGGCCGCGATCCGTCCGGTGGACGGTTTGATCTCGGCAGCCGTCGAGCCGACGAGAAAGATGTGAACGACGTTGGTCGCTACGGCTTTTTCCTTGTTTCAGTCGGAGGTGGCAATGAGCGATTCCGAAGCTGTCCCGAACGCGACGTCGGTGCGCCCGGATCGCCGGATCGCCGTGATCGGCATGTCCTGCCGCCTGCCCGCAGCGCCCGACCTCGACGGCTTCTGGCGGTTGCTGCGCACTGGAACAGCCGGCATCACCGAGGCGCCGGAGGACCGTTGGGGCCCGCCCGGCCCGTTCGACGGCGAGCTGTCCCGTCCCGGCGGCCGGCGGGGTGGATTCCTCGACCAGGTCGACCGGTTCGACGCGGAGTTCTTCGGCATCTCCCCGCGCGAGGCCGCCATGGTGGACCCCCAGCAGCGGCTGATGCTGGAACTCGGCTGGGAGGCCCTGGAGGACGCCGGGATCGTCCCCGAAAGGCTGCGCGGCACTCGCAGCGGCGTGTTCGTCGCGGCGATGTGGGACGACTACGCCACCGTGCTGCGACGGGGCGGGCCCGAGGCGATCAGCCAGCACACCATGACCGGGCTGCACCGCAGCGTCATCGCGAACCGGCTGTCGTACAAGCTGGGGCTGCGGGGCCCGAGCCTGGTCGTGGACACGGGCCAGTCCTCCTCGCTCGTCGCGGTCCACCTGGCCTGCGAGAGCCTGCTGCAGGAGGAGTGCACCGTCGCGCTCGTCGGTGGCGTGAACCTCATGCTCGCCGCCGAAAGCACCGTCACGGTCGACCGGCTCGGCGCGTTGTCGCCCGACGGCCGTTGCCACACCTTCGACGCGCGCGCGAACGGCTTTGTCCGCGGCGAGGGCGGGGCCGTGGTGGTCCTGAAACCCCTTGCCAGGGCCCAGGCGGACGGCGACCCGATCTACTGCGTGATCCGGGGCAGCGCGGTCAACAACGACGGCGGTGGTGACAGCCTGGTCACCCCGGACCAGGCCGGGCAGGAGGACGTCGTCCGGCAGGCGTGTGCCCGGGCCGGCATCGACCCGGCCGACGTGCAGTACGTCGAGATGCACGGGGCCGCGACCAAAGTCGGCGACCCGGTGGAGGCCGCGGCCCTCGGCGCCGTGCTCGCAGCCGCCAGGTCGGGCCGGTCACCCCTGCAGGTGGGCTCGGTCAAGACCAACATCGGGCACCTCGACGGTGCGGCTGGTATCGCCGGACTGGTGAAGACCATCCTGTGCATCAGGAACCGGGAACTCGTACCGAGCCTGAACTTCCAGGCGCCGAATCCGGCGATTCCGCTGGACGCGCTGAACCTGGCCGTGCAGGTGGCAGCGCAGCGGTGGCCGGACGAGGGCCGCGGCCGGGTCGCCGGCGTCAGCGCGTTCGGCATGGGCGGCACCAACTGCCATGTGCTGCTCTCCGAACCGCCGGATCCGCGCGACGGCACGCACGGCGGCACACGCGACGACACGCAGCAGGAGCGCAGGAGCGGACCGCCGCATGCGGTGCCCTGGGT
The DNA here is from genome assembly GCF_900634715.1 of Candidatus Protofrankia californiensis. Classification (GTDB taxonomy): domain Bacteria; phylum Actinomycetota; class Actinomycetes; order Frankiales; family Frankiaceae; genus Protofrankia; species Protofrankia californiensis. The sequence goes on along the minus strand of NZ_CAAAFO010000061.1, from coordinate 44,456 downwards.
GATCTCGGGTAGAAGCACGCGGGCGCTGCGGGCACAGGCGAAGCGGCTGCGCTCGTACCTGACCGATCATCCTGATCGTGAACCGGTGGACGTGGCCTACTCGCTGGCGACCACCCGCTCGGCCTTCCGCTACCGCGGTGGGCTGGTTGCCCGGGACCGGGCCGACCTGCTGCGCGGCCTGGACGCCTTGGCAGAGGGGCAGGAGTTTCCCGGCCTCGTACGCGCGGTCGCAGGCGATGCCGGCGTGGTGGCGTTCCTGTTCGCCGGCCAGGGAGTGCAGCGGCTGGGTATGGGCAGGCAGCTGTGCGACCGCTTCCCGGCCTTCGCCGAGGCCTTCGACGACGTGTGCGCGCACCTGGACGGCTACTTCGACCGGGGGGTGCGCGACGTCGTCTTCGCCCCGGAGGGCTCGCCGGACGCCGAGCTGCTCAGCCGCACGGACTACACGCAGGCGGCGCTGTTCGCGCTGGAGACCGCCCTGTTCCGGCTGGTGCGGCGGTGGGGTCTACAGCCTGGTTTCCTGCTCGGTCACTCCCTCGGTGAACTGACCGCCGCCCACGCCGCCGGCGTCCTGGATCTTGCCGACGCGTGTGCGCTGGTGGCCGCACGAGGGCGGCTGATGCACGGGCTTCCACCGGGCGGCGCGATGATCGCGCTGCAGGCCGCCGCCGAGGAGGTGCTGCCGCTGCTCGCCGGCCGCGAGGAGCACCTGAGCATTGCCGCGGTCAACGGTCCGATGGCGACCGTGGTGTCCGGCGAGGAGCC
>NZ_CAAAFO010000061.1:43005-43666 GCF_900634715.1 Candidatus Protofrankia californiensis | reverse complement strand
GGCGCAAGGCCACCCGGCTGCGGATCAGCCTTGCCTCGCACTCGCCGCTGGTGGACGGCATGCTGGCCGAGTTCGGCCAGGTGGCGCAGGGCCTTTCGTTCGCGCCGCCGCGCATCCCGATCGTTTCGACCGTCACCGGCGAGCCGGCTTCCGCCGCGGACCTGTGCACGCCCGGGTACTGGGTGCGCAACGTCCGGGAGGCCGTGCGGTTCTGCGACGGCGTCCGGCAGCTGCAGGCGCACGGCGTCACCGCCTTCCTGGAACTCGGCCCGGACGGTGTGCTCTCGGCGCTGGCCCAGGACTGCCTGACCACTCCGGCCGCGCACACCCCGGACATCGCCGTGGTACCGGCGCTGGCCAAGGACCAGGCCGAACCCGACGCACTGCTCGCCGCCGCCGTCAGCCTGCACGTCCGCGGGGCTGAGCTCGACTGGGACGAGGTGCTCGCTGGCCAGGACTGCCGGCCGGTGCGCCTGTCGACGTACGCGTTCGTCCGCCGGCGCCACTGGGTGGACGTGTCCGTACCCGAGACCACCGGCGACCACGGCCAGATCAATGTCCGGGCCAACGGCCAGGTCACCGGCCAGGCCGGCAGCCGGCCGGTCGTCGTGGCGGAGGCAGCGGAGGCGGACGAAGCGGACGAGGAGCAGCCGCTCGAGCC
>NZ_CAAAFO010000061.1:41140-42413 GCF_900634715.1 Candidatus Protofrankia californiensis | reverse complement strand
TGTGCCAACGCCTGGCCGAGGCCACCGGCCTGCGGGTGCCGGCCACGGTGCTGTTCGAACATCCCACGCCGCTGGCCCTGGCACGTCATCTGCGCCGCGAGATCTCGGGCGGGCAGGCTGTTGCCGCTGCCCCGGCGAGCGTCGCCTCCGGCGTTGACGAGCCGATCGCCATCGTCGCGATGGCATGCCGCTATCCCGGCGGGGTGCGCACCCCGGAGCAGCTGTGGGAGCTGGTTGCCGGCGGTGGGGACGCCATCGGCGGCTTCCCCACCGACCGCGGGTGGGACGTCGACGCCCTGTACCGGCCTGGCCAGGCCGAGCCGGGGCGGACCTATGTCGGCGAGGGCGGTTTCCTCGACGACGCCACCCTGTTCGACCCCGGGTTCTTCGGCATCTCCCCGCGGGAGGCAGCGGCGATGGATCCCCAGCAGCGGCTGTTGCTGGAGATCGCCTGGGAGGCGGTCGAACGGGCCGGTATCGCGCCCGAGGCGTTGCACGGCAGCCAGACCGGGGTCTTTGTCGGCGCCATGCCCCAGGACTACGGCCCGCGCCTGCACCAGGCCGACCGGAGCCTGCACGGCTACCTGCTGACCGGCAACACGCTCAGCATGGCCTCCGGCCGGATCGCATACACCTTCGGTCTGCGCGGCCCGGCGATCACCGTTGACACGGCGTGCTCGTCGTCGCTGGTCGCCCTGCATCTGGCCGCCCAGGCGCTGCGGCGCGGCGAGTGCACGTTGGCGCTCGCCGGCGGGGTCACGGTGATGTCCAGCCCCGGCATGTTCGTGGAGTTCAGCCAGCAGCGTGGGCTGGCCCCCGACGGCCGGTGCAAACCCTTCTCCTCGGACGCCGACGGCACCGCCTGGTCCGAAGGCGTCGGCCTGCTGGTGCTGCAGACCCTGTCCGAGGCCCGCCGGGCGGGCCATCCGGTGCTGGCCGTCCTGCGGGGTTCGGCGGTCAACTCCGATGGCGCGAGCAACGGCCTGACCGCGCCGAACGGCGCAGCGCAGGAACGGGTGATCCGCGACGCCCTGGCCGACGCCCGGCTGACCCCGGACGAGGTGGACGCCGTCGAGGCGCACGGCACCGGCACCATGCTCGGGGACCCCATCGAGGCCCAGGCCATCCTGGCCACCTACGGGCAGGAGCGGACGGCGGACGAACCGCTGTTGCTGGGGTCGATGAAGTCCAACATCGGTCATGCCCAGGCGGCCGCCGGTGTCGCCGGCGTGATCAAGATGGTCATGGCGATGCGGCACGGCCTGCTGCCGGC
>NZ_CAAAFO010000061.1:39307-40894 GCF_900634715.1 Candidatus Protofrankia californiensis | reverse complement strand
GCCGGCGCGGTCACGCTGCTGGACCAGGCGCGGCCCTGGCCGGAGCGTGACCGGCCCCGGCGGGCCGCCGTGTCGTCCTTCGGCATCAGCGGCACCAACGCGCACACCATCGTGGAGCAGGCACCGGCCGAGCAGAGCCTCGCCGACCAGGCGCCGGCCGAACGGGCACCGGACGGGCAGGGCCTCGTCGGCGGTGCGCCGGCCACCGGTGTGCCCGGCACCGCTCCGGCACGTGCCTGGGTCCTGTCGGCCACCAGCGTGGACGCGCTGCGGGCGCAGGCCGAGCAGTTGAGCTCCCACGTCGAGGAACGTCGTGAGCTCGACGTGACGGACGTGGCATGGTCCCTGGCGACCGGCCGGTCCACCTTCGAACACCGGGCGGCGGTCGTCGGCCGGGACCGGTCCGAGCTGCTCGCCGGACTGCGCGACCTCGCCCTGGGCAGGCCGACCGCGGCGGTGGTGCGGGGTACTGCCGGCGCTGCCGGCAGGGGAAAGCTGGCCATGCTGTTCACCGGCCAGGGCGCGCAGCGACCGGGCATGGGCCGGCGGCTGCGCGAGGTCTCCCCGGTGTTCGCCCGCGCGCTGGAGGAGGTGTTCGCCGTCTTCGACGGGCACCTCGACCGTCCGTTGCGCGACGTCGTGTTCGCCGAGCCCGGCACGGCCGAAGCGCAGACGCTGAACGAGACCGCATACGCCCAGCCGGCGCTGTTCGCCCTCGAGGTCGCGTTGTTCCGGCTGACCGAGTCCTGGGGTGTGCGGCCGGACTTCCTCGTCGGGCACTCGATCGGCGAGCTGTCGGCGGCGCACGTCGCCGGGGTGCTGTCACTGGCCGATGCGGCCGCGCTGGTCGCCGCCCGCGGCCGGCTGATGCAGGCCCTGCCCGCCACCGGCGCGATGGTGTCGGTGGCGGCCGGCGAAACCGAGGTCGCCGCGCTGCTGGCCGGTCACGAAGGACGCGAAGGAGAGGTCGCCATCGCCGCCGTGAACGGCCCGGCGGCCACGGTGATCTCCGGTGACTCCCGGGCCGTGGACGCGATCGCGCAGTCCCTGCGGGAACAGGGCAGACCGACGACGCGCCTGCGCACCAGCCACGCCTTCCACTCCGCGCACATGGACGGCATGCTGGAGGAGTTCCGGCAGGTCGCACGGTCCGTGACGTTCGCGCCGCCGCGGATTGCGATCGTCTCCGGCCTCACCGGCCAGCTGGCCACCCCGCAGCGCCTCACCGACCCCGACTACTGGGTGCGGCACGCGCGTGAGACGGTGCGCTTCCACGACAGCGTGCGCTGGCTGCAGGCGGCCGGTGTGACGAGGTTCTGCGAACTCGGGCCGGACGGCGTGCTGACCGCGATGGCGCACGAGTGCCTCACTGGTGCCACGGCGGCCACCGCGGCACGGATTGCGCTGCTGCGCCGGGACAGGCCCGACGACCAGGCCGTGACCAGCGCGCTCGCGACGCTGTTCACCGCCGGGGTGCAGCTGGACTGGCGTGGGATCTTCGCCGGAGCCGGGGCACGCCGCGTCGACCTGCCCACGTACGCCTTCCAGCGGGAACGCTTCTGGCTGGCCCCCGAAACCGCCCCTGCA
>NZ_CAAAFO010000061.1:38103-39282 GCF_900634715.1 Candidatus Protofrankia californiensis | reverse complement strand
AGGCCGCCGCAGGACCCGTGTCCGCGTCCCAGCTGCTGCTCGGCGCGCAGAGCTCGCCGGCCGGCTCCGGTGGTCTGCTGCTGACCGGCTGGTTGTCCGTACAGGCCCAGCCGTGGCTGGCCGACCATGTGATCATGGGGGCTGTCCTGCTGCCGGGAACGGCCTGCGCGGAACTGGCGCTGCACGCCGGACGCCGGGTCGGTGCCGGGCGGCTGGAGGAGCTCACTCTGCACCGCCCGGTGCTGCTCCCCGCGGACATCCCGGTCCATGTCCGGGTCACAGTGGACGCATCCGACGCGACGGGGAATCGCTCCGTGCGGCTGCATACGCGTCCGGACACCGGAGCGGATGAGCACGACACCGACGAACAGCAGTGGACGCTGCACGCCGAGGGTGTCCTCGCGGCGGAGGGGCACGTGCCGCCCTCCGGTCTCGACGTGTGGCCTCCCGAGGGCGCCGAACGGGTCCAGGTCGACGATCTCTATCAGCGGCTGGCGGGACGCGGCTACGACTACGGTCCCGCCTTCCGGGCGCTCCGGTCGGCCTGGCGCCGGCAGGACGAGCTGTTCGCGGACGTGGTCCTGCCCGAGGCGGCGCAGGCCGGTCCCGCCGGTGCTGGTGGTACCGACAGTCTCGCCGGTCCCGACAGCGCCGACGGCGGCGACAGCGCCAACGGTGGTGCCGGTGGCGAAGCCGGCGATTTCACGCTGCATCCGGCGCTGGTGGACGCTGCGCTGCACCTGGTCGTGGCCGAAGGCCCGCACGACGGTGATGCCGGGTTCGTACCGTTCTCCTTCAGCGGGTTCACCACCGGTTGGCCGCGGGACGGATCGGGCGTCACGACGGCCCGGGTGCGGATCACCCCGCAAGGCCCGGATTCGGTGTCGGTGACGATCGCCGACGACACCGGCACGCCGGTGGCCTCGATCCGGGAGGTCGCGTTCCGGCGGATGGGTCCGCAGCAGCTCAATGGCGCCCGTACCACCGGCCGTGACGCTGTGTTCCAGGTCGACTGGGTCGAGTTCGACCCGGCCGGCAGCGCGCCGGCGGGCAGCGCGCCGGCGGGCCGCTGGGCGGTGCTGGGGCCGGCCACCGGCGCACTGGCCGCAGCGATCAACGCCACGGGAATTCCGGTGGACGGCTACCCCGACCTGCACGCGCTGAGCGCTGCCGTCGAGG
>NZ_CAAAFO010000061.1:37076-37546 GCF_900634715.1 Candidatus Protofrankia californiensis | reverse complement strand
TCGGGCCCGCCACCCATGCGCCCTCACACGAGCCCCCGGCGGATGACCCGCTCCGGCCCGCTGACGTCCACCTTGCGGTGACGCGTGCGCTGGAGCTGGCGCAGTCGTGGCTGTCCGACCAGTCGCTGGCCGCATCCCGGCTGGTGGTGCTGACCCGGGGCGCGGTCGATGCCGGCGCGGCTGCGATCACCGATCTGCCCGGTGCCGCGGTCTGGGGACTGCTGCGCTCCGCGCAGTCGGAACACCCCGGCCGTTTCGTGCTGGCCGACTGTGACGAGCGCGAGCCGTCCTACCGTGCGCTCGTCGCGGCGCTCGCCGCCGACTGCGTCCAGCTGGCAGTGCGGGACGCCACGGTGCGTGTTCCCGCGCTCGTGCGGACCGCCCCGGCCGCGCGCGAGCGGCCCCGCCGGTTCGACGGCACCGGCACGGTGCTGCTGACCGGTGCGTTCGGCGGGCTGGGCCGGCTGGTC
>NZ_CAAAFO010000061.1:35535-36656 GCF_900634715.1 Candidatus Protofrankia californiensis | reverse complement strand
CCTGGCCGGCGGCCTGCGGCCCGTCGACGTGCGGCGGATGGCCCGCGTCGGTGTCGCGGCCCTGTCCGAGCGTGCCGGCCTCGCCCTGTTCGACGACGCCCTCACCCGCGACGACGCCCTGCTGGTCGCGTTGCGGACGGATCCGGTGGCGCTGCGTGAGCAGGACGCCTCCGGCAATGTGCCGGAAGTGATGCGCACCCTGGTGCCTGCCGCCGGCAGGCGCGGGCCGCACACCGGAGGGAACCTGCCCGCCGGCGGGAACGCGCCGGGCGCCGAGGGCGGGCTGGCCGCGCTCGGCCCGGTCGACCAGGAGCGGGTGCTGCGCGAGCTGGTGCGCGCCGAGACGGCCGCCGTGCTCGGACACACCGAGGCGGCGGTGGTGCGCGACGACGTGGCGTTCCGGGCGCTCGGGTTCGACTCGCTGACCTCGGTGGAGCTGCGCAACCGGCTGGGCACGGCAACGGGGCTGAGGATGCCCGCCACCTTGCTGTTCGACTACCCGACACCGGCGGAGCTGGTGGACTACCTGCTCACGCAGGTGCGCCGGAGCGGCGAGGCCGAGTCCGCCGCGGCCGCCGGCACCGCGGCTGCCACGGCCGTGACCACCCCCTTCGCCGAGGCGGAACCGATAGCGATCATCGGGATGGCCTGCCGGTATCCGGGCGGGGTCACCTCCCCGGAGGACCTGTGGGGGCTGGTGTCCACCGGCACCGACGCGATCTCGACGTTCCCGACGAACCGCGGCTGGGACGTCGACGCGCTGTACGACCCCCGTCCAGGACGTCCGGGCAGGAGCTACACCCGCGAGGGAGGCTTCCTGCACGACGCCGACGAGTTCGATTCGGAGCTGTTCGGCATCTCACCACGCGAGGCCGTTGCGATGGATCCGCAGCAGCGGCTGCTCCTGGAGACGAGCTGGGAGGCGTTCGAGCGGGCCGGGCTGGACCCGACCGCCCTGCGCGGCAGTGACACCGGGGTGTTCGCGGGCGTGATGTACCACGACTACGGCACGAACACCGCCCGCCCGTCGCAGGACGTGGAGGGCTACCTGCTGACCGGGACCACGGGAAGCGTGCTGTCGGGCCGGGTGGCCTACACGTTCGGGCTGCAGGGACCGGCGA
>NZ_CAAAFO010000061.1:30969-35275 GCF_900634715.1 Candidatus Protofrankia californiensis | reverse complement strand
GCGGCCGCCGGCGCCGCCGGGGTGATCAAAATGGTCATGGCGATGCGGCACGGCCTGCTGCCGGCGACCCTGCACGTGGATGAGCCCTCGCAGCAGGTCGACTGGGCCGCCGGGGCGGTCCGGCTGCTCACCGCGCCGGCGCCGTGGCCGGACGTCGACCGGCCCCGGCGGGCCGTGGTGTCCTCCTTCGGGATCAGCGGTACGAACGCGCACGTGGTCCTGGAACAGGCGTCCGCGCAGCCCGCGACGGCACCGGTCGCCACCGCGCCGGTCACGGCACCGGTCGGCACGCCCGTCCTGTCGGATGCGGCCGGCACGCCGGTCCCCCCGGACTCGGCCGGCTCCGCGTCCGAGACGGCCACCGGGAAGCGCACCGCCGGGATCGTCCTGCCCTGGGTGCTCTCGGGCCACAACGACGCCGCACTGCGAGCGCAGGCACAGCGTGTGCACGGGCACGTGGCCGTGCACGGCGAGCTGGATGGCGCGGATGTCGGCTACTCGCTGGCGGCGACGCGAGCCGCGCTTGCGCAGCGCGCGGTGGTGCTGGCCGAAGATCATGCCGGTTTCCTGCGGGGTCTCGCCGCGGTAGCTGACGGCGGGCCGTTGCCCGACGGTGAGCCGGTGGCCGAGGTCGTCCGGGGTTCGGCCGGGCCCAGGGGCGGGACGGTGCTGGTCTTCCCCGGCCAGGGTTCGCAGTGGGCCGGCATGGCGGTGGGGCTGCTGGACTCCTCGCCGACGTTCGCCGCGCGGATCGCCGAATGCGCCGACGCGCTGGCCCCGCACGTCGACTGGTCCCTGCTGGACGTGCTGCGCGCCGGCGGCGAACCGGCGTTGCTGGACCGGGTGGACGTCGTCCAGCCGGTGCTGTTCGCCGTGATGGTGTCGCTGGCGTCGCTGTGGGCCGACCACGGCGTCCGGCCGTCCGCCGTGGTCGGCCATTCCCAGGGCGAGATCGCGGCGGCGTATGTGGCCGGTGCGCTGTCCCTGCCGGACGCCGCCAGGGTCGTGGCGCTGCGCGCCAGGGCGCTGGCGGCCCTGAGCGGCCGGGGCGGCATGGTCTCCGTGGCCCTCTCCCCGGAGGAGGTCGCCCGGCGTACCCCGCACTGGGGTGAGCGGGCCTGGCTGGCCGCGGTGAACGGGCCGCGTTCGGTGGTCGTCTCCGGCGCCCCCGAGACGCTGGCAGCCCTGGTGGCGGACTGCACGGCCGCGGACGTGCGGACCCGTCTGCTCCCGGTGGACTACGCCTCGCACTCGCCGCACGTCCAGGACGTGCAGGCGGAACTGCTCGAGGAGCTGGCCGGCATCTCCCCGCGTCCGGCGGAGATCCCCTTCTACTCCACGGTGACCGGCGCTCCCGTCGGGACGGCCACGATGGACGCCGGGTACTGGTACCGCAATCTCCGGCAGACTGTGCGGTTCGAGCCGGCGATCCGCGCCCTGCTGCGGGACGGGCACACCACCTTCATCGAGTCCAGCCCGCATCCGGTGCTGACGATGGGCATCGAGGAAACCGCTGCGGACGTCGGCGTCGACGTGCTGGCCATCGGTTCGTTGCGGCGCGACGACGGCGGCCGGCGGCGCTTCCTCGCCGCGCTGGCCGAGGCCCACGTGCGTGGCGTCCGGGTCGACTGGCAGGCCGCGTTCGACGGCGGCGACGCGCGCCGGGTCGACCTGCCCACCTATGCCTTCCGCCGCCGGCGCTACTGGCTCGGCGACGGCCAGGCTCCCGGCGGGCACAATGCGCCGGCCGCCGGTGCCGGCCCGGCCGAGGAGCGCTTCTGGGACGCCGTGCAACGCCTGGACCTGGCCGCGCTGACCGCCACCCTCGACGTCGACGGCGAACAGCCGTTGCGTGCGGTGCTGCCCGCGCTGTCGGCCTGGCGGCGGCGGCAGGCCGACAGCGCGGCGATCCGTGACTGGCGGTATCGCGTCACCTGGAAGCCGCTGGTGGACGCCCCGGCGGTGGCGCTGCCGGGGACATGGCTGCTGGTGGCTCCGGCCGATCCGGCCGACCCGGGCCTGGTGTCGGCATGTGCCGCGGCCCTGTCCGACCGCGGTGCGCAGGTCGTCCGCGTCGAGCCCACCGCGGCGGACCGGGACCGCGGCGCACTGGCCCGCCTGCTCCGGGAGTCGCTGCCGCCGCAGGCGGTGGTCGGCGGGGTGCTGTCGCTGCTCGCCGTGGACGAGCGGCCGTTGCCCGACCTGCCCGGGGTGAGCGGGGGACTGGCCGCCACATTGGCCCTCGGGCAGGCCCTCGGCGACATTGCGGTCGAGGCGCCGCTGTGGTGCGTCACTTCCGGCGCGGTGTCGGTCGCGCCGTCCGACCGCCTGCGCAGCGCAGCGCAGGCACAGGTGTGGGGGCTCGGTCGCGTCATCGGGTTGGAGCATCCCCAGCGGTGGGGCGGGCTGGTCGACCTGCCCGAGGTCGTCGACGGACGGGCACTGGCCCGGCTGGCCGCGGTGCTCGGCGGCGCCGGCGGCACGGACGGTGCCGGTGGCCAAAGCGGTGCCGGCGGTGCCAGCGGTGAGGACGAGGTGGCGGTGCGGCCGGCTGGCACGTTCGCCCGCCGGCTGGTCAGGGCGAGCGCACCGGCGCCGGCGGAACGCTCCTGGCGGCCGAGGGACACGGTCGTGGTGACCGGTGGTACCGGCGCCCTCGGCGCGCATGCCGCCCGCTGGCTGGCCCGTGGCGGTGCCGAGCACCTGGTGCTCACCAGCCGCCGCGGCGGTGACGCGCCCGGCGCGTCCGACCTGCGCGCGGAGCTGGAAAGCCTGGGTGCGCGCGTCACGATCGCCACCTGTGACGTCGCCGACCGCGGCGCGGTCGACGCCCTCCTCGACCGCCTCGACGCCGACGGCGCCGTGATCAGCGCGGTCGTCCACACCGCCGGCGTCAGCCAGCTGACCCCGCTGGCGGACCTCGACGTCGCGGACCTCGCCGAGATCCTCGACGCCAAGGTCACCGGCGCGACGAACCTGGCCGAGGCGCTCGATGGCCGCCAGCTGGACGCCTTCGTGGTGTACTCCTCGGGCGCGGGCGTGTGGGGCGGTGGGGCCCAGGGCGCGTACGCGGCGGCGAACGCGTTCCTGGACGCCTTCGCCGAGCAGCGGCGGGCGTCCGGGCTGCCCGTGACGTCCGTGGCGTGGGGTGCCTGGGCCGAGGGCGGCATGGTGTCCGGCGACGTCGCCGAGCGGCTGCGCCGGCTCGGTATCCGGCAGATGGCCCCCGAGCTGGCCCTGACAGCCCTGCGAGAGGCCGTCGACCACGACGAGACGGCACTGGTCGTCGCCGACATCGACTGGCCCGGCTTCCTGCCCGGTTTCCTCGCGGCCAGGCGGCGGCCGCTGTTCGCCGACCTGCCCGAGGCCGCGTTGGTGACGCAGGGTGACGGTCAGTCCGCCCGGCCCGGCCAGGCCACGCCGGCCGGCTCCGCCGCACTGCCGCCGCAGCTGGCCGGCCTGACCGCATCCGAGCGGCAGCAGGCGCTGCTGGACCTCGTGCGCGGTCACGCCGCCGACGTCCTCAAATACGACGGAGCGCAGTCGATCCAGGCCGACCGGGCCTTCCGGGAACTCGGGTTCGACTCGCTGGCCGCGGTCGAGCTGCGCAACCGGCTGGGCGCCGCCACCGGGCTGCGGCTGCCGACCACCCTGGTCTTCGACTTCCCGACGGCCACCGCGGTCGTGCGGTATCTCATGGCCGAACTGTTCGGCGCCCCGTCCGAGACGGGCTCTGACACGGGGGTCGGCACGGGGGCTGGCACGGACGCCGTGGCCGGTGCGCCGGCGTCCGCCGTCACCGCCGACGAGCCGATCGCGATCGTCGCCATGGCCTGCCGGTTCCCCGGCGGTGTCGAGCATCCGGAGCAGCTGTGGCGGCTGCTGGTCGGTGAAACCGACGCCATCGGCGCATTCCCCGACGACCGTGGCTGGCCGTTGGACACGCTGCTCGACCCGTCCCCGGACCGGACGGGCACGACGACCGCGCATGAGGGCGGATTCCTCGACGACGTGGCCGGATTCGACGCGGGATTCTTCGGCGTGTCACCGCGTGAAGCGGTGGTCATGGACCCGCAGCAGCGGCTTCTGCTGCAGACCGCGTGGGAGGTGCTCGAACGCGCACAGATCGATCCGACCTCGTTGCGCGGCACGCCCACCGGGGTGTTCGTGGGCGGTTCCGGCCAGGACTACGGGCCGCGGCTGCACGAGGCGACCGGCGGCGCCGAAGGCTACGTGCTGACCGGAAGCGCCACCGCCGTGCTCTCCGGCCGGGTCGCCTACACCCTCGGGCTGGAGGGACCGGCGG
>NZ_CAAAFO010000061.1:24620-30387 GCF_900634715.1 Candidatus Protofrankia californiensis | reverse complement strand
TACGGTGTCGCTGCTGGCCGAGGCCAGGCCGTGGCCGCACACCGGACGGCCGCGCCGCGCCGGAGTGTCCGCGTTCGGGATCAGCGGCACGAACGCCCATGTCATCCTGGAACAGGCGCCGGACGGCGACCCCGCCCCGGCCGAGCGGACCTCACCGTCCGACGGGGCGTCGCTGCCCGACCGCATGCCGCTTCCCGACGGGACTTCGCTTCCCGAGCGGACTTCGCCGGCCGGCGCGGCCGACGGCCCTGCCGCCCCGGCTGGGGGGACGGGGGCTCCGCTGCCCTGCGTGGTCTCGGCCCGCAGCCAGGCGGCGTTGCGGAGCCAGGCACGGCGGCTGCGTGCGCACCTCGACGGCCGCGCGGGTGACTCACTCGAAGACCTCGCGTACTCGTTGGCGACGACACGGGCCGCACTGCCACACCGGGCGGTGGTCCTGGCCGCCGACCGCGACCAGCTTCTGCGGGGGCTGGACGCGCTGGCCGATGACACCGCCGGGCCGAACCTCGTCCGCGGTGTGGCCCGGGAGGGCCGGAACGCCTTCCTGTTCCCCGGCCAGGGCTCCCAGCGTCCGCGGATGGGACAGCAGCTCTGCCAGCGGTTTCCGGTGTTCGCCCAGGCACTGGAGGAGGTGTGCGACCAGCTCGACGTCCACCTGGACCGTCCGCTGCGGGAGATCCTGTTCGCCGGCGACGGTTCCCCGGAGGCGGACCTGCTGCACCAGACGCTGTTCGCGCAGACCGGCCTGTTCGCGGTCGAAGTGGCACTGAGCCGGCTGCTCGGCGCCTGGGGACTGCGCCCGGACTACCTGCTCGGCCATTCCGTGGGCGAGTTGGCCGCGGCGTACGTGGCCGGCGTGCTCTCCCTGGAGGACGCCTGCGCTCTGGTGGCCGCCCGCGGCCGGCTGATGCAGGACCTCCCGCCCGGCGGCCTGATGATCGCGGTGCAGGCGTCCGAGCAGGAGATGCTGCCTGTGCTGGCCGGTCGGGAACACCAGGTGAGCCTCGCCGCGGTCAACGGACCGCAGGCCGTGGTGGTCTCCGGCACCGAGGACGCGGTACTCGACGTCGCCGACCACTGGCAGCGCAACGGACGCAAGGCACGCAGATTGTTGGTCAGCCACGCCTTCCACTCCCCACAGATGGACGCCATGCTCGCCGAGTTCCGCACGGTGGCGGCCGCGATGACCTACGCGCCGCCGCGGATCCCGATCGTGTCGACCCTGACCGGTGCGGTCATCTCCGCCGAGGAGCTCTGCTCGGCGGACTACTGGGCCCGGCAGGTCCGCCGCAGCGTCCGGTTCTTCGACGGCGTGCGCACGCTGCTGGCCAACCGGGTGACCACGTTCCTGGAGCTCGGCCCCGCCGGGGTGCTCACCGCCATGGGCAGGGACTGCCTAGCCGCGGACGACTGCGCACCATCGGTCGTCACGGACGACCCGGCACCGTCGTTCGTCGCCATGCTGCGCGCCGACCGGGACGAGGTGCCGTCGCTGACCAGCGCCCTGGCCCACGTCCACGCCGGCGGCTCCAGCGGGTCCAGCGGGTCCGGCGTGGACTGGGCGGCGTTCTTCAGGGACCGGGACGTGCGTCCGGTCGAGCTGCCGACCTACGCCTTCCAGCCGACGCGGTACTGGCTGGACGCACCCGAGGGCACGCCGAACGCGGCGGCGGTCGGCCTCCAGCAGGTCGGGCACCCGCTGCTGGGTGCCGCGGTGGAGCTGCCGGACGGCGCCGGGTTCCTGTTCACCGGACGGCTGTCCGCCCACAGCCCCGCCTGGCTGTCCGAACACGCCGTGCTGGGCGGGTCGCTGCTGCCCGGCACCGCGTACGTGGAGATGGCGGCGGTGGCCGCCGACCAGCTCGGCTGCGCGGGGATCGCGGAACTGACCCTGCACGTCCCGCTGGCCCTGCCCGTGCAGGGTGGCGTCGTACTGCGGCTGGCCGTCGGCGCCGCCGACACCGCGGGCCAGCGGCCGGTGAGCCTGTACTCCCGGGCCGAGGATGCCGCGCCCGAGGTCGCCTGGACCCGCCACGCCACCGGCTTCCTGCTGGAGCGGGAGCAGCAGCGGCCGCCCGCCGATGAGCCGGGCGTCCGGCCGTCGGCGGACGACGTCTGGCCGCCGGCGGACGCCGTGCCGGTGGATGTCGAGGACCTGTACCACCGGCTCACCGAGCGCGGCTTCGACTACGGACCCGCTTTCCGCGGACTGCAGGCCGCCTGGCGGCATGGTGACGACGTCCTGGCCGAGGCCCACCTGCCGTCGCCCGCCGACGCGGACGCGGGCCGGTTCGGCCTGCACCCGGCGTTGCTGGACGCGGCCCTGCACGCGATCGCCCTGCTGGACTCCGGCGGACCGGCGCCGGACGGCCTGCCGTTCGCCTTCGGCGACGTCCGCCTGCATTCCCGTGGCGCGTCCGCGCTGCGGGTGCGGCTGGCACGGGCCGGCGAGGGGATCTCCCTGGCGGCCACGGACCTCACCGCACGCCCGGTCGTCTCCGTCGGGTCGCTGGTCCTGCGCCCGATGTCGGCCGAGCAGATCGGCGGCGTTGCCCCCGCCCCGCTGTACGCGGTGCAGTGGGACCGCATCCAGGCCGCCGTCCCCGCCGGCCCACCCGGACGCTGGGCGCTGCTCGGGGACATCCCCGAGCAGCTGTCCGCCGCCCTCGCCCGCCGCGGTGTGGCCGTCACCTGCCACCCGGACCCGCGATCACTGCGGGAGGCCGTCGCCTCGGGGGCGCCGGCTCCCGACGCCGTGCTCACCGTCCATCCGTCCGGCACCGGCACCGATGGCGATGGCGGTACTGGTGCGGACGCCGGCGCCGGCGCACTGCTGGCGGCGCGGGCTCGTAGTGCCACCGGTGACGTCGCGCAGTCGCTGCGGTCCCTGCTTGCCGACGACCGTCTCCGGTCGGCCCGGCTGATCCTGCTCACCAGCGGGGCGGTTGCGGTGCGCGACGACGCCGAGCTGACCGATCCGGTGGCCGCGGCCGTGGGGGGTCTGGTGCGCTCGGCGCAGTCGGAACACCCCGGTCGGTGCGTCCTGGTCGACGTCGACGGGCACGACGCCTCGTGGGCCGCGCTGGCCGACGCGACAGGTTCCGGCGAGCCCCAGGCGGCGGTGCGCGCGGGTGCGGTGTACGTCCCCCGGCTGGCCCATGCGCGGCCATCGCCCTCGGGCGACACCACACCGCTGGACCCCGAGGGCACCGTGTTGATCACAGGCGGGACCGCCGGGCTGGGTGCGCTGGTGGCCCGGCACCTGGTGGTCAGGCACAAGGTGCGGCACCTGCTGCTGGTCAGCCGTCGAGGAGCACAGTCCCCTGGCGCGGCGGCACTGTACGCCGAGCTCACCGGCCTGGGCGCCCAGGTGGAGCTGGCCGCCTGTGACGTGGCCGACCGCGATGCGCTCGCCCGCGTGCTCACGGCCGTCCCCGCCGAGCATCGGCTGACCGCGGTCGTGCACGCCGCGGGGGTTGTGCACGACGGTGTCATCGAGTCGTTGACGCCGGATGCCATCGACCGGGTGATGCTGCCCAAGGTGGATGGTGCCGTGCACCTGCACGAGCTCACCCGCACTACCGACCTGGCCGCGTTCGTGCTGTTCTCCTCGATGTCGGGCATTCTCGGCGGCGCCGGGCAGGGCAACTACGCGGCGGCCAACGCCTTCCTCGACGCTGTGGCCAGCCACCGCCGCGCGGCGGGACTGCCGGCGGTCTCGATTGCCTGGGGGCCGTGGGCGCACACCGACGGGATGGCCAGCCGGCTGCGTGAGGCCGACCGCCGCCGGCTGCGCGCGGCCGGGCTGGTCTCGCTGACACCGCAGGAGGGCCTGGCCGCGTTCGACGCGGTGCTTGCAGCCGGTAACGGTCGTAGCGTGGTGGCGTCCGTACGGCTGGACGTCGCCGCGCTGCGCGCGGACACCACGCCGCCGCTGCTGAGCGGGCTGGTGTCCACGCGGCGTCCCCCGTCACGGCCGGACACGCCGCAGTCGCTGCGCCAGCGGTTGGCCGGCCTACCCGAGCTGGAACAGCACCGGCTGCTGCTGGACCTGCTGCGTGTGCACACCGCCGCCGTGCTCGGACACGGCAGCACGGACACCGTCGACACGACGGTCGGATTCCTGGAGGCCGGATTCGACTCGCTGACCGCCGTCGAACTGCGCAACCAGCTGAACGCGGCCACCGCCCTGCGGCTGCCGACGACACTGCTCTTCGACTATCCGACCCCGGCGCTGCTGGCCGAGCACCTGCGCGCGCAGATACTCGACGGCGATACCAAGGCGCCCCCGCCCGTGCTCGCCGAACTCACCCGGCTGGAGTCGGCACTGGCGACGGTCGCGACGGACGGCACCGTCCGTGCCGCCGTGATCACCCGGCTCAGGGACGTGCTGGCGAAATGGACGGACGCCGGCGAGCGTCCGGACGACGCCGATGTGGCGGACAAACTTCGCACGGCCACCGCCGAGGAAGTATTCGACTTCATCGACAATCAGATCTGAGAACCGGACCCATTGGCGCGGTCTCCCGAATTTTCGAAGGTGATACGCATGACCGAGGAACAGCGGCTCCTGGATTATCTGAAGCGGGTCGTGGCTGAGTTGCACGAGGTCCGGTCGCGGTTGCGTGCGGTGGAGGAGGCGGCGGTCGAGCCGGTGGCGATCGTGGGTATGGCGTGTCGTTTCCCGGGGGGTGTGTCGTCGCCGGAGGACCTGTGGGAGCTGGTGGCGCAGGGCGGTGATGCTATCTCGGCTTTTCCGGTGGACCGGGGCTGGGACGTGGACGCTCTGTACGATCCCGATCGTGGTGTGCCGGGAAAGACGTATGTGCGGGAGGGTGGGTTTCTCTACGACGCGGCTGATTTCGACGCCGGGTTCTTCGGGATCTCCCCACGGGAGGCGCTGGCGATCGACCCGCAGCAGCGGTTGTTGCTGGAAACCTCGTGGGAGGTCTTCGAGCGGGCGGGAATCGACCCGGCTTCGGTGCGGGGCAGCCAGACCGGCGTGTTCACCGGCGTCATGTACCACGACTATGCCGCCGGGCTGCAGCAGGTACCCGAGGAGGTAGAGGGTTATCTGAAACTGGGTACCCTCGCCGCGGTCATGTCCGGCCGGATCTCCTATTCCATGGGATTCCACGGTCCTACACTCACCGTGGACACGGCGTGTTCGTCGTCGCTGGTGGCATTGCACCTGGCGTGCCATGCGCTGCGGCAGAAAGAATGCTCGCTGGCACTCGCCGGCGGCGCCACGGTGATGTATTCCCCCGGCACCTTCACCGACTTCAGCCGGCAGGGCGCGCTCGCCCCGGACGGCAGGTGCAAGCCCTTTGCCGCGCAGGCCGACGGCTTCGGTGCCGGCGAGGGGGCGGGGATGCTGCTGCTGGAGCGGTTGTCGGACGCGCGTCGTCACGGGCATCCGGTGCTGGCGGTGGTGCGGGGGTCGGCGGTGAACTCCGACGGCGCCAGCAGCGGACTGACGGCGCCGAACGGGCCGGCGCAGCAGCGGCTGATCCGGCAGGCGTTGGCGGGTGCCGGGGTGGCGGCCGGTGAGGTGGACGTGGTGGAGGCGCATGGTACGGGGACGAAGCTGGGTGATCCGATCGAGGCGCAGGCGTTGCTGGCGACCTACGGGCGGGACCGGCCGGCGGACCAGCCGCTGTGGCTGGGGTCGATCAAATCCAACCTCGGCCACACCCAGGGCGCGGCAGGCGTCGCCGGGGTGATCAAGATGGTGATGGCGATGCGGCACGGGGTGCTGCCGCGTACG
>NZ_CAAAFO010000061.1:22497-24465 GCF_900634715.1 Candidatus Protofrankia californiensis | reverse complement strand
GCCGTCAGCGGCACCATCTCCCACGCGATCCTGGAACAAGCCCCTCCCGCCGACGACCGTGCCCGCTCCGACGGGCAGGGGGACACCGGCGCGCTCGGGGATACAGGCGCCCTCGGGGATACCGGCGCACTCCCGGTGGCGTCGGCTTCTGCGGTGCTGCCGTTCGTGCTGTCGGCGCGGTCAGCCGGCGCGTTGCGTGACCAGGCCCTGCGGTTGGCCGCCCACCTGGACGCCCATCCCGACCTCGACCCGGCCACCGTGGCATGGTCACTGGCCACGGGACGGTCGAGGTTCGAGCACCGTGCCGTCGTGCTGGC
Organism: Candidatus Protofrankia californiensis; assembly: GCF_900634715.1. Taxonomy (GTDB): domain Bacteria; phylum Actinomycetota; class Actinomycetes; order Frankiales; family Frankiaceae; genus Protofrankia; species Protofrankia californiensis. The sequence continues at coordinate 24,148 of NZ_CAAAFO010000061.1, read as the reverse complement.
GGCGGACCGTCCCCGCCTGGCTGCCGGTCTTGCCGCGCTGGCCCGCGGCGAAGCGGCCGACCATGTCGTCCAGGGTGTCGCCGGCGGCGACAGGAAGATTGCCTTCGTCTTTCCCGGCCAGGGTTCCCAGTGGATCGGCATGGCCGCGCAGCTGCTGGACTCCTCCACGGTGTTCGCCGAGCGGATGGCGGAGTGCGCCGCGGCCCTGGCCGAGCACGTCGACTTCTCACCCGTCGACGTGGTGCGCGGCGAACCGGGTGCCCCCTCGCTGGACCGGGTCGACGTGGTGCAACCCGTCCTGTTCTCGGTGATGCTCTCCCTCGCCGCGCTCTGGCAGTCCTACGGGATCGAGCCGCGCGCCGTCATCGGGCACAGCCAGGGCGAGATCGCCGCGGCCTGTGTGGCAGGCGCGCTGTCGCTGTCCGACGCCGCCAGGATCGTGGCGCTGCGCAGCAAGGCGCTGCTGGCACTGTCCGGCCAGGGCGCGATGGCCTCGGTATCACTGCCGGTGGCGGAGCTGGACGAGCGCCTCGCCCACTGGGATGGACGCATTTCGGTTGCCTCCAGGAACGGCCCGCGTTCGGCGGTCGTCTCCGGTGAACCCGAGGCGGTGCGGGAACTGCTTACCCTGTGTGAGGCGGAGGGGGTGTGGGCCCGCGAGATCCCGGTCGACTACGCCTCGCACTCCGCGGCTGTCGAAGCGATCCGGGAGCGGCTGCTGGCCGAGCTGGCTGGAATCATCCCCCGCACTTCGGACATCCCCTTCTGCTCGACCGTGACCGGGGATCTGGTGGACACGACGCTGCTCGATGCCGGGTACTGGTACCGCAACCTGCGTGACACCGTCCACTTCGAGCAGGCGACGCGGACGTTGTTGCAGCACGGACACGACATCTTCATCGAGGTGAGCCCGCATCCGGTGCTGACCATCGGTCTGGAGGAAACCGCGCGGGAAACCGGCCACGAAGCCGTCGTACTGTCCTCGCTGCGGCGCGGTGAGGGCGGTGTCGAGCGTTTTCTGACGTCGGTGTCGGAAGCACACGTGAACGGGGCGTCGCTGGACTGGCCCGCGGTTTTCGGCGGGATACCGGTTGACCCGGTGGACCTGCCCACCTATGCGTTCCAGCGGCAGCGGTACTGGTTGCAGTCCTCTCCGGTTGCGTCGGCATTCTCCCCGGTCCCGCCGGGATCCTCGCCGCATATTCCGGCTCCTTCACCCCCTGTGGACGCCCCGAACGGCGCGGGCGGCAGCAAGGCGGGCGGCAGCAAGGCGGGCGAGGACGACAGCATCTCGCCACTGGCGCGGCGGCTGGCCGGGCTGACAACGGCCGATCAGGACCGTCTCCTGCTGGAGCTGGTGCGCACCGAGGCCGCGAGTGTCCTGCGTTATCCGGAGCCGGCCACGCTGGAGGTGGGGCGGGCCTTTCGCGATCTCGGTTTCGACTCGTTGACCGCGGTGCAGATGCGCAACCGGCTCAACGCGCTGACCGGGCTGCGCCTGCCCCCCACCGTGGTGTTCGACCATCCCACACCGGTCGCGCTCGCCCGGCTGCTCCGTGGCGAGCTCGTGTCCGGGCAGGCCGGCGGGCCGCCGGCCGCAACGGCGGAGCTGGCTCGGCTGGAGGCCGCCATCTCGACGATTCCGGCGAGC
>NZ_CAAAFO010000061.1:21445-22163 GCF_900634715.1 Candidatus Protofrankia californiensis | reverse complement strand
TCGGACGAGCTCGGCAGGATACGCACGAGGCTGTCCGCCCTGCTGGAGCGATGCGCACCGGTCACCGGGGCGTCCGCCGCCGGCGACCAGTTCGACCGTGCCACGGACGAGGAGCTCTTCGCATTCATCGACGACAATCTCGGCGCCCGCTGATCGTGCTGTTGATCGTGTCGTGCTGAAGTCCGGAATCACCATGAGGAAATCCGAAATCATAGTGAGAAAGTGACGTGTGATGGCTGCTGAAGAGGAACTTCGGACCTACCTGAAGCGGGTCGTGGCTGAGTTGCACGAGGTCCGGTCGCGGTTGCGTGCGGTGGAGGAGGCGGCGGTCGAGCCGGTGGCGATCGTGGGTATGGCGTGTCGTTTCCCGGGGGGTGTGTCGTCGCCGGAGGACCTGTGGGAGCTGGTGGCGCAGGGCGGTGACGCCATCTCGGCTTTTCCGGTGGACCGGGGCTGGGATGTGGACGCTCTGTACGATCCCGATCGTGGTGTGCCGGGGAAGACGTATGTGCGGGAGGGTGGGTTTCTCTACGACGCGGCTGATTTCGACGCCGGGTTCTTCGGGATCTCGCGGCGGGAGGCGCTCGCGATGGACCCGCAGCAGCGGTTGTTGCTGGAAACCTCGTGGGAGGTCTTCGAGCGGGCCGGGATCGACCCGCTGGCGCTGCGGGAAAGCCAGACCGGCGTGTTCATCGGCGCGACCGAGTCCGACTACGGT
>NZ_CAAAFO010000061.1:20307-21040 GCF_900634715.1 Candidatus Protofrankia californiensis | reverse complement strand
CCGAGTCACGTCGACGCGCCGGAAAGCGTCGGCCCCTACCTGCTGGCCGGGTCGGCGATCTCCGTGATGTCCGGCCGGATCTCCTATGCCATGGGATTCCACGGCCCCTCGCTCACCGTGGACACGGCGTGTTCGTCGTCGTTGGTGGCGCTGCATCTGGCGTGCCATTCGCTGCGGCAGAAGGAATGCTCGCTGGCACTGGCCGGCGGCGTGACCGTGGTGACCAACCTCGATCCGTTCGTCTCGTTCAGCCGTATGCGCGGGCTGGCCTCCAACGCCCGGTGCAAGCCGTTTGCGGCCGCCGCGGACGGCACGTCGTGGGGCGAGGGGGTGGGGGTGGTGCTGGTGGAGCGGTTGTCGGACGCGCGTCGTCACGGGCATCCGGTGCTGGCGGTGGTGCGGGGGTCGGCGGTGAACTCCGACGGCGCCAGCAATGGACTGACGGCGCCGAACGGTCCGGCGCAGCAGCGGCTGATCCGGCAGGCGTTGGCCGGTGCCGGGGTGGCGGCCGGTGAGGTGGACGTGGTGGAGGCGCACGGTACGGGGACGAAGCTGGGTGATCCGATCGAGGCGCAGGCGTTGCAGGCGACCTACGGGCGGGACCGCCCGGCGGACCAGCCGCTGTGGCTGGGCTCGGTGAAATCCAATTTCGGTCACACGGCTGCCGCGGCAGGCGTCGCCGGGGTGATCAAGATGGTGATGGCGATGCGGCACGGGGTGCTGCCGCGCAGCC
>NZ_CAAAFO010000061.1:19109-19849 GCF_900634715.1 Candidatus Protofrankia californiensis | reverse complement strand
GCCGGCACTGTCCACACCGGGGCCGTCCACGCCGGGGCCGTCGCCTGCGTGCTGTCGGCGCGCACCGAGCCCGCGTTGCGGGCACAGGCGGGACGGCTGGCCGACCATCTCCGGGCCGACCCGACGCTGGACCTCCTCACCGTCGGCGCGTCCCTCGCCACGACCCGGGCGCATCTGGAACACCGCGCGGTCGTCGTCACCGACGACCGGGACGAGCTGCTGCGGATACTGGACGCCACGGCCGCCGGGACCAGCGGGCCGGGGCTGGTACGGGGGAGCGCGTCCGCAGCGGGTAAGACGGCGTTCCTCTTCAGCGGCTTCAACAGCTTCAGCGGCTCGGGCAGCCAGCTGGTCGGGACGGGCCGGCAGCTTTACCAGACGTTTCCGGTCTTCGCCGAGGCATTGGACGCGGTGTGGACCGAGCTGGACCGCCATCTCGACCGGCCGCTGCGTGAGGTGGTGTTCGCCGCCGAAGGCTCTCCGCACGCGGCCCTGCTCGAGCAGCCCGTGTTCGCCCAGGCCGCGCTGTTCGCCCTGGACGTGGCGCTGTTCCGGCTCCTGGAGCACTGGGGAGTCCAGCCGGACGTCGTCACCGGTCACGCCTCGGCTGGGCTGGTGGTGGCCCATGTAACGGGTGTGCTCTCCCTGCCCGATGCCGCCACGCTGGTGGCCGCGTTGGGCAGGCTGACACAGCAGCTTCCCCACGATGGCGCGACGGCGGTGCCCCTGGCCGACCCCGT
>NZ_CAAAFO010000061.1:17613-18511 GCF_900634715.1 Candidatus Protofrankia californiensis | reverse complement strand
ACTCGACGAGTTCCGCCGGGTCGCCGACAAGCTGACATTCAATTCTCCGGCGATCCCGATCGTGTCCGACCTGACCGGCCGGTTCGTCACCGAGGAGGTCCGCACGTCGGAATACTGGGTGAAGCAGGTTCACGACACCGTGCGTTTCCATGATGTGGTGGCCGCGCTCGAGGCCGAGCAGGTGACCGTGTTTGTGGAACTGGGCCCGGAGGTGGTGTTGTCGTCGATGCTGCCGAACCGTCTCGGTCCTTCGGCCCCGACTCCCACGACGGCTCCGGCCCCGACACCGGCCTCGGCCCCGGCTCCGGCTCCGACGACGGTGGTCGTGTCCGTACTGGACGGGAAACACCCCGAGACCGATACGGCGATGACCGCCCTGGCGCACCTGCACGTGCACGGGGTGACACCGCGCTGGTCGGCGGTTTTCGAGCCATGGCCAATCCGGCGAATCGACCTTCCCACCTATCCGTTCCAGCGACAGCGATACTGGCTGGACAGCTCCCGCAGTATCGGCGGACGCGAGGACACAGCCCTGGCGCAAGTCCCGTGAAAATCCCGTGAAAACTCCGTTGTTCGGGCTGCGCCGGGTCGGCGAGCAGTTCGGCCAGCGGGTCCTCGCCCGTCTCGCCTCCTCGACGCCGGCCCCCCGACGCGGGATCGCATCGAGCTCGTCCTGTTGGCGACCCTGCCCCTGGACGAGGAGAGCCGGCCGCTCTACCTCGTCCACAACCAGTACTTCGCGCTTGACTTGGCCGCTTGGCCGCCGCCGTGCCGCCGCCCCGGTACGCTCCTCGATGATCGTCTTGGTCACCTGCTGTCTCCTCCACCCTGCCATTCGTCCAGGCTGTCGGCTATGAAGAGCGCAAAATAGTGGACTCAGGTGATCGTTACCTGCAAG
>NZ_CAAAFO010000061.1:16410-17444 GCF_900634715.1 Candidatus Protofrankia californiensis | reverse complement strand
ACGGCGAGCGATCGCCCGGCCGAAGCCGAGCGGCTGGCCGTCCGATTCGCGAACCAGCCTGATGTGCGCGACGCGTTTGCCCGGTGTCTGGCCGCTGCTGCCCTCGAGATAGCTCATGAAGAGCATGATCGCGATGCTGAGGACGAAACCGAGCACGCGGACCCGGACCGCGGCAGACGGGATCGCGAAGACAAGCCAGAAGATCAGCCAGTCGATGACGGCACCTCCGACCCGGGAGCCCCAGGAGGCGTAATACGGCCGTACGGGGGCGCCATACGGGGGCGGCGGTTGATAACCGTAGCCGTGCGGATACGAGTAGCCGGGTGGCTGCGGATATCCGCCCCCGGGCTGTTGTCCTCGTGGCCCGCTGCCCAGGCTGCCGGGAGCCGCGGGTGCGTACGGGGCCGGTGGGGCTGCGTACGGGGCCGGTGGGAGGTCCGGTGGGAGGTATGGAGGCGGCGGGACATGGTGTGTGCCGCCCCCGGGTGCGTACCCCGGAAACGGCACCTCGGCCCCACGGCCAGGCGGGCCAGGCGGGCCAGGCGGGCCAGGCGGAAGGAAAGGTGGGACGGGTGGTTGGCCGACGCCGGCGGCCGGTACGACGCTCGGGCCGCTCGGGAACGGCGGCGCTGCGGCGGATGCCGGCTGCTGGACGGCGGCATGGAGGTCGTCGTCGAGGCGGAGCCCGATGCCGGCGCGGGCGGTCCAGCCCGGGCCGTACACGGCGGCGGCGCGGGCCAGCTCCAGGGCGAAGGTGTGGGCGGACAGCTGACGGGCGGCCGGATCCTTGGCCAGAGCCCGCATGATGACGGCGGCCACCGGCGCGGGCACGCCGGCTGGCGGGGTGGGAACGGTGTAAAGGTGGTGCTGGGCGAGCAGGGTCGGTGGCAGGGTCGGATCGAACGGCAGCGCACCGGTGAGCAGCTCATAGAGCATCACTCCCAGGGCGTACAGGTCGGTGGCCGGGCCCAGCCGTCTGGCGAGGAGCTGTTCGGGGGCCATGTACCGGGGGGTGCCGATAACCGCGCTGGCAG
>NZ_CAAAFO010000061.1:15660-16126 GCF_900634715.1 Candidatus Protofrankia californiensis | reverse complement strand
TGGTCGCGGACCCTTCCACGAGTTTCGCGATGCCGAAGTCGGTGACTTTGAGCAGCCCGGCGGCGTCAAACAGGATGTTGTCGGGTTTGATGTCGCGGTGCAGGACGCCCCGTTGGTGCGCGCAGCCCAGCGCCGCGGCCACCGCCAGCCCGACCGCGCAGGCGGTCTCGTGAGGCATGCCGGCCCGACGGCGGGTCAGGGTCCCGCCACCCAGCAGTTCCATGACGATCAGATGGAGGTCGCCGGCGGGGATGGAGTCGTAGACCCGCACCACATGTGGATGGTCCAGGGCGGCGAGCAGCCGCGCCTCGGCACGGCTGCTCGCCGCGGCCTCGTCGGTGCCTGCGGCCAGGATCTTGATGGCTACCGGGCGGTCCAGCTCGCGGTGCCGGCCCTTCACCACCAGCCCGAAAGCTCCCCGGCCGAGGACCTCGCCGAGTTCGTAGGCGGGCAGCGCCGCGGCCAC
>NZ_CAAAFO010000061.1:13373-15058 GCF_900634715.1 Candidatus Protofrankia californiensis | reverse complement strand
TTGCGCCTCGTTGATAATCATGATGTGGGAGCTGTCATGTGTCGATCACGGCGTCCACCGTTGAGCATGCCGAATCCCCCAATATCCCCTGTACGATGCGTGATCCTAGCGCCGTCCGATGCGCCCGGCCGACCCGCCTGACGCAACCCGGACGGCTCGGTGGCCTGCACGGTGGTCGTGCGCCGCGGCCTGGGGTGCACGCTGACCAGGCCCAGCGTCCGCATCAGACGCTGCACCCGCTTGTAGGCGACCTTGATCCCTTGCCGGTGGATCTCGTGGAAAATCCGTCGCACACCGTACCGTCCCTGACGAAAATCGAAGATTGATTTTATCTTTGTGGACAGGGCGGCGTCGTCCTTGTCGTGTTGCGACGGGCCTCTTTTCTTCCATGCATAGTAACCCTGCCGGGAAACGTCGAGCTTGTCACACATGTACACGACGGAGAAACGGGAGACGCCGTCGGCCGGAGCGGCCTTCTTCGGAACGTGCGCAGAGATGAACTCGAACTTCACTTCTGCTGGCTCGCGAAGAAGGCTGCCGCTTTTTTAGGAACGCGACGTCCATCTGTGACTGTGCATACTTCTTACGGAGCTCGTCGAGTTCCGCCCGCTCCGACACCGACAGCGGCTCGTCGCCGGACGCGCTGTCTTCCTTCGCCTTCTTCACCCAGTTCCCCAACGTCGTCTCGTTGATGCCCAAGCTCTTCGCAACATCGGCGACTGATCGTCCCGAGTCGAGCACCAACCTTACGGCCTCGGTCTTATACTCCTGAGTGAACTTCCGGCGGCTTGACCCCATGTTGGCTCTTCCCTATGGACAGTAAACCTCAGGTCTCCTGTCCACGGAAGCGGGACCACTCCACAACTAACCCGCCGTGTCTCCTCAACGCATACCCGTAGGCCGGTGACCCCCCTGAATGGACACTCGCCGATCACATCCGGTCACATCTCGGACAATACGAGGATCGGCGAAGTCGTGGACCGGCTCGCTGGTCTGTTGGCCCGACATCCGGCGGATCAGGAGGCGCTCGGCCCGCTCGGCCAGGTGTATCGGGATCTCGATACCGGTACCAGGACAACCGTCCCGGTGCCGCCTTTTTACCGACCTCTACCGGACGCCGGAAAGATCCCACAGAAACACCGATTTGTTGATGACGGTCGTGCCCTCGGCGGCATCGCCGTCGCTGGTGCCGCCGACGGCCACGGTCGTGCCGTCCGGGGAGAACGCCAGCGCGTTCACATGATCGGTGTAGCCGGCCTGCGGCCAGCCCAGCGAGCGGACGGCGGACCGGTCGGAGACGTCCCACAGCCATACCCTGCCGACGCCGCCGGTATCGGTGGCGGCGGCCAGGGTGCGGCTGTCCGGAGAGAACATCACTGGCCGCACCCAGCCGGCGATGCCGGTCAGTGGCTGGCCCAGTGGACGGGTGGCGGACCGGTTGGAGACGTCCCACAGCCGCACTGTGCCGTCACCGCTGCCGGCGGCCAGGATGGATCCGTCCGGGGAGAACGCCACCGACCACACGAAGCTGGTGCGGCCGGCCTGTTGCTGGCCCAGTGAACGGACGGCGGAGCGGTTGGACAGATCCCACAACCGTACTGTGTCATCGCCGCTGCCGCCGGCGGTGGCCAGGGTGCGTCCGTCCGGGGAGAACGCCAGCGCGTTCACGTCCCCGGTGTGGCCGG
>NZ_CAAAFO010000061.1:4329-12995 GCF_900634715.1 Candidatus Protofrankia californiensis | reverse complement strand
TGGTCAGCGGTTGGCCCAGTGAGCGGATGACGGACGGGTCGGAGACGTCCCACAGCTGTACTGTGTCGTCGCCGTAGCTTCTGGCGGTGGCCAGGGTGCGTCCGTCCGGGGAGAACACCAACACGTCTTCATAGGAAAGTTCCCCGGTCAGCTGGCCCAGCGAGCGGACGGCGGACCGGTCGGAGACGTCCCACAGCCGCACCGTGTAGTTGCCGTCATCGTAGCCGGTGGTGGCCAGGGTGCGTCCGTCGGCGGAGAACGCCACCGCGTTCGCGGAGATGTAGGTGTCGGTTACGTACCTGTACCAGATCGTGAAGGCTGTGCCGGTAACACCGAGGAGCAGTACGACTACGGCAGCGAGTATCCGGCGCCGTCGGCGCCGGGGGGTACGGCTCCGGCCTGCGCGCTCGGGCGTATCCGGGGGAGGGGTACGCCGCCGGATACGCCATACACCACGGCCGGCACCGCCTCCGGCACCACGGCCCGTGGACTTGTCACGGCCGGTGGATCTGTCACCGGAGGCGTCCGCTTTTGCCTGCGACGCGGCCAGTCGTGTCGGAGGCAGGAATTCCGGTGGTGGGGCTGGTGGACGGGGGTGGTGTCCACCTGGAGTAGATGGTTGTTCGATCACCCGGCGGACGTCGTCGTCGAGACGCAGCCGGATTCCGCAGCGGGCGGTCCAGTCCGGGCCGTAGACGGTGGTGGCGGCGTGGGCGAGCTCGAGCGCGAACGCGTGCGCGGACGGCGGGCGCGCCGCCGGGTCCTTGGCCAGGGTGTGCAGGACCACCTCGGCCACCCGGGTGGGGACTCCCTCCGGCGGCGGGGGGAGCCGGTCGAGGTGGTGCTGCCACAGCACGCGCAACGGCAGTTTCGGGTCGAACGGCGGCTTCCCTGCCAGCAGGTGGTAGAGCATGACACCGAGGGCGTACAGGTCGGTGGTCGCCCCCAACCGGCCCCCCGTGATCTGTTCGGGGGACATGTACATCGGGGTGCCCTTGAGTGCGCTGGCGGTCGCCGCCGACCCCTCCACGAGTTTCGCGATCCCGAAGTCGGCGACCTTGAGCAGGCCGGCGGCGTCGAACAGCATGTTGTCGGGTTTGACGTCGCGGTGCAGCACTCCCCGGCCGTGGGCGTAGGACAGGGCTGTGGCCGCGGCCAGACCCACCGCGCAGGCGTCCCGCGGCGACATGCCGCTGCGGCGGCGGGTCAGCGTTCCCCCGCCGAGTAGTTCCATGACGATCAGGTGCAGGTTGTCGGTTTCGACATAGTCGTAGATCCGTACCACGTGTGGATGATCCAGAGCGGCGAGTACCTGCGCCTCGGCGGCGAAACTCGTTTCCGCCCCGTCATGCTCCGTCGCGAGGATTTTGATCGCGACATCCCGGTTCAGCCGGCGGTGCCGGCCAGCCAGTACCAGCCCGAACGCGCCCTGTCCGAGGACCGTGCCCAGCTCGTAGCCTGGTAACGCCGCAGCTACCCGCGCCTCGTTTATGATCACGGTGGAGGAGCTACGCCACGGCGGTGTCCCACCTCAACCGTCCCCCCCCGACATGAGCCGTAATTCTATCAGTGACCGATCCGTGGCGAGAGCGCGGATTGTCGGGAACGCGGCCTGTCAATGTGGCCCGGCCGGGACGAGATGTGGCCGGCTGGGACGAACGGGCAGGGTCAGGGAAGTCCGGCCCGGTTCAGCTCGTCCCGGAACGCGCGGCGGTTCTTGTGGTCGTTGCGGATCCGGCGCAGGTAGTCGGCGAACTCGGCGTCGGTTCCCGCCTGCCGGTGCCAGCGGCGGAGTTCGGCGACCTGGCTGGCGATCGCATGGTAGACGTTGCGCTTGTCGGCCCGGGACCGGGCTGTGTCGATGACGCGCACCAGCACGGGAATCGACGCGGCCGGATCCGTCGCCGCGCGGGCCCGGGCCACGCGCAGCCAGCCGGCGGAGTCGCAGCCGCCGCGCTGGGCCGCGGCCCACGCGCCCTCGACGCCGCCGTCCCACAACAGCAGCTCGACGAGGCGGCTGTTGCCGTGCTCGAAGGCGAACTCGTGCCGCGGCCAGGAGCCGGGCTCGGCCGGCCGTTCGAGGACGGCAAGCGCCTGGGCGCGCCACCGCTGCCAGGCCGGGAGCGGGCGCAGATGTTCGGCGAACCGCTGGAAGGCCCGCAGCCCGGGGTGCCGGCGGAAGCAGTACCATTCGGCCTCGGCCGCCTGCTCGTGACGCCCGGCGCGGCGTGTCGGCCACCGCCTGGTCGACTCGCTCGAGCTGGTCTGTGGCGAACGCGTCCTGGGCGTCGCGCAGCCGGCGGAGCGCCTCGTCAAACCGGCCGGCGTCACCCAGCACACCGGCGACGGTGACGAACCGGTCCGGCGTGGACAGGTCCCGGGAGAGCACCTCGACCCGTTCCTCGGTCGTTTCGGCGAGCGACAGGCGCAGCCGGTCGAGCACGCTGCGCCGGCCGCTGTAGTCGCTGCGCTGGCCGGGGGCGAGCGCCGGCAGTGCCGACCATTGCGCCGACACGACCTGTCGGCACCGCTGCAGGCCGGCCTCCCCGTAGACGTCCGCGTAGTCCTCTACCGCGTTGGCGAACACACCCCACTCGCTGTCGATCGCCCAGCGGGTCAGCCGGTCGGCCAGCGCCACCGGGTCCGGCCAGGCCGCCTCACATGCCTGCAGATGCAGCTGTTGGGCGGATTCCAGGACGTCGGTCATCTCACCGTTCTGGTCGACCCGCTCGACCGCGGACTCCAGCAGCCGAAGGGCGTCCTCGGCCAGTTCGACAGCCGAGGCCGCAAGCCCACGTTCCAGGATCTCCTCGATCGAGACGAGTACCTGGTAGGCGGAATGTACGTATCCACCGGTCTCGTCCCAGTCCAGGTACTCTGGCACGATCAACGTTCGTTCCAGCTGTTGGCGGAACCGGGTCAGGTCGGGCCCGTCCGGGTGGGCTTCGCTGGCCAGCGTCTCCCATTCGGCTCGCAGCACCGGATCGGCCTCGGCAACCCGCAGCAGCCGCTCGACAAGCCACGCGGTCGGCTGGCCGGCCAGGAACGCGGCGAGATCCGGCTTTGACTGACGATGCTGCGCGCTGTGCGGCGCGGCGCCGGCCGTGGTGGTGCCGCGTCGTCGTCCCCGTCGTCCCCGGCGGCGTCCAGCCAGGCCAGGGCCACTGCGACAGCGTGCTTGCAGAACACGCCGTCGACACCGAGTGGGCAGGAACATTCCGCGGTCAGACCGGCCCCGGTCAACTCGGCGTGGACCTGGTAGCGGCGAGTCCCCACCACCGTCGCGTCCACTGCCATGCCATCGACGTGCAACTCGACGACCGCGCCCTGACGGTGGTATGCCAGACCGCGGGCATAGTACAGGTGGCCGGCGTGAAGGCGGATCAGATCGCGATCCAGTACCAGAAGGGCCATACCCCGATCCTTCACCTACCGGCCGGCAGCCAGCGCGGGCAGGTACCCGCTGCCAAGAACGGGCGGACAGACAGACACGCGACGTCCCGGCCCAGAAGAGCACGCCTTTCTTTAGTTTCTTCTTCGCCCGAGCCGGGATCGGCGTCATCTCACGCCGTCCAGGTCCGTCCGTCATACCGGCTGCCACCTCTGACGACGGCTGGATCAGACCCGGTTGCTCGGGCGCGGCACGATAGCGTGGTGGGGCGGGACGATCTTCAACTTGGGCGGGGCTACTTCGGGACCGGGGCGTTGGGGCATGGTGGCAGGCTCAACGATCTGCTCGGTGTCAGCTTCACCGACACATACAAAGAGAGTCGGATCGGATATGTCCTGTTTCATCCAGGTATCGTGTCGACCAGTTTTTCCGGGGAGTATGATGCGGCGGCAGCGGCGCAGGTGGCGGGTCTGAAGGTATTCGGTAAGTCGGTGCAGGAGAGCATCGCGCAGATTATTCCCTGTATCGATTCGCCGCCTGTCGATCGTCTGAGTGCGTTTGTGGAGGGTAGGCGGATCGCGGTGGACAACAGGTTCTTCGACAGTCAGGACGCTGCGCGTCTCCATAAGATTACCGAGGGGTTGCTCGCGGGCTGACCCGGAAGACGGTCCGCACGTCCCCACGCTACTGATCACGGTTCGCGCTGTCGGCGGTATTCAATGAAGATCATATTGATGGCGGGAGTAGCATCCAGATCGGGTTTCAGCCGGTGCAGGCGGCGGCCGTCCACAAGAAGCGGGTGGTTGCGAGACATGGAGGTGGTACGTACCGGCGGAGTACCGGTGGTACACCGAATGCGACCAGGCGGCCACGAATGCGCGTGAATGGGGTGAGCGCTTCGAGCGGACGTCGAGGAACGAACGGGTGCCGAGGAAGTAGCAGCGCTTTTCGGTTATGCTACCTTGGCTCACTGTGGTGGGAGAGCCGTTGAGTCTTCGGGAGCGGAAGAAGCAGCGCACCCACGATGCCCTGTCCGCGGCGGCTATCTCGTTGTTTCTTGAGCGCGGGTTCGACAACGTCTCCGTCGCCGAGGTGGCAGCGGCTGCCGAGGTGTCGAAGCCGACGTTGTTCACGTACTTCCCCAGCAAAGAGGACCTGGTCCTCCACCGCATCGTCGACCATCATGGAGAAGCCGCTCGCGTCGTCCGGGAACGGCCTTCCGGCGAGACGCCCCTGGCTGCGTTGGAGAGGTATTTCATCGCCGGGCTCGAACGTCGCGACCCGGTGACCGGGCTCAATGACGACCGTGAGGTGCTTGCCTACCACGGTATGGTCTTCTCCACGCCGAGCCTGGCCGGTCGGCTGGCACAGTACGCCGCGCGGGACGAGGAAATGCTTGCGGCGGCACTTGCCGAGTCGGCGCCGAATGCCGGCGAACTCGCTGCGGCGCTGGCGGCCGGTCAGATCGTCGCCGTCCGGCGCGTCCTGGCCCGGGAGAACTGGCGACAGCTGACAGCGAAGCGGTCCGTCGCGCAGGTGTTTCCAGACGCGGTCACAGCCGCCCGGCAGGCATTTCAGTCGCTGCGTGAGGGTCTCGCCGACTACGCGTGAGCCGCGTCGTTTCGGGTTTCGGACGGGGTGCGGATCCGCTCCTTTTCCGTGCTGTCGTTCCGTGCTGTCGCCGGCTGTGGCCACGTCGCTGGCTGTGGCCACTTGGTCGGATGCGCCGAGACGATAGTATGATCCGGTAAAAATATTTACCGAGTAAAGTAAAGAGAGGCTCCGTGAGCGCTGGAAGCGACGACGAGCTGCGCAAGGAGCGGGAGCATCTGCGCCGCAGCCAGCTCGCCCTGCAGGGCATGCACCAGCAGGCGCGGGAGATGGAGATCGCCGGAGGCGACCCGGTGGTGGACAAAGTGACGATCGCGCACCTGAAGGCCGCCAGGGAGCGCATGCTGGCCACCTTCACCGACCAGGACGAGGCGGCGCCGCTGTTCTTCGGGCGGCTCGACTACACGAAGGATGCGCCAACCGTCCCGGACCAGCGCATCTACCTCGGGCGGCGGCTCGTCCGGGAGGCTGCGGGTGACGACCCGCTGGTGGTCGACTGGCGGGCCGAGGTCGCCCGGCCGTTCTACCGGGCGCACCCGGGCGACCCGATGGGCCTCACCGCCCGGCGGCGGTTCGGTTTCGACCGCGGGGAACTGACCGCCTTCGAGGATGAACCGCTCACCGCCGCCACGTCCACGGTGTCCGGCAAGCTCCTGGAACAGGAGATCGAACGGCCTCGATCCGGGCCGATGCGTGACATCGTCGCCACGATCCAACCGGAGCAGGACGACATAGTCCGGGCTGATATCGCGACCAGCATCTGCGTCCAGGGCGCCCCGGGAACCGGGAAGACCGCTGTCGGCCTGCATCGCGCCGCCTATCTGCTGTATACCAACCGTGAGTGGCTGCAGCGTGCGGGAGTACTCGTCGTCGGCCCGAACCGCGCGTTCCTCGGTTATATCGCCACGGTGCTTCCGGCCCTCGGCGAGTTCACGGTAACCCAGCGCAGCGTCACCGACTTCCTCGACACCGTCACGGTAGGCCGGACCGACTCGGCCGAGGTTGCCGTACTCAAAGGCGACGCTCGCATGGCGACCGTCATCCGGCGCGCGCTGGACGGCGCGGTCCGTGCGCCGAGCGCGCCGGTCAGGATCGTCACGGGGACGGGCCGCTGGACGGTCGGCACGGACGAGACAACGGAGATTCTGGCCGCGCTGCGGTCAGCTCCCTTCCGTTACGGAGCCGGGCGGGCCATGCTCGCGCGACGGATCGCCTCCGCCGTGCGCCGCCAGGCGGAGGCCACTGGAGGGGATGTCACCGACAGGGCGCTGGAGACGCTGGCCCGCAGCCGGCCCGTCCGGGACGCACTCGAGGCGATCTGGCCGAAGATCGATGGCCCCATGCTCGTCCATCGCCTGTTCACCGACGCGGCCTTCCTGGCCGCCGCCGCCGACGGGGTGCTCACCGCCGACGAGCAGCGGCTGCTGCTCGCGCCCGGGGGGCCGGCTCGTGGCGTCCGGACCGCCCGCTGGTCGCTGGCTGACACGTACTGCGTCGACGAGGCGCAGGACCTGATCGAGAAGGTGCCCGGTTACGGCCATGTGATCGTTGACGAGGCCCAGGACCTGTCCGCCATGCAGTGCCGGGCGCTCGCCCGAAGGTGTGAGGACGGCTCGCTGACCGTCCTCGGTGATCTTGCCCAGGGTACGTCGGCGTGGGCCGCGAACTCCTGGTCGACGATCCTGTCCCAGCTGGGTAAACCGTCCGCCCATCTCGAGGTACTGACCCGCAGTCACCGCGTGCCGGCGGAGATCCTGGCGTTCGCGAACCGACTGCTCCCGCGCATCGCCCCGGACCTGCCGGCCGCGCGTTCGGTCAGAAGCGTCCCGGGGGCGTTGACGCTGGCCCGGACCGATCCCGGTCTGCTCGTCGCGGAGGTGACCGAGCAGGCCCGGCGGGCGCTGAAGAGCGAGGGTTCGATGGCCGTGGTGGCAGCCGACCGGTTCGTGCCCACGCTGACCGCGGCGCTGCGCGACGTCGACCTTCCGATCGTCGAACTGCGTGACGACACCGCTGTCGGCCGCGCGTCGCTGGTCCCCGCGTCCCTGGCGAAGGGCCTGGAGTTCGACCACGTCGTCCTCGTGGACCCGGCCGCGATCGTGGCGGGGGAAGGGGAGCCGACCCGCGGGCTGCGCAGGCTGTACGTGGCCTTCACCCGCGCGGTCACCTCTCTCACCGTCGTGCACCCCGGTGATCTGCCCGCGGCGCTCGGAGCGCAGCCATGAGCCCTCCCGCCGTCCGGCCCCCGTACCGGAGTGCGCCGGTGTTTCGGTTCCCGCCCGAAGCTTTCCGCTCCGGACCTGCCGGATCGGGCTACAGGACCCGGACCGGGGTGCCCTCGTGCCAGGCGAGGATGTCCTCGATGATCTGTTCGTAGAACGTCCGGTAGCCGTCGGTGGTGACGTAGCCGATGTGGGGGAGCAGCAGGGTGTTGCGCAGCGCTCGCAGGGGATGGTCGATCGGCAGGGGTTCGACGTCGTAGACGTCCAGGCCGGCTCCGGCGATGTGCCGCTCGCGCAGGACCTCCAGGAGCGCGCTCTCGTCGACGATCGGGCCGCGGGAGGTGTTGACCAGGTAGGCCGACGGTTTCATGAGGGCGAGGTCGGCGGCGCCGATCAGGCCCCGGGTCGTGTCCGACAACGGCATGTGGATGGTGATCACGTCGGAGTCGGTGAACAGTTCCTGTTTGCTGACGGCGCGGACGCCGTGCGGGGCTGCGCGTTCCGCGGTCAGGTGCGGCGACCATGCGATGACCGACATGCCGAATGCCTGCGCCAGCCTGGCAACCGGTGTGCCGAGGCGGCCGAGACCGACGACACCGAGGGTGTGGCCGGACAGGCCGGGACCGATGGTGTGCTGCCAGCCGCCGGCGCGTATGGCGGCGTCCTCCTGGGCGAAGTGCCGGGTGAGCGCGATGATCATTCCGATGGTGAGTTCGGGCATCGCGTTACCCGATCCGGTGGTGCCGCAGACGGTGACGCCCTGTCGTCTGGCCGCGTCGAGGTCGATTGCCGCGTTGGCCATTCCGGTGGTGACCAGCAGCCGGAGCGCGGGCAGCGTCTGTATCAGACTGGCCGGGAACCGCGTTCGTTCGCGCATCGCGACGACTATCTCGCTGCCGCGCAGGCGCCGGGTCAGCGTGTCGTGGTCGGGGATGTGCTCGCTGATCACGTCTATCGAGTAGCGGCTGCGCACCGCCGACCAGTCGGCGCTGGTGAGCGCCACCTGCTGGTAGTCGTCCAGGATCGTCACGGTCGGCATGGGGGTCAGCCCACCGAGCAGGCGTGCCGGCCGTCGGCCGGCCGGAATTCCGTGGCCTTCGCCAGGCAGCCGCGGCATGCCGCGGCGGTCGCTCCGGAGAGGGTTTCGCTCATGGCTGCTCCTGGGCACGGGCGGACGGGAAATTCTCACGTTATGGGCTGCGGGACATGCTGCGCCCTGTCAAATCTACTGATCAGACCCGGCAGCCACCGCGGCGACCTGGGTCTTCATGCGCGTCGGGCTGTGGCCGGGAAAACGCCTTGACCTGAAGTCGGGTTCAGCTCGTAGTGTCCCTATGCGTCGGCGGGATGGTGACCGTTCGTTGCTCGTGCGGCCATCGGCCCACCGGCTGGTCCGGCCGGTCCCGGAACGGGACGGGACGGGCGGCAGAGCTGGTACTGCC
>NZ_CAAAFO010000061.1:2197-4049 GCF_900634715.1 Candidatus Protofrankia californiensis | reverse complement strand
GTCCGGTCGCGTGGGGTGGCACCGCGGCACGCCCCTGACCGGTACGGCGGTATGACAGCGTTGCCACCGTCCGGACTATCGTTCCGCTTCGCCTCGTCCCGCCGCAGAGAGAGACTGCATGCTGATCCGACTCCTGCGGGCCAACCTCGGCCCCTATGTTCGGCCGATCGCGATCCTGATCGGCCTGCAGCTGCTGGCGACGATCGCCATGCTGTACCTGCCGACCCTGAACGCCGACATCATCGACCACGGGGTGATCGTCGGCGACACCGGCTACATCCTGCGCACTGGCGGGATCATGCTCGGGATCGCCGTCGTGCAGATCCTCTGCTCCGGTGCCGCGGTGTACTTCGGCGCCCAGACCGCGATGGCGTTCGGCCGGGACGTCCGGGCGGCCGTGTTCGACCGGGTGCAGTCGTTCTCCGCCCGCGAGATCGGCCGGTTCGGCACACCCTCCCTGATCACCCGGGCCACGAACGACGTCCAGCAGGTTCAGATGCTGGTACTTATGATCTTCATGCTGATGGTATCCGCGCCCATCATGTGCCTGGGTGGCATCGCGCTGGCCGTGCGTCAGGACGCCGGGCTGTCCACCCTGCTCGTCGTGATCGTGCCGGTTCTCGGAGTGATCATCAGCCTGATCGTGCGCCGGATGCGGCCGCTGGGCCGGGCGATGCAGGAACACCTCGACACCGTCAACCGGATCCTGCGTGAGCAGATCAGCGGGTTGCGAGTGATCCGCGCATTCGTCCGGGACGACCACGAGCAGCGCCGGTTCGGGGTGGCCAACGCCGAGCTGACCGACGTCTCGCTGCGGTTCGGCCGGCTGATGGCGTTGATGTTCCCGCTGGTGCTCACGGTGGTGAACGTCGCCAGTGTGGCCGTGCTGTGGTTCGGCGCGCACCGTATCGACGCCGGCCACATGCAGATCGGCGCGCTCACCGCGTTCCTCAGCTACCTCATGCAGATCCTGATGTCCGTGATGATGGCCACCTTCATGTTCATGATGATTCCTCGGGCCGAGGTGTGCGCGGAACGCATCCAGGAGGTGTTGGAGACCGGGTCCACCCTGCTGCCGCCGGCGAATCCGGTGTGTTCCCTCGACCGGCACGGCGAGCTGGAGCTGCGTGACGTCGGGTTTCACTACCCGGGAGCGGAGGCGGCGGTGCTGCGCGGGATCGCTCTGCGGGCCCGGCCCGGCCAGACCACTGCGATCATCGGCAGTACCGGTAGCGGCAAGACGACGCTGATCGGCCTGATCCCACGGCTGGCCGACGCCAGCGAGGGCGCTGTCCTCGTCGACGGCGTCGACGTCCGGGAACTCGACCCGGCGCTGCTCGCCGCCACCGTCGGGCTGGTGCCACAGAAGCCCTACCTGTTCTCCGGCACGATCGCGACCAACCTGCGCTACGGCAATCCGGACGCCACCGACGACCAGCTGTGGCAGGCACTGGAGACCGCGCAGGCGCGGGAGTTCGTCGAGGCCATGCCCGACGGCCTGAACACCGTGATCGCCCAGGGTGGAACGAACGTCTCCGGTGGCCAGCGGCAGCGTCTCGCGATCGCCCGGGTGCTGGTCCACCGTCCGGAGATCTACCTGTTCGACGACTCGTTCTCGGCCCTCGACTACGCCACCGACGCGCGCCTGCGTGCCGCGCTCGCCCGGGAGACCGCGAGTGCGACCGTTGTGATCGTCGCCCAGCGGGTCGCCACCATCCGTGATGCCGACCAGATCATCGTGCTGGACGGCGGCGAGATTGTCGGCACCGGCACCCATCATCAGCTGATGGCGGGCAACGCCACCTACCGGGAGATCGTTCTCTCCCAGCTCACCGAGGAGGAGGCCGCGTGA
>NZ_CAAAFO010000061.1:0-2160 GCF_900634715.1 Candidatus Protofrankia californiensis | reverse complement strand
CCAGCGCCAGCGCCAGCGCCAGCGCCAGCGCCAGCACCAGCACCAGCAGCGGCGGCGCCGCGCCGGGGTCCGGCGCCGATGGGCGGTCCGTCCCGCTTCTTCATGAGTCAGGGCGCGGCGGAGAAGTCGATGGACTTCTCCGGGTCGAGCCGCCGGCTGCTCGGCCTGCTGCGTCCGCAGTACCACCTGTTCATCGCGATGATCGTGCTGGCGACGGCGAGCGTCGGGCTCACCGTGCTCGGCCCGCGGCTGCTCGGGCATGCCACCGACCTGGTGTTCGCCGGGATCTTCAGCCGGCGGCTGCCGGCCGGCACGTCGAAGGCCGAGGCCGTCGCCGAACTGCGCGCCACCGGCCACGGCACCCAGGCCGACCTGCTCGCCTCACTCGACGTCACCCCCGGCCAGGGGATGGACTTCGGCGCCATCGGCTCCGTGCTGTTGTGGGTGCTCGTCGTCTACGCGCTGGCCGGGCTGTGCGGCGTCGCGCAGGCCAGGCTCGCGAACCTGGGGCTGCAGCGGGTGATCGGCACGCTGCGCGAGGACGTGCAGGCCAAGATCTCCCGGTTGCCGCTGCGCTACTTCGACCGCCAGTCGCGGGGTGAGGTGCTCAGCCGGGTCACCAACGACATAGACAACCTCGGGCAGAGCCTGCAGCAGAGCCTGTCGCAGATCATCGCGTCAGTGCTGACCATCGTCGGCGTGCTGTCGATGATGATCTGGATCTCCTGGGTACTCGCGTTGATCGCGCTGGTCACGGTGCCGGTGTCGATCCTGATCGCGACGCGGATCGGGAAGCTGGCACAGCCGCAGTTCGTCACCCAGTGGAAGGTCACCGGTCGTCTCAACGCGCACGTCGAGGAGATGTACACCGGGCACGCGCTGGTCCAGGCGTTCGGCCGCCAGGAGGAGTCCGCACAGATCTTCCGTGACTTCAACGAGCGGCTCTACGCCGCCAGCTGGCGCGCCCAGTTCATCTCCGGGCTCATGCAGCCGGCGATGATGTTCATCGGGAACCTCAACTACGTGCTGGTGGCGGTCGTCGGCGGGCTGCGGGTCGCCTCCGGCTCGCTGTCGATCGGCGACGTGCAGGCGTTCGTCCAGTATTCCCGGCAGTTCAGCCAGCCGCTCTCCCAGGTCGCCAGCATGGCGAATCTGGTGCAGTCCGGGGTTGCCTCGGCGGAGCGGGTGTTCGACCTGCTCGACACCGCCGAGCAGGAACCCGACCCCGTCACCCCGGCGCACCCGGACCGGCTGCGCGGCCGGGTCGCCTTCGAACACGTCGCGTTCCGCTATGAGCCGGACAAGCCGCTGATCGAGGACCTGTCGCTGACCGCGGAACCCGGTCACACCGTCGCGATCGTCGGCCCCACCGGTGCCGGAAAGACCACCCTGATCAACCTGCTGATGCGGTTCTACGAGGTCACCGGCGGCCGGATCACCCTGGACGGGGTCGACATCGCCGCGATGTCGCGGGAGGAGCTGCGGGCGAGCATCGGCATGGTGCTGCAGGACACCTGGCTGTTCGGCGGCACCATCGCGGAGAACATCGCCTACGGCGCCGAGGGCGCCACCCGGGAGCAGATCGTCGCGGCGGCCACTGCCGCGCACGTCGACCGGTTCGTGCGCACCCTGCCGGCCGGCTACGACACGGTGCTCGACGACGAGGGCGCCGGCGTCAGCGGCGGGGAGCGGCAGCTGATCACCATTGCCCGGGCGTTCCTCGCCGAACCCCTGATCCTCGTCCTGGACGAGGCGACCAGCTCGGTGGACACCCGCACCGAGGTACTGATCCAACGGGCCATGTCGACCCTGCGGGTGGGGCGTACCGCGTTCGTGATCGCGCACCGGCTGTCGACGATCCGGGACGCGGACACCATCCTGGTGATGGAGAACGGCGCGATCGTCGAACAGGGCGACCACACCAGCCTGCTCGCCGCCGCCGGCGCCTACGCCCGTCTGTACCAGGCCCAGTTCGCCCAAGCCGTCGCCGAGGTTTAAGATCACCGGGCTCTGAGCCGCCGGGGTCTGGTCGGCGAGATCTCGTGGAGTCGGCGGTGGCGGTGGTTCCGGCGGACAACGACAGGACACGACTCGGGTCTCGGCAGGTGGTCGGTCGCGTCTCGGCAGGTGAGCCGCCGGCCGTAAAGTCGCCGGTGACGG
>NZ_CAAAFO010000060.1:5408-7072 GCF_900634715.1 Candidatus Protofrankia californiensis | reverse complement strand
GGTCGAGCTGCCCGAGGGAGTACGCGCGGACGCCGGGCGCTTCGGCATCCACCCCGCGCTGCTCGACGCCGCCCTGCACGCCGCCGTCCTGACCGCGGCCGAGGGCGGGCAGGCCGCCGCAGGCGCCGGCGCGGCCGAGGGCCGGGTGCCCTTCGCCTGGTCGGGCGTGCGGTTGCACTCCTCCGGCGCGGCCTCGCTGCGGCTGCGGATCGCCGGTGACGGTGACACCGTCTCCGTGCACGCGGCCGACACCACCGGCGCGCCGGTCGTCTCCGTCCGCTCGCTGCTGTCCCGGCCGGTCAGCGCCGCACAGGTCGGTGCCGCACGGCGCGAGGCCCACCGGGACTCGCTGTTCGCCGTCGACTGGACCGCCGTCGACCTACCGGTCTCCGCCGACCTGCCCGACTCCCCCGGCCACTACCGTGTGCTCGACACTGACGACCATCCGTTGCTGACCGCGCTGCGCTCGGCCGGAGTGGACGCGCAGGCCGCCTCCGACCTCACCGGGCTGGGGACGGCGGCACCCGAGTTCGTGCTCGCCCCGGTGGCCGCGTCCGACCCAGCCCCACCTGACACAGCCGTACCCGACCCAGCCGCGTCCGACCCAACAGCGTCCGGCCCAGCCGCATCCGACGCAGCCGCGTCCGACCCAGCAGCCGTGCCGGCTGCGCGCGGGACAGCGGCGGCAGCGTACGGCGCGACCCACCGCGTGCTCGCGCTGGTGCAGCAGTGGCTGGCCGAACCGCGCGACCCGGCGTCGCGGCTGGTGCTGGTGACCCGCGGTGCCGTGCCGGCCGGCGGCCAGGTCCCCGGCCCCGCCGCGGCGGCCGTGTGGGGGCTGGTCCGCTCGGCGCAGTCCGAGCATCCAGGCAGGTTCGTGCTGCTCGACCTCGACCCGCTGGACAGCGTCCTGCTCAACGCAGACCCGCCCGAGACCGACCTGCCGGCCGTGCTCACCGCGGCGCTGGCGGGTGACGAGCCGCAGCTGGCCGTCCGCGGCAGTGCGATCACGGTCCCCCGCCTGGTCCGGGCTGCAGCCGCGCCGGCGACGCCAGCACCGCCAGCAGCATCAGCACAATCACCATCAGCAGCACCATCAGCACCAGCGGCGCTCAACCCCGACGGCACCGTCCTGATCACGGGTGGTACCGGGGCGCTCGGCGGACTGCTCGCCCGTCACCTGGTGACACGTCACGGCGTGCGTCACCTGCTGCTCACCAGCCGGCGCGGTCTCGCGGCCCCCGGGGCGGAACAGCTGCGGGACGGCCTCACGGCCCTCGGCGCATCGGTGACGGTCGCCGCCGCCGACGTGACCGAGCGGACGGCACTGGCCGACCTGCTCGCCGCGATCCCCGCCGAGCACCCGCTGACCGCGGTCGTGCACGCCACGGGCGTCATCGACGACGGTGTCGTCACGTCGCTCACCCCGCAACGGCTCGACAACGTGCTGGCGCCCAAGGCCGACGCCGCCTGGCATCTGCACGAGCTGACCCGCGGCGCCGATCTGGCCGCGTTCGTGCTGTTCTCGTCGGCCGCCGGCATTCTCGGCAGCCCTGGTCAGGGTAACTACGCGGCCGCCAACGCCTTCCTCGACGCGCTCGCCGGATACCGCCGCGGGCACGGCCTGCCGGCGACGTCGCTCGCCTGGGGACTGTGGGCCGGCG
>NZ_CAAAFO010000060.1:2056-4805 GCF_900634715.1 Candidatus Protofrankia californiensis | reverse complement strand
GCCGGCAGGCCGTTCACGGATCTGGGTCTGGACTCCCTGACAGCCGTCGAGCTGCGCAACCGGCTGGGCGCGGCGACGGGGCTGCGGCTGCCTACCACCCTCACCTTCGACCAGCCGACCCCCAACGCCGTTGCCGCGTTCCTGCTCACGCTGCTGACCGAAGCCGAGCCGACCGAGGCGGTCGCCGGCGCCGCGGCCACGGCGTCCCGCGCCGGGCGACCGGCCGGGGCCGTCGACGAGCCGATCGCGATCGTCGGCATGGCCTGCCGCTTCCCCGGCGGTGTCGAATCCCCCGAGGCACTGTGGAAGCTGGTCACCGACGGCGGTGACGCGATCACCGAGTTCCCGGGCGACCGCGGCTGGGACGTCGAGAAGCTGTACGACCCGGACCCCGACCGCACCGGCACGTCCTACACCCGCCACGGCGGCTTCCTGCTCGACGCGGGCGACTTCGATGCCGACTTCTTCGAGATCTCCCCGCGCGAGGCCCTGGCGACCGACCCGCAGCAGCGCCTGCTGCTGGAGACCACCTGGGAGCTGTTCGAGCGGGCCGGGATCGACCCGGCGGCGCTACGCGGCAGCCGCACCGGCGTGTTCGCCGGGGTGATGTACCACGACTACGCCCCCAGGCTGGACGAGGCGCCGTCGTCGCTGGAGGGCTTCCTCGGTACCGGGAGCGCCGGCAGCGTCGCCTCCGGCCGGGTGTCGTACACGTTCGGGTTCGAGGGGCCCGCGGTCACCGTCGACACCGCCTGCTCGTCGTCGCTGGTCGCCCTGCACCTGGCCGCCCAGTCCCTGCGGTCCGGCGAGAGTGAGCTGGCGATCGCCGGCGGGGTGACGGTGATGGCGTCCCCGGGTGCCTGGGTGGAGCTGTCCCGGCAGCGCGGGTTGTCACCGGACGGCCGCAGCAAGGCGTTCGCCGCAGCGGCGGACGGCGTGGGCTGGGCCGAGGGTATCGGGCTCGTCCTGCTCGAACGGCTCTCGGACGCCCGGCGCGCCGGCCATCCGGTACTCGCGCTCCTGCGGGGATCGGCGGTCAACCAGGACGGCGCCTCCAACGGGCTCACCGCGCCCAACGGACCGTCCCAACAACGCGTCATCCGCGCCGCCCTCACCGCCGCCCGCCTCGCTCCCGCCGACGTCGACGCCGTCGAAGCGCACGGCACCGGTACCCGCCTCGGCGACCCCATCGAAGCCCAGGCCCTCATCGCCACCTACGGGCAGGACCGGGAGGCAGACCAACCCCTCTACCTCGGCTCACTCAAATCCAACATCGGCCACACCCAGGCCGCCGCCGGCGTCGCCGGCATCATCAAAATGATCCAGGCCATCCACCACGGCATCCTGCCCAAAACCCTCCACGTGGACGCACCGTCACCGTATGTGGACTGGTCCGCCGGCGAGGTCGAACTGCTCACCGAGGCCCGGCCGTGGCCCGCGCTCGACCGTCCCCGCCGGGCGGGGATCTCCTCCTTCGGCGTCAGCGGCACCAACGCCCATGCGATCATCGAACAGGCCCCGGACGACCGCGCGCCGGCACCGCATCCAGCCCGGGGATTTGGGCCTCCGGCGGCGCGGAAGAAGCATGATCGCACCGCCTTTGGCCCTTGGGCAGAGACCGGCGGCGCGCCGGTGGCGTGGACGCTGTCCGCGAAAACCCCGGAGGGGCTGCGGGGGCAGGCCGCCCGGCTGGCGGCGTGGGTGCGCGCGGACGAGCCGGTGGACGGCAGCGGACCGGCGTCCACCGGGCAGGCATCCACCGAACGGGTGAACGGCACCGGGCCGGCGGGCAGCAGTGGGCCGGGGCCGGACGTCGCGGACGTCGCGGACGTCGCGGCGGCGCTGCACACCACCCGCGCGACGTTCGCCGAACGCGCGGTTGTCGTCGCCGGCGACCGGGACGGCTTCCTCACCTCCCTCGAGGCGCTGGCCCGGGGCGAACTGCCGGCGAACGCGGCCCGGGGCACCGCCGGAGCGGACCGCAGGACCGTGTTCGTCTTCCCCGGCCAGGGCTCCCAGTGGCCCGGCATGGCCGCGAGCCTGCTCGAGTCCTCCCCGGTGTTCGCCGCGTCGATCGCGGACTGCGCGCGGGCGCTGCGCCCGTACGTCGACTGGGACCTGCTCGACGTCCTGCGCGGGACGCCGGAGGCACCCTCGCTGGACCGCGTCGACGTGGTGCAGCCCGCGCTGTGGGCGGTCCTCGTCGCGCTCGCGGCGCTGTGGCGCGCGCACGGCGTGCATCCGCATGCCGTCGTCGGCCACAGCCAGGGGGAGATCGCCGCCGCCCACGTGGCCGGTGCCCTGTCCCTGGACGACGCCGCCCGGATCATCGCCCTGCGCAGCCGGGCCATCACCGCACTGGCTGGACGCGGTGGCATGGCCTCGATCGCGCTGCCCGTGGACGACCTCGAGCCACAGCTGGCCCGGTGGGACGGCAGGCTGTCGGTCGCCGCCGTCAACAGCCCCGGGTCGGTGGTGGTCGCCGGTGACACCGACGCCGTCGAGGAGCTGGTGGCGGAACTGGAGGCCGGCGGCACCCGCGCCCGGATCATCCCGGTCGACTACGCCTCGCACTCGGCCCACGTCGACAGCCTGCGCGAGCTGCTGCTGGCGGATCTCGCGCCGATCGAGCCGCGGGCGGCCACGATCCCGCTGATCTCCACGGTCACCGGCGAGCGGATCGACACCGCTACGCTCGACGCCGCGTACTGGGTCGCCAACCTGCGCGAGACGGTGCGCTTCGAGCAGG
>NZ_CAAAFO010000060.1:1379-1938 GCF_900634715.1 Candidatus Protofrankia californiensis | reverse complement strand
GTCGGGACGCTGCGCCGCGACCAGGGCGGGCTGGACCGCTTCCTGCTCTCCGCCGCCGAACTGCACGTCCACGGTGTGCCGGTCGACTGGGCGCCGACGGCCCCCGGCCCGCACCCGCGGGTCGCCCTGCCGACCTACGCCTTCCAGCACCGGCGCTACTGGCTGGACGTCGGACGGTCGTTCGCCGGGGAGGTAGCCGTCACCCGGCCGGCGCAGACGCCCGGGCTCGCCGGGGACGACCCGGCCCCGGCCGGTGGGCTCCTGCTGCTGCAGCGGCTGGCCGGCCTCGGGGAAACCGAACGCGACAGCGTGCTGCTGGAGGTCGTCCGATCGGAGATCGCGACGGTCCTCGGCCACACCGACGCCGACGGGGTCCACCAGACCCGGACGTTCCAGGAACTCGGGTTCAGTTCCCTGACCGCGGTCGACCTGCGCAACCGGCTGGGTGCGGCGACCGGGCTCGAACTGCCGGCCACGCTGGTCTTCGACCACCCCACACCCGAGGCCGTCACCGCCTACCTGCGGGGGGAGCTGGCCCTCGGCACACCGGAAGCGGCGG
>NZ_CAAAFO010000060.1:0-1031 GCF_900634715.1 Candidatus Protofrankia californiensis | reverse complement strand
GCACGCGGTCGACCAGCTGGAGACAGTGTTCGCCGCCGCCGGCACCACGGCGGCGGACCGGCAGGCCGCGGCCGTCCGCCTGCGCCGCCTGCTCGACCAGTGGGGCACCGAGCCCACCGGCCCGTCCGGCGACGACGAGCTGGACCTCGACTCCGCCAGCGACGAGGAACTGTTCGCCCTCATGGATCAGGAGCACGCCTGAGATGTCCAACGACGACAAGCTCCGCGAATACCTCAAGCGCGCGCTCGCGGACTCCCGGGCCGCGCACAAGCGGCTGCGGGAGATCGAGGAGAGCCGGCGGGAACCGATCGCGATCGTCGGCGCCGCCTGCCGCTACCCCGGCGGGATCACCTCGCCGGAGGATCTGTGGCGGCTCGCCGAGACCGGCGGTGACGCGATCAGCGAGTTCCCCGACGACCGCGGCTGGGACGTCGAGGCGCTCTACGACCCCGACCCGGACCGGCCCGGCACCACCTACACCCGCCAGGGCGGGTTCATCTCCGGCGCCGGCGACTTCGACACGGCGTTCTTCGGGATCTCCCCGCGTGAGGCCGCCGCGACCGACCCGCAGCAGCGCCTGCTGCTGGAGACGGCGTGGGAGCTGCTGGAGAACGCCGGGATCGACCCGACGGCGCTGCGCGGCAGCCGTACCGGCGTGTTCGCCGGTGTCGCCGGACGGGACTACGCCGCCGGTTTCCACGAGGTTCCCGACGAGCTGGAGGGCTACCTGGTCACCGGCGCGCTCGGCAGCGTCGCCTCCGGCCGGATCTCGTACACGTTCGGGTTCGAGGGGCCCGCGGTCACCATCGACACGGCCTGCTCGTCGTCGCTGGTCGCCCTGCACCTGGCCGCCCAGTCGCTGCGGTCCGGCGAAAGTGACCTTGCGCTTGCCGGCGGGGTCGCCGTCATGACGTCGCCGCTGGGCTTCGTGGACTTCTCCCGGCAGCGGGGGCTGGCCGCGGACGGCCGGTGCAAGGCGTTCGCCGCGGCGGCGGACGGCACCGGCTGGTCGGAGGGCGTGGGCCTGCTG
>NZ_CAAAFO010000059.1:52311-54863 GCF_900634715.1 Candidatus Protofrankia californiensis | reverse complement strand
GGATGGCCTCATCAATGGATTGTGTTCCTGACATTAGCCAAGCCAAGATGGAAAAGGCTCAATCACCGCCGTAGCCAATTTCGCGGTGACGGTACGTGCGCAGGGTGACTACGCGAGGACGCGAACAATGTTCGAAGACGTACTCACCCGGTCGCGGCGGATCCTCGGCGAAGACCACCCGGACACAATCACCGCCGCACGCAATCTCGCGGTTACCTTGCGACTACAAGGTAACTACGCCGGAGCACGGGCGATGTTCGACGACATACTCACCCGACGGCAACAAATCCTCGGCAAAGATCACCCGGACACGATCATCGCCGCACGCAATCTCGCACGCACGTTGTGGCTGCAAGGTGATTATGCCGGAGCGCGAACAATGTTCGACGACGTACTCACCCGGTCGCGGCGGATCCTCGGCGAAGACCATCCGTACACGATTGCCGCCACAGCCAATCTCGCGTTGACGGTGCGGGCGCAGGGTGACTACGCGAGGGCGCAAACAATGTTCGACGACGTACTCACCCGACGACAGCGAATCCTCGGCAAAGACCACCCAGACACAATCACCGCCGCAGCCAATCTCGCGGTCACATTGCAGCTGCAGGGTAACTACCCCGGAGCGCGGGCGATATTCAACGACGTACTCACCCGGTCACGGCTGGCCCTCGGCGAAGACCACCCGCACACGATCAGCATCCGACAGGCGCTCACTGATCTCGAAGGGCGTGTCATATAGGTACGGCGAATTGAACCAACCCGGCGGCGGGATCCGACACGCCCGGCGAGCACGGCCGGCAGGCTGCGCGGTGTGGGCGCGCCGCCGCCCTGATCCAGGGAATCGCCAGGACTTGCGACGCCAGCCGCCACCTGCCACATGAGCGGCAGGCCACCCCCGTTGGTCAGGACATGCACTTTCGAACCTTTCTTCCCCGGTCCACGGGGTTCGGGCCGGCCAATGAGCCACGTTATCGCGTTCCGTCAGCTTCGGCTATGATCGCGTGGGCGAACATCGACCTGGCACACGTTCATCATCTCGACTGGAGCAATGCGTGGGATGGATGCCGCTGCGCGGCCCGAGTCACCTCGGGTGCAGGAAGAATGGTTCTCACGTCATCCTGACTCGCCATCTCATCTTCTGGACACCGACGTTACGAAACTGGGCCCCGGCATACGCTGGAGCCAGCGACCCGGAAGCCCAGCGGTGGCTCGGCTGGGCACATAAGAGCGTCGTGCCCAGAGAAAACATGCAAAGCTGTTCCTGGAAAAACCAGGCCGGCCGGGTCCGCCTCATGCCCAGGTAGGGATGCATGCGCTGGTCGCCGTCTCCAAGGACCGCAACGAATATGCCGGAATGGCGACCGTCTATAATGACCAAGAAACCTGGTCGGCAGGCGGCTGGCTCGCCCCCACCTACAGTCAGCATGGACTCGGCCACGAATTGTTTGAGGCGGCGTGCTTACTGGCGCACGGATATCTGGGAATCTGCACCCTGCAGGCGGGCGCCGAAAACAGGAACATAGCATCGCAGCGCGCACTGGCCGCCGCCGGATTCCTCCCGACCCACGGTCCCCGTCAACACACACGCTGCCCAACGGCCGAGTCATAGAATCGCTGTGGTTTCAGCACACCACTACGAAACCGACCCACTGTAAGTAGCGTCGTCACCTTTCGCCCTCACGCTCCACCACGCCCGCGTCAGCGCAGGGCAGGGCAGGTGGGCTTCGTTACCGCCGCCTCACTGCGCCGAAACCTGCGCACGGTGGCAGGCGTCTCCCTCACGGCCTACCGCCGCCCCTTCCGCGCCGAGCGCGGCCGTCAGCTCGGGTCGTGAGGTGACGGCCACCTTGGCAAAGATCGATTTCACGTGGTCGCGCACGGTATGGCGGGAGATCAGACAGCCCATCCCCCACGTGGCGCTGCCGGCGCGCGCAAGCAGACGCAGCTCGTCGCGCAGCCCTATCGGTGCGTACACGAGGCGGTGACGAGCGCTTCGGCCCACCTCGCCTCCGGTCGCGGCGGCCAGGGACACGGCGGAGTGCCCGCAACGGTCGAGGTCGACGAACCGGTTGACATCGGTGCCCGCCAACTCGTTGCGGATCTCTTCGGCGTGGACGCCGGCGATCAGGCCGACGGTGTGCAGACCCGTCGGCAGGAGCGTCTCGGGGTCGCTGGTCATCCACGTGCCCGAGTCGTAGGGCACCATGCGGCGGAGCCGTTCGGCGACCTCATGCACGAGGTCGTCCGGGTCGACGCGCTGCTCGCAGAGGTCCGCGACGCCTTCGCGAACGGCGCTGGCGCGGCTCCCGAGGGTCGGCTTCGGCACGACGCGGCCGTATCCCGCGGTGCGGCGCCCGGTAATCCCCCAGGTTGGGGGGATGCGCGATCCCCGCGGACGCGGGATGGGCGTCCGGTTCGACGCCGGCAATTATGACCGGCGTCGAATATGACCGACGTCGAACCCTGAAAGGACACCGTTCATGACAATCGCTGTTTACGGAGCAAGCGGGTATACCGGCCGGTTGGTGGCCGCCGAGCTGCACCGCCGCGGC
>NZ_CAAAFO010000059.1:45495-51962 GCF_900634715.1 Candidatus Protofrankia californiensis | reverse complement strand
TGGCCGTACGGCCAGCCGGCATCGACCGGCCGACCTCGCAGCCGCTTTCCATGGCTGCGACGCCGTCATCAACTGTGCGGGTCCGTTCCTGGAACTGGGCGAACCGGTGGTGCGGGCTACAATCGCCGCGGGATGCCACTACGTCGACACGAGCGCCGAGCAGATGTTCGTCAAAGGCGTCTTCGACGACCTCACCGCCGACGCCGAGCGCGGCGGGGTGACAGTCGTGCCCGCGACCGGCTACGACATCGTTCCCGCCGACCTGCTTGCGCACGCCACCGCTGAGCTGGTCACGCCGGTCTCCGACCTCGTCATCGCCTACGACATGCAGGACTTCGACATGACCCGCGGCACGTTGCGGTCGGCGTTCGCCATGATGACCAGCGGCCAGCTGAGCTATGTCGACGGCGAATGGCGCCCAGGAGAACCACCCACCAACCACACCTCGGTAGCATTTCCGGGAAACGCCGGGCCGACTCCGGTCATGAACTGGCCTGGGTGCGAGATTGTCACCGTTCCCCACCATGTGCGAACCGGTCAGCTCTCGGTCGTCATCAACGCAAGCGCCGCCACACCGGAGTTCTTCCAGCTTCTCCAGATGCCCGTGGACGCGGTGGCCGAGATTGTCAACGGTCTTCCAGAAGGGCCTACCGAGGCGCGGCGGCCCGCGGCCGCGTTCACGATCGTCGCGGACGCTGTCGGCTCCGATGGACGCCGTGCCCGCGGCCTCCTGCAGGGTCGTGACATCTACGGATGCACCGCGGTGATCGCGGTCGAGGCCGTCCGGCGACTGCTCTCGCAGCCCGTCCGGCCTGGTGTGCTTGCGCCGTCCGAGGCTTACGGGGTCGCGGACTTCCTGGACTTCCTCGTCCCGTACGGCTTCTCCTGGAGCGTCGAGACGCTCCAGGACGCGCCGTCACCGGCGTAGAAAGAGCTGTAGAAAAAGCTGCGGCTGCCACTCCTACCAGGCATGGCGATCGTCCGTCACGATGATCGTCTCGCGACGTGGGCGTCCCGGGGCGGGAGCGTCCCGGGGCGGCCACCGTCAGGTGGCGGGAGTAGTCGCGGCACTGATCCTGAGCTTCGTCGGGACGCCACTGGTCGGTGCCGGCGAGGAATCGGCGACGGATTACACCCCGCTCAGGTCTGGTCGAGCAGGGTCCGCAGGGCGGCCGTGACCTCCTTGGGTCGGTCGTCGGGGAGCAGGTGGCCGCCGTCGAGGACGACGCTGCGAAGCTTCGGTGCCCACGTCCTCCAGGCTCCTTCGAAGTCAAAGGGAGGCGCAGTCCCGGCCCCCTGGTTCCACACAGCGGTGACTGGCATCGTGAGCCGCCTGCCCCGGGCAAGATCCTCCTCGTCGTGGCGGCCATCCACACATGCTCCTGCCCGGTAGTCTGCGCAGATCGCGCGGATACTCTCTGGTCTGCGCGCCGCGCCGAGATAGGCCGCCCGCACGTCGGCGGGTATCGCGGCCGGATCGCTGACCCAGACGTCCAGGAAATAGCCGAAGTACTCGTCGGGATCCGCACCGATCATTCGCTCTGGCAGCGGAGCTGAGTGAGCCATGAAGTACAGGTGGAAGAGTGCAACGCTGAGCTGAGCGGTCAGCGCCTTCCACAGGTCGGTGATGGGAATCACCCCGAGGACCGCGAGGTGGCTGATCCGGTCGGGATGATCCAACCCAGCTCTGAAGGCGACACCCGCCCCACGGTCGTGGCCGGCAACGGCGAAACGGTCGTGGCCGAGCTGACCGGCGAGCGCGACGATGTCAACGGCCATCGTGCGCTTACTGTAGACGGTGTGGCCGGCATCGTCGGCCGGTTTGTCACTGTTACCGTAGCCCCGCAGGTCCGGGCAGATGACCTGATAGTCGGCGGCGAGATCCGTCGCGACATGCCGCCATGCCAAGTGTGTCTGCGGGAATCCGTGCAGTAGAATAACCGGATTTCCACGGCCTCCGAACGCGACATTGAGTGTCACATCACCGACGGTCACCCGCTGGTAGTCGAACCCGGGGATCAGCACGGTCATGGTAAAGGCTCTCCTGAGGATTGGCGTGAAGCGGACCATGCCCACCCTGGCCCCGGCGGCCATGGACGAACAACAGGGAAGAACGAAACAATCGGACGCGTTCGGTTAACGATCAGGGAGGTTGGCGGTGGAACGACATGAGGTCGAAGCGTTCCTGGTCCTGGCCGAGGAGCTGCACTTCGGGCGTGCCACCGAGCGGCTACGCCTGTCGAAGGCGCGGGTCAGCCAGACGATCCAACGGCTGGAACGCCGCATCGGGACTCCGCTGTTCGAACGCACCAGCCGCACGGTGGCGCTGACCCCGATCGGCTGCCAGTTCCGTAACGATCTGGAACCGGCCCACGCGCTGACAAACGCAGCCCTCAAAAAGGCGATTGCCGCCGCTTACGAGGTCAACCGAGTTCTTCGCGTGGGTTTCCTCGGACCCACCGCCGGCGATTTTCTCCTCGCCGCCATGCAGGTGTTCCGCGACCACCATCCGGACTGTGAGATCTCGCTCCACGAGATTCATCTCGACGACCAGTACGGACCAATACGCCGGGGGATGTCGACCTTGCGCTGACCAAGTTCCCCGTGCGCGAACCCGACCTGACCACGGGCCGGATCCTCCTCCGCGAGCCCAAACTGCTGGCGCTATCCGGCCGGCACCGCCTCGCCGGTCGCGAGGCGATCTGTCTGGAGGACGTCGCCGACGACACGTTCGCAGATGTTGTCGCTTCTGTGCCGGACTACTGGCGGGACGCCCACCTGCCCCGACAGACTCCACTCGGGAAGGCTCTCGCGCGCGGGCCGGCAGTTGCCACTCTGAACGAGATCCTGCTGGTCGCCGCCGCCGGCCAGGCCATCAGCACGGTGGATATTCAGGTGGCCCGGCGACATGCTCGACGTGACATTTTCTACGCCCGGTTGCTGGACACGCCGCCCTTCGAGATGGGGTTTGTCTGGCGGACGACCGCAGAGGCCGCTCTCGTCCGTAGCTTCATCCGCGTCGCGCACGATCTCCCCCGTCATCACTGATCCCTCCCCCGTCATCACCGACCGTCCCCCCTGCGGTAACCGCAGCCCGCGGGAGTCCGCAGCGGAGTGGGGACAGCACGCGCCAGCGGGGTGTACGCGCCGTGTCAGCGTGGCCCGGCAGCCTGTGCCGCCTGCTTCTCGCCCTTGTCGGGCCTGGGCGCGCAGCTCGTCGACGGCAGCCTCGGCATGGCCTACGGGGTCACCTCGACCACCCTGCTACTGGCCATCGGGACCAGTCCGGCGGCAGCGTCGGCCACCATCCACCTCGCCGAGATCGGCACGACGCTCGTTTCCGGTATCTCCCACTGGCGCTTCGGCAACGTCGAGTGGAAGGTCGTCGCCAATGTCGGCCTACCCGGGGCGGTCGGCGCGTTCGCGGGCGCCACGTTCCTGTCCGGCCTGTCCACCGAGACAGCCGCTCCGCTCATGTCGATCATCCTGCTCACGCTCGGTCTCTACATCCTGATCCGGTTCACCGTCGTCGGCCTGCCCAAGGGCAACCTCGGCAAGCCCCTGCACAAGCGTTTCCTCGCTCCGCTCGGCATCGTCGCCGGCTTCGTCGACTCGACCGGCGGGGGCGGATGGGGCCCGGTCGGCACCCCCGCCATCCTCGCCAGCGGGCGCCTGGAACCCCGCAAGACGATCGGCTCCATCGACACCAGCGAGTTCCTCATCGCGATCGCCGCCAGCATCGGCTTCATCGTCGGCATCGGCTCCAAGAACATCGACTTCGCCTGGGTCGCTGCCCTGCTGATCGGCGGCGTCATCGCCGCGCCGATCGCGGCCTGGCTCGTCCGGCACATTCCGCCGCGCGTGCTCGGCTCCGGCGTCGGCGGCATCATCATTCTCACCAACACCCGCACCCTGCTGCGCAGCGACTGGATCGGCGCTTCCGAGCGCGTCCTCTATATCTGCTACACCGTCATCTACGCCGTCTGGGCCGCCGCCCTCGCCTACTCGATCCTCCAGTACCGGGCCAACCGTGACGAGGAACGCCGCATCATCGCCGAGGCCGAGGCCGCCACCGCCAACTCAGCCTTGGAGGGGGAGACCGCCACCACGAGACTCTGACCCAGGGCCGAAGGCGGTTCCACCGCTCACGCTCATGTCCCCCACGCCCCGCGGCGAGTCGCGCGAACACATTGCGCTCGCTTCCGACGCGCGGAGGGCGCCGACTTCTGACATGCGCGCCAAGGCCTCGCCGCGCGGCCCAGACATGGTCATCGGCACCAGACGGCACGCGGAAGAGTCACCATGGACGGGTGTCAGACCGCGCGGGCGTCACGTCACCGCGACCGCGACACGAACGTGACCGGAGCCCGTGAGTGGAGTAACAGGACGAACACCTTCCTGGTTGGGCAATGCCACGGCCAGCAGGATCGTCGACAGCCCGGGTATCCCGGCCTGCGGGCCCAGGACGTTCCAGACCGGGATCTTCGAGGGGAGACGAAACATAACCAAGGCGACGACGCGGTCCAGGTTCTCTCGTCACCCGCCCATACACCCGCCAGCTGGTCGCCGCCGTCCCTCGCCTGCTACCCGGCCCGGCGCCCGCATCCACAGGAGACCGCTCCAGCGATGACACCGACAGGAGAGCATGATCGCGTGAACGCCGACACGTCAGAAGGAACCGCCGACACGTCGGAGGGATCGGAGGGAGATGTGCGCTGGGGGGTCACCCTGCCGCTTCCCGGCCTGCCGCTGCGCGCGCACCGGCCGCTGTTCGAAGGCCTCGTCGACGCCGGCTACACCGATGTCTGGACCGCCGAAGGCGGTGGAACGGACGCGTTCACCCCGCTGGCCGTCGGCGCCGCCTGGGCACCGTCACTCCGGTTGGCGTCGGCGATCGTGCCGGTGTTCACCCGCGGCCCCGCCGTCCTGGCGCAGACCGCCGCCACACTCGCCGATCTCACCTCCGGCGGGCTCGTGCTGGGTATCGGGTCATCCGTGCCCGCGCACGTCAGCGACATCAACGGGATCCCTTTCACCCAGCCGTTTCAACGCACTCGTGACACCTTGCGCTTCCTCACGCGTGCACTGCGCGGCGAGGCCGTCGCCGGTGATTTCGACACGTTCTCGATCCGCGGCTTCGCGCTCGCCGAGCCGCCGGCGGTGACGCCCAAGGTGATACTCGGGGCCCTGCGGCCGAGGATGCTGCGGCTGGGCTTCGCCGAAGGGGACGGTGTGGTCACGAACCTGCTGTTCGCCCGCGACGTCCCGCGGGTCGTCGAGGCCGCCGGGCCGAGGCGACCTGGGCAGGAACTGGTGGTCAAGGTGTTCGTGGCGCCCACCACGAACAGCGCCGCGGCGCGCGCGGCAACGCGGCCGTTCCTCGGATGGATCCTCAACCAGGAGCCGTACCACGCTTTTCATCAGTGGCTCGGAAACGGCGACCTCCTCGCGGACAGCCACGCCCGCTGGCTGGCCGGTGACCGGGCCGGCGCGGCCGCAGCCCTGCCGGACGCGGTCGTCGACGGCCTTTTCGTCCATGGCAGCCCCGAGGAGTGCCGCGAGCAGGTGGCGCGCTACATCCAGCCCGGGGTCACCGCCATTCAGCTCTATGTCCGGCTGCCGCCCTCCGCCGTGCGTGATGCGGCGGCCGTGCTCGATATTCTGCGAAACCTTCGTCCCGGCGACACGCGGGACGGCGGTCATTCGAGCTGACCGGCCCGAACATCTGCAGAGTCCTCCGTAACCTGCGTGGGAGAGGACTGGTCGTGACCAGTTTCGGCCGGTCCATCTGTCGCCGCAGGATTCCGCGTGTCACGGGCCGGAGCGACACCACGAGCGCGGCGGGACGGTCAGTACGGTGCCGTCGGCGGCATCGGGGACGTCGGGAAGGGTCATCTTCAACCAACCTCGACATGCAGAGGATCGGCCGTGGGGGCCCGGCCGCGAGGACGCTGCCTCCAACGGGGACACGGGCACGGATGCCGGCGGCGACACCGGCATCCGTCGGCCCAGGTCCAGGTCCAGGGGCGGGCCGAGCCGTCCACGACGAACGTGGCCGCAGCGTCGGCTCGCCACTGACGTCCCCCCGTCGGCGTCCGCTTAGTAGCCGATCGTGAAGCGGCGCTGGACGAAGCGGGGCAGCTCCGCCTCGTCGACAAGCGCGACGGCGGCATCCTCCATGGAGATGCGGCTGTGCCCGTCGGGGTCGAGGACCGGCTGGTCGCCGCCGATCCGGAACCGGCCCGTCCGCTCGCCGGGAGCGATGTTCTCTGCGGGGCTGAAGTAGGTCCACAGCCGGTTGGACGTACGCAGGACGTTCAGGGCGTCCCGATGACCGCGTACCGCGGCGGCGTACTCCCTGGGAAGGCCGAGCAGATCGAGGCTCGCATGCAGGTGCTCGTCGGAGTCGGCTCGTACGAGTCCGGGCTCGATCTCCAGGCTGCCGGCGCCGCCGATCACGATCAGCC
>NZ_CAAAFO010000059.1:44519-45240 GCF_900634715.1 Candidatus Protofrankia californiensis | reverse complement strand
GGATCCGGGGGTGGCTCTCCAGCGCCTTCACCAGCGCCCGCGCGGCGGTGGCGTAGACCATGGGATCGGAGATCGAACGCTTGACGGTATCCGCGAGATCCTTGGCGGCGTTGCCGGGCTGGAATCCGCTGATCAACACGTCCAGACCAGGGATGACCGCGGCTATCCTGCCGGCGTCGAGGACGTCGATGCTCTTCCAGACGATGTTCTCCCTCTCCTCGCTGATCTGCGTGACATCGCGGGTGAACGCCGTGACGTGATGGCCCCGGCCGAGGGCTTCGGTGACGACGCGACTGCCGATGCTGCCCGTGGCCCCGATGACTCCGACGTGCATAACTCCCCCTCGTGCTGTGAGGTGTGTGGAAACTATACGTCGTGAAGTTACGATACGGCAATCCGTCTGGCTACGCTGTAGAGTGGCTGCTATGGGAAGCGCGCTTGCGGGACACACACGGGGACGCCGCGAGCGACTACGGACCGAGACGACAGCGGAAATCAAGACGGTCGCCCTCGAGCTGATGGCCTCGGGCGGACCCGACGCGATCACGCTGCGGGCCATCGCCCGCGAGATGGGCATGACCGCCAACGCCATCTACGGCTACTTCACCACCCGCGACGATCTGGTCACCACACTCATCAACGACGTGTACACCTCGCTGGCCGACACCGTGGACGCCGCCTGGGACGCCATCCCCGCCGAGGAGCCAGCCGACCGGATCCA
>NZ_CAAAFO010000059.1:39416-43867 GCF_900634715.1 Candidatus Protofrankia californiensis | reverse complement strand
GGCATGGGCGCGCGCCTTCCGGGGCTGGGCCCTGGCCAATCCCGAAGGCTTCCGCCTCATCTACGGCGACCCCGTACCCGGCTACCGAGCCCCCGCAGGCGGCGGCGCCCCGGACGCCGCACGCCGGGTCTGCACCGGCCTCACCGCCCTCGCGGCCGCCGCCTGGCCCCACGCCGAACACCTCTACACAGGCAGCGACTTCGGGTGGTCCGACTTCGACGCCGGCCTCCTGGACAAGGTCCGCCCGGCATTCCCGGACCTCCCCCCGGCCGCCGTGGCACTCGCCCTACACCTCTGGGCCCGCCTGCACGGCCTGGTGTCACTGGAGATCTACGGCCATCTGCGCACCCAGACCATCAGCCCGGACAAGCTCTTCCGCGAGGAACTAACCCAGCTCATCCGGTCACTGGGCCTCACCCCGAAGGGCGGACGGCCCTCCTGACCGGACACGTCCGCGAGCCGAGCCGGCTGTCAACCACATCCACCTTCCGCAGGCAGCCGCCCACCATCAGCGCACCGGTCCCGGCGATCCCCACACCGGCCGGGCGCCTGACAGCGAGAGGGAACCCCGAAGCCTGCGGGTGAAGGCGGCAAGCCGCTGCGAACGATACGAGAATCGAGCCCGCGAGGGCCACTCCCAACCATGCTTTCCAAAACAAGCTTTCCAAACGGGCCGCCCCTCGCCAACAGCACCGTCTGCGCGTCGTGCGGACGCACCTGGCTGCGCTCCCGCGGCCCCGCCCTGACGGGTGTCCTGCTCGGCCTGTATGGCGGCGTTCGGCGCGGCGCACCCGCTGGCGAAGAAGTTCGGGGCGGGCCGTCCGTCCTCACCGTCACGGTGGCCGCGGCCACCGCCTCGTACCTTCTCGCCGATTGTCCGGACTGACCAGGTGAGCGTCCTGTATCGACACAGCCGCCACCGCGAGCTCGTCGCCGCTTCAACCCGGGAACAGGTGGACCGGCGTGGGCCTCAGCGAGCGGCTTACCGACCTCCCGCGAGCGGTTCACGCATGCCCACCCAGAGGCTGTCGCGGGCCCTCGTGAGGGCGACGTAGAGCTGCCGGCGCTCCAGCTGGGCACGCTCGCGATAGGCGTCGGCGGATTCGGACGGATGCCGCGGCCGGGGGAAACGGTTGCGATTCGGTATGCATACGTGGGCGAAGTCGAGGCCCTTGGCCCGGTGGTAGGTGCCGACCTTGACCGCGTCGCAGGTGGTTCCGTCGTACTCCTTGAGAGAGATCGCGGGAATGCCGTTCTTCGTCAGGACGTGCCGCCAGCTCTCCGCCTCGGCGTTCGTCGGCGCGAGCACGGCCATGTCACCGTAACGGATGTCCCGGCCGGCATGGGATTCGAGCAGATGAGCGCAGAGTGCCGACACCTGCGCCGCCGGGTCCGCGACGTCGGCCTCGTGAACATCACCGCCGAGCCGATCGATCTGGACATCGCGTAGTCCGCGTTCCGCGGCGACATCGAGATCCTCGAAGCTGTCGTCGACGACCACCTGCTGGGCATAGCGCAGGATCGCTTCGCGATTGCGGTAGTTGCGCGGCAGCACGGTGGAGCGCCCGACGACGGAGACACCGGCCTCGGACGGGGTGAAACCGCCGGGATAGACGGACTGCCGGCCATCTCCCACGACGAGCAGACCGTCCGGCTTGTCACCGACGAAGGCGTGCAGCAGTTGCAGTCCGACGCACGTCAAGTCCTGCACCTCGTCAACGATCACCGCGTCGAATTCGGTGCCGGTCTTCCGGCGAACCAGGTCGCGGGCCAGCAGCAGCACATCGTCACGGTCGAGGAGGCCGCGCTCGGTCCGCAACTGTTCGTAACGCTCGTACAGCTCCCACACCGCTCGCCGGTGCGTCGGCTGAAGTGGCGTGCTGCGCCCGACCCGCGCCAGCTCGGCGTACTGCTCGAAGCTGGTCAGGCCCCGGCCCTTGATGACCGTCGCGATCTCGTCCCGCCAGTATCCGGCGGCCACGCCGAGCCTGGCCAGAACCGACGACTGACGAACACCCCGCCGGTCACCCGGACCTCGCTGCGGCAACGACCAACTGAGGCGAGTAAGCACGAGGGTGTGACCACACCCGAAACGGCCGAGATCCCGGCATCCCACCGCGACCTGATCGATGCTTTTAGGCGCTGCCGGCTGCAGCGGGTTCGAGGACGGCCTCGACATCGACGCTGACGTCGACCATGTCACTGACCACGACACCGCCACGGTCGACAACGTCGTTCCAACTCACGGCGAAGTCGTGCCGGTTGATCCGGGTCGTGGCCACGAAGCCCGTGCGTCGCCGCGGCCCGAGGTCCCGACCGTTCTCCCACCAAGGCGTGTCCCACTGGCCGAGGTAGGTCACGTTCACCGTCACCGGACGCGTGACACCGCGGACCGTGAGATCCCCGGTGAGCTCGAACTCGGTCGCGCTCAGCTGAGCCACTCGGGTTCCTGCGAACGTCCACGTCGGGTGGTGCTCGACGTCGAAGAAGTCCGCGCTGCGCAAGTGAGCGTCTCGGGTGGGCTCGCCGGTGTACACCCCGGTCGCGTCCAACGTCGCCTCAACACGGGCCTTCTCAGGCTCGTCCGGATCGAACTCGACGAACCCGTGAATGTTCTTGATCTGCCCCCGTACGTAGGTGACCATCATGTGCCTGGCCTTGAACTCCGCGCCCGTGTGCCCGGGTTCGAAAAACCACCTCGTCGTGACCACCGTCTCCCTCCTTCGCCGGAGCCGTCGGCAACGCGGCCATCCCCATCGCCACGTTTCTGACGGTCAGGTCGACCGCCAGACCCCCTCGTCCTACCCACAGCCAGAGAAAAGCCTCCGTCGACACCCGCACGGTCACGCGGTGTCCAGCCGGATGTCGCGTCCGGCCGCGACCGTCATGGCCACGGCCGTAGTACTGGTCCTCGCCCATCTTGACCGGCTGGACATCGACGACGCGGTCCGAGCCACCGCGGGCGCCTACCCGTTCCCCCATCTGCGGTCACCGGATGCCATCCACCTGGCCACCGCGGACCAGCTCGTTGCGTCAGGAAAGACAATCAGCGCCTTTGTGACCTACGATAAACGCCTGGCCATCACCGTCGGAGAAGTCGGCTTGGTCGCAGCAGCGCCGGGCCAATCTGTCCCGAAGTGAGTGCCCCCGCATTGAACCGCCCCGTATCGGTGCCGGAAATTCGTCTGTCGGCCTGACCAGGGCTTCTGCGCTACTCATCAGCGCAACGGGAGCGGGCAAGGGCGACGACGGCGATCTCCTCGGTCTGCCGGTAGGGGGCCAGGGACAGGCTGGCGACGACCGTGGCAAACTGCCGACCGTGCGAACTCACCGGTTGCGCGAACAGGCGCGTACCGGGCCGGCTCCTCACGGCATCGTCGGTCAAGATCGCATCGGCTGAGCTTCGCACGACCTGCGCGGAGGTGTTACATCGTCTTCACATGCGTGGTGTCCTAACGCGCAATTCGTCCACGCAAGTCGGTGACCCGCGGCGCGCAACGCTGGTCCGACTGGCGGACGAACCGCACCGTCGACCGAACGGGTCCTGCCAGCGCCGGGCCCGGCTGCTCCTCCGACCCTTGGAGCCGACACGGCTCCAGCATGTGACCGTGCGGCTACCGCCGCGCCCAACCCACCCCAAGGAACACGATCACGTGAGCGCGATCAGCGTCGGGCAGGCCGTCGTCCTCGGCATCGTCGAGGGCGTGACGGAGTTTCTCCCAATCTCCTCCACCGGCCACTTGAAGATCACCGAAGGCTTGATGGGGATCTCGGTCGACGACAGTGCCGTCGTCGGGTTTACCGCGGTCATCCAGGTCGGCGCGATCGCGGCCGTCCTGGTGTACTTTTTCGCCGACATCCGCCGTTTCGTCGGAGCCTGGGCGCACGGGCTGACCAACCCCGAGGCCAGGCAGAATCACGACTACAAGTTCGCCTGGTGGGTGGTCTACGCGACCATTCCTGTCGTCGTCGTGGGTCTCGCGGCCAAGCCCCTGATCGACGGCCCGCTGGCCTCGCTGTGGGTGGTCGCCGGTTCGCTGCTGGCTGGCAGCGCGGTGATGTGGTTCGCCGACCGGTTCGGGCGGCACAAGCGCGGCGAGGACGACATCGACCTCCCCGACGCCATGGTCGTCGGCTCGTCGCAGATCCTCGCCCTGCTGTTCCCCGGGTTCTCCCGGTCCGGCGCCACCATGTCCACCGCGCTGATCCGGGACCTGGACCGGGTGGCGGCCACCCGGCTGTCGTTCT
The DNA here is from genome assembly GCF_900634715.1 of Candidatus Protofrankia californiensis. Taxonomy (GTDB): domain Bacteria; phylum Actinomycetota; class Actinomycetes; order Frankiales; family Frankiaceae; genus Protofrankia; species Protofrankia californiensis. The sequence goes on along the minus strand of NZ_CAAAFO010000059.1, from coordinate 39,619 downwards.
TCCTGTCCGTTCCTGCACTGACCGGCGCGGGTCTGTACGAGCTGAAGGACGCCGTCGGCGGCGGGGTAGCCGTCATGCCGCTGGCGGTCGGCACGCTGGTGTCGTTCGTCGTGGCGTACGCCTCGATCGCCTGGCTCCTGAAGTACGTCGCCAAGCACTCCTTCGACGCGTTCGTCGCCTACCGCGTCGCCGTAGGCCTCGCG
>NZ_CAAAFO010000059.1:36286-39391 GCF_900634715.1 Candidatus Protofrankia californiensis | reverse complement strand
CGCGAAAGGAGACAACCGTGAGCGCCCCTCGTCGTCTTGCCACCGCCGTGGCGGGGCTCCTGCTGGCGGTGCTCGTGGCTGCCGTCGCCGCCCGCCACGGCACCCCGTTCGCCGTCGACGCCGCCCTCCACCAGTGGGCGCTGTCCCACCGCAGCACCCCGGCGACCGACGTCGCGACCGCGGTCACCGACAGCGGGAACGGCGGTTGGGCGTACGTCCTGGCAGCGACAGCTGGCGCGGTCGCGATAGGCCGACGGCGATGGTGGTTGCACGGTGCGGCCGTCGGAGCCGCGGCCCTGGCAGTGGGACAACTGGTCCGAACCTCACTAGCCCACGCCGTCGACCGCGCCCGGCCACCCGCGGCGGACTGGGACTGGCACGCGTCCGGCCCCGCCCTGCCGTCTGGGCACACCACCACATCCGCGCTGGTCGCCGCCGGGCTTGCCGCGGCTCTCGCCCACCGCGCTCGGCGGCGCTCAACCCGGGTCGCGGCCGTCGCGGTCCCTGTGGCGTGGGCGCTCGCCGTCGGCACCAGCCGCATCTACCTGGGAATGCACTGGCCCACCGACGTCGCCGCCGGGTGGCTCCTGGCCGTGGCCCTGTCCTGCACCGTCCTGCCGCTGTTGGGCGCGCTTCTCGAACAAGTCGTGCCCGACCACCCGCCTCATCATGAACCTCCTCATGAACGCCGCGCCAGGCCGGCTGCGACGTGGATCGGAGCACGGGCCTTCGGAACCGGCAGCCGCCGCGTCGCTCTCGTGTGCCGGCGGGTTCTAGGATTTGGTAGTGCGGGTGCTGGTCGTGGAGGATGAGGAACGCACCGCGGTTCTGATCCGCCGTGGCCTGGCCGTGGTCGTCGACGCCGGCCCCGGCATGCTCCGACAAGCCGTCGACAACCTCCTGGCCAACGCCGTCCGCCACGCCCCGCAGTCGAGGTCCGAGCCCACCGAGCCGACGCCGGGACGACCGCCGCCGTCCAGGTCCGCGACCACGGCCCCGGATTTCCCCCGGAATTCCTCCCCCACGCCTTCGAACGCTTCAGCCGGTCCGACGCCGCTCGCACCCGCGACCACGGCGGAACCGGCCTCGGACTCGCCATAGCCGCCGCGACGACCCACGCGCACCGTGGGACCGTCAGCGCCGCCAACCATCCCGACGGCGGAGCCGTCGCCACCCTCGTCCTCCCCACGAGCGACGGATTCGCCGCGACGGGGTAGCCCGGTAGCCTCCTCACGCTGTGGGTCTGTCCGTCTGGGATCAGGATCGGTGGCGTACCGGGGTGTGTGTCAAGGCTCCGCCGGCCCGGGAACGGGGAGCCTTGACGGTGTAGTTGATCGTGGTGGGTTAGGCCGTGTCATCCCTGGCGGGGATGCCGGTCAAGAGCGCACGGACCTCGGCTTCCTGGTAGCGGCGGTGGCCGCCAAGGGTGCGGATCGAGGTCAGTTTTCCGGCCTTGGCCCAGCGGGTCACGGTCTTGGGGTCCACCCGGAACATGGTGGCTACCTCAGCGGGTGTCAGCAGAGGAGCGGTTTGTGGTGCTCGGGTCGTGGCCATGCAGCCTCCAGTCACAGAGTGTGTCTATCCAATATACAGATGGTTTTCCTTCGGGGGCAATTCGGGCGCGACCCGGCAGGGTCATGTCGCGACGAGTCGGTCACGTCCACCAGGGCGGCACTACGGTCTGTGGCGAGTGACCCGCCGGGGCATCGCTGATCCGACGGCCAATCCGGCGCGGCGATCATGTCATGTAACGACTGCTGTACACCTACCTGTCCGGGATGCTGCCGGCCTGCTCGCCCACGCCACGCTGGGCTGGTCGTGGGCGGACCCGACCGCCGCCCTGGTAATCGCCATGGTGACGGTCAAGGAGGGTTGCGATGCCTGGCAGGGAAGGGGGTGCTGCCCGACCCCCGCCGCCACGGCGGTGCCGGCCACCGAGGCGGATGCGTGCGGCTGCGGTCCGGGTTGCGGCTCTGCTGTCGAGACGGGAGCGCCGTCGGCTACCGCCTGACCCGGACAGGCCTGCCGCTAGAGACTTAACGAAAACGATTACGATTCCGGTATCGTGTCCGACCGTAGCAGTGCCGCCACGACCTCGGAGCACACCGTGAAGATCGCATTCGTCGGCAAGGGCGGCAGCGGGAAGACCACGCTGTCCGCGCTGTTCTGCCGTCACCTGGCCGCCCTCGGCCGCCCCGTCCTGGCCATCGACGCCGACATCAACCAGCACCTCGGTGTCGCGCTCGGCCTCGACGACGACACCACGCCGCCGCCGATGGGCGAGCACATCGACGCAATCAAGGACTACCTGCGTGGGGACAACCCGCGCATCCCGTCCACATCGGTGATGGTGAAGACGACACCTCCCGGGTCCGGGTCGCGGCTGCTGTCGGTGACCGGCCACAATCCGCTGTGGGCACGCTTCGGTGTCGACGTCGCCGGTGTGACGCTGCTGGCCACCGGCGCGTTCACCGAGGACGACCTCGGCGTGGCCTGCTTCCACTCCAAGCTCGGATCGGTCGAGCTGCTGCTCAACCACCTGCTCGACACCGCGGGCGAATACGTGGTGGTGGACATGACCGCCGGCGCCGACGCGTTCGCGTCCGGGTTGTTCACCCGCTTCGACCACACCTTCCTGGTCTGCGAGCCGACCCGGAAGGGGGTCGCGGTGCATCGGCAGTACCGCGAGTACGCCGCCGACTTCGACGTCACCCTGTCCGTGCTCGGGAACAAGGTCACCGATGTCGAGGACGTCGCGTTCCTGCGCCGGGAGATCGGCGAGGACCTGCTGGTCTGCTTCACCCAGTCGGCACCGGTCCGGGCGATGGAACAGGGCCGGCCGTTCGACATCGGCAATCTCGAACCGGAGAACCTGGCGGCGCTGGCCGAGATTCAGCACGCGGTTGACGTCACCGTCCGGGATTGGGACCGTTTCGTCACGCAGATGCACGACATCCACCTACGCAACGCCGTGGCGTGGGCCAACGACGCCACCGGCATGGACCTGACCACCCAGATCGACCCCGACTTCCGAGCCACACCCGGGCTGCTCCCGCCCGCCCGCACAGCACGGGAAAACGCTGTCGCCGGGACGGTCTGACCAAC
>NZ_CAAAFO010000059.1:30522-35683 GCF_900634715.1 Candidatus Protofrankia californiensis | reverse complement strand
GGCGTGACGTGAGGCCGGTACGGAGGCCGTGACACCCTGGTACTCGGCAGCGTGCGACCGTCAGTGATCATCCCAGTGGCCGTCGTGCGCGGCGTGCCGGTGCCCGTCGTGGAGGTAGTCGACATGGTCGCCGTGCGGCACGGCCACGTGCCCACAGCCGTCGCCATGGGCGTGAGTGTGCCCGCCACACTCGGTGTGCCCCGCGGGCTCACACTCGTCGTAGTGGTCCCCGTGTGAGCGGTGCAGGTGGGCGTCGTGGACATAGTCGACGTGGTCGCCGTGCGGTACGGCCACGTGCCCACACCCAGCCTCATGGCTGTGTTCGGTGACACTGTGGTGCGGGGAGTGCGCGGTTGCGGTGGTCACGACTTCTCCTCCTGGACGTAGTGGATGGCCTCACGGACGATCTGACCGGCGTGGTCGTCGATGAACCGATAGACTAAAGAAAATCGTTTTCATATCGACTGTGGAATATGCCGTGGCAGAGGTCCGCTCGACGCCGCCCTGCGACGCCGATGGGTGACTCCCTTCCCAGATACGGAGAGAAGAACACATGCCCGAGCCTCGACACTCGCCATGAACGCGGCGACAACCACTGTGACCGTTGGTTCGACCCGGGCCTGCCCGACTCGATGGAACTGCGACGCCGGTTCCTCCCCCGAACCCGACGTCAGCCGCGTCCTCGCCCATATCGGCCGCCGTACGCCTGGCACGTACCTGGCGGAGGAAGAATCGGGCGACAGCCGCCGGCGCGAGCTGTTGCACGCCTCAGGAGGTTACGGAAATCTCTAATGATTATCGGAGTCGATTCTCCGAGCCGGAGGGGACGAGTATGGGTGACACGACAAGCGCGATCGGCCGCGTTCGGCAGATCCAGCGACTTCTCAACGGCCTCCCAACCCGTGAGGTTGTGCTTGACGGGCTGTCCAGGGCTACGGCTCAGATTGCACTACCTCGACCGCGGTCGGACGTGGCGGTCGGACTCGACGAGGTACTCGCAGCCCGCAAGTCCCATTATCGGTTTCATGTCGAACCACCAGGCGCGGAGGAGCTGTCGTCGCTGTTACGGTGGGCACTTGGGCCGCAGCGAACGGTCCGGTTGCCCGCTGGTGGAAAGCACCAGTTACGCATGGCTCCGTCCGCGGGCGGCCTGCCATCACTAACGGTATACGTGACAGCCAAACCCGGTGGCGACATACCCGGCGGGGTGTTTCGCTACGAACCCGACGGTCACTGTCTGGAGACATTGTGGTCCGGCGACCCGACGGCAGCGCTGCGTTCGGTGCTGGTTCAACCCGATTTCGCCGAACGGGCACCGGTGATGGTTTTTCTGGTTGCCCGACTGGATACCACGCTCGTGAAATACCCGATCCGCCACTACCGGACGCTGCATGTCGACTCGGGGATTGCCGTTCAAAATCTTTACCTGGTCGCGACCGCCCTCGAGCTGGCCGCATGTGCGGTGACGGCCTTCGACGATCATATGGTCACGCAGTTGCTGAGAATCCCCGACTCGATGTTCCCGACGGTGGTGTTCCCGCTCGGTCGGCGACCCGACTAATGCGGCAAGGGGAAGTCTCGGCGGGGTTTACCCACCGCCGCAAGTTGCTCGGCCAGCCGCGTACCACCGCGAAACGGCAGGCCGACCGACGAGTTCGAGTACAGCCCGGGCGCCAGCGTGTGCACGACGCGCATACCGGTCGGACGCACATCTTCGGTGGTGACGTCGACCGACACCACCGGATGACCTGCCCGCGCCAACGTTTCTGCGAGAATCAGGGGATCGGTTGTCGCGGCGAAAGGCGCGCCCGTGTCGAGGCTTTCCCAGGTGACCGTCCCGGTGATGGAATCAGCGAGTTCGGCCTCCAGGCGGTCCTGCATTCGCGGATCGAGGAAGAGCTGCAGGTGGGTACAGTATTCGACGATGTCGGCGAGATCATCACGGCAGTCGTCGAGGTAGAACCGGTCGGCTCGCCACCGCTTGAGTGGGCTGTCCGGGCGACGCGCGGCACGCATGTACGACCCGTCCGGGTCGTCGAGATCGCCGACGAACATCTGCAGCTGGAAGGCTTCGGCCAGAGCCTTGCGCATCGCCGGTTCCGCTGTGGTCCGGCAGGCCGCGCCCATGGAGAGGTGGCCGCTGGTCTCATCGAATACCAGCGCACCAATGACGATCATTCCGAATTCGTTGGGGAATTCGATGAAGCGGGTCGTCAGGCTCCCCTGCGCCCCTGCGCCGAGCTGCGCCAGCCAGGGTGGCGGGATCACTTCTCGCAGCGGCCGGCGACCATGCCAGGCCATGGTCAGGGCGTCGCGTTCGACCATCTGGCACAGCGCTGACCACTGGGCTCCGGCTTCGTCAACCCCGGCGGCCAGCCCGGAGCTGAGGACCGGGTTGAGGAATGGCACGCGGCGGGCAGGTGCCCGATGCGCGTACGACACCCAGACAAGATTCGCCGGGACCCAGACGACGGCTCCGGTCGGCATCTGGGTGCCGCACACCCACTCCAGTTCGAAATCTTCACTGAATTCGACGAACGGGAAGCGTGGTGAGCCGTACTGCGTGGGGGAAAACAGGACCACCGAGCGTGGATCGACGACCTGACAGCCGGATGCGGTGAGCTCGGCGAACGTGGCACGGCGCAACCCGGCCGGGACCAGATTGCCGCAGTACCGCTCGACAGCCTCTCCGACGGCGGGTCCGATCGCGGCGCTTTCGTCCAGCAGTGCATATCCGGCCCCGGCGAAGTCGCTGGCCCAGGCGGAGAACCTCGTGGTGTCGGAAAGCACAGCTGTGACCATGAAGAATTCGGGTGGCAGTGTGGGCGCGATGGTATTGCGCTCGATCCGGCGGATGATGCCCGTTCTCGGGTCAAGAATCGCGGAGAGATTCATCTGCGTGCCCTACACGTGAGGAATCGGGTATGGGTACAACGTGTCCTCGGTCAGGTCTTCGGTGACCCAGCCCAGCTCGGTGGGCGCGGTGTACAGCCGGCTGCCGCCGAGGTACGGAAAAGCGGCGGGAGGGTTGCAGTAGAGCCCTGGCACGATCACGCGTACCACCGTCAGACCGGCGGCCCGGACGTCGGACGTGGTCACGTCCACTGAGACGGCCCGTAGGTTCCGCTCGGCCAGGATGTCCAGGTAGTGCTGACGGGCCCGAGTCTCCTCGACCACGGGTATGTCCGCGAGCCGGATGGGCCGTGTCCGGTCCCGCAGTCGGTCGAGTGGCTTCCCCTGCATGCGCGGGTCCAGGTACAGCTGCGCGACGGCGGGAAGATCGACAAGATCGTGGAAGTCCGGTCGGAAGTCCTCGGCGTAGCGCCGATCGGCACGGTAGGGCCGGTAGGCGTGTGCGGGTATCTCTCCACGTGCCAGGGCCCGCCAGTGCGCGCTGTCGGCATCAGCCAGCTCGGCGGTCAGCTCCAGCATCGCGAAGGCTTCGACGAGGGCCTTCTTCGCCGCCTCCTGCGGGTCGGCCCGACAGGCCGTGCCGTAGGAGATGAGACCCTGTTCGGGTTCGGCGATGAACGCGGCGAGAACCGGGACGTCGAACTGCCCCGGGATGCGCAGCAGCCGGATAATCCGTCCGGTGCCGTCGTCCGGGGACATGTTGTACCGGGCCAGAAGCTCGGCGGCGTCGACAACGGTCTGCGGGCTCGTTCCGCTTGCCCACCAGATTGTGTTCGCGTCGCGTTCGAAGAGTTCTTCCAGGGCGAACCGCTCGGCATGTTCGCAGTTCTCGCCGGTGGCGATTCCCGCGTACAGCATCGCATGGGTGGCGGGTTCCGTCACATGTGTGCCTCGGAAGTAGTTCAGGTAGACCATCGACGCGGGCGCGAGTACCCGCTGCCCTGTGTGCAGGTCGCGGCCGGGCACCCAGGCTACCGGGAGGTCGCGGGTGAAACGCTCGAAGGGGAAGCCACGGGCGTTGTACTGGTGGTCGGAGTAAAGAGCAAAGGCCGCCGGGTCCAACGCGCCTCGTCCCGCCACGGTCAGGTCGGTGTAGCTGGCAATCTCCAGCTCCTCGGGTACCGCGTTCCCACAGTAGCGTTCGACGACCTCCCCGACAGCGGCTCTGCGCGCCCGATCATGATCTCCCAGGGAGGCGCCGAAACCGTATCGTTCGCCCTCCCACGCGGCGAACGTACGGGTGTCGCCTGCCCGTGCGCTCCAGCCGACCCAGGAGCGGGGCATGCGGGGGCTCGGCCGGTACGGGACGACCTGTGTGATGACACCGAACCGGCTGTCGACCAGCAGGCTTTCGGCCGGCGGAATATCTGCGGAAATCATTGGTACTCCATCACCGGTAATTCGATGAAACAGCCGCGAACCGGCCCGCTGTGAATCGTCTGGATGGTTGTCCTGGTGGCACTCGTGGTGTATCGATCGAGGCCGGTGTTGAGATTACGTGCCAGCCGTGGAAAATCGCTGCTGGTGACGTGGAGCTCGAGCCGGCTGCCAGGATGAAGCACCAGGGCCGTGGCGCCGAGAACGACGTCGAGGGTGCGCACGCTGCTCTCGGTGACAGCCGATCCAGAGGTGATCTCGAGTGCGTGGCCGTCGTCGAAGCGCTGTACCAGGCGGACGATCCAGTCGGCGCTCGGGGCGGTGGTGTGTACGGACAGCCGGACCGTGGGCGACCCGGCAACGGCGGCGGGATGCGTTAGTGGGGAGCTTCGAAAGATTATGGCGTCGCGGCGGGCGTCGAGGACGGCCCGGTCGCGATGGACCGGGAGGGCGGGAAAGGGGTCGAGTGGGTCGTAGTCGAAATGATGCTCGGCGGTCTGATCCGGAGGCGTCGGTGACAGCGCACCGTCCGCGGTGGCGTGTAGCCGGAATATGCCGGTCGACGCCGGCCAGTGATCCAACCATTGTTTGTCCTCCATCGACCCGGGGACCTGGGCCTCCGGCAGCGCGAAAGAAACATGATCGCGCCGCCTTTGGCCCTCCATCAGGAAAACCTTCGTGATCGACGCGTCGCCTCCTGCCAGCACCCGTGAAATCCAGTCGACCTGAATCCTGCCCAGTGGTAGTTGTGATTCGGGGCCGTGCTCGCGGCCACCGGCCGAGTGGGAGTTCGGGGCGGACAGTTCATGTCCCCATGGTCCGACCACGAGCCCTCGCGCCGGTCGCGGATCGCACCCGCTGCCGACGGTTG
>NZ_CAAAFO010000059.1:27320-30360 GCF_900634715.1 Candidatus Protofrankia californiensis | reverse complement strand
ACCAATGGGGCAACCGCGCCCATAGATGCTGGCCGATCTCGGCCACTGGAAGGTGGCCAACAGGTCCGGACGGGATCGCAGCATCTGCGCGGACAACCCGTTTCTGCTGGTACGGCCGTCCGCATGCTCGATCCACCAACCGACGTATTCGGCCAGCCGCAGTACGCCCGAAGGTTCGAAATTGGCTTGGCGCATCCCGGCGGCAGGAACTTCGCTGATCACCGTGCGCACGAGGTCGGGCGCGGCAAGCGCGGCAGCCCATGCCGTGAACGACCCGTAGGAGGCTCCCGCGAGGATCACGTTCCCGTCACACCACGATTGTTCGCCCACCCATTCGACGAGAGCCCGCCCATCGGAGCGTTCATTGTGGTAGGGAATCCATATCCCTTCCGATCCGTAGCGGCCCCGTACGTCCTGAGCAATGTAGACGAAGCCGTTCCTGGCCCATCCGATGCCGTTTGCCAGCAGTGCCGACCGGCCGTAGGGGGTACGGGTGACGATCGCCGGGGCGGGCAGCCCGTCGGGGAGGTACACGTCGGTGGCCATCAAGGCGCCGTCTGCCGCACGGACGAACTGGTTCGTGTCGATGCCCGCCCACCCCTACGCGGTTACCGATAGCGCCGTTGCCCATGGCTATGCCGGGTTGACCGCAAGTTCGGGCAGGGGAAGTACCCGATGGCGGGTGATCGAGAGCGTGGCGAGGTCGATGACGAGCTGGTGGCCCTCGCTGGGGACGCCGGCGCCCGCGGCCAACGCCAGCAGATCCGCGGCGAGCAGACCGGCCAGCACCGGCACGGCTGCCGGGGTGAATCGCACGGCCGGTTTGACCGCGTCGGAGTCCAGGTATGCCCAGTGGGCGATCAGTTCGTCGGGTAGTGCGGCCGCGGCGAGTCGACGGCCCCTGGTGTCCCGGTAGGACGCGGTTCTCCCCGGGATCGACAAAGGCCCGAGGACGAACATGGTGCCCTCGGCATAGCATCCGTGCCACGGCGTTCGGTGTTCCGTGCACCAGCTGTCCAGCTGGCACCATCGGGCGTCCGGCAGCCACTGCGCACAGCTGACGATGACATCCGATCGAGCCACCACGTGTTCGTCCACGCAACCCACCGTGCATTCGGCTTCGTCGAGAAGTTCGAGGAGTTTCTCGGGGAGAGGACCGTCGCCTTCTATGTGCACTTTCCAACCCGCTGGAACGGGCAGGCTGTGATCCGGATCCACGAGCACGCCGCGTTCGGTCAGTGCAGCGATGATTCGCTCGACGCCGACCCGATCAGCCTCAGGAACGCTCACATCCGGGACTCCGGCTTCGAGCTGCTGTACCAGCGTGAGCAGCCGGTCGTCACCGCCGATTCGAACAAAGACGTCTCCGGGTGCGCTGTAACGCCAACTGCCGTCGACGCTTCGGTACAGATGATGACCCGGCGCGAACACGTGAGTGCCTTTCTTCAAGCGCAGTAGGCCAAAGACTGCGCGACTATCAGTACTTTTCGCGTAGCCGGATGCCTCAAATGGCCTCGGTCAGGCACCGTGGTCGCCGGCGCCGCGGGGAGATGCGGATATCCACCGGCGACCACGGCCAGGAGTAGCTCACCGCCTTCGGTTCAGCGAACTACTTCTCCTCGTCCCACGCGAACGGGTTCTGCACCAGGGCATGGGTGGTCGGGTCCTGCGGGGCAGCGAGGACCGCTTCCTCGGTCAGCACCTCGAAAGAGATCTCCTCCATGACCACCTCCTCTCCATAACGATAACCGTTTTCATTACGATTAAGACCGTAGCATGTTCCGGCGTAACGCGGAAGTAGTGCGGAGAAGTGCTATTCGGGTGCCACTGCGGTGTGAGCTCCGGTGAGCGGCTGGTCATTGCGTTCAGCGGGCGCTCCAGGCGCCGACATCTCCCGCGCTCCGATGAGGTCCGCAAGCTTGCCGGTGCGGCGCAGGTTCGTCCCGACTCCGATCGCCAGCGCCACACCGACACCCGACGAGGTGACGAGCAGGGCTGTCCGGATGTCCCAGGCTTCAGCCAGCACGCCAGCGAGCATGGCGCCGAACGGCGTTCCACCCCAGGCGATCATCCGTGCCGTGGTGTTGACCCGACCTTGCAGGCGTTGGGGTGTCACGGCCTGCCGGACGACGATGCCGTTGAGAATGACCAGAGAGTTACTTGCCTGCCACAATATGAGGATCCCCAGCCCCAGCAGCCATACCGTGTTCCGCGACCACCAGATCAGCGCGAGCCAGCTGGCCCCGAGTGCACACAGCGTGATCAGACCGGTGGGGGCTCGCTGTTGGATGCGGCTGAGGAAGATACTGGTGATCAGCGTGCCGAAGGCCGCGGCAGCGTAGAGCAGTCCGATCCGGGAGTCGTCGTCGGCAAGACCGAACTGTTCAACCGCGACGACGACCAGCAGGCCGCTGACCGCACCGCCGGAGATGCTGGCGCCGGTCCCGAGCAGTGTCAGCGTCCGGATGACGCGGTGATCCCAGATGTACCGGAGCCCTTCAGCGATGTCACGGCGGGTTCTGGTGACCCGCCGTCGGCCGGTGGCTGTGCCGTCGTCGGTGGTTTCGTCATCAGCGCTGCCGGTGGTCGGCTCCACGGTCCAGCGCACCCGGGTCAGCAGGACCGCGGCGAGCACATAGCTGAGCGCGTCCAGCGCGAGGACGCCCGCCGCGCCCAGGGTGGTCGCGGCGACACCGCCGACAGCTGGCCCGACCAGGTTCACCACGGTGCTCACCGACACCATCGCTCCGGTCGCTCCGGGGACCGCGTCGCGGCCGACGATGGCCGGCAGAGCACCGAAACCGGCAGCGTCGAAGAACACGAAGATAGACGAAACACCGACCGCGGCTATGAACAGGTGCGGTGTCGTCAGGATCCCGGCCCAGGACGCAAGGGGAATGCTTGCCATCACCAGGCCGCTGGAGAAGCTGGTGAGCATCAGCGTGCGTCGCTGGTCCCATCGGTCCACCAGCGCACCCGCCGGCAGCCCGAGGACAAGATAGGGCACTGCTTCAAGACCGGCCAGCACGCCCGCGGCAGC
>NZ_CAAAFO010000059.1:19226-27069 GCF_900634715.1 Candidatus Protofrankia californiensis | reverse complement strand
ACCAGTGTCATCGCCGTCCCGACCCACGAAACGGCGCGGCTCACCAGGAACAGCCGGAACATTGGTACCGCGTTCATCACAGGGCTGTCATCGTCAGGAATGCAGAGCGGCGGCCAGCTTGACAACCTCGTCGACGCCGCTGAGGTTGGTCGAATGAGTCTGCGGCAGGAAGATCACATGGTTGCTCCTGACCGCCTCCAGCGTCGGGAGGGCCGTCGTCAGATACTTGCGAGCCGTGTCCTCGGATTCGCTGCCGCTGAGCAGGTAGACGAGGGTGCCGGGGTTCTTCTTGGTGATGTCCTCGACCGAGAGCTGGCCGTAGTACTTGCCTGCTGGCAGGATACCGGCGTAGATGTTCGTCGCTCCGGCGAGTTGCGCGATGTCGTTGTACACCCCTTCATAGGTGTAGATGGTCCCGTTGAAGGTGCTGATCATCGCTACTGGAACCGGAGTCTTTCCGGTGACCTGTGCGGCAACCTGCCGCAGGCGGTTGTCGATGTCGGCTTTGATCTCGTCGGCCCTGCTCGTGACCCCGAGAATCGTGCCCAGTGCCGTCAGGTCCGTGACGACGTCGCGCACCTTTGCCTTGCTGGCGTCATCGGTGCAGAAGCCACTGAGGATCATCACCTGGGTGCCCTGGGCATTGAGATCCTTGATGGTCGGCAACTGCTGCCCGTCAAAAAGATAGGAGCCGTCCGCATAGATCAGATCGGGCCGTGCCGCCAGGAGCGCCTCCCGGGTCGGAGCGGATGTGCTCAGCGTCGGCACCCTTTTCTCCGTGTCGGCGTACTGCGCCGAGGGTGTGCCGCTACTGGTGTTGTACTGGCCGACGATCCTGTCTGTCGCACCGAGGGCGATCAGGAGTTCGGTGTTGGTCGTCCAGCCCGAGACAATGCGCGTCGGAGCCTTGTCGAAGTGCAGGGTGCGGCCGCAGTTCTGGACGTCCACCGGGTAGGCGGCACCGGCACCGGCCGTTGCCCCCGCCGGGGCTGGTCCCGCGATGCTGTCCTTCCCGGTGGTGGAGTCGGATCCGCAGGCTGCGAGGCCGACAGCGGAAGCCAGCAGCAGGGCAACCACGACCTTCGACGCGGAGGCGATTTTCATATGCTTCCTTCTTTGACGAGTTCGAATTCTGCTGCCGCCTGGTCAGCGCCGGCGGGAAAGCTGGAAAAAGCAAGATGGAGACGCCCGGTCACCGGATGGGTACCGCAATGAGCGTGCACCCTGAAAACCTCCGCAATAAGATCGGGAGTCAGTACCTCCCGGGGGGATCCCGCGCGGACGATGACGCCGTTGTGCAGGACGTGGAGCTGGTCGCAGAATGCCGCCGCGAGGTTGAGATCGTGCAGCGCGGCCAGCACTGTGATCCCGAGCGAGCGCACCAGTTCCAGGAGGTTCAGCTGTGTGCTGATGTCGAGATGGTTGGTCGGCTCGTCCAGAATGAGCACCGACGGTTCCTGGACGAGGGCACGCGCGAGCAGGACCCGCTGCTTCTCACCGCCCGACAGGGAGGTGAACGTCCGTTCGGTGTGTGCGGTCATACCGACGGTATCGAGAACAGCAGAGATGATCTCATGATCGGCCCGTGACATAAGACTCCAGGCATTCTTGTGCGGTGTCCGCCCCGCCGAGACGACTTCGAGAACGGTGAAGTCGAAACCGTGGGGATGCTCCTGGGTCAACGCGGCGACCTTCTGCGCGGACTGGCGCGGTGTGAGGTCCCGCAGCAGATCCGTCTCGTCGAGAAGGACCGCCCCGGTGCTCGGGCGCACCGCCCGGTAGACGGTTTTCAACACAGTCGACTTCCCGCTGCCGTTCGGGCCGACGAGACCGACGAACGCGCCGGGCGGACAGTCGATGGTCAGGTCATGGACGATCTGCGCTTCATCGATTCGCACGCCCACGCCATCCAGGCGAAGTCGCATCACGCGACGCCCCCCATCCGCCCCGACCGGCGCAGCAGCACGAGGAAGAAAGGCACCCCGACCACGGCGGTGATGATGCTCAGTGGCAGTTCCAGCGGTCGGGCCACAACGCGGCCGATTAGATCGGCGAGGACGAGGAATACTCCGCCGAGCAGTGCCGCCACCGGGAGCAGGCGGCGATGGTCCGATCCGATGAGCAGACGCACGCAGTGCGGCGCCACGAGGCCGACGAATCCGACGCCCCCCGCGACGGCAATGACCGCCGCTGTGAGTGCCGCAGCGATGACCAGCAGCTGGGCGCGGAGCCGGCTGACCGAGATACCCAACGAGGCGGCGGCCTCGTCCCCGAGCAGGAGGGCGTTGAGGTGTCGGGCCTGTGTCACCAGCCACAGGGTGGCCACCGTGACGATGAACGTGGGTAGTCCCAGCTTGTGCCAATCGGCTCCCGATACCGTCCCGAGCAACCAGAACAGCACCGCGGCCAGCTGGTTCGACCCGACCCGTAGTTGCAGGAAGCTCGTGCCCGCCTGGAAGAGGTAGAACAGCGCTGTCCCCGCGAGCAGCAGACGGTTGGGGTCCAGCTGACGCTGCCGCTGCCCCAGCGCGATCACCAGACCCAGGGTGACGACGGCGCCGATGAAAGCGGCGCCTGAAACCCCGAGGGCCGACAACAGCCCCGTTGTCGCGATCCCGCCCAGGGTGAGCACGGCGACCGCCGCGACCGACGCTCCGGCGGAGACTCCCAGCACGTACGGGTCGGCCAGCGGATTACGAACCACCGCTTGCAGCACGACGCCCGTTACAGCCAGGCCCGCCCCCACCACGAACGCCAGCAGCACCCGCGGTGTCCTGATCTGCCAGATGATCTGATCGTCGACGGCCGAGGCGTGACCCCCGCCGCCGACGAGGTGACCGATGACGCTGGACCACACATCAATGGGCGAGATCGACACCGCGCCGACGCTGATGGCGGCGACCAGAACGATCGGGGTCGCCGCCACCAGGGCAACGACAGTGATCAGAAACGTGCCTCGTGGACCACGAGCGGTCCGCGACACCGGGCCGGCGACGGGTGTGGTGCGACGCGCCGGACCGAGCGTCGCGACAGAGCTCATCCGCGCTGCCCCACCGGTCTCCCCCGGCGATCGGGACATGCCGTTCAGCCGTATGGGTTGGCCGACAGTCAACAGAGCGCTCCCGTCCTCCCCATCGGTGCGCCCGCAGGCGGACACCACATGATGAAAACTGAAATGGTTATCGTTATTGGTGCGTGACCGTAACAGGCATGCCTTACCCCGTCAAACACGGCCCTGACGCAGGCAACGGAGGCACTCGCAGACGGCCCGCGACTACCGGTGCCGATCGAGGGAGGTCGGTCGCTGTCGTCGGCGAACCGGCACGGCACCTCAGGCGGGCGGCGTTCCCGCCGTGTCGGTGTGGTCGCCGGTGCGCCAGGCGCGACTGTGGAGCAGCCGTAGGCCGTTGAGCCCGACGAGGACGGTGGAACCTTCGTGACCGGCAACGCCCAGTGGCAGGGGCAGGCTGCCCAGGAGGTCCCAGGCGACCAGAGCGGTGATGAAGCCCGCGGCGATGACCAGGTTCGCCGCCACCAGGCGCCGCGCCCGGCGGGACAGATCGATGACGGCAGGCAGGGTGCTCAGGTCGTCGTGAACGATGACCGCATCGGCTGTCTCCACCGCCAGATCCGAACCGCCGCGGCCCATCGCCACACCGAGATCCGCCGCAGCCAGGGCGGGCGCGTCGTTGACGCCGTCGCCGACCACAAGCACCCGCTGCCCGCTCGCCTGCAGGCCACGGACCCGGGTGACCTTGTCATCCGGGAGCAGACCCGCGAAAACCTCCTCGATTCCGATCTCGGCGGCCAGGCGGCCGGCGGCGGCAGGGTTGTCGCCGGTGAGCAGCACCGGGCAGCGTCCGGTCAGCGTGGTCAGGGCCGTGACGGTGGCGGCGGCGTGCGGACGGGCGCGGTCGGCGAGCGCGAGGACCCCGACGGGCACACCGTCGACCACGACCACCCCCACGGTGCGTCCCGCAGCCTGCGCCGCACCGACCGCGGCGGTCACCTGCTCGACGGCCGAGGATCCGCACAGCGCCGGGTGCAGGTCGGCCATCCGCGCCGGGTTGCCGACCTGCACCCGGTGGCCCTCGACCACCGCGGACACGCCGCGGCCGGGTGTGGAGGTGAAGGTCTCGGCGGGTGGGACGGACAGGCCGCGTTCGCGGGCGGCGGCCACCACCGCCGCCGCGAGGGGGTGTTCGCTGGGATGTTCGGCACCGGCAGCCAGGCGCAGCAGCTCATCCGCGGATAATCCGCCATTGCGGACGGGATGGATCTCGGCGACATAGGGGGTCCCCTCGGTCAGGGTGCCCGTCTTGTCGAACGCGACGACGCCGGTCTGCCCAAGTTGTTCCATCACGACGGCGGACTTCACCAGCACGCCGTGGCGGCCGGCATTGGCGATCGCGGACAGCAGCGGCGGCATCGTCGCCAGCACCACCGCACACGGCGACGCGACAATCATGAACGTCATCGCCCGCAGCAGCGTCGGTTGCAACGCCGCGCCGAAGGCCAGCGGCACGACGAACAGCACCCCGGTGGCACCCACCACGCCGACGGAGTAGCGCCGCTCGACCTTCTCGATGAACAGCTGGGTACGAGCCTTCGCCGCCGAGGCATGCTCCACCAGAGTGACGATGCGCGCGAGCACCGACTCCGCCGCGGGCCGCGTCACGCGCACCCGCAGCATCCCGGTGCCGTTGAGCGTGCCGGCGAACACCTCGTCGCCGGGCTGTCTGGCCACCGGCAGCGGCTCGCCAGTAATGGTTGCCTGGTCGACCTCGCTGGCCCCGTCCGTGACTTCGCCGTCGGCACCGATGCGCTCACCTGGGCGTACCAGCACCACATCACCCACCCGCAGGTCGGCGGTGTCGACCAACTCCTGCCCACCGTCCGGGCGTAGCCGGAGGGCCTGCTCCGGCGCGATGGTGAGCAGGGCACGCACCGAGTCCGCGGTGCGGTGGGTGGCCACGGCCTCCAGCGCGCCAGAGGTGGCGAAGATGACGATCAGCAGCGCGCCGTCGAGGACCTGTCCGATCCCGGCCGCCACCAACGCGGCGACAATCATCAGCAGGTCCACGTCGAGGGTCCGCTCCCGCAGCGCCCGCGCTCCCGCCACAGCCGGCTGCCAGCCGCCGCAGGCATAGCAGGCCAGATACAGCCCCCACCACACGGCCGCCAGGGCCCCGGCGAGCTGGGCCGCCCCACCAGCGGCGAACACCAACACCGCAGCCGCTGCCCATCGCACCTCCGCCAGCGCCCACACCCGGCCGCCTGCCACGGGCAAGGGCGGCCGTCGGATTCCCGGCGGCGAGATGCTCGGCGCCGGGATTTCCGGCACGTCTGTCGTCACGCCACGCAGACTACATGCATATCAATGCAGGTATCCAGGCAGTCAGGCAGTCAGGCAGCCAGGCAGTCAGGCAGATGATCAGGAAGGTCTGCGATAGAATTCAGCGGTGCACACCGCGCTGCCGGATTTCCAGATGCCCAACGACGAGCAGGTTCACCTCGCCGCCGAGGGCTTCCGACTGCTCGCGGATCCGACGCGCATCAAGATTCTTTGGGCGTTGCTGCAAGGTGAGTCATCCGTCGCCTGCCTGGCAGAACTGGTCGGCGCCGCTCCCACGGCCGTCAGCCAGCACCTCGCTAAGCTGCGCCTCGCCGGGATCGTCCGTGGCCGCCGTGAAGGGACGTTCGTGTATTACTCGGCAGCCGACGTGCATGTGAAGCGTCTGCTCGCCGAGGCCCTGTTCCACGCCGACCACACCGACCGGGACCTACCCGACCACCTCGACGGCGATCTGGCCGCACACAGCCCGGCCGCGGCGGTCACCGCCGACTGAAGCCGGACCACGGGCCCTGGCTCACCGTCGGAGGTGCGTCATAGGGCCGCACTCGCCATGGCGAGTCTTCTGTGGTGGAGCTTGTCCCAATCCCCGGATCCGGCAGGTGTTCATCCCGGTGGGCGTCTGCTGGCTGACCCTGTAGGAAGGCTGCTGAGGGATCTTCCGCCGGGTCGGGCTGGCCGGGCAGTCGCTCACCGACCCCGGCGAGATCGACCAGGCCACCCGTACCACGACCGCGCAGCTCAACACCCGCGCGAAACCCTGGGCCTGGGGACGTCCGGCCCCACCGCTCAGCACCCCGCGACGCTGTTTTATCTACCGCCTTTGAGGAACGCTGCACTAAGCGAGCGGGGTCTGCGTGCAGCGCGGAGCGGCCGGGGACCCGACGGATCACGCAGCGATCTGACGGGAATGGCGCGGGGGACGATGCCGGCCGGGCGTGACGCAACAAGGCGGATGTCGCCTGACACGGCATTAACATGTGTCGAATGGCTGATCTGACGGGCAGGCCGACTCAGGATCTGCTGACCGCGTTGCGACAGCGAGTGCCGCCGGCGCTTGCCCAGCGAGCGGCTGCCTTCCGCCCGGGCCACGACCAACCGGCTCCGACACGCGATGCCGCCACCGTCGCGCTGATACAGGATACCGGGAGCGGGACAGGCGTACAGGTCTGCCTGTTGCGCCGGGTGTCGACGATGGCTTTCGCCGCGGGCATGCACGTCTTTCCCGGCGGGACGGTGGACCCGGCCGATGTCAGTACCGAACCGCGGTGGTTCGGCACCCCCGAGGTGGACACCGTCCAGGCCCTCGGTGCCGAGCCGGCGTTGGCCCGCGCCCTGGTGTGCGCCGCAGTGCGGGAGACGTTCGAGGAGAGCGGCGTGTTACTCGCCGGCCCCGACACGGACACCGTCGCCGATGTCACCGACCCCAGCTGGGAGTCCGACCGCCTCGCGTTGGAAGGCCGCCAGCTCAGCATGGCCTCGTTACTGGCACGCCGCGGCCTGGGCCTGCGTGTCGACCTGCTGCGCCCGTGGGCGCGCTGGGTGACTCCCGAGATAGAACCCCGCCGATATGACACCCGGTTCTTCGTCGCATCGATGCCAGCCGAACAGCGAACCCGGCCGATACCCGGCGAGTCCGACCGGATGCTGTGGATGCCGCCAGGCGCGGCACTCGCCGAGCACCTGGCGGGACGGCTGGCGATGATGCCACCGACCGTGCACACGCTCATGGAACTGGCTGAGCATGACACCGTCGCAGCCGTCCTGGCGGCGGCGCGCATCCGGGACACCCGTCCGGTGCGGCCGAGGATCCTCGTCCGTGACGGGGAAGCCCGCCTGCTCCTCCCCCACGACGACGGCTACGACTCCACACCGGGTCTCCCAGGTCCGGGCACGTGAACGGATTGGTGGCGCTGCGGCGGGTGACGTCGTTCGCGTCGGTGCTTCTGGCGCCCAACCCCGACCCGATGACCTTGGACGGGACGAACACCTGGATCCTGCGCGCACCGGGTGCCAGCGGGTGCCAGCGGGTGCGTCGTGGTCGACCCCGGCCCACCTACGCCCGGCCATCTCGAGGGAGTCTGTTGCGTTATGGGGAAGCAAGACATGGCGGACCCCGCCTGAATGTTGATCAGACCGCCAGGGTGAGCTCGGTGAAGGCAGCCGACGCCCGCAGGTGTGGGTCGGCCTCGACGGCGAGTTCGTAGTGGCCGCGGCGGATGTTCTACACGAACGCATGCCCGGAACTGACCCTCTGGGCGGAGCGGAAGCGTTTCAACCCACGCATCGGCCGGAGTCTTGCTTTCAGCTGGCTGTGATCGGATTCGATCGGGTTGTTCGCCCGCCGGGCATCACTGTGCTGGGCGGCGGGCAGCAGCTCGTCGAGCACCCTCGGGTAGGCGGCGGCCTGGTCGGTGGTGACTTCGACCGGCGCTGTTGCATTCGTCGATTATCGACGATCTTGACCGCAGGTCTTCCCGTCGACGGGGG
>NZ_CAAAFO010000059.1:17348-18957 GCF_900634715.1 Candidatus Protofrankia californiensis | reverse complement strand
GGAAGATTTGCGGTTAAGATCGGCCGGTCCCGACGGATGAAACAGTGCCTGGCAGAGCCGGTGAGTGGTTGGTGGCTGTGTTGCCTACCGGTTTGAAGCTTTCCAATCCGCGGTCCCATGCGACGTCCGAGCCGGCGAGCGGACGCGTCCAGGGGTCTGCGCGGAGCGTCGTACCGCATTTCTTGCCCTGCCCGGATCCTCTCGACCGGGTCTGCCGCTTCGGGGGGCGGGATTCGGACCGCTACGCGAGCTATCGACCTTGATAGGCGTTCTCGATGATGTCGATGACCGCCGGGTCTAGACCTGTCTGCGGGTCGAGGTGTATGGCGGTCCGTAGCGAGGTAACGAGGTTGGTGGCCGCGAGTTCGACCAGTGTGAGAACGTTGATGTCATGGTACTCGAGGCGGTCGATCACGATTTCGTCGAAGTAACCGACCCATCCGCGCATGGTGGTGCGCAACAATGTTGGGACCGGATCGGTGACGCCGAGGTGGCGCAGGATCCGTTGTGCGCCATTCCAGCGGAGTTCGTCGATCATCGTGCGCATCTCGGGATCCGCACCCAGCCCGCCGCGCATGATGGCGATGAATCCGGTGGCGTTTCGGTCGATGTAGGTGACGTGGTTGGTGAGTGCGTGCCGGATCTGCTCATGCAGGGTGTTCCCGTGCGGGGGTAATTCCTGGTTGGCGGACAGTTCGTATGCGATCTCGCGCATGACGGCCAGGTAGAGCCCGCGCTTGTTCTCGAAGTGGTGCGCGATGAGCCCGTAGGCGACGCCAGCGACCTTGGCGATCTCGGCGGTGGTGACCTTCTCGTAGGAACGTTCGGCGAACAGCTTCCGCGCGGCTTGCACCAGCATCCGCCGCCGATCCACCGCGGTGGGGCGGGTAATGGTCATGGGCACGCTGACAGGCTAAGGGGGTCGGCTCCGGACGGCCCGATGCTGTGGGTGCTGCGCTCGGTCATCGGGCTGTCTCCGGGCCGGGTTTGCGGTGAAACAGCTGGTCGATGGGGTCGAGCGCGCCGAGGGTGTCGACGCGAGCGCCAGCGAGCGTGGCCACCAGGCGTCCGACGATCGGGAGCTCAACCGGTAGGAGTGAGTAGGCGGGGTGCACGAGCCGGTTATTGCCACGGCTGATCGCGCGCACCATCGCAGCGGCCATCGCTTCGGGCGAGATCGGCGGCAGAGTCTTGGGGGCGGTGCCCTTCCACGGGAGTTCGTCTATGTCGCGCAGCGCGGTGTCGGTACCGCCCGGCACGACCTCCAAGACACGGATGGGGGTTCCCGCGAGTTCCAGGCGTAACGAGCGGGTGGCCTGTGCCAGCGCGCTTTTCGAGGCCGCGTAGTAGCCGAGAAGCGGGATCGGCACGGCCTGGATCGTGGAGGTGACATTCACGATCATCCCGCGCCCGGCCGCACGCATCGCCGGGATCACCGCGGCGGTGAGAGCCAGCGGCGCCCACACGTTCGTCTCGAACACCGACCGGGCCGCGTCGGAATCCGCGATCCGGGTCTGGGCGCCGGTGAGACTGCTGCCGGCATTGTTCACGAGGACGTCGATCCCGCCGCCCAACTCTGAGATGGCGCGCGGGCCGAGCTCCGCGGCGG
>NZ_CAAAFO010000059.1:16329-17049 GCF_900634715.1 Candidatus Protofrankia californiensis | reverse complement strand
GTGCCAACACGGCACCTTCACTTGCCAGCTGGATGGCGAGGGCGCGACCGATCCCGCTCGATGCGCCGGTGATCAGCACGCGTGCGCCACGAAGCTGGACCGCACTCATGGCCGGGGTCCTTCGGTAGAAGCGGTCAACGAACTCTGCCTTTCCTCATTTGGCTAAGCATCGATCGATGCTGCGTCGGATGGGGTGCGTCATGACTTCGACGGGTTGACGCCACTCGGGTTCCCCCATACCGTGACACTTGATTGATAATCAGTCAATCGAGGAGCTCCTGGCCACACGCGGTCTCGCCGTCGATCATGTGACCGTCTGCCGGTGGGTGCAGCGGTTCACCCCGCTGCTGATCGATGCAGCCCGGCCTTGCCGGCACATTCCTGGGGATCGGTGGTTTGTCAACGAGACGTACGTGAAGGTCTCGGGCAGGTGGATCTATCTGTATCGGGCGGTCGACCCGTGCGGCTAGGTCATCGACGTCCTTGATGCCGACCACCGCGATCTGGCCGCAGCACGGCGGTTCTCCACCCGCGCCCTGTCCATGGCCACAGACCGGTCGAAGCGACCACCGACCAGGCTGCGGCCTACCCAAAAGGTCCTCGACGAACTGCTGCCGGACGCCCACCATGTCGATGCCCGGCGGGCGAACAACCTGGTGATGCGGTCGAGCACGACCGGAAAGAAAGATAACCAGCTACGGTCACGGCTGCTCCCCGGGG
>NZ_CAAAFO010000059.1:14447-15715 GCF_900634715.1 Candidatus Protofrankia californiensis | reverse complement strand
GTCCGGGATGTCGCTGGAGTCGCGGTAGAGCAGCCAGCAGCCGCGGACACCAGCGAGGAGATCTTCAAGGAGGTCGGTGGCGGGCCGGGCAGGGTCCAACGGCGTGAGGCGCTGCGGCATCCGCGCGTCGCGGAGTCCGCCGCCGGGTTCCCCGAGCGCGTCGGCGCACTCGTGTGCGTCCTCCACCTCGGCGAGGAACGCGTCGAGGTCGGGGATGGCGCCTTCGGCGACGGTCATGGCATCGGCGATCAGCGTGAGGACGGCGTGGCGGGCCGTCTGCCCGGTTGCGATGCGCTCAAGGACGACGGTAGGGCTTTCGTGGGGAAGCGCCTCGATGTTGTCCGCCTCGATGAGGACCTGGGTGGGGCCGAGGCCGGTGTGGTGTGCGGTGACCGTGGCGGCGGCGTGCAGCCAGTGGGCGGCGGCGACCGCCGCGGCGGTGGGGTCCACCTCGGTGAACAGCCGGGTGTCGCCGAACGGGTTGTCGGCCAGAATCTCGTCGGCGGCGGCGACCTGGATGGGAGAGGCGTCGGCGCGGGTCAACGCGATGGCCTGGCGGGCCCGTCCGACCAGGTCGCCGCGTTCGGCCTGCTCGACGGCGTCGAGTTCAGCGGAGACATCGGCGAGGATCCGTTCGGTGAGATCCTGGCTGCCGATCGGGTGGAGGGCGCGGCCGACCCGGTGCGCGGCCTCGTCAACAACCACGTAGGACTGCAACACGGTGCCGTTGCGGGGCAGGTGGGGGTGGCGGATCGCGGCACGCACGTCCGCGAACGCTTTCCGGTCGCTGTCACGCCGCCAGCCTTCGCTGCCGACACGCAGACTCGGGGTGGCGCTGGCCGGATGGGTGTAGGTGCGCCACGCCGCGGCAGCCAGGAAGGTCAGCTGTTCGGCCAGCCGCAGGGCGTCGCCCTCGGCGGTGGCCGCAGGCAGCGCGGCGACGGTTGCGGCCAGGTCCCCCGTTCCGGTGGCCCAGGAGACGAGGAGCGCACGCCGGCCGGGGTCGTAGGCATACCGGCTCATCGCGTGGATTCCCCTTTCGCCGTCACCAGGCTGCCACACACCGGACGCAGCCGGGAAGCCGCATCGGTCCCGCGACCCGACCGTGTCGCCGATCTTCAGATTTCACGGCCTGTGACCGTGATCGAAAGTGTGACATGTGGTTGCCGTCGCAATGGCAACACCCCGGCAACACCAGAGGCAGTTATAGATCTTTATTGCGATCTCCGCGGCCCGTTCGCACAAGTCACGGGGTGTGGACCTGACGC
>NZ_CAAAFO010000059.1:10121-14170 GCF_900634715.1 Candidatus Protofrankia californiensis | reverse complement strand
GTTGTAACGCTGCCGGGCCGCGCGGGCCTGGGTGTGCAGGGCTGTGTAGAAGTCGTCGGGCGAGCCCTCCTCGCGGATGCCGGCCGCGACCAGCCAATCGCGGACCTCGGCGGTGGGCTCGTCGGCGAAGACGGCGCCACGCCACCGGCCAACCTTGACTTTGAACAGGACGGCGTCGTCGATGGCCCGGATCCGCTCGTGTGGGGTGTCCGGGTCGGCGAACTGCTCGCTGGCCTTCATCAGCAGCGGGTGGTCGATCTGGTCGAGCGGGGTGCGGGCCTGCGGGATCGGCAGGTGCAGGTCCTCTCGCAGGCAGCGAAGCGTCGGGCGGACCGGCACCGTTCACTCGTTCCAGTCGCCAACTCCGCCGAGCTGCTCGATCCGCTCGGCGGACAAGCCAGTCAGCGCGGTGACGGAGGCGGTGAGCGAGCCGTCGAGGATCTTCATCGACGCGACCATCCCCCGGCGAACCTCCTCACGGCGCTGCTCGAGATAGACCCTGACCGCCTCGGCGACGAAGTCCTTCTTGGACATGCCCAGGAAGTGCGCGGCCTGCGAGATCAGCTCGTCCGTCGCTGGATCGATCTTCAAAGGCGCCTGGCGGCGGGCGCCGACGGTCGTCATGGCCATCCCTCCTCTCAGACCATGGTACCCAAGTACCTCAAGGCTCGCTGGCGCCCGAACGTGAACCGACGGAAGGGACGACGGTGTGGTCGCGCAGGACATCGTCTGTAGCGGCAGTTGGGTGCGCCGGGGGGCCGATCGGACCATAGGGCCCGAGGAAGGTGACGCGCGTGAGGAGGGACCCCGAGCACAGCCAGGACGGCACCGGCGTCAAGAACAGCGAACCCATCGACGATGCCAAGACCGGGACGTCTCGGACGATCCGGCGAAAACCCGTCGCCCGTCCTCTGGTCGTGGACCGGATCGAGACCGTGACCATGGCCCCCGAGCAGCGACGAAGAGCGGTGGAGGCGCTGGCCAACCTGATCGTGCGCGCGGAGCAAGCCGGCGCGTTCGCGACCGAGCGGGACAAGGACCGCTGAAAACCACGAACACGTCCGCGTGAACACGACCGGGTTCAGCACGCACCTCCGGCTGCCGCCCACAGTCGCACGTCCGCAGCCGCCGTTCACCGGCGTGGGGAACGCCTCCGGCCTCGTGGCCAGGTGAAGCCGCGTCAGCGTCGCGACCATGCACTCTCCGCGGACACCGTACGGCTGCACGCCCGGCGAGCCATGTATGCGCACCAAGTCCGACCCCGTCCCGGACTGATCCGTGATGACGTACCTGCCAGCGCCGGGGACGAGCGCGGCCAGTGCCACAGCACGCCTGCCGTCTACGGGCCGCGCGCTGGCCGGACCGCACCACTACCTGCCGTAATCGATTGCTCCAGAGCCAGGTTGGGCTCGAACCGTTCCCTGAGCGCCCTGACCTGCTCGTTCCTGGGCCACAAACACACCCGACCTATAGGTGAGACCTATTTATGTTTATGCAGGTCGGATGGTTCGTCACGTTGAGTGGTGGACCTGAGTGACCACAATACGAACCGCCATCCCACCCTGCCCGGACCGGTCATCGCCCTCGCTATCGCGCCCGGCAGGCCGTCTACCTGCACCGACACTGCTCCCGTATGACAGATGCCGGACCGCGCCGTCGGTCAGCGCGTCGACAGCGCCGTTGGTCGCGGTCCCCCAGGAGTCGTCAGAACGCGGCGCCGGTGACCGACCGGCGGTCGGCGGTCGGCGGTCGGCGGACCATCACGTGTCGCCTCCGAATCGGGACCGCATGGACTTGGTCAGGTACTGCCGAGGGCTTTGCGGAGGTCCTTCATCAGGAGGAACAGGTGCATGGGGTCGGTGGGGCTGGGCTCGAACTTCGCCAGGCGCAGGTAGAAGTCGCGGGCGGTCTCGTTCTCGTAGTGGATCAGCAGGGCCCGCACTCCGATGACCTCTCCGGCGGCGGCAACGCGGCGCAGTGCGTCGACCACCAAGGCCTGGCCCAGCCCGGCGCCCTGGACCGACAGATCTACACCGAGCCGGGTGAGGATGACTACCGGCTGGTGGTAGCGGCCCGCGCCCTGCGTCAGCCGCCGCGGCGCCTGCGTCGGCGCGACCGACCCCGCCGCCAGCGCGTAGTAGCCGACCACCCGCCGATCGCCGTCCTCGGCGCCGGTGACCACGTACACCCGGGATGAGCCCGATTGGTGCGCCTGCAACGCGTGCGCCGTCAACCAGGACGACTGCGCCGCCGACCCGCAGTCAAACCCGGACAGCACATGGCTGGCGGTCGCCGGTTCGACCGGGCCGAACCGGCGACCGCTCACCGACCGGCCTGGCCAGGCTCGGACTGGTCCAGCACGGTGGGTGCCGACAGCAGCTCCCGCAGCCCCGCCACCTCGGACGCCGGCCGGTCCAACGCATGGTCAAACGCCTGCCAGGCCGCCTCGTCCAGGATGAACACCTGCCGATCCGCCAGAATGTCGGCCGCCGCCTCGGTCGCGGCCTTCAACACGAACGCCGACACCGTGCTCCCGGAGGCCGAGCTGGCGGCCTCCAGCAGCGCCTTCTGCGCCGGCTCCACCCGAAGGTGCAGCCGATCGTCCTTCGCACCCGTCACCCCACCAGCGTACGCACAACGTACGCCATGCACCAAGGCATGTGCGGCTACGCTCACTGCGTCACACGTTCCCGCACAGCCGAGAACTCATGCCGGACGTGATCATGATGGCGGTCCGCATGGCCGGGCCGCGTCGATCAGCAGCGGGGTGAACCGGCACACCCACCGGTAGACGGTCACGTGGCCAACGACGAGACCTCGCTCCGCGAGGAGCTCCTCGACGTCCCGGTAGGACCCGGCGTAGCGCAGGTACCAGCGCACCGCCAGCACGCTTCTCCTCGGGCGGGAAGCGGAACCCCGCGAACTCCGACATCGGAACCGGCGGACGGACACGACGTCGATGCATCACTCGATCATTACCGATCGGCAGCCGAGACGGCGGACTTCGCCAGCGCGACAGTACCATCACAGAACGTCATATAAGACAATCATGGTATGAGCACACACGGCCGAAAAAATCCATGATCGACAATTGTCGAAACGAGATCATTGCAGGTTACAGCTATGATCATATGTGGAGCTGAGGGGATGGAACTTGAACCCTGATCTAGCCCACTACCTGCGCAAACGCACCGCACAGAGGATCTGGAGCGTCCCCGCGCGGGCGGCGCGACGCTCATGATCTTGATACCTGTCTGAAGGCTACACGCTCTGGCGAACAAGACGAACGAGGACGGTCGGTGGCCGGAGTTTCGGCCGCCCCAGACGGCTGGTTGTAGAAGACGAAATCGTCGTTCGACCGAACCTTCCCGTCATCCCCGAGCAGGAGCACGCTCACATCCGCGTCAAGCGGATGCCCCTTCTCAGCAGCCCGCTCAAGAATGACCGAGACAGAACCGAGCTCGTCAGCCAGGGCACTGAGGGGTGTCCATTCACGGGGTAGCCTGGAAATCAAAGATCTCACAATCGTTTGTCATCCCGAGCGTCCGTGTCGTGTCGACGGCGGGTGTCAGGCGGCCACCGGGGTGGGTAGCCAGGGGTCACCGACCAGCGCGGCATGGATGGCATCGATGGCGCGCAGACCGTGATTATGGGCACTGACGAGGTAGGAGCGCACGCGGCAGTACCGGCGCAGGGTCGTCAAGGTGTGCCAGTAACCGGACACGGCCTGATGTCGTTTCGGGCCTCGTAGTGCCTGTTCGGCGGCATTGTTGGTCCAGGGAACAGCGAAGTTCCTCGTAAACAGCCAGACCTGCTCGGCTTTGGCGGCCAGCCGCCGGGCGAGAGTGTACCCGGGGTGGTTACCGTCCCCGTCCCAGTCGCGGCACCGGTTGGTGAGCCGTCCCCACTCCACAGCTGTGTCGTAGCGCTCCCGCAGGCCGGTGAGCAGGTCCGGGTCGAGCTGGCCGCGGTCGGCGGCCAGGGCCTCGGTGACCGCGGCGGCGGCCTCGCGCAGCACCTGCTGGACTGATGCGCCCACCGCTGCCAGT
>NZ_CAAAFO010000059.1:2733-9554 GCF_900634715.1 Candidatus Protofrankia californiensis | reverse complement strand
CGCGCAGGGTGACCACGTGCGGGGCGCCCGGTGCGGGCTGCCCGTTCTCGTCGGCGTCCGTGCGAAGCACGGTGACCGGGGTCTCGTCCCCACAGAGCACCTCCTCGGCCCGCAGCGCGGTCGTCATCGACTCGTCGAAACCGGCCGCCTCCAACGCCTCCGCCAGCCGGGCGTGCGCGCGGGCAACGAACCCACCCGAGACCGGCGCACCCAGCAGCGCCTCCAACACCCGCGCGGTGCGCTCAACCGGCACGTTGCCCTCCGAGGCCAGCAGCACCGCCGCCGCGTTCACGTTCGGCCCGTAGACCACCGACCCGGCCTGGGCGAACGGCACCGCCGCCGTGGTGACCTTCCCGCAGCAGGCGCACCGGCGCCGCGGCAGCAGATAGTGCACCTTCTCCACGGCGACCGGCGGGGTGTCCCACACCTGCGCCCACCCCATCCCCGCCGCACGGGCGCCAGCTAGATCCGCCCGGCAGCTCGAACACTGCGCCGGCGGGTCGGCCTGCTCGGTGCGGTCCGGGTCGGCCGCAGGCTTCAGCCCTTTACCCGCATGACCCTTCTGCCCACCGGGTTTGCGGTCTTTCGACCGCTCCCGCTGGGAGGCCCGGCCGGCCGCCTTCCGCTGCGCCTTGGTGGAACACAAGGTCGTGGTCGCCGCCGTTCCCTGGGCACGGCCGTCGTCGGATTTCACCCGTGATTTCGAACAGGCCTGTACCTGGCTGGTGAAACACCTGACCAAAGACCGGGTCGCGGAACTGATGAGGGTGGCATGGCGCACCGTCGGCGCCATTGTCACCCGGGTCGTCGCCGAACTCACCGACGCCGTCGACCGGCTCGACGGGCTGCGCCGGATAGGCATCGACGAGATCTCCCACCGCAAAGGCCACCGCTACCTCACCGTCGTCGTCGACCATGACACCGGACGGCTCGTCTGGGCCGGCGAAGGCCGTTCCCAAGAAACCTTGGAAGCATTTTTCGACCTCCTCGGCGACGACCGCGCCAAAAAGATCAGAGTAGTGTCGGCGGACGCCGCCGAGTGGATCAGTACAGTCGTCGAATCCCGTTGCCCCCAGGCGAAACGTTGCATGGACTCGTTTCACGTCGTGGCGTGGGCCACGGACGCGGTCGACACTGTCCGCCGTCGTACCGTGAACGATCTGAAAGCCGCCGGCCGCGGCGAGGACGCGAAACTCCTGAAAGGTACCCGGTGGGCGCTGTTGAAGAACCCCGCGAACCAGACCGGGAAGCAGCGGACCACGGTAGCCTCCATCCAGAAGACCAACCGGAAGCTCTATACCGCCTACCTGCTGAAGGAACAGCTCAGAGAGGTGTTCAAAGTCGGCAGAGACAAAGGAAAGAAACTCCTCGCGGGCTGGCTGGCCTGGGCGGCGCGTTGCCGAATACCCGAGTTCGTCAAGATAGGCGAGACCGTCCGGAAACAACTGACCGCTATCCACAACACCCTCGACTACGCCGTCACCAACGCCCGCGTCGAGGCCACCAACACCCACCTACGCCAACTCACCCGCCGTGCCTACGGCTTCCACTCGTCCGACGCACTGATCGCCATGGCACTCCTCACCCGAGGCGGACTCGAGATCGACCTCCCCGGCCGCCGTTCTTGATCGACGATCAGCGACCCACTAACACGTCAGAAGAGCCAACTTTGGTCGGTTCACACAGAGCTACGCGCGATGGCCTCTTTCGTCCGGGAACGACACACTCCAGACGGTCAGCAAGATTCCGGCGATCTACGCCACTCGGGGGGACTCACCCGTGCGACAGAGCCATCGCGCAGACGCTCCCTCACCTGGACGTCTGAGCGATGATCTCGTCCCGAAGGACGCTTTTCATCACTTTTCCACTTGCAGTTATCGGTAATGAGCTAACGAATACTATCTCTTTCGGGACCTTATATCCGGCAATTAGCTCGCGACATTGAGCAATGAGTTGTTCTGCCACCAGGACTGCGTTGGGTTCTGGGACTACGACGGCAACCACACGCTCGCCCCATTTCGCGTCCGGCAGGCCGATCGCCGCGCAGAGCTGGACGCCGCTGATCTGTTGGAGTGCCTGCTCCACTTCGGTTGAATAAACGTTTTCACCACCAGTTATGATCATGTCTTTGACGCGATCGACGATGTAGAAGAATCCGTCTGCGTCGCGGTAACCGGCGTCTCCGGTGTGATACCAGCCGTCTCGGAAGGCATGGGCTGTGAAATCTGGTTGGTTGTGATAGCCGGTGGTCAGTGACGGCGATCGGAGCAAGAACTCGCCGACCTGCCCATCGGGGACCTCGTTCCCGTCAGAGTCGGCGACTTTGAGCTCGACCAGCGGCAACGGGCTGCCACAGGATTCCAGTTTGATTCCACGCCTGTGCTGGTCAGGCCGTAGGAAGGTGACTCCGGCGCAGGTCTCGGTAGCACCGTAGAATTGGATGAAATCGCACGTCATCGCCTGGAGAGCGCGTTTGAGCGGCGAGAGGCCAATGGGTGAGCCAGCATAGACAACGACGCGGACTGACGACAGGTCGGCGGTGGCCGCGTCGGGATGGTCGAGCATCATCTGGATCACGGTCGGTATGAGCGGCAGGAGCGTAGGTCGATCATGCTGAATGAGCGCAAGTAATTTGCCCGGGTCCGGCATAGAGTAGACGGCAACCGCGGCACCATTGTAGAGCGCTTGCAGGGACAGCCCGACGCCCATCGCATGGAACAGTGGCATAACGGTGAGCATGACGTCCTCAGAGGTGTAGCTGAACGACGGTTCCAGGTGCTCGCACAGACGCAGATAGAGATAGCTCTGGTGCGACAGCTGCACACCCTTGGGTTTTCCAGTGGTGCCGGAGGTATACATGAGGATCGCGGTGTGCCAGGGATTGACGTCGACCACTTGGTCGTCACTGCTGGCCGCACTCATCAGTTCGTCCAACGCGGAGCGGCCTGGCCGTGTCGAGTCGTAGCCGATGACGCGGCAGCGCAGTCCGCTGGAAGCGATGGCCTTCTCCGCGACGTCGGCATATTCGCGGTCGGCGAAGAAGAGATCTGGCGACGCGTCCTGAAGTATGGCAACCAGTTCGGGTAAAGCGAGCCGCCAGTTCAGCGGAAGCAGTGCCACGCCGATTTTGTTCACACCGAACAGAATTTCGAAGTAGCGCGTTGAATTCTTGCCCAAGAGGGCCACCCGGGCACCAGGCACGACATCGGCCGCTGCGACGACATTGGCAATCTGGTTCGACCGGATATCGAGCTGGGACCAGGAGACCGGCCCGTCGGCACCGATGAGAGCGGGAGCGGCCGGTGTTATGCGCGAGTAGTGCCGCGGGATGTCTCCCAGTGTTCTGATCTCAGAGTAGAGCCACATACCTGCTGTCCTTCCGTAATTGAGATCACTACGCGCTTCACTGGCCATGGAAGCGTGGCGTGCGTTTCTCGACGAAGGCCGTGATGCCTTCGCGTGCGTCACTGGTGGCCGCGGCACGGGCCAGTGCCTGGGCCTCGTCCTCGAGCTGGGCTTCAAGGGGATTGGCGAGTGCGCGGGCGAGCAGACGCCGGATCTCGCCGTAGGCTCTCGTGGGACCCTGACCGAGCTCGACGGTAGCCTTGTACGCCTCTTCGGCTACCGCGTCGTCGTCGAGCACATGATCCACGAGACCGGTGCGCTTCGCCTCGTCGGCGTCGAGCACTTCACCGAGCAGCAGAAATCGTCGTGCGCGCGCGATGCCCATTCGCGACGCTAGCCCGGAGGTCGCACCGAGGTCGCAGGTGAAGCCGATCCGGGCGTAGGCGGCTCCGAAGCGTGCGGATCGCGCGCTGTAGACCAGGTCGCAGTTAGCGATGATCGATACGGCACCGCCCATGGCGGTACCCTGCACGCAGGCGACGATGGGCGCGTCCATCCGCAGGAGCCGGGCCAGTCCCATGTGGAGACCGGATGTGCCGTCACGCACCGCCGCGGAAGCGGCGTCGAGGTCGCGGGAGAACATCCCGATGTCACCTCCGATGCTGAAGAACCGGCCGCGCGACCGCAGGAGGACGACCCGGACATCGCGGCGACTGGCCAACTCGTTTCCGAGGTGACCGAACTCGCGACAGAACACCGCGCTGAATGAATTTCCGTCGTCGGGGCGGTTTAGCACCACGCTGGCCACGCCGCCGTCGACGGTCAGCTCGAGTGTCTCGTAACCCATTTGAATGCTTTCTGAGGTATGGGTAGTTGCCGCGCTACGGCTTGGATTCGGAGCGGGGCCGGGATCATCACGCCACGGAGATACCGCCGTTGATGCTGATCGCCTGGCCGGTGATGCGCCGTGCGGCGGGACTGGCGAGGAAGAGCGCCATCGCCGCGAGGTCAGAAGATTCAGCCACACCGAGGTGGGCCATGCTGGTGGCCTTGGCGAACATCTTGGCGCTGAATGGTTCACCGTCGATGAGGGCGGCGCCGGGGGTGCCGGCGATGATCGACGGCGTGAGGAGGTTGATGCGCACACCTTCGCGCTTGACCTCGAGGGCAGCGGCCTTGGAGAACATGACGATGGCGGCCATAGCAGCTCCGATCAGGGTCTCGCCGGGCGTGGCGACCTTGGCCGCGTCGGAGGCAACGTTGATGATCGCTCCGGCTCGTCGTTGACGCATGCCCGGTAGGACGGCGTACATCATGTGCAGTGGTGGTAGGACGACTTCGTCGATGCGCGGCCTGATGTTGTGGATGGGGATGTTGTGGAGCAGCCGCGGTGGTTCGCTTGGCCCTGTGGTGTTGACCAGGACGTCGATGTCGCCCAGGTGCGCGCGGGCGTCCGCTTCGGCCCGGAGGGCGTCGGCCGGATCGGTCGCGTCGACCTGGATGAAGCTGATGTCGGCAGTCGGTGCTCGGTCGCGAATCGTTTGACATGCCGCTTCACCGCGTTTCAGGTTACGGCCCAGCATGACCACGCGGGCTCCGTGTTCTGCGAACTGTGCGCCGGTTTCGAGTCCGACGCCCGCGGTACCGCCGAGAACGGTGACGCCGCAGTCAGAGATCGACCTGCTGCTCATAGGTGTTGGCTGCTCCTGCGTGTGGCTATGGGAGGTCCTCATGACTTGTCCGCCACCACTTTGGTGAGAATCGCAGGGCTTGATGAGCGGTGGAAACCGTCGTAAAGCTGGTTGTTGCGGATCGGTTGTAGCTCCCACCAACCGCGCCGGGCGTTGGGGGCACCGCCGTCGACGCGGATGCAGGAGCCGGTGATGAAGCTTGCTGCCGGCGAGAGGAGGAAGACGATGGCCGCCGAGACTTCGGACTCGGTTCCGAATCGTTGTAGCGGGATGCCAGGGGTGACGTCGTTCTGGATGAACTCGGTATCCTTGGCATCGTAGGTGTCCAAACCACTGGACGCGATCGAGCCTGGGGCGACGGTGTTCACGCGCACACCCGACTCCGCCCATTCAGTGGCGGCGCACTCGGTCAATGTGAACATGCCGCCGCGGGACGCGGCAGAGTGCGAGAAGTGGGGCCAGCCGTGCCAGATATCGGCGATCATGTTGATGATTGTGCCGCCATTGTCAACCATCCAGCGGTTGTAGATCTCGCGCATGACGATGAAACCGCCGGTGAGGTTGGTCCGGACGACCGCGTCGAATCCCTTGGTGGTAATGGTCTTCAGCGGTGCACGGTACTGCCCGCCGGCGTTGTTGACCAGTCCGTCGATTCGGCCGCGGTCAGCCAGGACGGACTCCACCACTTCGATCACGGCGTATTCGTCGCGGATGTCGGCGACGTGAGCGGAGACCGATCCGCCGTCGCTCTCGATCTCCTCCCGGACCCGCCGGAGCTTGTCCTCGGCGCGGCCGACGATGGCAACGTGCGCGCCGAGGTGCGCGAGCTCGTGGGCGGTGCAGCGTCCGATGCCGCTGCCACCTCCGGTGACGACGATGACCTGTCCTTCGAACAAGTCGGGTCGGTATATGGACTCGTACGGCACGTCGGTCTAGCCTTCCGCTTCAATGATCGTGTGGTTACTCATCCGCAGCGGTGATGCGGTCGGCATCGCGTCTGTCGATGAATTCCTGTTTGCGCTGAACGATCTCCGGGTTGCCCGTGGTCGAAGGAACCCTCCCGCTCTCGTTGCTTGTAGTAAGGGGCCAGCCGTTGCTCACCGAATTGGCGAGCCATCGTGACCAGCGAGTCCTGCTCCGGGGTGACGGAGAAGTTCATCGGTCCAGCCCCGGACACGGCATTGGTTGGAGTCGTCATCGTGTGTGTCACCGCTCACAGCGTGGCTCGTTCCCCACGGTGAATCTCCATACCAGTGGGTGATTTCCATCGCCCAGTAGTATGATCGCGCGAATGATTGAACCAATACTGGACGCGAGAGGCCTCGACGGGGAGGTTGCAGGTGGCGCGGCGTGATGATCGCTGGCGGGATGCCGACACCCAGCTGGCGAAACTCCAGGCGTTGCGACGCCAGGCGGCTGTACATCGCTCCTTCGTCGTCGACTCCCTCGGCCCACGCCTCGACGCCCTCGAGCAGGACGTGCTGAACCTTTCAGGCCAGTCCGAGCCGCATCCGTCACATGCCTGCCGAATCGCCCTTTTTGCACAGGAACGCCGTGCGATGGAACAGCACGATCTGGTCCTGCGGCAACGCACCGACGCGGCAATCGGCTCCGCCCTGATCCGGTTGCGCGGCCTGGCCATGAGTGCGGAGCTGTCCCGGCGAACGCCGGCAGAGCTGCGGGGTGCCTGCGGGTTCACACGAGTCATGATTTCTTCCGTGTCGGGTTCACGCTGGATACCGGACACCGTGCGGATCGATGATCACGCCGACCCTGACGCCGCCG
>NZ_CAAAFO010000059.1:0-2432 GCF_900634715.1 Candidatus Protofrankia californiensis | reverse complement strand
TTCCGCTGTCCCGCCAGATGCTGGAGACCGACATGGTGCGGCATCGCGTTCCGGTCATCGTCCGCGACGCGCGCAACGACCCCCGTACGTTCAAGCCGCTCATTCGGGTCACTCAGAGCGAGTCTTATGTCGCCGCACCGATCATGACCAACCGTCGCGTCATCGGCTTTCTGCATGCCGACCGCATCGGCCAGCCCAGCGAGGTCGCCGAGGGTGACCTCGACAGCATCACGTTGTTCGCCTCAGAATTCGGGGTTCTGTTCGAATGCGCGACGTTACGGGAACGTATTGCCACACAGCGTGCCCAGGTATGCGACGTCCTCGATGATCTCAACGACGAGCTCCGCTCCCTCGCGAACCACCCCATGAGCCCGGCGGCCATGGACCGAACGTCGTCGCCATGGTCGACCGCGACTCGAGTCGACGATCATCGGCCGTTGCGCGCCGAGCCCCTCACCGACCGGGAACGGCAGGTCCTCGACCTGGTGGCGGCGGGGGCGACCAATCAGTCGATCGCGCGGGAACTGGTGCTCTCCGTGGACACGATCAAGACTCACCTTCGTAGCATCATGCGCAAGCTGCGGGCATCGACGAGAGCCGAAGCGGTAGCCCGCTACCTGCAGCTTCGAGGCCCCGTGGAAGATCGGAAATGACCGGCGGCCAGCCAGGCTCGCGTGGTGTTCGCGAGATCGCGGCGGAGATCAGGCAGCTGGCGAGTCTGGTCGGTGTGCCGGCGGCCGGGCATCAGGCGGGCCCACATGTAAACGACGACAGAGCCGGGATCGATTCCATGATCGGACAGGTGTTGGAAGCGATCATCGCCGATCTTGTCGAAGGCGGCGCTCCCGAACGAACACAGGTATCAACGCAGATATCCGAGGCGGCGTCTCGGGCGGCCAGCCTGGCAGCCAGGTGGAGCCAGCAATGTGCCAGGTTGAATACCCAGCAGCGTGCGCGGGTCGCAAGTAGCCTGACCCGGCTTCGCTCATGCCGCGATCAGGTGGAGTTGTTTGGCCGGATCTGCCCGGAGGCCGCCCGTGCCTTTGACATCGACCGACTGATGCTCGCCTTCGTCCACGACGGTGAATGGTCGCCATGGGAACGCTACGACGCGCGCCGACGCCGCGATGGAGCCCTGCACCGACTCGATGGCCCAAGCAAGCCGCTCCATGAGTTGCCAGTCGAGTGTCGAGCTGTCGAGTCCCGGGAGTCGGTGTGGATCGGCGAGACAGAGATCGAGTCGGGAGTACTCGGGTACATGCAGGACCCGTTGACCGCCCCGGTGCTCGTCGCACCCCTTGTTGCCGGCGATGACGTGCTGGCCTTGCTGTATCTGGCCCTACCTTCGCGCTGGGCCTGGTGCGCTCATGACGTCCGGCCACGGATCGACCAGTTCGTCGCGGCAGTCGGCCGGATGTGCGAACGAGCCATTCTCGATCGTCGCCTCAGAATGCAGGGCGCCCGCGTCCAGGAATCTGTCGACGCCGTCCATCGCATCACGGCGGCGCTCGCCACCGACGTCGAACTGGTACGGCTTGTCGGGCGCGACCGCGCCGATGCCATCAGTGCGATCGGGCAGCCGCTGGCGGATCTGCGGTCCGAACTGGACGACAAACTCTCTACACGCGAGCGCGACGTGATGGCCATGCTGCTGACCGGGCAGGACAACGCCAGCATCGGGCAACAACTCGCGATAGCACCCAACACCGTCAAGTCACACGTCCGCAGTATTCTCCGAAAGGTCGGAGCGGTCAGTCGAGCGGAACTCATCGCGCGCTACTACGGGCTGACGACCGACCGCGCCAAACCGTCGGCCAGATCTCGTTCGTCCACGATGCGCGCTCACAACGTTTAGAGGGTCAGACCCTGCCGCTCGCGCGGCCGGGCCTTGGCGCGGTCAGGCAGCCATTGCCTCGGGGTAGAGGCTGGCGACGGGGCGAGGGGTCAGCGGCGAGTGGCGGACCGAACGGGCGCCTCGGGTACACCATTCGGCGGTGCGGGAGCCGATACGGTACGGCTCGATACCTTGGCGGTGTGCGGTGTGGTGGTACAGGCGTGGGCGGCCAGTGCCCGGTCGCCGAGATTCCATCCACGCCCACAGGCAGCGACTCACTGGAAGCGGACCGGGAAGCGGTCGATGCCGCGCAGGACGAGG
Organism: Candidatus Protofrankia californiensis; assembly: GCF_900634715.1. Taxonomy (GTDB): domain Bacteria; phylum Actinomycetota; class Actinomycetes; order Frankiales; family Frankiaceae; genus Protofrankia; species Protofrankia californiensis. Next base: position 277 of record NZ_CAAAFO010000059.1, on the reverse strand, counting down.
TTCTTGCGGTAGGCGAGGTCGTCCGTGAGCAGCGTCATCGTGATCCCTCTCCGGATAAGCTCGTGTAGCACGACCTCCATCTCCAGGCGAGCAAGCGGCGCGCCGAGGCAGTAGTGGATGCCCAGGCTGAAGGTGAGATGACGCTTCGCAGGCGTCTCGCCCGCATACCGGGTGATATCGAACCGCTCGGCGTCGGGGAACGCCTCCGGGTCGCGGTTGGCCGAGCCGAAGAGCAGCACGACGCCGTCGCCCGCCTTGAACGTGTGCCCGGCGAGCT
>NZ_CAAAFO010000058.1:89027-90437 GCF_900634715.1 Candidatus Protofrankia californiensis | reverse complement strand
GGCGTCTACGGGGCGGACGGGGAGATCAGAACGGTGGGTTTCCGACGCCGGGAACTCCAGCCCACGGGGTGCTGTCAGCTCCCGGTGCCCCCTGGTACGGCGGGGGTGCTGTGGCAGCTGCGGCAGGCGCCGGGGCGTACTGCGGCTGGGGTTGCGGCGGGTAGACAGGTGCGGGTGCCGCGGCCGGCGGGTAGGGCTGCGCGGTCGCGTACTGCGGTTGCGCCGGAGGCTGCTGGTACTGCTGTGCGTAGGTCGGTGCTGGCGCGTACTGGGCTTGCGGGTTGAACGTCTGCGCCGGTGCGGCCTGCTGCTGAACCTGCTGTGGCTGCGCTGTGATCAGCGGGGGCAGCGCAGGCAGGTTCTGGCCGTGCCGCTGATGCCAGTGCATCGCCGCGGCGCTGTCCTGCTCCGTCGGGTCGATGATGATGAACGGTGCGGTTTGGCCGGCTTTCGCCTGGCCGCGTCCGAGCCGACCCAGCACCATCGTCGCTCCGGACGGGTCGATTTTGGTGCGCAGCTGCCCCTGTAGGAACCCCTGGAAGATCAGGATTTCCGGCTCGTACAGGGGGGTGTCCGGGCTGACACCCTGGCGGCCGTCCAGGATGTGAAGGGCTGCGCCGGTGGCCGACTTGGGCCCGTACGGGGTGGTGATGCCTTCGATGATCTGCCGCGGACGGACGATCAGCAGACAGTTTTCGTAGTCGGCAATCTTGACCTGTGTACTGGTCGGTGCACCCGGGTTGCTGAACGGGTTGGGGTTTGTCATGTGCGTGCTCCTGATCTGGATGCTGTCGGTGACGTCCCCGGGAGGGTTCGGAGGTTCCCCGTCGGGCTCCCTCCCGGGGCGCGCACCCCATCTTTCGCGTTCCTTCGTGTTCCGTCAAGTTCCATCACGAATTAAGGAACGCAATATCAACTAGCCGGCCCCGGCGAGTGGAAGATCCCGCCCAAGTCCGGCGGTGGGAGCGGTACCGGCTCCGGCCCGGGGCAGCCACGGGCCCCGGAAGCGTCGAAGAACTCGCAGTACCGGGCGCACACGCTCTTCGCCGACCTCAAGGCCGCCCACGGCGGGGACGGGGCGGGCATCTCCCCGCGCGCCACCCGGGCACGTAACGCGTAGTACCAGGCGATCGCCTCATCCACCAGGGCGTCATCGCGTGCGAACTCCACCTGGTAGATGTCGTCCCGGCCGCCGTCGCGGGGGATGTAGACGATGCGGACGCGGGTCCTGCCGACGGCACGGGCGTAGAAGGACACCTGCGCCCGGTAGGTCAGGCTGGGACCTTCAGTCTTGATCCTCGGGATCTTCTCGAGGGTCGTCGTCTTCCAGTCGATCAACAGGTCCGGTTCGTCATCCGGGAGGTAGTCGGCATGCCCGGTGATGCCCGCGTACTCGACAGTCACCTCGTG
>NZ_CAAAFO010000058.1:81919-88678 GCF_900634715.1 Candidatus Protofrankia californiensis | reverse complement strand
TTGTCGACCTGGTCGTTTACCCGTGGGCGGCCGGCGAAGGTTCGCCCGACCTGGCATTCGGCACCGAAGAACCCTGACGGGCCCACACCGGAGCCGGATCGGTGCCGAGCCGAGTCATGCTCAGCCAGGGCCGCGTACGGGTCCGTGGTCACCGTCGGCCACCCATCGGCCTGCCGCAGTACACACAGCTACCCGGACTGTTCGTATTCTCCAGGTGGCCTACATAGGCACATTGTTCATATGCCGACGTGATGATAATTTCCCGTCCTTTCAGCTTCCTCAGCAACCCGTCGATACTCATTTGGTCACCACCGCAAGGAGGGCCAGGGCCAGGAGGATGGCCATCACGATGGCGATGGTGAGCACAATGGTTATTGCCCGTTCGAGCCCCGGTGTGAGCGGACGGCAGGGTCGTCGGTTGTGATGCCTGCCGTTCATCGGGCGCCAGCTCGGTAGCGGTTGACGGTGCGCTTGGCGACACCGAGACGAGCGCCGATATCTGCGCTGCTCATCCCCTGCCTGGCCAGGTCGAGGGCTGCCTGCGCACGCCTATCAGATTCTCTTTTCCACCCGGGGGGTGTGGATGTCCGGTTCTTGGCCCGGTAGCGCAACACGGTGCGCTTGGTCAGCTTGAGGTGAACGGATATTTCCTGTGCGCTCATGCCGCGCCGAGTCATGACCGTCACTGCATGCATGCGCTCCTCTAAAGCACGATGCGTGCAGTCGACACCTTTCGATCCCATTACCTACCCCTCCAAGTCTGTAATCACCACCCGAATGTGTCCGGGTGGTGCGGACGGTGAGCGCTTTTCTATTTGGGGCCCGCGGTGCAGGTGTGGCCCGTCCAGATGGCAGTCGTTGTCGTCGGGAATCAGGCCGTAATCAACCAGGCCATCAACGATGGGTTTTGCGGTCGGATGCCAATTGGCTATGTCCCGTTTACGGCTATCCGTGAATGACAGATGTAGATCGATCTGCACCCGATTGAGTCCCTGTGGAGCATGCGCAGATCGGGCGTGCAGGTGTGTGGCGTGGCGCCAGGTGCGGACCAACCCGGCTCGTTGGCGCCAGTGCTGTCGGTCGTTGAGGTTCAGCCACGGGGCCGGTGCCAGGAAGGTGAACTCGAACGTCACCGAGTGAGGTTCAGCGCCTGGTCGACGTGGCGGTCCCAGTCGTCGGCAGGCCGCCGGGTCAGTGTTTTCATGGCCACTGTGGTGAGCGTGTCAGCTGCGGTGATAGGCAGCGCCAATCGTTCGAGTGCGCCTGCCAATGCATGCCGGAGCTGGTAGCGCGCCAGGTAGGCCGGTGGAACGTTTGATGGCATGGGGATGTCCTCGGGATGTAGGACGCCTGACCGTGCGCCGGGGAAGTGGTGCACGGTCAGGCGTCAGGCGGCGCGCCGGCGGGGTGCGCGGCGGGCGGTGCCACGTGCGGACGCCCGGGAGTCGCCGGCCTCCCGACTGATGTTGAGCCAGTCGTTCAGCCACTCACGCTTGATCTCGATGCGTGAGCGCGGCCGCCCTCCCGGCTTGGTGTGACGCAGGCCGGAGCCCGGCGTCAGTCGTTCATCCCGGATTGCCCGTTCCAGAGTGGATCGGGAACGCCCGGACGCTTCCACGGCCTGATCCAGGGTGAGCCACTGCGTCTGTTCCATCACGTCGGCATCCACATCCATCATGTTCCCTCGTGTTCCGTCACAAAGTCAAGAACATCCCGATGGAACGTGCAGGAACGAGAAGGAATAGGATCACGGGTTCCCTAGGGGTGTCGCACGCAGCCCTGGGGTTGTGTCACAGTGGCGTTCGTGCGCACCGATGACGATCAGCGGAGCCCTGCTCGTCGCCCCGGCGCGTCCGCGATGCTGACGGTGGAGGAAGTGGCGCGACTCGACCCGCATTTCGAGCAGCGGCGCATGCAGCTCGACCGACCGGTGGACGACACCCCCTCGGTCGGCACCTATTACAAGATCCGGCGACATGATCGCATTCAAAGACGGATCTTGCCCCGTATCGACGAAGTGCTGGACTGGCCGCCAGGGACCGCGCTGGCCCTTGCCGAGGGGCGCATCTCCGCACCCCAGCTGCATCGGGCTCCGGAGGCTGCGGTCACCGCTGCCGACCGGGAAACCCTCTATGTCATCGGATCACAGGTGATGGCGGGCCTGCCGAACGCCACCCCTGATCAGCTGCAGCGTGTCCATGACGCGTTCGAGCAGGCCCGGCGCGCGCTCGAAGAACGGGATTAGACCCTCACTCCGTAGGCAGTCCAGAGCAGCCGTTCCCCCTGTATTGCCTCGTGCAGCACTACTTCATGCCGCCCGTGGTCGAGCGTTGGGTCGGCTGCGAGTTTGCGTGCGGCCCGGACTCGCCGTGTCAGCTGCACCACCGTAGTCGATTCTAGATCCACCGACACCTTACCCCCACTTCGGTTACTTTTAGTAACTGAATGGTTTGATTTGTCAGGCCAAACACCGTGACACTGATCTATCCAGATCGGTAGATGTGTCACAGAATGTTGTGGCAGCGTAGTCGTCCTGTGATGCACTTCTCCACCTACGCTGACGCTATTGCAGGTAGATGCATTTCGAGCTGACGACGGGGGTGCGCGTGACCTTGGAGCGTCGGGTAGACGTTGACGGTGCGCTACCGCCCGGCGTTGAGGGAGGCATCCGGGTCTGGTGTCGCGGCTGCCGACGCCAGCTGTTTCCCGGCACGGAGTGTCAGTGCCATCCCGGCGTCACAGTTATGATCATGACCGCGGGATGGCTGACGGACGAACGCCGGTGCCAGGTGGAAGCGCTCCTCCTGGCGCCGGTGTGGGACCGGTTTGACATCGATGACCTTCAAGATCCGTCATGTTCCGTTGCGCAGTTGCTTGACGGATGAAGGAACGTGACGGAACATGACGGATCGTGCCCACGTTCCGTCAGCTGGCCTCCGGACGTACCCAGGTGCAGGTCAAACGTGCGGGGAAGTTCTGGGTGGACTCGTTCAACACACGGCAGACGGCGCGTAGTTGGGGCCTCGAGCTCGAAGACCTCATCGACACCGGCCACCAGGTTGAGGATCGGACCGGCCGGCACCTGTGCTGCCAGCCGCCACCCACCATTGCGTTCGCCAGCTGGTACGAAACCTGGTGGGCGGCATCCCGGCCGACGATGCCCGTGGCGACTCGGGCGAAGAACGTCAGCTACGCGAGCAACCACATCGTGCCCGCGTGGCGGGACCGGATCCTGACCGAGATTGTCCGCTCCGACGTCCAACGCTGGATCAACCGTTTGAATGACGGCCTGGCCGCGGCTACGGTGCGCGCCGTGCACGCCCTGTTCGTTGAGATCCTGAACGGCGCTGTCGGCGACGGCCTGTTGTCCACGAACCCGGCCCGCGGGGTGAAACTGCCGGATCCGGACGCGGACGAGGTAGCCATCCCGGCCGACTGGCCTCAGGTCATCGACCTGGTCGCCGCGTTCCCGCGGCGGGCCGACGCGCTGCTTGTACTCACCGCGTACATGACCGGCATGCGCTGGTCAGAGCTGTTGGGTATTCGGGTGGATCAAGATTTCTACGCGGACAGGTTGGCCGTGGTGCGACCGACGGCGAAGGACCCTCAGCGTGGGCGCCTGGTCGAGGTGGCGGGAAAGTTCCACCACGGTCCGCCGAAGACTGCCGCCGGTGAGCGTGAGGCGCGGTTGCCGCCGTTCCTGCTGGACCTGCTAGATCCTCTAGCAGAGGAGCGGGAGAAGGGCCGGCCGTGCACGTTGTGCGGGCATCCGCATCTGTTCGTTGCCCTGCGCGGCGGCCCGTATCGCCGGTCCGGTTTCGGTCGACGGCAGTGGGCGGCTGCCGCGCAAGGGATCGGACGTCCGGAGCTGGTGTTCAAAAGCTCGCGCCACTGGCACCGGTCCATCTTGGATGAGTATGCCGCACCCATCGCTATACATGATCGTATGGGTCATGAGATGCCTGGGATGGGTCGGGTGTACGGGCACGTCACCGAGGACATGCACCGGGTGTTGCTGGACGGGCTGCAGGAGCGCTGGGAGAAGGCGTGCGCAGCCCGTCCGGGCTGGTGGTCAGGGTGACGGCGGGCACAGCCGGTGCCGTGCGGCGGCCCGGATCTGCGCCAGGTCGGGTAGCGGTGGGACCGGACGTCCTGCATGGCAGATCGCATAGCCGTAGCCGATCAGCTGGTTCGGGCTGAGATCGCTGCCGGTTTCGGGTATCACGTCGGCGAGGTAAAGAGCCTCACGTGCCTGTGTCAGGTCGGCTGTCATGATCATCGTGTCGCGGTACTTGGGCAGATACCGCACCCAGACTTCGCCGGCGGCCTGCCCGACCAGTACCGCGCCGGCCAGCATGAGCGTGACGGCCCACCAGGGGGCAGGCCGTCGCAGAACCTCTCTCATGCTGCGAACACCGACACCGGCGGGTCCGACAGCAACCCGACGTCGCTGACGTCCAGCTGCAGTCGCGCCCGTGTGACCGCCACGTAGAGCAGGCGAAGTTCGGAGTCGTCGGGGATCGACGGTGCTCCGTCTTCGCTGTGGCCGTCGGGGAAGTCGCCGGCGAGCCGGACGGTGTCCCACTCGCGGCCCTTCGACTTGTGCGCGGTGGAGATGATCAGATCTGCGTCTTCCTCCTTGGGCATGTAGGAGAGGGCTCTGATGATCGATTTCGTGCCGAATTTCTCGATCATCTTCACCAGCAACGCCAGGTCACCGCCACCGTCTTCGACGTACTGCCGGACGTCATCCCATGTTTCGAAGCAGGCCAAATCCGGGTGGCTGACCTTCATGCCGTCGATCAGGTCGGCGGCCGCGCGTGCAAATCGGAGAAGCTCCTGACCGCCTCCCACCAGGTGGGGACGCAGCCCGGCGATCTGCGCGGTCATGAGCTCACGGATCGCTGCGGCGTTTGACCTGGTCAGGATGGCGTCCGGACGCCTGACCGGGGCGACGGTGGAGCCACGACCGGGGTTGCCGGTCAGCCGCATGTCCGTGTCGATGAGCTCGAGCACGCTGTTGGCCATCTCGGCTATCGCGTCGCCGAACCGCCACGACTGGCTGAGCATCGCGCGGTGCTGGGTGCGGACCCGGCCAAGCGCGTTGACTGCGCCCGTCCACTCGTAGATCTGCTGGTTCGAGTCCCCCACCCAGATGATTTGCGACCCGTATTCGGCCTGTCGGCCGATGACGTCGAGCAGCACCGGGTTGGCGTCCTGGGCCTCGTCGAACAGCACGACGTCGGCGTGCAGGCACGGGCGGGAGAGCTGCCAGAGCTTCAGATACCGGGAGTGGTTCCAGGGCAGCCGGCCGGCCGGATCCTGGGCGTCTTCCCAGGCGCGGTGGAGCACGGGGAGCATGGCCGCGCGGATCTGCCGGTTGACCGTCCATGCGCCGGGATCGTCGACCCCGTGCAGGTAGTCGAAGTTCTCGGTGGAAGGTGAATCGGCGTCGGTCTGGCAGAACCGGTCGAGCGCGTCGAACACGTAGCGGGCCATCCGCCAGGCCGGCACCCGGCGGGGCTTGCCGTCCACCTCGACGGCGACGCCACGTGGGTCGATGCCGAGCTGTTCCGCCAGCTGCACCGGGGGCATCCGTGGCGCGTCCAGACGGTGTCCCCAGGCGCTGTCGCTGCGCTGGACGATCGCGCGCCAGGCCAGGGAGTGCGCGGTCGAGCACCGGATGTTCCGGGGCATTTTCGCTTCGCTCTCCGTAACGATCGCCTTGTTGAAGGCGACGTAGAGGCCACGGCGCCCGTCTGACTCGGCAAGCAGTTTCAGTGTGGATGTCTTGCCGGTGCCGGCGCCGGCTTCGACGGCGAGGGAGCCGCGGGTCAGGTACAGGTCGCGGATGTGGGCCTGCTCAGAGGTGGGGGCGAACGTCGAGGTGGACGGCGCCGGGAGGGGTGCTACCCCGGCGGGCGCCGCAACCGTGAACGGTGAGGTCATATCGCAATCCTTCTAGTTCCTTGCTATTCCGTCAAGTTCCATCACACTCCTACGTGTAGGGGCATCTCGGGTGACCGTATGCGTGTGAGCAAACACTCACGCCAGTGGGATCCTGCGCCATGACGGATTGAGACGGACACGGAGGGAATCAGATGGACCCGCAAGGAATTGGCGGTCACCATGAGTGGTCAGGAGAGCCGCCCACTCTCAGGAGCCGCACATGGAATTCAGCAGGAGACGTCTCGCCGTCATCGGCGCCAGCCTCGGAGCCGGCGCTATGATCCCCGACCTGCCCTCCGCCCGTGACGACATCACCGCCATGTCCGCCGAGCTGGACGTCATCCTGGCTGGTCTCACGACCAGGCCTGTCGGGACGTCGAGCCGCGCCGTGGCGGAGCTAAGCCGAGCCGTCGCGAACATGGCCGGCGGTTTCAGCAACAGCCAGCGCACAGACCTGGCCCGCTTGTCCGCCCGGGTCGTCGCCACACGGGCTGACATCGCCAGCATCGCCGGGTTCCCGGCCAGCGGACGTATGTTGGCCGCGACCGGGTGGCGTCTCGCCGGAGCCAGCAAGGATCCGGCGACGATGGGGACGGCGGCGCGCATCCAGGCCGGCGCCGAGTTCGCGGCCGGTCGGCCCGTAGCCGCGTTGCGGCATCTTCGCGACGGGCTGAAGGCCTGCCCTGACGGGCCGGTGGCTGCCGCTCTGCTGGCTCGCCAGGCGCACGCAACGGCGCTGTGCCGTGGCGCCGATCCGGACGAGGTTCAGCGCCTGGCTGAAGCTGCCGTGGCCGTGGCCTATGCGCTGCC
>NZ_CAAAFO010000058.1:79723-81311 GCF_900634715.1 Candidatus Protofrankia californiensis | reverse complement strand
ATCGGCCGCGTCGAGCAGGCGCGGGTGTACGCCGACATGACCATCCCGGCGTTCGACTCCATGCAGATGCCTGGGTTTGCCTCATACGCCCGCATGGAACTGGCCATCGGCCTGGCCCGCAACGGTGTCGCGCTGGAAGAGTCGTCTGCTCTGATGAAACAGGCCATGACGATCAGTGTCCGCCGGCGAACCGGTGAGCTGCTCGGGATGGTTTCGCGGTGGGAGGCCGCGACGGGTTCGTACCGGGCTACGCCGGTGGTGCGGGAGACGACATCTCAGGTGCGTGCGTGGCGCCTGGGGCAGCTCGACGCGGTCTGACATGCCAACAGCGCCCGGTCCCTGGTTGGGGATCCGGGCGCTGTTGGCGGTCATCGGAACGTCCCCGTCCGGCAGCGGCGGCAAGAGCTGCATTAGGACCGGTCGCCATGCCACTCGCAGACAGGTGCGGCGACGCAGCCGCACCTGTCGTACGCGTTCCCCCTGAGCTGGTCGTACGCCCCGTCAAGGAAGTTCTCCATCAAGCCCCAGACGGGGTCCGGGGTCCGGACATGGATGACCTCGCTCCCCTCGCAGGGGATCCCAGGCTCGTTGTCGATCTCCACCACGACGGGGCCGTTGTGGCCCCGGACGTGGACCCCGTCGGCCCAGGGCTGGTCCTGGAGCACGCTGGAGAGGTACGACCGGACCGGGGAGAACTCCCCCGGAACCCCAACCGCTCCGGCGCCGGCCAGCGCTGCCGCCACCGCGTCTGGAGTGTCGCCGAGCCCGATCAGGGCCGCGGCGATGCCGGTCTTCACGGCCTCTACCCGGTTCATGATGTTCCCCTCACTGCCGCCGTGGGCGGGCCTACTGATGTCTGACGGACGCCGGCCAGATGGCCGCGCGTGATCCCTCCAGGGATGATGAGTGCCCCGGGCCGGAGTCGGACCGGCCTGAATCTCCCTCCACTGCGATCTCCAGGCTGTATGACGGGAACCCGTCCGGCGCTCCTACGCCGTCCAGGACGTACAGCAACTCGTCCTCGGCGCCCGGGCCGTAGCCCTGTGCCCGCGCCCAGTCCTGCGCGTCCTCGTCCAGGTCAGCCCAGGCGACCGGGGAGGCCGGGTCGGAGATCTCGACTCCGAGGACTTGGTCCCCGGAGGTGGCGCTGACCAGGGTGACGGTGGTGGTGGCGATGTCGGGCGCCCCGGCCAGGGTGGCGCGCGTCTCGGCTGCGATCTCGGCAGTGCAGATGTCGCTCATCGGCTTCCCCTTTTCGGCTTCCCCGGGGTTACTCCCCGGGGGCTTCTTTCTCCTGACGGACGGCGGTCTCAGTCATCCACCGTCTCGTAGTGGGCGGCGATCTCGTTCGCCCTGTCGGCAAGGGCCCGCCACACGGCCGCCTTCGTTGCTGGGTCGGCACCGTAAACGTTGATCGTAGGCCCGTTCGGGGCGTACGAGGCCAGGAACGGGCCGTTGTTGCTGAGGTTGATGTACAGGTCTTCCGGGTCGTGACTCAGACCCAGGCCGACTGAGATACTTCCCCTGTCGATCATCGCGATGTCCTTCCGTCGGGTATCGCGATCCTTTCAGTTCCTTCGTGTTCCGT
>NZ_CAAAFO010000058.1:71844-79402 GCF_900634715.1 Candidatus Protofrankia californiensis | reverse complement strand
TGGGGATAACGACAAAGAGCCCCGGACCGATGAGTGACCTGTGTCCTCGGAAAGCGCGAACCCCGGCTGCTCCTCGTCCGGGGAGGGACCAGGGCCATGGGCTGGCCGACACGCGGCTCGTCGGGTGAGCCTCGTGCACTGCTCGTGGTCGGTGTGACTGTGACGCGGAATCAGAGGCTGGCCAGCCGGTGGATGACGGAACCGGGGCTGCGTCGGTGGTCGGGAAGGGGCGAGGAGCTGCCGTTACCCGGTGGGTCTGCATCCGGGTCGGATCGTCGATGTGGACGGGCCGCTGGGGAACGATGTCCGACGCTGCCGATCGGCAGGGTGCCCGACCGGCACGTTTACCGGGAACGGAGTGCCTTGTCCATTTCTATGGAGTCGGCGACGGCAGGTGAGGCATCCGGGCCTCGAACTGGCCAACTGTCGGCAGCGCCATACGGGGGGTCGCCGTGTCTCTCATCTTCATCAGCTACGCATCGCAGGATCGCGCAGAGGCGACTCTGCTCAAGAACAGCCTGACCTCCGCCGGTCTCACCGGTGTCTTCCTTGATTACGATCCGTCGGATGGTGTCCCGCCGTCGGCCCGTTGGGAGAAGCATATTTGGCAGGAGCTCCGCCGTTCTGACGCCGTCGTGTTCCTCGGGACCCGTCATTCCGCCGATTCGCAATGGTGTCACAGTGAACTCTCCTACGCGCAGATCAAAGGGATCCCGATCTTTCCCGTCCTCCTGGAACCGGATCTCGAGGTCCCTCTGCTCGCCGACAGCCAGTGGCGCGGCTTCCTCGCAGGCGAGGAGACCTCGACCGAACGCAACTATAACGTTGCATTCAGAATAGTAGGAAGTAATAGTACGATGAGCTACCGGAAATGATGAGAGGGAAACATCTATGTCAGCGACGCCCAAAACGACTGTGGTCAGGGTGCCCAAGGCTGGCGAAATGGTTGCCGCCCAGCTTCGCCGACAGATCGTGACCGGCCAACTGCGCGAAGGCGACCTGCTCCCCTCCGAACCGGTCCTGATGGAGCAGTTCGGAGTGTCCCGGCCAACCCTGCGTGAAGCGTTCCGCATCCTGGAATCCGAGCAGGTCATCCACGTCCGTCGCGGTGCCCATGGCGGCGCCCAGGTGCTCCTGCCCGACACCGCGGCCGCCAGCCGCTACGCCGGCGCACTCCTGCAATATCGGGGAACGACCCTCGCCGACGTGTACGAAGCACGCTCCCACCTGGAGTCGGCAGCCGTGGCTATGCTCGCCCGGGAGCGCTCCGCGGCCAACCTCCGCAGGCTCAACCAGATGCTCGCCGAGGGCGAAGCCCTGCTCGACGACCCCGTCACCTTCGCCGAGAAGCACGACCTGGAATTCCACCGGCTCCTGATGGAGCTCTCCGGGAACCAGACCATGATGATGTTCCTGGACATCCTGTTCTCGATCATCAAGAGCCACGACGAGAAGTTCATCCGCGAACACCGCAGCAGGCCGTTCAGCACGTCCAACGTGACCGCCGCGCACGACGCCCACATCAAACTGGTCGAGCTCATCCGGCAGAAAGACGCCGACAAGGCAGTCGCCTTCTGGCGCGAACACCTCACCCAGGTCACCAAGTTCATGGTCCAGGATCCCGGCGAAACCATCCTGGACGTGCTGTCCTAGTGTCTCGTGATTCCGCTTCACTTACTCGATCGAAGGTTCTGATCAAGCCCGCGACCAGCGTAGATGACTTAGAGTAACGTAAATTGCCCGGAATCACGAGACACTAGGGCCTGGTTAGGCGGGGTAGTAACGGCGTGTTGACACCCGCGCGGAGCTGAGTGCGATGACGCCGAATCAACTCGCGGACGCCCGGAAGCGGTCGGCGGCGTTCGCCGCGGAGATGTTCGGGCTAATCGGATCGGGATACCGGCTCGGACGCGTCCCACCGGTTCATCGGACGATCCCCGTAGAAGATCGGCCGTGTGACAGGTCGAGATGATATCAGGACGGTCGCGTGGCGAGGAAGGCTGTTATCCCGTCCACAATGCCCTGTGCGGCACGTTGGCGCCACGCGGCGTCGGAGACCCGCGTGGCGTCGATGGGATTGCGCATGTTGGCGCATTCGATGAATACCTTGGGGATCCGGGAGAGGTTCAAGCCGCCCAGGTCCGTACGAAACGACAGGCCCGCGTGCGCGATGTAATCGGCCCGCGCTTCGCCGGTGTTCTGCTCGAAAGAGGCACCCACCGCGTCCGCGAGCTGAGCTGACGGAGCAAGAATCGCGGCGTTGCCGCCGTCCGGGCTCAGACTCGGAGCGATGACATGGAATCCGGTACCGTTTGCCGGCCCGCCGTCGGCGTGCACGGACACGGCGGCATCCGCGTGCGCGTCGTTGCCGATACGGGCCCGCTCGTCAATGCACGGACCGACTCCGTTGTCGTCCGCCCTGGTCAGGACAACGGTGGCACCCCGTCCACGCAGCAGCACGGCCGCCCGGTTGACCACGTCGAAAGTGAACGCATGTTCGGGATATCCGGCGTTGGTCTGCGAACCGACCGTGTCGCATTCCTTCTCGATACCACCGGCGAGAACCTTGCGACCGATCATCGCGGACGCCTTCGCGTTACCCCCGTTGTGGCCGGGGTCGAGAAGGACGGTGCGTCCGCGCAGAGAGTCCGGCCGGGACGACGGCGTCGGTCCGGCCGCGGCCGCGACCGGACCCTCGGCCAGCCGGGACGGATCGGAGCGCACCGCATGGACCGCAAAGGCCACGATCGCGACCAGCGCAACAACAACGAAGGCCGACATGAGCGCTCTCCACCGAACCGACATCTACCGTTGTCCCGCCTCGGACGAGGGGACACCCGCGGCGGAATCAGGCCTCATTCCCTGCCGCTTTCGTATTCCCCGCCGTATTCCCCGCCGCTTTCGTCATCGCCGTCACCTACCGGTGCTGTGACAAAGTCGATGAGGCGTTCGACCGCGCCGAGCAGACCGACCTCGATGTCAGTATAGGAATGCACACTGCTGAGAACCCGGCGCCACATGTCGGCGGGTTCGGCGACTCCCAGCGCACGGCACACGCCCTCCTTCCACGGCTGGTCCCGGGGCACCTGCGGCCAGGCCGCGATCCCCACGGACGCGGGCTTGACCGCCTGCCAGATGTCCACATACGGATGCCCGGTAACGAGTACGTACGGCGACGTCACGGACGCGGCGATGCGGCTCTCCTTGGAACCGGCAACCAGGTGGTCGACGAGCACACCGAGACGGCGCCGCGGCCCGGGCCGGAAGGAGGCGACCAGCGCGGGCAGGTCGTCGACACCGTCGAGGCTTTCCACGACCACCCCCTCCACCCGAAGGTCGTCACCCCAGACGCGTTCGACGAGCGCGGCGTCGTGCAGCCCTTCCACGTAGATCCGGCTCGCCCGCGCGACCCGGGCCGGCTGCCCGCGCACGGCAATGGACCCGGACGCCGTGCGGGCCGGGGCCGCCGGCACCGAGCGCTGCGGCCGGATCAGCGTCACCGTCCGCCCGTCCAGTAGGAATGCTCCCGTGACGAGCGGGAAGGCCCGGCGTCGGCCGTGACGATCCTCCAGCACGACCCCGCCCGCCTCGACCTCGACCACCGCCCCGCAGAAGCCGGTCGCGGCGTCCTCGACAACCAGGTCGGGCTCGGCCTCGACCGTCGGCGGCGAGGCGGGCCGGACGCGTCTGCCCTGCGCCAGCACGTCAGGCCCGTAGTCTCTGCTGCGCACCCGAACTACTGTAGTAGGGAAGTACGACAACTTCGCATCAGCTTTCAATCGGTGCAGATGCGGACATCACGGGCGCACGCGGCACACGTACCGCGCGGATCCGGCATCCAACCGGATGGAGTCCGGGTTCCTCGGCAAGAGCCCTGAACTCCTCGGCAGGCGTGAGGTGGGCAGAATCGACCCATGACCGACGGATACGGGCCGGGCGTCGCGCTCCTGGTGATCGACATTCAGAACGACTTCGCCTCGCCGACCGGAAGCCTGTACGTGGCCGGCGGCGAGGATATCGTCCCGGCTGTCAACGACGAGATCGAACGGGCCGTGGCAGCGGGTTCACCGGTTGTCTACACGCAGGACTGGCATCCACCGACCACTGCACACTTCTCCACCAGCGGTGGCATATGGCCGCCGCACTGCGTGCGGGAGACCGTCGGCGCGCAGCTGCATCCGGCCCTGCGGGTCGACGGGACGATCGTGCGTAAGGGAACAGGCGGTGAGGACGGCTATTCCGGATTCACCGTGCGGGACCCGCTCACCGACACCGATCAGGCAACCGGACTGGTCGACGTCCTCGCCACCCATGGGATCCGCACGATCGTCGTGGTCGGCCTCGCCGGGGACCACTGCGTGAAAGCGACGGCGCTGGACGGCCGGGCGCTGGGCTTCGATGTGGTGGTCCCCCTCGCCCTGACCCGCTTCGTCACCCTCCGGCCCGGAGACGACGATCGGGCCGTCGCGCAGATGCGGGAGGCGGGGGTCACGGTACTCACCTGAACCTGCCTGATGGTCGTACCAACGGTCGCGGCCGGTCGTTTCCATCAGGGCAGGCTCGTCCGGACGGGCTTGTCACGCTCTTCGCTGCGGCGGAGACCGGCATCCGGATACCCGGCGCCTGCCTCCGACGCCGCCGCCGATCCACCGGCCAGTCCTACGCCGCTACGCCGCGCAGTCCGCGCAGATCATCCGCCGGCTGTCAGCGAGTTGGCTGCGGTGGTGGACCAGGAAACAGCTCTTGCAGGTGAACTCGTCTGCCTGCCGTGGCAGTACCCGGATCGTGAGTTCCTCTCCGGACAGGTCCGCGCCGGACAGGTCGAGCTCGGCCTCGAACGGGTCGACATCGTCCCCGAGGTCAGCCGCCGCATCCGCCCGTCGTGCCTTGAGCGCCTCCAGACTCTGCTCGGAGACCTCCTCGGCATCGCTGGTTCGGGGGGTGTCGTAATCGGTGGCCACTGAAATACTCCCATGAATATTAAGTGCGCTCCTCGTGCCCCACCCACAACGCACGACCGGTGAGGTATGTGCCCGCCCGGACGATCCCGAACAGATGTGGCCTTCACCACACCCGCTGCGCTCCTGCGTTCCAGGTGTCACCGGATGCCGGCAGCCAGGCGCCGGCCGGAGTGCCTGGCGGTCCACAGGTCCTCCGGCAACTCACCAGGAGCAGGGTGACCCAGCCCGGACGTCCCCGCCTCTGGACGCCCGGACGCAAGGCCACCAGAAGACCACCAGTGAGCCAGCCCGCCGGCCCGCGCGGTCAAGCCGATCCAGCCCCGGTCAGCCAGCCGGTCCGCGCCGGTCAGCCGGTCCGTCGCAGCCAGGTGACGGGTGCCCCGTGGGCTCCCTGGCGCAGCGGCTCCAGGACATCGTCCCACGCGGTGCCGAGAAGGCGGTGCAGGCCCCTGGCAAGGGTCTCGCGTCCTTCTCCCCGGTCGATGAGGGCGCGCAGGGCCGCCTCCCCCACGACCACGTCCCCGTTCGCGGCGATCGACGCGCGGTGCAGGCCGAGTTCGGGGGTGTGGGAGTAGCGCTCCGAATCGCAGCCCGGCGAGGGCCCTTCGACCACGTCGAAGGAAACCGGGCCGAGGCGGCGCAGCTGCCCCGCCAGCCGGCCGGCTGTCCCGCAGGGGGCACGCCACTCCAGGCCCGCGTAGAACGACCCCGGAGAGCTGGGCTGCTCGGTCCAGGTCAGGGACACCGGCGAGGAGAGCACGGCGGACACGGCAAACTCCAGGTGCGGGCAGAGCGGCGGCGGGCAGGCCAGAACGGCGAGCATGCCGGGGACCCTGAAGGACACCGAACCCGAAACAAGATCACGTGTTGATGACATTGCAACCACGCAGGACCTCCGTCAACGAGTTACGCCTTCCCCTGCGATCTCGTCTCACGATCGTCCGTGCCATGCGGTACCGATGGTGCCATGGGCCGCCTACAGCTGCCATACCCACCCCCGTCTGACAGATCCGATTCATCATTTGATAGCTGGACGATTCATGACAGGCAGCGGCTGTCCCCGCCCTCCCAGCAGCCACGCCCGAGGGCCACGGGGGCCCGTGCCGAAGCACCTGGGCCGCGCCGAGGTGCCCGGCGCAGGTGCCAGGGCCGAGCTCGTACCGGACAGGTCGGCGAGGTCCACCACGGGGACCATGAGTACCCACTTGGTGAACATCGTCCACAGCACGGATGGTGATCAACAATTTGTGATCAACAACGCGGACGGCGGGTTGCGCACGCAGCCGCCTGACGGTGTGCTCGAGTCAGTCCACCCGTAGCCGCCGCCCCACCGGCCAAAGGCATCGCGATCATGCTTCTTTCGCGCTGCCGGAGGGCCAGGTCCCGGGGTCGCCGAGGGCCAAAAGCAGCGCGATCATGTCTTTTCCCGCACCCGACTCCCAGGTCACCGAGACGATCGATCCGAAGCAACCGGAATCCATCAACCCGGAGTCACCCGACCCGTCGGCGTTCATCCGTGCCCGCACCGGTCGTCGATGCTTCCCCAACCCCGTAGGCTCCGTGCGTATGTTGCAAGTCTGGCCAGGCAGCCCCTATCCGCTCGGTGCCACCTACGATGGCACCGGCACCAATTTCGCGATCTTCTCCGAGGTTGCCGAGAAGGTCGAGCTGTGCCTGTTCGACGAGGACAACACCGAGACCCGGGTCGAGTTGAAGGAAGCCGACGCCTTCGTCTACCACGGCTTCCTGCCGAGCATCGGCCCCGGCCAGCGATACGGGTATCGGATCCACGGCCCCCACGAACCCGCCAAGGGGCTGCGGTGCAATCCGTCCAAGCTTCTTCTGGACCCGTATGCGAAGGCGGTCGACGGCGAGATCGACTGGGACCAGTCGGTCTTCGGCTACAACTTCGGCGACCCCGACAGCATGAACACCGAGGATTCCGCGTCCCGGGTGATGAAGTCGGTGGTCATCAGCCCGTTCTTCGACTGGAACGGCGACCGCCCGCCGCGCACCCCGTACAACGAGACGGTCATCTACGAGGCGCATGTCCGCGGTCTGACGATCGCCCACCCCGGGCTTCCGCCGGAGTACCGGGGCACCTACGCCGGTGTGGCGCATCCGGTGATGGTCGACCATTACCATAAACTCGGCGTGACCGCTGTGGAGCTCATGCCCGTCCACCAGTTCGTGCAGGACGAGCACCTGGTCCGTCGTGGGCTGCGCAACTACTGGGGTTACAACTCACTGGCGTTCCTGGCCCCGCACAATGCCTATGCGGTCACCACCCGCGCGGGCCAGCAGGTCCAGGAGTTCAAGCTGATGGTGAAGGACCTGCACGACGCCGGCATCGAGGTGATCCTCGACGTCGTGTACAACCACACGGCCGAGGGCAACCACATGGGTCCGGTGCTGTGTTTCCGCGGCATCGACAACGCCGCCTACTACCGGCTCATCGAGGACGACCCGCGTTACTACATGGACTACACCGGTACCGGAAACAGCATGCGGGTGCGCCACCCGCACGTCCTCCAGCTCATCATGGACTCGCTGCGTTACTGGGTGACCGATATGCACGTCGACGGATTCCGGTTCGA
>NZ_CAAAFO010000058.1:68112-71540 GCF_900634715.1 Candidatus Protofrankia californiensis | reverse complement strand
ACGAGGGCATCGCCGAGTTCGCCTCCCGGCTGACCGGCTCGAGCGATCTCTACGAGTCCGATGGACGCCGGCCGTCGGCGTCCATCAACTTCGTCACCGCCCACGACGGGTTCACCCTGAACGACCTGGTCTCGTACAACAGCAAGCACAACGAGGACAACGGCGAGGACAGCCGGGACGGGTCGGACGACAACCGGTCGTGGAACTGCGGCGCGGAAGGACCGACGGACGATCCTGAGGTGCTCGCGCTGCGCAGGACCCAGATCAGGAACTTCCTTACCACCCTCTTCCTGTCCCAGGGTGTCCCCATGCTCCTTGCCGGCGACGAGATGGGGCACACCCAGCGAGGCAACAACAACGGGTACTGCCAGGACAACGAAACCTCCTGGCTGGACTGGTCCCTGGCGGAACGCAACGCAGACCTTGTGGAGTTCACCGCGCTCGTCTGTTCCCTGCGCAGGGAACATCCGGTGTTCCGCCGCCGGAGGTTCTTCCGGGGTGACCCGATTCACGGCTCGGACAGTGCCGCGGGCGGCCCTGACGGCAAGCCCGAGGGCGGCTCCGACGGCGGGCAGGCCCTCAAGGACATCGTCTGGCTACGACCGGACGGCACCGAGATGTCGGATGCCGACTGGGAGTTCGGCCCGGCCCGCTCCTTCGGGATGTTCCTCAACGGGCATGGCATCCCCGACCCCAACCAACGCGGCGAGAACGTCGCCGACCAGTCCTTCCTGCTCTTCTTCAACGCCCACTTCGAACCGCTGAGCTTTCGCCTCCCCACGGAGAACTTCGGCACCAGTTGGGAAATCGTCGTTGACACCCGCGCACCCGCCTCGGCGGAGCCGGCGGTCGTCAATGCCGGAGAGACCGGGGAAACCGGCGAGAGCCCCCGGTCCGACCCGCGCCTGACCGGCCGGATCATGAAAGCCGACGACCCGATCGAGACCGACGCCCGCTCGACACTTGTGCTGCGCTGTGCCGACTGATCCGCGGGGCGGTGCCGGCGTCGCCGACGGTCCGGGTGGGCTCGGTGCCGGCAGCGAGCCCACCCGGACCGTCCCCACCTCGACCTACCGGCTGCAGCTGAGCATGGAGTTCTCCTTCACCGACGCGGCCGTCATCGTGCCGTACCTGGCCGCGCTCGGTGTCACCCATCTGTACTGCTCACCCATCCTGGAGGCGGTCGACGGCTCGACCCACGGCTACGACGTGGTCAGCCACGACCAGATCAACCCCGAGCTCGGCGGGCAGGCCGGGTTCCGGCGGCTGGTGACCGCGTGCCGCAAGGCGGGCCTCGGGCTGGTGGTGGACCTGGTTCCCAACCACATGGCGGTGGCCGCGCCCGAGTCGGCCAACGCGGCCTGGTGGTCGGTGCTGCGCGAGGGCGCCGAGTCCCCGTACGCGTCCTGGTTCGACATCGACTGGAACTCCCCGGAAAATCCCGGAAAGATCGTCATTCCGATTCTCGGGGACGCTTTAGGTACCTGCCTCGCCCGCGGCGACATCCGGCTGGCGACCGACGAGGACGACGCATGGGTGGTCGTCTACCACGACCACTTACTGCCCGTCGCAGACGGAACCGTCGACCCCGACGACGTGGCCGCCACGCTCGAACGTCAGCACTACCGACTGTGCTTCTGGCGGGTCGCGGGCACCGAGCTGAACTACCGGCGCTTCTTCGACATCACCACCCTCGCCGGTCTGCGCCAGGAGGACCCGGACGTCTTCGCCGCCACACACCGCCTGATCCTCGACCAGATCCGTGCCGGCGCGATCGACGGCCTGCGGATCGACCACCCGGACGGCCTCGCCGACCCCGAGGAGTATCTGCGCCGGCTGTCCGAGGCCACCGAAGGCGCATGGACGGTCGTGGAGAAGATCCTGGAACCCGGCGAGACGCTGCCCGACACCTGGGCATGTGCCGGCACGACCGGCTACGACGCGCTGAACCGGCTCACCCGGCTGTTCATCGACCCGGCCGCGGCCAGGTCCTTCACCACCCTCTACACCGAGGTGACCGGCGCCGCGGCCGACTTCACCGCGGTCGGCCGCAGGGCCAAACTCGACGTGCTTACCGGCGCCCTGCATCCCGACCTGGACAGGCTCACCGCCCTCGCGCTGGTCGAGGCCCGGCGGCGGCGCGCGGACCTCACCCGCGTCGGCCTGCACGAGGCCCTCGGTGAGGTGCTGGCCGCCTTCCCGGTCTACCGCGCCTACGTCCGGCCGGGCGCCGCGGCAACCCTGGAGGCCCGAGGGCACATCGTCAGGGCGTGCGAACACGCCCGGGAATCGCTGCCCCTGCGCGCGGGCGAGATCGACCTCATCGAGGATCTGGCCCTAACCGGCCCGCCCGAGTTCGTCGTCCGCTTCCAGCAGACCGCCGGGCCCGTCATGGCCAAGGGTGTCGAGGACACCGCCTTCTACCGGTACGGCCGGATGATCGCCCTGAACGAGGTCGGCGGCTCCCCCGGGGTCTTCCCGGGCTTCCCCGCCGGGCATCCGCACAGCGCGGTACACGAGTTCCACGAGGCCAACAGCACCATCCAGCGGACCTGGCCGCTGACGATGACCACCCTGTCGACGCATGACACCAAAAGGTCCGAGGACGTGCGCGCCAGGCTCGCCGTGCTGACCGAGGACCCCGACGGCTGGGGTGAGATAGTACGGCGCCTGATCACCCTCGGCGAGCGGCACACCGACACCGAACACGGCTGGCCGGACCGGGGGACGAGCTACCTGCTGGCCCAGACCCTGGTCGGTGCGTGGCCGCTGCCGGCCGAGCGGACCCGGCAGTACATGCTCAAGGCCGCCCGTGAAGCAAAGATCCACACGTCGTGGACCGACCCGAACCCCGGATACGAGTCGGCGCTGGCAAACTACATTGACGCGGTCCTCGACGACCGGGACTACGTCACGACGCTGGAAACCTACGTCGCGACCCTGGTGGAGCTCGGACGCCAGAACTCCCTGACCCAGAAGCTGCTCCAACTCGTCTCCCCCGGCGTGCCCGACGTCTACCAGGGCCAGGAGCTGTGGGACGCCTCCCTGGTCGACCCGGACAACCGACGGCCGGTCAACTTCGGCGAGCGGGCGAAGCTCCTGACCGAGCTCGGCCCCGAACCCGCAACGCGCAGGCCACCGCCGCTCGACGACACCGGAGCGGCGAAACTGCTCGTCGTCGCCCGCGCCTTACGCCTGCGCCGGGAACACCCGCAGTGGTTCGGCACGCAGGCCTCCTACCGGCCGCTGTGGGCGTCCGGTTCGGCAGCCGACCACGTGGTCGCGTTCACCCGCTCGGGGTCGGTGGTGGCTGTGGCGCCGCGCCTGGTGCTGGGGCTGCGCCGGGGCGGCGGCTGGCGGGACACCACCCTCCCGCTGCCCGAGGGCCGCTGGACGGACCTGTTCACCGGCCGCCGGCACGACGGCGG
>NZ_CAAAFO010000058.1:57217-67840 GCF_900634715.1 Candidatus Protofrankia californiensis | reverse complement strand
TGTCGCCTACGTCCTGCGCCTACTACGCGACTTCCCCGTCAGCCTCCTCGTCCGCACCCAGTAACCCGACAGTCCCTTCCCGCCCGCTACGCGGCCGGCCGCCCGGCGATGCCGGCGAGATTTTGATCATTCTGCCCGCGGGTTGGCATATCGGGGTACGCGGTCTGGCCGGAAATATCGGGGGTACGTGGCTTGAGAAGGACCTCCCCTTCCGGTACGGTCACACCCACGGTGGGCAGACCTGCGGATCACAGACCGGTAGCCCCCACCAGCCAAGGGGGGCATGACATGGGCAGTCAGCACGGAATTTCGATCAAAGTGGAGAGTCGCGCCTTCCAGGTGGCGTTCCGCTTCTCCGGGGCGGCGGTGGCGCTTCTTGGCATCGGGTTCTTTCTGGGCAAGCTGCTCGGCTAGTTCTCATTCACCCTTTCGGCGACTTGCTGCTGAGGGATTCAAACGGGGTTCGTGGGTTGATCGGAATTGATCGCTTCCCATGCCTTGTTCTCATCGACCCTTCGAGGGATCTTCTAGCCTGCCTGATCGGACGTTGACGATCTTCGACGTCCAAGTTGACCCGACCCGTCCGTCAGAAGTGATTGGGGACGGTGCAGGATGCCTCCCGAGGGCGACTGGGGCAGTGCAGACCGCGCCGGTCACCCTGCTCAACGAGACGCACTCATTCGGGGGAGGTAGATCGTGCGGCTGCGGGTGTCGATCCGAACGACAGCACGCGAGCTTGAGTGGCGGAACGTCCAGCTTCCCGGGCGCGGGTTCTGTTACTCATTGCTGCAGAAGGTGGAACCAAAAGTAGCAGGCCGTATACACGGCGAGGGGTGGGGTACCCACCGGATGGCGCCGTTCGGCTTTGGTCCGCCTACGTTTCCGCAGGCCAGACGGGTCAAGGGCCATTACGCGGTGGGTGGCTACGGCTATCTCGAGCTGGGCAGCCCGCTGCACGTGGTGGTGGAGGCATGGGCGAAGATCCTCACCACAACTCCGATGATCGACTGGGGTGGCGTGGCGCTGCGCGTCGAGGGCGTCGACATCGTCGACCCGCCAGCCTTCGCTGACGGTACAGCCACCCTACGGACGGTCACTCCAGTCGTGATGAAGGGCTCCGGCCGTGGTCCGGACGGAGTTCGCACAACCCGGCAGGCATTCCTACTGCCGTGGGAGCCGGAGTTCGCCGGCTACTTCGCGCAGAGCCTGCAACACAAGGCCGAGACGATCGGCGTCGACCCGGACGTCACCCTCGAACAGATCACCTGGGCCGGGGCGAAACGCAGCTTCGACACCGGAAAAGGGAAGAAGGCCGGAGCGCAGGTCGAGGTCCGGTTGCGTGGTGCGCCCGAAACCCTGGGCGCGCTGTGGTCATGGGGCCTCGGCCAGGCGACATCGGGGGGCTTCGGATGGGTGTCGGCGTGACCACGCCGGCCGAAACGAGGAGGGTCGAGACCACCGAAACGGAGGAAACTGAGGCCCAGCGGCGTATGGTGCTCACCGCGCATCCGCTGCAACGGGTCGGTGCGTTCGCTCTCACCGCACTCGCCGGCTGCCGCGAGCCAGGGGACGTGACAGCCGATGCGTTCGACGCCGCCGTACGGCGAATGGCCGACGACGCGGTGCGCGCCGCGGTGCTGCCGTCCACCACGGCAGAGGGGGCATTCTGGCTGAAGGCGAGCGGTTCCTTCTTTCCCAACTCCAAGATGAACCATCCATCACGGGCAAGTCGCGGCCGACAGGAGATCATTGATCAGGTCGTCGCCTGGCGTACCGTGCCGGATCGCAACCGCTGGCCGGGTCGCTCGTGCGTCCTGTGCGGTCGGGACGCCGTCGGCTACTTCGCCAAGGTGGACGTACCACTGGCCGAAAGCGAGAACACCCGCAACAGCACTCCTCGCGGACACGCCAGTCTGGCTCTGTGCTGGCCGTGCGTGTGCTGCTTCCACGCCCTGCCCTACGGCTGCCGGTTGACCGGCGGACAGAGTTCCGCCGTGCACAGCTGGGACGACCGGTTCCTAGCCAAGATCACAACCGAGCAGGTCGACCGGAACGACCAGCACATTACCCTGGGCAAACCGGTCTCCAAGAGCGGCGGATACGCGGCCGAGGTCGAAGCGCTCGAACGTCTCCGCTGCTACGAGGACGACGTGCACGAGGGTATCGAGCTGTTCGTCTTCACCAACTACAACGTTCCGAGCCCCGATCCGCTGCACATCCACGGCATGGAGCAGCCACTGGCCGAGTGGCTGCGACGTAATCTCGCCAGGACGAACGATCTCAGGGCGATGGAAGCGGCGTACACCCGGCCGAAAATGCCCGGCCGGCCCCTGCTGGCCCGGGACGCTTTTCATGGCCCGAAACGGATCCTTCATGTTCTCACGTCCTTCGTGGGTGAACATTCGGTGGCGACGCTGGACGAGCCGCACCGGCGGCTCATCCAGTTGTGTTTTTCCTTTGCGACAGAGGTGATGGGGATGAACGACGAGGATGTCAAGTCGATACGCCGGCTGGCCCGCAATGTCGCCACGGTGGTGGGCAGTGAGCCGACCGCGTCGGCGTTGAAGAAGTACCAGGTGGCGCATCGCCAGTCCGGGAAGCTACGGAGCTGGCTGGAGCGGGAGGCGGTGGCCTGGACGCTGAAGCCGCCCACGCCGGATGCGGGGCCGATGGTCAGCACGGCCCAGTTCAGGTTGCTGTTCGACCGCGATGGCCAGGGGTGGGACTACCAGCGGCTGCTTCTCATCGCCGTGCTGGAGGAACTGGACAACCGGGGGTGGCGTCCCGTCGATGGCGCCGCGGTAGCCCAGGAGATCAAAGACAGCGACGAGACGGCTTTCGCCGACCACGACGAGAACGAAAGTGCAGGAATCAATCGATGACATTCCTGGTCGGAAAGATCGCCCTCGACGTCGACGCCGGGGCACCGAACAACGGCCGCGGCGAGGACAACGTCGGTGTCGTCAAGAAGCTCTGGGTGGGGCGCGACGTCCATCCCTATGTGTCAGCCCAGGCATTCCGGCGGTGGGTGCGCGACTCGATGCCCGCGACGGAGGAGCGCTCCGCGGTCACCCGTAAGGGCAGCGGCGCCAAGCAGCAGGCGTACACCGAGGGGCGTCCCGACCGCTACCTCGACGACGACCTGTTCGGCTACATGGTCGCGGTCAAGGGCGGCGGTACCTGCCAGCGCGACACCGTCTTCGCCACCGGCACCCTGGTCGCGGTCGTCCCGCAGAAGGGCCTGGCCAAGGACTTCGGGACGATGAGCCGTGGCTTCGACGCCGGCGAGAATCCGGTGATCCACGAGCACGAGCTGTACAGCGCGGAGCTGGCCGGGGACGTCCTGCTGGACCTGCCTCGCATCGGTACCTTCGAAACGGACGGCTCCGGGCTGCGGATCGCGCTCACCGCGGACGCGGCGAAGGAGGCCGCCTCGGCCGGCGCGGAGCAGATCTCCTTCCGGGGTTTCAGCGCGCTGCAGCTTCCCCTTGCCGAACGCCGCCGCCGCGCCGCTGTGCTGCTGCGCACCCTCACAGCCGTCCGGGGCGGCGCGAAACAGGCGCTGCACTACGGTGACCGGACGCCGGCGCTGATCCTGCTCGGCGCGGTCCGAGGGGGTGTCAACCCGTTCACCCGGATGCTGGCCCTCCGGGACGGCCGCACCTCGTTCAGCAGCCAGGTCCTGCGGGAGGAGATCGCCGCCTGGCGCGACGAACTGGACGGTCCGGTCCGCCTCGGCTGGTCACCGGGTTTCCTCGGGAGCCAGCGGGAGACCGTCCACACCGACCTCGCCGCGGAGATCGCCGACGGCCTGGTCCTGCTCGACCATCCCCGGGTGCTGTTCGGCCGGCTCGCGGACGAGATCGAGAACGGCGTCCACGACGCATGGTTCGAGGACCGGAAGGCATGACACTCCCTGCGGTCCCGGTCGGCGTACTGGCCGACCGGGACAGCACGATCACGGCGCTGGAGGTGTCGTTCACCACCCGGGTGGCGTCCTTCCGTAACCCGCTGTATGCCACAGCGCAGGTGTGTCTGCCGTGCCCGCCGCCGTCGACCGTCGGTGGCCTGCTCGGGGCAGCCGCCGGCGGCTGGGACGACGTCGACCCGGCAATGCGTTTCGCCATGGCGTTCACGGCCGCGGGTGAAGGGACCGACCTGGAGACCTTCCATCCGCTGGATGCCCGGGGCAGGGCAACCCAGCCGATTCCCAGGGACCGCGAGTTCCTCAGTGACATCAGGCTGACGCTGTGGCTCCTGGACGACATCGAGCTGTGGCTGTCACGGTTGCGGCGTCCGGTGTGGCCGTTGCGGTTGGGGCGTAGCCAGGACCTGGTCGGGATCGACATGGCAACGGTTGAACTGCGGGCCGTGCCCGGACGGCAGCGGGCGGCCGTCGTGCCCGCCACCACGAGCACGTTCGGCTCACTGCTCCAGCTCCCGACCGCGATCAGCCGCGACCGGTCCCGCACCCGGTGGGGGCGCTACCGCTTCCGGCCCGCCCGGCGGGACACCGCGACGCTGGCAGGCCCTTTGCTCTCCGACGGTCTGTCGACAGCCGATGGCCAAGGCGTCGTGCTCCTGCCGCCGACGCATCCCGACCATGCCGAAGCCCCGGAAATCACATGACCAACCCGCTGCATACAGTGCTGGCCACGGTGCTGGCCAAGAGCGGCCGGGGCGGCCATGGCAACCACCCGGAGTCGCTGACGGACCATTCAGCTGCGACCCTGCGTGCTGCCCGGGAGATCGAACGGCGAATCGGCCGCCTGCACGGCCTGCCGCCGGACATCGAACCGTCCCTGTGGGGCACGGTTGCCGCTGCCGCGCTGACCCACGACGCCGGGAAGGTGGCCACCGGATTCCAGCAGATGCTTCAGGGACGGTCACGGACATGGGGCCAGCGTCACGAAGTCGTCTCGCTGGGCTTCCTGCCGCTGCTCTTCGGCGCGCGCCCGGACCTCGCCTGGGTGGCGCTCGGGGTCGCCACCCATCACCGGGCACTGCGAGGCGGCCCCGACAGCAGGGAGTCCCTGCGGCGTCTCTACCGCGAGCATCGAGCATCCCCGAACGGCCTCGCCAAGAAGATCGGCGCTGTCGACGGCGACCTCGCCTCGGCACTGCTGCAATGGCTGGCCGCTCACGCCCGGGAACACGGCGTCGCCACCACCGACGTGCCGGAGATCGGCGTCACACCACCCCCGGTGTCGTTCGACGGGATTCCATTCGACGGTGACGCGCTGGTCACGGGCGCGCACCGGCTGCTGTTCGAGCTGTTCGACCAATGGGATGAACCCGTCGATCCCGACCGCGGGCTGGCGGCTGTGCTGGTGCAGGGGGCGGTGACCATGGCCGACCATCTGTCCAGCGCGCACGGCTGCCTGCACACCCGGCAGCCGTTCGACTCCGGATATCCCGAACGGCTTGCCGTCCGGCTGGCCGGATCCAGCCGGGTGCTGCACCCGCATCAGAAAGAGGCAGCCCTGGTCGACGGGCATCTGATCCTGCGGGCATGGACGGGCAGCGGGAAGACCGAGGCCGGGCTGCTGTGGGCGTCCCGGCAGGTCACCGCGATCGGTACGGCCCGTGGTGGGGTGCCCCGGGTTTTCTACACGCTGCCGTACCTGGCCTCGATCAACGCGATGACCGCACGCCTTGCGGAACACGACATCGGGGACGAAACCCTGATCGGGGTCAGTCACTCGCGGGCCGCGTCCTACTACCTGTCCCGGTCGTTGTGCGGGGCGGACGACGATGCCGAGGACGACAACGCTGACGGCCACACCGGTGCAGGCACGGCCGCGGCGAAGGCGCTCGCCCGTGCGGGCGCGACGCGGCTGTTCCGCGAGACGGTCCGGGTCGGCACGCCCTACCAGTTGCTGCGCGGTGCACTCGCCGGCCCGACGCACAGCAGCATCCTGCTCGACAGCGCCAACTCGGTGTTCGTCCTGGACGAGCTGCACGCCTACGACGCGCGCAGGCTCGGGTTCATTCTCGCCGCATTCGGTCTGTGGACGCGGCTCGGTAGCCGCATCGGTGTGCTGTCGGCGACCCTGCCGACCCCACTGGTCAAACTGGTCCGGACCAGCCTCGAGAACGCGGGGAACACCGCATCCCCGGTGGCCTCGGTAGCCCTGGTGGAGGCAAGCCACGGCGACGCTCCCAGCCGGCACCGGATCCGGACGGTCCAAGCGCACCTCACCGATCCGGCCGTCCAGAATATGATCTTCTCCAGGTTGGCGGCGGGGGAATCCGTCCTCGTGGTGGCGAACAACGTGGCCGACGCCCAGGGCCTGTTCGAGGCGTTGTCGCCGTATGCTCCGCCCCTTCATGCTCCACCTTCGGACGACTGTCCGGACGGCGATCAGAACGCCTGTCCAGACGATGATCCGGATGTGAAGGCGGACGGCGAACCGGCCGGGATGCGGGCTGCCTGCCTGCTGCACTCCCGGTTCAGGCGCCGTGACCGCGCCACGATCGAGGGAACGATCATCAATCGTTACCGATCGGGAACCTCGGCGGAGACACGGCAACCGGGGTTGGTCGTCGCCACCCAGGTGGTCGAGGTCTCGTTGGACATCGACTTCGATGTGATCTTCACCTCCTGCGCTCCACTGGACGCGCTGATCCAGCGGTTCGGCCGGGTCAACCGGAGCGGAGCCCGTCCGCCGGCGGACGTCGTCGTGTGCCAGGCCGAGATGCGCGCGCGACGCGGCGGCAGCAACAGCGGCAGCGGTACGACCGAGCTGTACGCGGACGGCGTCTACGAACAGGAACCGGCCGAAGCAGCCTGGCAGGTGCTGACCGCACACGACGGTGAGAGCGTGAGCGAGGCGTCATTGGTGGGCTGGCTGGACGGCATCTTCGACTCCGAGTGGGGTCGGCGCTGGGTGAGCGAGGTCACCCACCACCAGGATGCCTTCACCCGCAGCTTCCTCACCTTTACCCGGCCGTTCGACGACCGCTCCCACCTCACCGACGCCTTCGATGAGATGTTCGACGGCACCGAGGCGATCCTGGCGTCAGACGTGGACGAATACGCCGGCCTGCTGGCCGCCACAACCACCGGAGCGCAGGGCCGTCTGCTCGCCGCGGACCTGCTCATCCCGCTTCCTTACTACGCGGGGAAGCTGGCGAGGTGGGACCGGCAGCTCGGCGTCTTCGTCATTGACGGCGACTACGACGCGCGGCGGGGGCTGACCGCCGTCCGCGGCCGGCCGGCGGACCGCTACCAGCCTGGTGAGCTGATCTGATGGAGCGCACCGACGTCGGGGGCGTCCACGTCAAGTACCTGCACCACTGCCACCGGCAGCTCTGGCTGTATGCCCGTGGGGTCCGGCCGGAGCATCTCAGTGAACGGGTCCGTCTCGGGGAGGCGGTGCACGAGGTCTCCTACGACCGGTTCCGGCCCGTCGACCTCGGCGCGGCCAAACTGGACCATCTCGACGGCGACCTGTGGGTGCACGAGGTCAAATCATCACGCCGGCCGACCGCGGCCGACGAGGCGCAGGCCCTGCACTACTGCCTCCGGCTGATCGACGTCGGTGTCGAGGCCCGCGGCGCCGTCCTGCACTACCGGCCGACCCGGCGCACCATCCGTATCCCGTTCGACGACGAGCAGCGGGCACGCGCCATGGGCGACATCGCAGCCGTGCTCGACATTGTCGAGCGATCCGATCCGCCGGACCGGCTCGACCGGCCACGCTGCGCCGGATGCAGCTACATCGACTACTGCTGGACGGACTGACCCCATGCCCGAAGCAGCCCGCACCTACTGGCTGACGACCCCCTGCCGGATCCGCCGGAAGGACTCGACTCTCATCATCGAACGAGACGACGGGACAAAGGTCCACGTGCCCGTCACCGACGTACGCGACATCGTGGCCTGCTCCCCGGTGGACATCAACACCGCAGTGATGACGCTGCTCAACCAGCATCGCATCGCCGTGCATCTGCTCAGCTACTATGGCGACTACGCCGGATCGGTCCTCCCAGCCGAGGCACACACGTCCGGCCAGACCGTCCTTGCGCAGGCACGCGCGGCCACGACTCCGCGGACCGCCATGGCCATCGCGCGGTCGCTGGTGTGCGCGACGGCATTCAACGTCCGCCGTGTCATCGACCGGGCCGTGTTGAAAAAGCCGTTCGAGACACTGGAAGCCGGTGCTGCCGCCGCCGACTCAACCGCCCAGCTCATGGCCGCCGAAGGCAACTTCCGCCGGACCGCCTGGGGTGTGATCGACACCAAGCTGCCGGACTGGCTGCAACTCGACGGCCGCAGCCGCCGCCCACCCGCCAACGCGGGGAACGCGTTCATCAGCTATGTCAACGGTGTCGTCTACGCCCGGGTCCTGACCGCGATCCGGCTCACTCCCCTGCACAGCGGGATCGCCTTCCTGCACAGCTCGATGGAACGCCAACGCCACTCCCTCGCGCTCGACCTCGCCGAGGTGTTCAAGCCCCTGTTCGCCGAGCGCCTGCTGCTGCGTCTCGCCGGCCGTGGCCAGTTGACCACGACTCATTTCGACGCCGATGTCGGGAACACCATGCTCACCGAGGCCGGGCGGCGGTTCGTCATCCAGACCGTTCGCGACGAGCTGGCGACGACGGTGAAGCACCGCACGCTCGGCCGTCCGGTCGCCTACGACGAGCTGCTCTACCTCGAGGCGCTGAAACTCACCCGCACCTGTCTCGAGGGCGAGCGCTACCAGCCGTTCCGGATCTGGTGGTGACCCATGTATGTGATCGTCGTCTACGACACCGCAGCGGAACGCAACAGCAAAGTCCTCAAGACCTGCCGCCAGTACCTCCACCACGTGCAACGGAGCGTGTTCGAAGGTAACCTCAGCCCCGCGCAGCTCCTCCGCTTCCGGCGGCGTATCGAAGCCGTGATCGACCACTCGTACGATCACGTCCTCGTCTACACCCTCCCGCCCGGTGCGGACGTCGTCCGGGAGAGCCTGGGCGCCGGATGGGCGGCCCCAACTGACATACTTTGATCATGTGTTTGCAGCGGACCCCCGCGTGGTGATGTTCGACCGGAGGTTCGCTGCAATCCGACCCCTCACCGGGGCCTCGACACGCCGTCCGACCTGGGCGTTTATACTCGGGTCCTCATCGCCCCTACGAGGGATTGAAACGATTGCACCCTGCACCCGGACTCCGCCACGGGATACGTCCTCATCGCCCCTACGAGGGATTGAAACACCAGCGGTATCGGCTTGCCGAGGTTGTCTCGGCGTCCTCATCGCCCCTACGAGGGATTGAAACACGGACTCAACAAGGCGCTCACCGGCAGCTCCACGTCCTCATCGCCCCTACGAGGGATTGAAACGTGTCGGGTCGCCTCCGGTCGGAGTGGGCGTGGGTGGTCCTCATCGCCCCTACGAGGGATTGAAACACGTGTAGGCATTACGCGCCTCACCCAAGGGGGGCGTCCTCATCGCCCCTACGAGGGATTGAAACGACCCGGGGCTGGCCATGCTGCTGCTCGGCGTGGCCAGTCCTCATCGCCCCTACGAGGGATTGAAACCCGCGCACGAGCAGGCCGGAGGAGCCGAGCTGTGAAGTCCTCATCGCCCCTACGAGGGATTGAAACCGGGCCGTCTTGTACGCCTCGACGCTGGCGCGGGTGTCCTCATCGCCCCTACGAGGGATTGAAACACCTGCTGCGGAGTCGGAGCGTCCACCAGGGTGGCGGTCCTCATCGCCCCTACGAGGGATTGAAACCGACCAGCGTTGCCGTTGCCATGGACGCCGCCGGCCGTCCTCATCGCCCCTACGAGGGATTGAAACCGGCTGGCACCCGACCGGCGAACCGGCTGGCCCGGCGTCCTCATCGCCCCTACGAGGGATTGAAACCGGGCGACGCGAATCTACCCGCCAACTGCGGCGTGGGTCCTCATCGCCCCTACGAGGGATTGAAACGTGGCTACGAGCGACGGATCTCTGGGAGCGTGCCGTCCTCATCGCCCCTACGAGGGATTGAAACTCGCTCCCCATGAGCGCGTCCACATAGCGCTCCAGTCCTCATCGCCCCTACGAGGGATTGAAACTGGATGTCCGGGCGCAGGCCGAAGCTGCGGACGCAGGTCCTCATCGCCCCTACGAGGGATTGAAACAGGTCGTTCATGCGGTCGCGCTCGCCCGTCTGACGTCCTCATCGCCCCTACGAGGGATTGAAACCCTCCCGCTGGTAGGGCCGCAGCGGCAGTGCCCCGCGTCCTCATCGCCCCTACGAGGGATTGAAACGCGACCGACTCGCGCGTACCGGCCTCCAGCTCGGCGAGTCCTCATCGCCCCTACGAGGGATTGAAACGTGGTGTCGAGGTGCCCGCCGGGGACCATGCGCTCGTCCTCATCGCCCCTACGAGGGATTGAAACCGGCGTAAATCCGTGCCAGGTCCCGGAACACGACGGTCCTCATCGCCCCTACGAGGGATTGAAACCGCACTGCGTCCCGCGACACGACCAGGCACAGCCGGCCCTGTCCTCATCGCCCCTACGAGGGATTGAAACGTGAGCGGCCCGAACCGGCCGAGAAGGAACGGCGTGGTCCTCATCGCCCCTACGAGGGATTGAAACGACTTGCGGCTCTGGCGGTCGTAGGTCCCGATCTCGGGT
>NZ_CAAAFO010000058.1:56172-56739 GCF_900634715.1 Candidatus Protofrankia californiensis | reverse complement strand
ATTGAAACATCGCGGCCTGGACCATCGCATCCGTGACCGCGAGTCCTCATCGCCCCTACGAGGGATTGAAACATGTGCGCGTGCACAAGAACATCGACGAAACCAGGGTCCTCATCGCCCCTACGAGGGATTGAAACGTGTCCCGTCCGCTCCGCCCCTGGCAGGCCCGCGCGTCCTCATCGCCCCTACGAGGGATTGAAACTGTGTCCAGCCATGCCGCTCCCAGGCCACCGCCTGGTCCTCATCGCCCCTACGAGGGATTGAAACTCCACCACGCCGGCGTCCTTGCGGCATTCCACTCCGGGTCCTCATCGCCCCTACGAGGGATTGAAACGCGCACCGAGCAGCTGTTCCGGCTGCCCCATGCCGAGGTCCTCATCGCCCCTACGAGGGATTGAAACTATATTAAAGAATAACGTCCAAGCGATTTGCAGACACGTCCTCATCGCCCCTACGAGGGATTGAAACGCTGTCGCCCTGTTCGGTCGCATGATCCAGCCGGAGGTCCTCATCGCCCCTACGAGGGATTGAAACGAGCCCAATTAGGGATTGGTGTCCCCGTCAGGA
>NZ_CAAAFO010000058.1:55161-55928 GCF_900634715.1 Candidatus Protofrankia californiensis | reverse complement strand
ATTGAAACGCAAGTCCGCGTTAGCGCACCGGCTGATCACCGGGGTCCTCATCGCCCTTACGAGGGATTGAAACAGCGCATCTATCGGCCGCTCACCGACCACCCCGAGTGTCCTCATCGCCCCTACGAGGGATTGAAACGCGCGGTAGGCGTCGGTGCGGCCTTCGGTGCCGACACGTCCTCATCGCCCCTACGAGGGATTGAAACGTGAGCAGGCATTCGGAGTAGCCGAGCGCCCTGCTCGGGTCCTCATCACCCCTACGAGGGATTGAAACTCCTGCCCGGCAGCGGCAAGAGCACGTGGGCACGGGCGGTCCTCATCGCCCCTACGAGGGATTGAAACTAGATCACCAGGCCGCCGTTGGGAGTCAGCGTCCAGCGGTATCCTCATCGCCCCTACGAGGGATTGAAACACGATGACGACGAACGCAGGAACAGACGAGTCGACCGGTCCTCATCGCCCCTAAGAGGGATTGAAACTTGGCGAAGGACCGCCGTTTGCTGGTGGTCCAGCTGCTGCTCCTCATCGCCCCTACGAGGGATTGAAACCACCTTGGTGTCGATGCTGGCGGCCTGCGCCTGCAGCGCTGCCTCCATCGTTTTTCCTTTCTTTCTTGGTCTTGTCGATGGGTGTGTGAGTGGCGCGTCGGCGCTTGAAGGAAGCCCGGCCGGAAATCGGGTCAGGGGGCGGCCGGTGTGTCGACCATCTCCGGGGGCTCGAATACGCGGACGGGTGGGGCGTCCGTACCGAGCGGTTCCACCTCGACC
>NZ_CAAAFO010000058.1:52809-54838 GCF_900634715.1 Candidatus Protofrankia californiensis | reverse complement strand
AGGGCGTGCTGGCCGGTGCAACCCTGGGCGAGCCGGGAGGTTCCCCGGTCCGCCGTCAGCGCGTTGGGATTGCCGTGCACGCAGGTCGCCACGGCGGGGGCGGAGTAGTCGAACCAGGCCCCGGTGGACATCTGCACCACCCCCGGGCGTAGCGCATCCGTGCGTACCACCCCGGCGAGGCAGCTTCCCCGGTCGTTGCGCACCCGCACGACATCACCGTCACGCAGGCCGCGCGCGTCCGCGTCCGACGGGTGCATCCGCAGCGGCTCGCGACCGGCAATCTTGGATGCCTGGCTGTGCGCGCCCATGTCGAGCTGGCCGTGCAGCCGGGTTGCCGGTTGGTTCGCGATCAGGTGCAGGGGGAAGCGGGCCGCGGCCGGTGCACCGAGCCATTCGGCCGGCTCCAGCCAGGTCGGATGCCCGGGGCAGTCGTCGTAGCCGAAGCCCTCCACCGTGGCAGAGAAGATCTCGATACGTCCGCTGGGGGTGGACAGGCGCGCCTTGCCGGGGTCGGCGCGGAAGTCCTCGAACAGCACGACGCGGTCGTGACGGTCAGGAAGCGCCACCTCGCCGTCCGAGCCGTCCGACCAGAACTCGTCGAAACCCGGGATGTCCCGCCCTGCCGCGAGCATCGTGGCCCGCCACCGCTCGTACAGGTGGACCAGCCACTGCCGCGACGTACGGCCCTCGGTGAACTCCCGCTCCACCTCGAGCCGGCGGGCGAGGCCGGTGAGGATGTCGTACTCGTCGCGGGATTCGCCGAACGGCGCCAGCACGCGACGCATCGCCGAGAGGTGGCTGTCACCGCGTCCGGCACCGATGTCGTCGCGTTCCAGCGATGTGGTGACCGGCAGGACGATGTCGGCGTGGCGGGCGGTCGCCGTCCAGTACGGCTCGTGCACGATGATCGTGTCCGGGCGGGTGAGCGCCCGGCGGAGGCGGGTCAGATCCTGGTGGTGGTGGAACGGGTTGCCGCCGGCCCAGTGGACGAGCCGGATGTCGGGGTAGGTGTGGACGCCGCCGTCGTAGTCGAACCGCTTACCGGGCCGCAACAGCAGGTCGGCGATCCGGGCCACGGGGATGAACGCCCTGACCGGGTTGTGGCCCTGGCTGAACGTGGGCAGCCCGTAGCGCAGCAGGCCGCCGCCGACGTCACCCATGGAGCCGTAGCCGAGCCCGAAGCCCGCGCCGGGCAGGCCGATCTGCCCGAGCAGCGCGGCCAGGGCGATGACGGCCCACAGCGGCTGCTCCCCGTGTTCAATGCGCTGCAGGGACCAGCCGACCGTGACCAGCGTGCGTGCTCCCGCCATCCGGCGGGCGAGGGTGCGCAGGTCGTCCGCGTCCAGCCCACTGATCCGCGCCGCCCAGGACGGGTCCTTGGGCTGCCCGTCGGTACGGCCGAGCACATACTGCTCGAACCGGTCCGCGCCAACGGTGTAGCGGTCGAGGAACGCCCGGTCGGCCAGCCCCTCGGTGAGCAGAACATGGCAGAGCGCGAGCATGACCGCGACGTCGCTGCCGGGCACCAGCGGCAGCCAGGACGCCCCCACCTCGGCCGGGATGTCGTCCCGGATCGGGCTCAGCGACACCACCCGCATGCCCCGCCCGGCCGCGGCCAGCAGATGATGGCGGGCAGTGTGCCGGGCCCGCCCGCCGGGGGTGACCCACAGGTTGGACGCGCGCACACCGCCGAAGGCGACCAGCAGGTCGGTGTGCTCGGCGATCACCGGCCAGGACGTTCCCTCCCGCAGCGCCGCGAACTCTCCGGGCCGGCCGAGGATGTGCGGCAGGATGACGTGTGCCGCACCCAGGCTGTAACTGTTGACCGACCGGGTGAACCCGCCGATGAGGCCGAGGAACCGGTGCAGCTGGCTCTGCGCGTGGTGGAAGCGCCCCGCGCTGGACCAGCCGTAGGACCCACCGAAGATCGCGGTGTTGCCGTGCCGCGCACGCACCCGCTCGAGCTCGGCGGCTACCAGATCCAGTACCTGCGGCCAGGGCAGTTCGACGAACGAGTCGTCGCCGCGGC
>NZ_CAAAFO010000058.1:39644-52511 GCF_900634715.1 Candidatus Protofrankia californiensis | reverse complement strand
GCCGCGGCGGACAGCCGGGCGCGCGACCCGCGACTGGTGGTGCGCGGCGGTGGCGATGTTGCCGAGCAGAGGGGTCGGATCCGGGTCGTCGGGATGCGGCCGCACGTCGGCGATCCGTCCGTCCCGGGTCGCCACCTGGAACGTGCCCCAGTGCGAGCTGTTCGGCACATACCGCCCGGATTCCGCATCCGCGCCGGATCCGACGTCCGCGCCGGATTCGGCGCCCGTCCCGGATCCTGCCTCTCCCCCGGTGTCCCCGCGTTTCCCGGTATCGGCGCGGGATCCCGCGTCCGTACCGGTGGGTGCGTGGACGCCGGTCACGTGACGGCTGCCGCGAGCGCGCCGGGTTCGGGGAGCACTCCGAGCTCGGCCAGCAGAGCCTCACGCAGTGCCAGGAAGTCGCCGTCCGCCCGGCTACGGGCACCTTTGAGATGGATGCGGTGCTCGGCGGCGATCTCCCCGGCCCGCATGACGAGGACACGGTCGGCCAGTGTGATCGCCTCGTCGACGTCATGGGTGACCAGCAGCACCGCCGGCCGGTGCCGGGCGACCAGTTCCCGGACGAGTTCGTGCATCTTGATCCTGGTCAGCGCGTCGAGGGCGGCGAACGGTTCGTCGAGGAGCAGGAGCCTGGGCTCGCGGACCAGCGCCCGGGCGAGCGCGACCCGCTGCGCCTCCCCACCGGAGAGGGTGATCGGCCATGCGCCGAGATGGCTGGTGAGACCGACCTCCTCCAGCGCGGCCGCGGCTTTCTGCCGTCCCTCGGCCCGGGGCAGCCCGATCGCGACGTTGCGCCAGACCCGTTCCCACGGCAGCAGCCGGTGCTCCTGGAACACGACCGCTCGTTGCGCCGGCACGTCGACCGTGCCGGCGTCGGCCTGGTCGAGGCCGGCGAGGGTACGCAGCAGGGTGGTCTTGCCGCAGCCGCTCTTGCCCAGCAGGGCGACGAACTCCCCGGCGGCGATGTCGACGTCGAGCCTGTCGATCACGACCTTGTCCCGGTAGGCACGACGCAGGCCACGGACCCGGACGAGGGCCGGTTGCCCGGTGGATTCGGCCTGCCCGGTGGAGGCGGCAACCGCGGCGTCCCGTGGACCGGTGGCGGGTTGGGATGTCATGGGCTCGGGTTCCCTTCAACCAGGCGTTCGGCCAAGCCTGCGGCCAGACCGTGGACCACGGATCGCGCTGTCCTCAGACGGTGGTCGCGACG
This sequence comes from Candidatus Protofrankia californiensis, assembly GCF_900634715.1. Taxonomy (GTDB): domain Bacteria; phylum Actinomycetota; class Actinomycetes; order Frankiales; family Frankiaceae; genus Protofrankia; species Protofrankia californiensis. The sequence continues at coordinate 51,301 of NZ_CAAAFO010000058.1, read as the reverse complement.
CTGGCCTCAGACGGTGGTCATGACCACCGTCGCGACGACGACCGGCGTTACAGCTTGGCCACGTGATCGGCAATTACAATCTTGCTGGGCAGCACCTTGCGTTCGGACAGCCAGTCCGCGCCGTACTGGAGCTTCTCGATCGCGTCGTCGTCGATCAGCTTGAGCTTCGTGACGACCTTGTTCGCCACCATCTTCTGCAGGACGCCGTCGGGGTAGTTGGCCGCGGCGGTCTGGATCCGCAGCGCCTCCTCTATGTGGTTCGCCTGCCACTCGAACTCCGCCGCATAGGCATTGATCACCTTGCGGATGACGTCGGCGTTCTTCTCGGCGTATTCCTTGCGGACCAGGTAGCTGCGGAAGTCCAGCTGCCGGGGCAGCTCGTCCTGGTCGACGAAAATGGGAACGGCGCCGTAGGCGACCTCGGCCTGCTCCCTCGGGCCGGACCAGATCGACCAGGCGTCGACCTTCCCCGTGGAGAACGCCGGTGCCGCGTCCGGCGGGTTCAGGTACACGAACTTCACCTGGTCCTTGGGGACTCCGTACTTCTCCAGGGCCGCCACCAGCAGGAACTCCCCGAGGCCGGACTTGTTCACCGCGACCGACTTGCCCGCCAGGTCCTTCACCGAACGGATTCCCGACTTCGGCAGGACGAGAATCGCGCTGGTCCGCGGCGACGACTCGGCGAATCCGACGTAGACCAGCGGGGAGCCGGCGAGAATGGCGGCGTCCGCCGGTGTGGAACTTCCCCCGAAGCTGAAATCCGCACTACCCCCGGTGACCGCCTGCATGGTCGGAGCGTGGTTCGGGAACGGGCCGAGCCACTGGACCGTGATGCCCTGTGCCTGCAGGTTCTTCTCCAGAACGCCGCGTTCCTTCTCCGGTGATCCCGTCCCGAAGGTGAGCCGGACCGTGGTGGTGCTGCCGTTGCCCTTACCGCTGTCGTCCGATCCGCAGGCGGCCAGTGGAACTGCCAGACCGGCCGCGGCGGCGGTGGACAGGAAGGTCCGCCGGGAGAACCCGCGGCGACCGATCACAGTGTGCCGGCCGTTGTCGGCGCCACGCGCGGCGGTCGGAGTCCACAAGGGGTTCGCAGGAGACATCGGTTTTCCTTTACGGCACGAGACCATTGAATAGTCAACAGTCATATATTGATTACTTGACGTAATATCGAGCGTGGTCAGGTACGGGCGTTCGCGTAGTTCGGATGCCAGGCGAGCAGGCGACGTTCGAGCAGCCGGGCAGCCAGGTCGGAAAGGATTCCGATGGTCGCGTAGATCAGTATCGCCAGCACGATGACATCGGTGCGCAGGAATTCGCGTGCGTCCATCGCCATGAAGCCGATACCGGAGTCGGCGCCGATGGTTTCGGCGACCACCAGGGCGAGCCATGCGGTGGTGAGGGCCAGGCGAATGCCGTTGAGGATGGAGGGGAGCGCACCGGGCAGCACGATCCGGCGTATCAGCTGACGCCGGGGCAGGCCGATGACCCGCCCGAGCTCGAGGAGTTTGGGATCCACCTGCCGGATCCCCAGCACGGTGTTGAGGTAGATCGGGGTGGCGGTGCCGAGCGCGACCAGGAAGACCTTGCCGGACTCGCCGATCCCGAACCACACGATCACCAGGGGCAGGATCGCCAGGAAGGGCACCGCGCGGATCATCTGGATCGGACGGTCGAGCAGCGCGTCCGCGAGCCTGGAGAAACCGACCGCGGTACCCAGGGAGAAGCCGACCCCGCCGCCGATCACGAAACCGGTCGCGGCCCGCCTCAGGCTGATCAGCGCATCCTTCGGGAGCTGGCCGCTGGCGGTGAGCTCCCGGGCGGTGGACAGCACCTTGGTGGGCGCGGGCAGCACCTGCGCGGAGATCACCCCGCTGCGGGCAAGGGCCTCCCAGATCACCAGCAGGAGCAGGGGGCTCAGCCAGGAGATCAGCCGGTAGGGCACGGCAACGGTTCGGCGACTGGCCGCGGGGGTGCTCCCGCCCGCAACCAGGCCTTCGGCCGGGCCGTCGACCTCGGTGCCGGCACCGGCATCAACACCGGCACCCGCGTAGACACCGACACTCGCCTCGGCCCCGGCGCCCGTGTCGGGCCCGACGTCGACGCCGTCCCGCGGGACGCGGGCCACGGGAGGCGTCTGCACGATCGTCTGCTCTGCCATGATTATTCCTGGTCTCTCTGCGGACGGTGGCCGGCAACGGTTGTCACGATCAATGGCTGTCACGATTGGTCACCCGCCATGACGCGGCACCCGGGGTGTGGCGAGCGGGCCCGGCCGACTCGGACCGTCAGGGACACGGCTAACAGCTATGGGGGGACGGTGGGCGTCCCGGCGCCGGAAACCGGGCACCGGAACTTGGGGAAGTCAGGAATGTGCGGTCGCGGGATCCGTAAGCAGCAGGTGACTCGGTGGATCGACCCGCCCTGCCCGAGCTAAGCCCGACAGGACAAACAGCGACAACTACACACCAGCGCGTAGTCCACACACCGGCGGCGAATCAGCGGTGTGCGCGGTGACATAGCTGTGGACTTTCGAGGAAACAACCAGTAATCGTCAAGATGATGGGAATATGGCAGAAATCATACTTCTCCATCTTGACGATGGAGAAAGTTGTCAATCACTCTGACGACAAGCGTAAGATCACGACTGAGGGTGCATGACCGGAGGCCGAACGGTCAGAAACGCTGGACGATGTGAATCCGACGCTGCCGCCGCAGCACTGGATCCCCATCGTCCAACGTGGAGAACCCGGCAAAGAGCCGGTAATAGGGATCAATAGGGATGCAGCGTGTGCTCCCCCGCTGTCAGCCGGTACCGGCCCCGAGATGACCGCCGCGGGGATGACCGGCCCGGAGATGACCGGTCTGGCTGTACTCGGCCAGGCGCAGGCGTCCGGCGTCCGCCACCCAGCGGGTGACAGAGGCGTTGGCGACCGAACCATACAGACGTACCAGCTTGGCCTCGGTGAGGTTGTCGAGAACGAACCGGAACATGATAACGACCGCGTCGTGCGCGGCGACCAGCACCCGGCGGCCGGCATGCTCCCGGCACACGTCCCGCAGGAAACTCCTCAGCCGCAGCGCAACGTCGGTAAGGGACTCACCGCCCGGCGGCCGGTAGTAGAGCTCACCGAGGTGGGCACGCCGCCGCGCCTCGTCGGGGAAGCGGGTCCGCACGGCAACCGAGGTCAGTTTGCTCAACACACCCGATTCACGATCGCGTAACCGTTCGTCGAGGACCAGCGGGGGAACCGCGCGGCCGGCACGCGCCAGCTCCTCACATGCGATACGAGCGGTCTCCTGCGCACGGACGTACGGTGAACATTCTATGATCTCCGGGACGCGCTCCGCCGGCAGCGAGGCAAGCCAGCGACCGAAGTCCCTTGCCTGCTCCCCGCCGAGCGCCGACAGCGGGATGTCGGGATCCCGCTGGGTGATGCCGGCGTCCTGGCTACCGGCGGCTTCGGACGCGGCGAGGGCCGCGTTACCGGTGCTCTGCCCGTGTCGCACCACGACGAGTTCCGCCGGCACGCCGGACGCGGCGGCATCACCCGTTGTCGCTATGTGCACGATCACACCGTACCCGCGATACTCGAACCGTACCGGCGACACTCGAGTCGTGATTCGTCCTGGAACCAGCCGAAACCTCGGGCGGGACGGACCCGATCCGTGCTGCCCTGAAACATGGACAGGACGGACCCGGGGCAATCCCACGATCAGCGAAGGGCCGCTCGGCGCAACGTCAAGCAGAACGTCAGGCAGTATGCGCGACACCACACCTGTAACAGCGCCGTGAAATCGAGATCACAGATGCTCATGCAATCGACAACGGGTAGACAGTACCGATGAGCACTTTCCGCGTGTGGGTGCCAGATGCCAAGACGGTGGGTGTGGTTACCGGCACGGACGGCGATGAGACCGTCCATGAAATGATGACCGACGAAGGCGGCTGGTGGTGGGTGAACGTGCCCGCGGCCGGTCACGGCACCGACTACGCGTTCCTGGTCGACGGCGACGTCGACGAGCTGCCCGACCCGCGCTCGGCCTGGCAGCCGGGCGGCGTCCACGGCCGCTCACGCCTGGTCGACCACTCGCTGTTCTCCTGGTCCGACAGTGCCTGGCGGGGCATCACGCTCGCCGGCAGCGTCCTGTACGAACTGCACGTCGGCACGTTCACCCCGGAAGGCACCTTCGACGCGGCCATCGAACGGCTCGACCACCTCGTGGCGCTCGGGGTCGACGCGGTCGAGCTGCTGCCCGTCAACGCCTTCGCCGGCCGGCACGGCTGGGGGTACGACGGTGTGGACCTGTTCGCCGTCCACGAGCCCTACGGCGGTCCGGACGGGCTCAAGCGCTTCGTCGACGCGGCGCACAACCGGGGCATCGGCGTGATCATGGACGTCGTCTACAACCATCTCGGGCCGGACGGGAACTACCTGTCCCGGTTCGGCCCCTACTTCACCGACTCCCATGTCACGCCCTGGGGGCCCGCGGTCAACCTCGACGCGCCCGGCTCGGACGAGGTCCGGGCGTTCATCGTCGACAACGCGCTCGACTGGCTGCGGCACTACCACTGCGACGGCCTGCGCCTGGACGCCGTGCACGCCTTCGCCGACAACCGGGCCGTCCACCTGCTGGAGGAGATCACCGCCGCGGTGCACGGCCTCGCCGCCCAGCAGCGCCGGCCGCTGTTCGTGATCGCCGAGTCCGACCTGAACGACCCCCGGGTGGTCACCACCCGCGAAGCCGGTGGGCACGGCCTGGACGCGCAGTGGTGCGACGACGTCCACCACGCCCTGTGGGCGGCGCTGTCCGGCGAGCGCCAGGGCTACTACAGCGACTTCGGCAGCCTCGCCACCCTGGCCAAGGCGATGGAACACGCGTTCGTCCACGACGGGACGTACTCGACGTTCCGGGGGCGCTCCCACGGCCGCCCGGTGCCGGGCCACCTTCCCGCCCACCGTTTCATCGCGTTCCTGCAGGACCACGACCAGGTCGGCAACCGGGCGGTCGGCGACCGCGCAAGTGCGACGCTGCGCGCCGGCCTGCTGCGGGTCGGTGCCGCACTGCTGCTGACCTCCCCGTTCACGCCGATGCTGTTCATGGGCGAGGAATGGGGGGCGACCACGCCCTGGCAGTTCTTCAGCGACCACAGCGCGCCCGGCCTGGCCGAAGCCATCCGCAAAGGACGCCGCAGCGAGTTCGCCGCACACGGCTGGGGTCCCGACGAGATCCCCGACCCCCAGGACGAGGCGACGTTCGTCCGCTCCAAGCTCGACTGGTCGGAGCTCAAGGCCCCCCGGCACGCTGGGCTGCTGAAGTGGTATCAGCGTCTGACCGCACTGCGCAGGACCCTGCCGGACCTCACCGACCCCCGCCTGCCGTCGGTGCACTGCAGTTTCGACGAGGACGCCCGGTGGTTCGTGCTGCGCCGCGGCCAGGTCGCCGTCGTGTGCAACCTGGCCGATCGGCGCCAGCCGGTGCCGGTCGAGGGCGTGCCCTTCGACATCCCGGCCGCCTCCGCCACCGGTTTCACCTTCATGCCGGGACGCATCGAACTGGACGCCGAATCAGTGGTGATCGCCCGCCTGCTCTGAACCCCACCCCGGCCGGCGAGCGGGCGTTTTCCACGGGGCGGGGAAAGCCCTTCCGGCGAGCGGCGTGAATCCGCGCGAATCCGTGCCGATCTGTATTGATCAACGCGGATTCGCGTGAATCCACGCCAATTCGCGTCAATACCGCCGGTCGTGCCGTTCGGTTCGGGACAGCGCAAGATACAACAGCCCGAGAATGCAGACGGCCACCACCAGCACGACGACCAGCAGAACAACATAGGTCGCCATCCGTACACATCCCTCCAGGTCGAGTCCGACGCAGCGGGCCTCCGGCCGCGGGGACCCCGTCCGGCAGCTGCGGCTGTCACACGGCTGACGCCCGTGGCGACGGCCGCCGATATCCGCCGGTGCGCTCGGTCAGTATGCGGCAGGGTAAAAGTGTCCCATCGCCGGGGCGGGCCGGCGACGGCCCGGCGACGGGACACGGCCCGGCGACGGGACGCTGCCGGGCCGTGCACGTCGTCGGGGCCGGTCGTCAGCCTCCGGCGCTCGCCGACCCTTCCCCGACGACCATCTGGTCGGACCCGCCGTCACGGGCAAGCGCGGACAGCCGCGACACCGCGCGCTGGAACTTCTTGCGGTGCGGCCCGGCGAACATCTCCGGCGAGAACAGCTCGTCGAAGGGCCGTCCGGACACCGCGACAGGCACCGACCGGTCGTAGAGCCGGTCGGCGAGAACGACCAGACGCAGCGCCACCGCCTGATCGGCCACCGCGGTCACCCCGTGCAGGCAGACCAGTTCGATACCGTCGACAAGCGCGCCGTAGCGGGACGGATGCAGCTCACCCAGGTACGCGCACAGTTCGGTGAACCCGTCCTCGCTGGTGGCGGGGATGGCCGCGGCGCGGCGGCTCACCTCCTGGTCGTCCAGGGGCACCGGGGGCTTGGGCAGGCCGCGATGGCGGAAGTCCTCGCCCTCGACCCGCAGGACGTGGAACTGCGCGGACAACCCCTGGATCTCGCGCAGGAAGTCGTCGGCACCGAACCGGCCGGCCCCGAGATCGTCGGGCTGGGTGTTACTCGTCGCCGCCAGCCGGACACCCGACTCCACCAGCCTGGTCAGCAACGTGGAGACGAGGACGGTGTCACCGGGGTCGTCCAGCTCGAACTCGTCGATCGCCAGGAGCCGAAGGCCTGCGAGAGCGTCCACCGTCCGGGCGAACCCGAGCGCACCGACCAGGGAAGTGATCTCGACGAACGTCCCGTATGCCTTGGGCCCCGGCACGGCGTGCCACAGCGAGGCGAGCAGGTGGGTCTTACCGACCCCGAACCCACCGTCGAGATAGATCCCAGGAGGTGCGGAGCCCGCACCGGCACCGCCGGTACCCGCCCGCCCGCCATGACGAGTGCTACGTCCACCTTGGTTACGACGGCCGAACCGCAACAGGCCGCGTCCCCCAGCCCCGGACGATTCCCCGCCCTTGCCGTCACCTGCCGTGACGCGGTCGACGAACCGGGCGAGCGCCACGACAGCGGCGGCCTGGCTCGGCTCGGAGGGATCCGGCCGGTAGGTGTCAAAGCGGACGTCGTTGAATCGCGGCGGTGGAACGAGAGCCGCGACCAGATCGTCCGGAGGTACCTCGGGACGGCGGTCGACCAGACGTTCCGGCATTTTTTCACCCTACGAAGACAGCCTGGGTTGATGTTGTCCTAAGAAGTGCCGCGCGAGCGAACTCACATCGTTTTTCGCCTCGAGCGCTGTGACATCCGATCACCCGCATCCGATCCGGTTGCTTTTCAGGAAGGCACGAACGACCAGGAAGGCACGATGAGAGGGGAAGACACGACGAGAGAGGAAGACACGACAACCCGGGAAGGTCCGACGGACGGCCCGGGAAGGCACGACTGCCTGTTGGCCCCGGCGAGAATAGAGTTGCCGGAGTGCGTCACCTGCTGTCCCCATATCAGCCCGGCCGGCGGCATCCCGACGGGCAGCACTGCGATCAGCCCGGCGGGCAGCCCCCATGCGGGCATCCCGTCGACGGCACAGCCGACGGTCACGCCGCAACGACAACGACGGCCGACAGCGTCGACCTGGACGTCTGCTACCGTCTGCCGCCGGTCGCTGCCGGGGAGGTGCATGCCCGGTCGAACTTCGTCTCGTCCATCGACGGAGCCGCCGAGCTCGACGGCCGTTCCGGGGCTCTCGGTGGGAGCGCCGACCGCAGGATCTTCCGGACGCTGCGGTGGCTCGCCGACGTCGTCCTCGTCGGTGCCGGCACCGCGGTCGCCGAGGACTACGGACCGGTCGTCATCCCGCCCGAACGGCGCGAGCGGCGGATCGCGACCGGGCAGAGCGCGGTCCCGCCGGTCGCTGTCGTCTCGGCGAGCCTGCGGCTGGACCCGTCCGCCCGGCTGTTCGCCGCGCAGGCACGTCCGCTCGTGCTGACCTGCGAGGCCGCGCCCCCGGACCGGCGCAAGGTGCTCGCGGAGGTCGCCGACGTACTGATCTGCGGCAACCAGACGGTGGATCCCGCCGCGGCCCTGCGCGCCCTCGGCGAGCGGGGACTGGCCCGCGTCCTGTGCGAGGGCGGCCCGGCCCTGCACGCCGATCTCGCGAACGCTGGCCTGCTCGACGAGCTGTGCGTGACCCTTGCCCCGCTGCTCGCCGGTCCCGACCACCTGCGGATCGTCCGCGGCCAGCGCTGGCACACCCCCCTGGAGATGACTCTTAGTCACGTTCTCGAGGAGGACGGCAACCTGTTCCTGCGCTATCTGCGTCGCTGACCGCACCCGCGGGACATCATGATCATGATGCTATGGGTCCGGCTTACCGCCGGACCACAGAGTCGTTCAGAGGGCCAGGAGCAGCGCGATCATGTTTCTTTCGCGCTGCCGGCGGCCCAGCCCCAGGCCATTCAGAGAATCATGCCGGCGCCGACGGTGGCTCCGGTGGCCTCGTCGATGAGGATCACGCTGCCGGTCGTACGGTTGCGCCGGTACGGGTCGAAACACAGCGGCGTCGTCGTCCGCACCGTCACCCGGCCGATGTCGTTGAGCCGCAGCTCGACTACGGCCTCGTCCCGGTGCAGGGTGTCGACGTCCACCCGATAGGCAATGTTTTTGATCACGCTGCGTACGGACCGGGTGGTGTGCTTGATCGCAAGTCGGGCCCGGGTCCGCAGTGGCGCGTCCGCCATCCAGCAGACCATCAGGTCGATGTCCTGGCCGACCGCCGGCTGGTTCGCCAGCCGGGCGATCATGTCCCCACGGGAGATGTCCAGGTCGTCCTCGAGCCGGATCGTCACCGACATCGGCGGGAATGCCTCGTCGACCGGCCCGTCGAAGGTGTCGATCGCGGCAATACGCGAGGTCAGGCCGGACGGCAGGACGATCACCTCGTCCCCCGGCTTAAGAACGCCACCGGCGACCTGACCGGCGTAACCGCGGTAGTCGTGCAGCTCACCGATGCGCGGCCGCACCACCCATTGCACCGGGAAGCGGACGTCGATGAGGTTGCGGTCGGAGGCGATGTGCAGCTCCTCCAGGTGGTGCAGCAGCGAGGTGCCCTCATACCAGGGAGTGCTCGGCGATCGGGACACCAGGTTGTCCCCGCCGAGCGCACAGATCGGGATCGTCGCCACATCGACGATCTCCAGCTTGGCGGCGAACCCCCGGAAGTCGTCCTTGATCTCCTCGAACACGGCCTGGTCGAAATCGACCAGGTCCATCTTGTTCACGCACAGTACAAGATGAGGAACCCTCAGCAACGAGGCGAGGAACGCGTGCCGCCGGGTCTGCTGGAGCACACCCTTGCGGGCGTCGACCAGCAGCAGCGCGAGGTCGGCGGTGGAGGCCCCGGTAACCATGTTGCGGGTGTACTGCACGTGGCCAGGGGTGTCGGCGAGGATGAACGACCGCTTCGGGGTGGCAAAATAACGGTAGGCAACATCGATCGTGATGCCCTGCTCACGCTCGGCCCGCAATCCGTCGGTGAGCAGCGCCAGGTCGACATAACCGTCTCCGCGTTCCCGGCTGGTGCGTTCCACCGCGGCCAGCTGGTCGGAGAACAGCGACTTGGTGTCGAAGAGCAGCCGTCCGATCAGCGTGGACTTGCCGTCGTCAACAGAACCTGCGGTGGCGACCCGCAGCAGCTCCCTCATCACACCTCTCCAGCTCGCATACGGGTACCCGGAACCAGAACGCGCAGGACGGCCGTTGGCGCAGCCGTCGTCGCGGCCGTCGCGGCCGTCAGAACAGCCATCGCAGCCATCACGGCCATCAGAAGTAGCCCTCCCGCTTGCGGTCCTCCATCGCCGCCTCACTGACCCGGTCGTCGGCACGGGTCGCGCCACGTTCGGTGATCCTGGTGGACGCGACCTCGGTGATCACCTCGTCGATCGTCACCGCGCTCGACGCGATCGCCCCGGTACAGGACATGTCACCCACCGTCCGGTAGCGGACCTGGCGGGATATCACGCTCTCCCCCTCAAGCGGCGGCGTCAACGAGGTCACCGCAAGCAGCATGCCGTCGCGCTCCACCACCTCACGGGTGTGCGCATAGTAGATCGACGGGATCTCCAGGTTCTCCTGCGCGATGTAGCGCCAGATGTCGAGCTCCGTCCAGTTCGACAGCGGGAACACCCGGATGTGCTCACCCGCTCGATGCCGGCCGTTGTAGAGGGACCACAGTTCGGGACGCTGGTTCTTCGGATCCCACTGACCGAACTCGTCCCGGAACGAGTACACGCGCTCTTTTGCCCGGGCCTTCTCCTCGTCCCGCCGTGCCCCGCCGAACACGGCGTCGAACCTGTTCTCCTCGATGGTGTCGAGCAGCACCGGCGTCTGGAGCTGGTTACGCGACGCCCCGGGCCGAGTGTCCTCGGTGATGGTTCCGGCGTCGATGGCGTCCTGGACGGAGCCCACGACCAGGCGGGCGGACAACTGTGCCGCCCGGGCGTCCCGGAACTCCATCACCTCGGTGAAGTTGTGACCGGTGTCGATGTGCACCAGTGGGAACGGCAGTTTCGCCGGCCAGAACGCCTTCTCGGCGACCCGGAGCATGACGATCGAGTCCTTGCCGCCGGAGAACAGCAACGCGGGACGCTCGAACTCGGCCACCACCTCACGAAAGATGTGGATCGCCTCGGACTCGAGGGTCTGCAGGTGGGTGAGCTCGTAGCCGATTGCGGGCACGCGGAATCCCCCCGTCGAGACCAGCGGCGAAGGCCGGCAGAAATTCCACCCAACGTAGCCCACGAACCGGCCTACAGGACAGCGACTCCAGCGGGCAAGCAGCGATCAACAATCAGTGATCGACGGTCAGTGGTAACGATCGACGATCGACGGTCAGTGGTCAGTGGGTCAGCCGCGGGCGATCAGCGCCAGGATCGGACCGGCCAGATCAGAACGGCAGACCAGCAGATCGGGCTGGAACGGGTCCGGTCGGTTGTAGACCAGTGCGGATCCGTCGATCCGGCTGGTGTGCAGGCCCACCGACCGGGCGACGGCCACCGGCGCGGCCGAGTCCCACTCGTACTGGCCGCCGGCGTGTATGTAGGCGTCCGCCTCACCGCGGATGACCGCCGCCACCTTTGCTCCGGCGGAACCCAGCGGCACGACCGTGCCGCCCAGCGCCTCGGCCACCGTGGCGACCAGCGCGGGGGCGCGGGTCCGGCTGGCCACCAGCCGCGGGCCGCCGGTAGGCGCGGGACGCGCGGGGGGCGGCACGCCGGTCGCCAGCGTGACGCCCTGCGCCGGGAGCGCGACAGCGCCCGCGGTCAGCTCGCCGTCCTGCCACAGCGCGACGTGCACCGCCCAGTCGGATCGGCCCTGCTCGCTGAACTCCCGGGTCCCGTCCAGGGGATCGATGATCCACACCCGGCGGGCGGCGAGCCGGGCAGGGTCGTCGACCGCCTCCTCGGACAGGACCGCGTCCCGCGGACGGTGGCGGGCCAGCGCCTGCGCCAGCAGCACCTGCGAGCGGGCGTCACCGGCGTCCCGCAGTGCGGCGGGATCGGCGAATCCCAGCTCGGCACGGACCCGGAGCAGCAGCGCGCCGGCATCGGTGGCAAGCCGCGCCGCCAGCGCGGAGTCGCTGAGCAC
>NZ_CAAAFO010000058.1:35854-39251 GCF_900634715.1 Candidatus Protofrankia californiensis | reverse complement strand
AGTCGGCGGGGGCGGGAGCGTCCGCGGGTGCTTCGCGGGCCCCGCCGTCGGCGTCCGTCGGCTGCTCGGTGCTCATCAACGGCAGTGTGCCACCGATCGTGGCGCCGGGCGGCGCGTCAGCCCGTCACCACCAGCGAGATGCGCACGCCAACCGCTACCGTCACCGGTGTGCGTACCACCGGTAAGAGGACCGCGTTGCTGGTCGACAAGGCGCGTGCCGCGGAACTGACCGCGGTCTCGCTGCGCTGGCAGTCAGTGACACTGAGTGCCGTTCAGCTTGCGGAACTGGAGCTGCGGCTGTCCGGCGGGTATCCACCGCAGGACGGCCCGCAACCGGAGCAGGCATACGACGGCCCGATCCCGACCCCCCCGACAGCGGCACCGGGGTTCACCGTGGACGCCGGGGACGAAGGCGCCCAGGACACCGAGAAGTTCCAGCCCGGTTCAACGATCGCCCTGCGGGACGCCGAAGGCGTCATGCTCGCCGCTCTGCATCTGACCGAGGTCGTGGGCGCGACGCTGTCCGGCACGGTCGAAGGGTTGCGGCTGCCCGAGCACCCCGACTATCCGGAGCTGCGGTTCACCCCCGCAGCGCTGCGCGCGGAGCTGCTCCGGCGCGGTTGGATCGTCCCGAACGAGCCGGCGCCCATCGCGGTATGGGTCGACGGCCTGCTGCACACCGCGGACCTGGACCGCATCGAGGCATTGAGCGCCACCGGGAGCGCTGTCACCGTACTCGCCCCGGTCGGCGGGGCCGATCCGGCCGATGCCGGCCACCACCTGCGCATACGGTGCCTGAAGGCGGCACTGGCCACGCTCACCGACGTCCGGATCATGCTCGCCCTGGTACCGGTACGGGCGGTTGCGCGCCTGACAGAGTCGGTCGCCTTCGGCCCGGACACCATCATCCGCCCCGAGACCGCCACCACCGATCGCAAGCCGGCCGCCGCCGGCGGCACGGCGTCCGATCCCGCCGGAACCGCCAACCGGGAGAAGGCCGGCCAGCGGACCGCCGGCCGGGAAACCGGTGGCCGAGATGGCGACGGCCAGCAGACCGCCGTCCGGGAGACTGACGACCGCAAGACCGAGCCTGCCCTTGCCGGGGAGGTGGCCTACCGGCTACAGGTCTCACTCGCCTACGGATTCGGGTCGATGATCGTGGGCCCGGCGACCAGCGCCCCCGGCGCAACCGCGTTGTCGATGCTGCTCGACCGCGGGACGCGGCTACCACCGCCGCTCACCCCACCGGCAGTGGCCGCCGAGCTGGTCCGGGCGCAGCCGCCACGTGGCGAGCGGGGATTCACCGTGCTGTTCACCGGGCTGTCCGGTTCGGGCAAGTCGACGCTTGCCAAGCTGCTCGCGTGCCGGCTGCTCGAACGCGGGGACCGCAGGGTCACGTTGCTCGACGGGGACGTGGTCCGGCTGCATCTGTCCAAAGGGCTGGGGTTTTCCCGCGAGGACCGCAATGCCAACGTCCTGCGGATCGGCTTTGTCGCGGCAGCGGTGACCGCTGTCGGCGGCACCGCCGTCTGCGCGCCGATAGCTCCCTATGACGACGTCCGCCACCAGGTCAGAACGATGGTCGAGGAAAGCGGGGGCGGGTTCGTCCTGGTCCATGTCGCCACCCCGCTGGAGGTCTGCGAGGCGCGTGACCGCAAGGGCCTCTACGCCAAGGCCCGCGCCGGCATCATCCCGGCCTTCACCGGGGTGTCCGACCCCTACGAGGAACCCGCGGACGCCGATATCGTGATCGACACCGCGGGCGCGTCCCCCTACGACGCCGTCCAGACCGTCCTGGACCACCTACGCACCGACGGCTGGCTCACCTCCTAACCCCCCCACACGCCAGAGCCTGACCCCGCGCCAGAGGCCGCAGACAAGGAATCAACGGCGCACACATCCCCGTGGACGGCGCGCAAGGGCGCCGGGCCGCCCCGGCAGCGTGCGCTCCGGCCGGCCGTTCAGAGGTGGGCGGCCACCTGACGGCAGGCGCGGGCGTAGTCCAGTACCAGCGGGCGGTGGTCGTCGGCCCGCCAGGTGAGAGCGAGCTGGCTGGGTGAGATGCCGCGGACCGGGCGGGTGACGACGTTGCCCAGGGTGATCAGGGGCGCGTTCCCGGTGGCCAGCAGGCAGACGCCGCGTCCGTCCACCAGGGCCTCGTAGGTCTCGTCCGTGCTGGCGATCTCGGCGCCGATGCGCGGTGGCCTGCCGCCGCGGGCATCGAGGGCGAGCCAGTAGTCCCGCAGTACTCCGGCGCTCTCCGGCAAGGCGAGGAACGGTTCGTCCAGCAGGTCGGCGAAGTCGACGACCCCGCGGTCGGCCAGCGGATGTTTCTGGGGCATGGCGACCAGGCGTGGTTCCTCAGCCACCACCACCCATATGTAGCGGCCGGGATCGGGAATCGGCAGCCATACGAAGGCCACGTCGCTCGTGCCGTCCTGGAGTCCCGCGGTCGAGTCGTCCCAATTGACCTGGCGCAGCTTCACGGTGGCTGCGGGGTGCGTGTCGGTGAACCGGGACCTGATCGCCGGTAGCAGACCACCGCGGCCGGGGCTGGTACTCATCCCCACGACGAGGGTGGCTCGTGCGGCAGTCTTGGCCTGCTCGGCCGCCTCCCACGCGGTGTCCCAGGCTGCGAGCACGCGCTGGGCGTGCGGCAGCAGCGCCGCACCCACCGGTGTCAGCCGGACCCCTTGGCGGTCGCGCTCGAACAGCGGCGCGCCGAGCTGCCGTTCCAGCGTCCTGATCTGCTTGCTCAGTGCCGGTTGTGAGATGAACAGCCGCTCGGCCGCACGCGTGAAGTGCAGTTCCTCTGCAACGGCGATGAAATACCGCAGATCCCGCCCGTGCACGTCCATAACCATGGGCTATCACGGCCGGTCTTGGACGGGCAATCAGGCCTGCCGGCATCGTAGATCGCGCACGGCCAACCGTGGGAATGGTCGATCACGCGAACGGCCTACCGAACGCATGGCCGACCGAGGAACGAATAGCCGACCGGGCGAGGGAGAATCCGATGAGCAGGGTATGGCTGGTGACTGGGGCGAACAGCGGATTCGGGCGAGCGATCACCGAGGCGGCGGTCGCCGCCGGGGACGTCGTCGTCGCGACCGCCCGCCGCGTCACAACGCTCGACGACCTGGTCGCCGCGTACCCCGACCAGGTCGAAGCACTGCCGCTGGACGTCACCGACGCCCTCGGCGTCGAGGCCACGGTGCGGGATCTGACCGACCGCCACGGCCGGATCGACGTGCTGGTCAACAACGCCGGCCGCAGCCACGTCGGCGCGGCCGAGGAGACCACCGACGCCGAGCTGCGTTCGCTGTTCGACCTGCACGTCTTCGGGCCCGCCACACTGATCCGCGCCGTGCTGCCACACATGCGCGCCCGCCGGTCC
>NZ_CAAAFO010000058.1:19393-35322 GCF_900634715.1 Candidatus Protofrankia californiensis | reverse complement strand
GGAGATCACCACCTGGGAGAAGATCGCCCGCAACACCGCCCTTGACCAGTGAAGTTCTGAGCAGCGAAGTTCCGCCACGAGCAGGGCGAAGGCATGCAGCCCGAATCATCAACCGGGGAAAGCGGGGTAGCGGAGTGCACCTATGCGGTCAGTGGAAGGTGATGGTCCAGCCTTCGCGTCCGGCCTGAGCGGCTGTGTAGGAGACGCCGTCGACCTTCAGGCCCCGCCTGTCCAGCAGGGTGATCAACCCGCCGCTGTTGCCGAGCTGCATGGGCGGGGACACCGTCACGCGAACGGCGTCGCCGGCGGCGATGACGAGATCGCGCAGAACATGGCGGCGTTTCTGCTGGTCGGCGAACGCCCAGCCGGCAAGGTCGATATGGAACGGGCTGGTGTTCACCAGGGTGACGCTTTCTGTTTCAGGCGCGGGGCCGGCGGGGTTGACCAGGGCCGCGACGATACGGACGCGCTGATCGGGCTCGCCGGACGCCGGTCGGGGAGCCGGGCCCACTTCGGTGAGGTCGGGAACAACGTGCCCGGTGGTGTCGTCGGTGTGCCATCCCTGGGACTGGAACGCGAGGAAGACCGCGGCCCACCGGCCGGTGGCGGGAAAACGGAACAGCAGGCCACCGTCCTGCCATACGCCGTTGTCACCGCGGAACCGCCCGCTGTTCCCCTGGTTCATGTGAATGTCGTGGATGCCGTTGCCGGGCGAGAACTCGAATATCTTGTCGGGGGTGGTTGCCTCCGGCCCCCAGCGCTGCCCGAACGCGTACACACGGGCCGCCGGATCCGCGATCGCGCGGGAGAGGAAATGGTGGAGCTTGTCGGCGAGGTCGTTGTCCGCCCCGGGCTGTGTCGCCGGTAGCGGCCGCATGTCGAGGCGGTCGAACAGGTTGCCCCGGATGTAGTCCAGGGCAGGGCCTCCAGGCTGACCGGAAAGCGCGGTGAACCCGTCGGGCAAGGCCGCGAGCGCCGGCAGGATCGGATGCCGGAAATCCTCCTGCGCGACGAACAGCAGTTCCGACGGCTGCTGGCTGGACAGCACGTTGACCGCGATCCGGAAATCGCTGCCGGCGGCCCGTAAACGGATCTGGTAATGCGGGGTGTCGGTCCCGCCTTCGGCACGCTCGTCGACGGCCTGCCCGACCAGTACCCCATAGCCGCGCAATGGCATCCGTTCTCCCCTAAACGCGTGGCCAGCCCCCCGGCTGCCTGCCGTATGCTGTCACCAACCTTCATTCAGAAGGCTACGAAAGAGTAAACACACCGCACACCGCCGTCAACCGATACGGAGTTGAGCGATAAGGGGTTGACCGGCGGCGGGCCGACCGATATGGATATGAGTCGGCCGACCAATACAGGTCGGCCAGCGTAATAGCAGGTCAGCACCCTGGCGAACGGATCAGCGGCGTGTCACAACCGGCGCATTCGCCGGCAGCAGTCGACGAAGGCCCGCGCAACGCTGTCGAGTGGGGTGCCGGTGAGCACGCTGTCCGCCACGGCGTTCGCCGCGTACGCAACGGCCAGCGCCCGTGCGGGAGCATCCAGCACCTGCCACGGATCGGCGTCGGGCGGCACGGCACGGCCACCGGCGGCCGTGTATCCGCCGAGGAACCGGGCCCACGCCGCCGGCGCCAGCACACCGGCGGCGTACCAGGCAGCCGGCCGGGCGAGATCCCATATCGGGTCACCGGCGCCGAGATCGTCGACGTCGATGATCCGCAAGCCCCGGTCGTCGAGTCGGAGCAGCTGCCCCAGATGCCAGTCCCCGTGCACGAGCGCGTCCCCGGGCACGGGCGTGTAGGACGTGCAGGCGCGGCCCGCTTGCGTGCGGCCGTCCGGTTCCCCACGCGGGAGGGCCGCGTACGCGGCAAGGATCTCCCCCACGAGGGGATCATCGCCAGCCGGACCGGACAGCCCGGACAGCTTCGCCATCGCACGCTCAAGACCCCGGCGGACCCTCGCCGGTGGAACGGGCCGCCACAGGGGTACCGCGTGCAGCCGGGCGAGCAGGGTCGCCGCCTGCTCCCACGGCAGATCGTCGACGGCCGTCTCGGACACCGTCCCGAAATCGTCCGGA
The DNA here is from genome assembly GCF_900634715.1 of Candidatus Protofrankia californiensis. Taxonomy (GTDB): domain Bacteria; phylum Actinomycetota; class Actinomycetes; order Frankiales; family Frankiaceae; genus Protofrankia; species Protofrankia californiensis. The sequence goes on along the minus strand of NZ_CAAAFO010000058.1, from coordinate 33,239 downwards.
TGCAGGGGCGTGCCCACCGGCCAGGCGCTGACAAGCCGACCCCGGACCCGTATGAGCATCCCCGGCGCGTCCGCGCCCGGGATGGGAAGGGGCGCAAGCAGGCTGTCGGTCAACCGGGGGTCGGCCGCCAGGCGCAGCCGGAGCGCAAGCTCCGCCGGATCGCTCCCCGGCGCGTGGGCCTTGAGGACGGCATCGCCGTAACGCACCAGCAGCCTGTCGTGACGGGCGGACAGGACGACCGCGACGTCCGGCTTCTGCTCACCCACGATCCGCCGGCCGACCGCTGCCAGTGCGGCAATCAGCTCGGCATCGGCGAATTCGGGTTCGGTGAATTCACCCATCCGCGAGTTCGGGATCCGGAAGCTCCGCGTTCACGAACCGATTCAACCAGGTGCGCGAAGCGTCTGCTGGACGGTATGTGCAACCTGTGCTCGGCTCCGGTCACCGGACATGTCAATCCGGCATACCAGTCGGCGTGTCAGTAGGCGTGTCAGTCGGCGTGTCAGTAGGCGCCCTCACGGCGCACGACAGCGAACAACGTCCGCCACAGGATGACGAAATCCATCGCCAGGGACCAGTTCTCGACGTAGCGCAGGTCCAGGCGGACGGACTCGTCCCACTCCAGGTCCGACCGGCCGCTGATCTGCCACAGCCCGGTGAGCCCGGGCTTGACCATCAGCCTGCGATGCGCGTCGTCCTCGTAGCGGGCCACCTCCGACGGCAGCGGCGGGCGTGGGCCGACCAGCGACATGTTCCCGTTGAGGACGTTGAACAGCTGGGGCAGTTCGTCGAGTGACCACTTACGCAAAAAGCGACCGACCGGAGTCACCCGCGGATCGTCGCGTATTTTGAACAACAGGCCCTCGGAACGCTCGTTCGCCGTACGAAGCCCCTCCAGACGCGCCTCGGCATCGGTGTACATGGAGCGGAACTTGTACATGCGGAACGTCTCGCCGCCACGGCCCACCCGGATCTGTTTGAAGATTGCCGGTCCACGACTGGTCACCCGGACGGCAATCCCGATGGCTAACAGGAACGGCGCTAAGATCAGCAGCGCGCCCAGCGCGAGAACGCGGTCGACGCATGCCTTCAAAACCCGCCGGGCACCGGTGAGCTCAGGTTCCTCGATATGCAGCAGAGGAAGTCCCGCGACCGGACGAATCGAGATCCGGGGGCCGGTGACGTCAGTGAGCGCCGAACTCACGAGAACGTCGACGTCGCTGCCCTCGAGGGCCCACATCACCCGGCGGAGCGTTTCGCCGTCCATTTGCGGGCAGATTGCGACGGTCGTCGCCATGGTTGCCCCGATGGCTGTGTGCAGGCTTTCCAGCGTCCCCACTATGGGAACACCGAGCAGATCGAAACCGCTTCGTTCGAGCCGGTCGTGGCTGTGCCGTCCGGGCAGTCGGTCCAGGCAGACACCGACCACCGACCACCCCGACGTCGGGTCGCGCTGGGCCAACCGTACGAGTGTCGCCGCGGCCTCGCCGGCGCCTATTACCAGGACTCTGTGCAGGCAGCGCCCGTTGCGGCGCATACGGTGCAAGATCCCCCGCCCGCCGCAACGCCCAACGACCGCAAGCAGCGTCGCCATGGGGAACGCGATGAGGAGGTAGCTCCGGGCAATCTCAAGTTTCGTCGCGTAGGAAATCACCGCGACGCACGCGGTGATTCGGGCGGACGCGTTGACAACCCGTCTGAATTCCTCCGACCCGCCGCCGAGAAACCGCCCCTCGTACGCACGTCCGAATGCCATCGACAGCACCCAGGCCAACGGCAGCAGACCACTCATCACGATATATGGCCACGACGACACCACCGGATTGTCACCGAAGCGCACCAGAAATGCCACGATCGTGGCCAGGACACAACCCAGCGCATCGAATATCACGAGAAGTCGAACATACCTGCGTTCCCAGTCGACCTGGGCCCGGTAACCGACCCTTCTTTCCAGCGTGCCGGTGGCTGCCGGCGTCGATTTCGCCGACCGACGGCGCCGTCGTCGCCGGACGAGTCGGGACGCGTCAGCAAAACCAGAATCATCGTGTGGCCACGCGCTGAAACCGTGTACAACGGGTGTCGGTCCGACACCTGTTGACACCCGCGCGTCACCGGGCATTATATCCGTCACTGCCAGCCCCCCCCAGGACTCGAGCACGTTTTCGTCCGCTACGATCAGAAAATTTCGATCCGCGTCGATCCATTGTTCGGTCGGCGTCCGGCCGGACACCTTCCGCAACCGTTACGCGCAGGCGCCCGCATGACATGCGGGTACTCACGGGAATCTTCGCAACTACCGTGGAAAAGCATGGACAGCCTCGGGATCAGCCCTTACCGCAGGCTGCCCAGCGGCTGTCGAGCATCGTGACGGGCCTGTCGAATTTCCCCGGCCAAACAGCCGGTCAATAGCACGGAGAAAACCTACTGGTACTGCCGGACAGGTAATCCAGCGACCTCCTCGCGGCTACGGCAAGCGACCAGTCGGGCAACGTGGGCCAGACCTCCACAAACATGCGGCGACTGATGCTAGCAGAGATCCGACACCGCTCACGACATGGGACAAACCCGCCCGCCGCCCACCAGCTACTTCAGTCACTTCGGCCGTAATTGCGATGTAATACCCTGTTTATCTAGAAAATTCCGATCCCACTGAGCCGAATGCACACTACATCCACATAAAATGTTACGGAAAGTAACATAATCAACAAAATACTACGAAATAATTGCAGCATGCAATCAGTCTGCTACCAGATCGTGGCCATGGCAGGAAGCATCTCCGCCGAGACCGAGACCCAAGCCGAGGCCGGGATGTCTTGTGGACGGCCCGGCACGGCCATGGCAACGCACACCTTCACCGCACAGCCGCAGCCCTGCAGGGCCGCGGCCTGTCACGGCAGGGCTGCGACAAGATCGGCAATCGGCTTGCGGACGCCGGTGAAGAACGGTATCTCCAGGCGGGTGTGCGCCCGCGCCCGGCTGGCGCGCAGGTGCCGGAGACAGTCGACGATCCGGTGCAGTTCGTCCGCCTCGAACGCCAGCAGCCACTCGTAGTCGCCCAGCCCGAACGCAGCCACTGTGTTCGCCCGGACATCGGCGAACTCCCGGCCCATGATCCCGTGCTCGGCGAGCATGCCGCGACGCTCGTAGTCGGGAAGCAGGTACCACTCCAGCGACCTATTGAACGGGTAGACGCATACATACGCCCTGGGATCCTCGCGCCGGACGTAGGCGGGAACATGATTGCGGTTGAACTCGGCCGGCCGGTGCAGGCCGACCCCCGACCACACCGGGGCCAGGGCCCGCCCGAGCGCGCTCTGGCGGAACCGCTGGTAGGTCTCCTGCAGCAGGTCGGGGTCGGGGCTGGTCCACCACAGCAGGACGTCGGCGTCCGCCCGGTAGCCGCTGAGGTCGTAGACGCCCCGGGTGTAGACGTCCTTGGCGAGAGCCCCGTCCAGCAGGTCCTCCACCTCGGCCACGACCGCCGCGCGGTCCGCGGGCAGGGCGTCACGCGCCGCAAAGACCGACCAGGACGTGTACAGCAGCTCGGCGTTGAGGTCCCGGGCGGAGGGGGCGGGATCGGTTCGGGAGGTCTCGGTTCTGGGAGTCTCGGACATGGCCCAATTGTCACCCACCGAGCCGTCAGCGACCCGCCGGTGCCCGCGAGGTCCGCTCACTGTCCGACCCGGACTGTGTCGTCGGAACGCAGCACCGTCTCCGCGGCGGCCTCGCCGGATCGGACGCACGCCGCAATGCCCACCCCGTCGTACCCGGCACCGGCCAGCGCGAGGCCGGCGGGCAGCATCCCGCGCGCCGCCGCCGTCCGCTCGAGATGGCCTGGAAGGTACTGCGGGAGCGCGGCGTCCCACCGGGTCACGCGGCTTGCCAGCGGTCGGGCCGCAAGACCCGTCGCGGCAGCGAGTTCGGCCGCGACGACACCGGCAAGCTCGACGTCGGAACGCTCCAGATCACCTTCGTCGCCGGCCCGGCCGACGCTTGCCCGCACGACGGTCAGACCGGCGTCCGTCGACAGGTGCGGCCACTTCGCGGACAGGAACGTGGCTGCTTTCAGGACACTGCCCTCACGCGGTGGGACGAGGTAGCCGCTGCCCGGCGGCAGCCGTACCCCACGGTAGAGCAGGGTGATCAACGCCACGGAGGTGTACGGGACCGCGGCCAGTGGCGCGGCCGCGTACGGCGCCACCGATGTCAGGATCTTCCGGGCCTCGTGCGCGGGCACGGCGAGGATCACCGCATCGGCCTCGATGTCCCACGGACCCGACCCGCCGGCGGCGTCGGCACCGAGAGCGATGTCGCTACCGATGTCGGCACCGGCGTCATCCGGTACGGCCCGCGGGCCGCTCCCGACGACGCTCACCCGCCAGCCGAGGGGGGTCGGGCTCACCGCGCGGACGCTCGTACCCAGCAGGATCTTCGCCTCGCTGGCGTCCGCGACAGCCGCGGCGAACCGTCCCAGACCGCCACGCACCGAGGCGAACATCGGCGTACCGGCGGGGTCGGCCGGTGCCGTCCGGGCCCGTACCCGGTACGCGCCGAGCAGCAGCGAGCGGCTCTCGGACATGATCGGAGTGAGCTGCGGAACCGTGGCGCGCAGCGACATGGCGTCAGCCCGCCCCGCATACACCCCTCCAAGCAGGGGGTCCACCAGTCGTTCGACAACCTGGCGGCCGACCCGAGCGCCCACGAAGTTGCCGACCGTGGGATCGGCCGGCAGCTGGGTACGCGGCAGCACCAGATCGGCCGCGGCGCGGATCAGCCCAGCCGGGGACAGCACCCGCGAACGGATCAGGCCGATCGCGTCGGTCGGAACGCCGAGCATGGTCCGCGGTGGCAACGGGCGCAACCGGCCGGAGATCAGCAGCGCCGCGGTGGTGGTGGCCGGGTGGACGATGTCGTGGCCGAGACCCACATGACGGGCCAGGCGTACCGCGTCCGGCACGCGGACGAGGAACGACTCGGCGCCCTCCTCGACGTCCAGCCCCTCGAACGGGGTCGTCCGCAGCTTGCCTCCGACACGGTCGCCGGACTCGACGACGGTAACCTGGGCTTGGCCCCGCAGCGCATACGCGGCCGCAAGCCCCGCGATACCCGCTCCGACCACGACGACGCGCATGCAGACCCGCTCCTCCCGATTGCGGCCACCTCGCCCGATGTACCCGGCCGCCGCTTGAGTATCGAACGCCGTTGTTCGGCAGCCTCCTGGCCCGGGCCGACAACCTCACTTGCGACAACCCCAGTTGCGTGACCTGCACCAGTTTCCTCCGCTGGTCGCCCGCCGGGGCGCAACGGCCGGAGATTGCATGACAGGGGTGAGGAAAGGCACCCGGCCGCCCTCGGCGGGCGATGACGGATGCCCGGCACGGCAACTCCCGGCACCGGGGTTCCCGGCACGGTGCTCCCGTTACCGCCGGGCCGTTACCGCCGGCACCGACCAACGTCCGCCGGAGCGGCCCTGCCGGACGGCCAGGGCGGTCAGAACCCGGTCACAGCGGTCGGGCCCGGTCAACGAGCGGTCAGAACTCGTGCACCAGCTCGACGATGTGGGCGAGCACGCCCGGATCGGTCTCGGGTAGCACCCCGTGCCCGAGGTTGAACACGTGGCCGTCGGCCTTGGCACCACGAGCGCACACGTCGTGGACCTTCTCGGCGAGGACGTCACGCGGCGCGAAGACGGCGGTCGGATCGAGGTTGCCCTGGACCGCCCGGCCCGGACCGATCCGGCGGGCGGCATCGTCCAGCGGGACCCGCCAGTCCACCCCGACCACGTCGGCGCCCGCCTCGGCCATGGCGCCAAGCAGCTCGCCGGTGTTCACCCCGAAGTGGATGCGGGGGACGCCGTCACCGGTGAAGGCATCGAGAACCCGCCGGCTGTGGGGAAGGACGTAGCGGCGGTAGTCGGCCTCGTCCAATGCCCCGGCCCACGAGTCGAACAGCTGCAGCGCACTCACCCCCGCGTCCACCTGGACACGCAGGTAACCGATGGTGATGTCGGCGAGCCGCTCCGCCAGTTCGTGCCACAGCCGTGGTGCACTGTACATCAACTGTTTGGTGCGGGCGTGCGTCCGGCTCGGTCCGCCTTCGACGAGATAGCTGGCCAGGGTGAACGGAGCTCCCGCGAATCCGATCAGTGGGGTCGGCCCCAGCTCCCGCACGAGTGCGTGGATGGCTTCGGTCACGTACGGCACGTCGTCACCGGCAAGCGGCCGCAGCCGGGTCAGCGCGGTGTCGTCACGGACCGGGTCCGCGACGACCGGACCCACTCCGGCGACGATGTCGATGTCCACGCCGATGGCGACCAGAGGCAGCACGATGTCGGAGAACAGGATCGCGGCATCCGTGCGGAAGCGACGCACCGGCTGCAGAGTGATTTCCGTCACCATGTCCGGATCGCGGCAGGAGTCGAGCATCGCCGTGCCGGCACGCAGTTTGCGGTATTCGGGCAGCGCGCGGCCTGCCTGGCGCATGAACCACACCGGAACGCGCCCGGCGGGCTCCCCTCTACAGGCACGCAGAAACGGCGCACTGTGCAGATCGGACATTCCACCCGACTCGGATTCTTCACTCAATTCGGGTACTTCGCGCAATTCGGATGCCTCAGCGGACACGTCCGGGGCCGCCCGCCTGGGTACCGCTGCCGAATCCACCACTGCCGGATCCACCGCCGCCGAACACATGACCCTGATGGTTGCACGTCCACCGTGGTGGGTGTCGCCGACGGGGAACCGGCCCGGCCGCGACGTCCGTCACGCCTGCCGCACCGCGCGAACACGGCACGGGAGCGGGGTGCGGGACGAAGCCGGCGCAACACGACATCCTGGCGCCCCGGAGGGTCAGTAGATCGCCCTGAAGACGGTTTATCTTCGACAGGACGTAGAATAGAACAGCCGCCCGGATCCACGAGTCCTCCCACCCGCCGGAGGCGGCGCGACCATGCCGTCGTGATGACTATGGAGGCCGAACATGCCAGCCGACGGCGAACGCCGGCAGCCCGACAACGGCACCTCGATACTCGCCGCCGCCCGGATGATCTCTATCGCCGAGGCGACGTCCTTCCTGTTCCTGCTGGCGGCAACCGCGGTCAAGCACGGGGCCGACCACCCCGGCGGTGTCCGGATACTCGGCCCGATTCACGGGGTGCTCTTTCTCGCCTACTGTGCGGTCATCATCGCCGTCGCCTCGGGCCGCCACTGGCCGGCGCGCAGGACGCTGCTGGCGCTCGGCGCGTCCGTCCTGCCCGTCGCCCCCTACTTCGTCGAACGCCGATGGTTGCAGGCGCCGGCAACGAGCCGTGCCCAGACCGGAGGAACGGGCGGTTCCACCGCGTCAGCCCCGGAATCGGCCTCCTGAGCCGGCCGACGGCACGCTCAACCCGACCCGGCCGAATGGCACGAATACCCCAATAGGCTGTCAACAGAGTTGATACTCCAATAGCTTTCATATCGGACATCGTGCACGCGCACGACACGCCGGGTCCGAATGCGTGGAGATGGGGCCTGTCCGTGCCACCGTCAGGGAAGTCGGGATGGGATGAGAGGGTCCGTGATGTCTACGCGTGCCCTCCTGTCGTGGGTATGCCCTGGGGAGTGGTGTCCGGATGGAACAGGTCCTTGTGGGCGGTGACGGGCTGACCCTGCTGATGTGCCCGCAGTGCGGCGACGAGCGCGGTTTCGAGCAGCCACCGTGTTGCGACGGGCACGGCGCGGACTGCCCCGACCGTGCCTGCGTCGACTGCGGAACAGCCGTATGCGTCAACCCGGGGCAGGCGGACTTCCCGGCTCCACGGGCGCGTGTGGAGGTGCCGGGACCGTCCGGCGGATCACCGCTCCAACAGCAGTTGTGCCATGTCGCCTGATCGGTCGGCCGGTCCCTGTCGACCGGTCCACACCCCGATCGCTTGTCCCGGTGCCCATGCTCCGTCGCGCGCCCGCGGTCAGGACGTCCTAACGTGATGTCCATGGGCGCATCGCTGTCTCCGGACGGCGTCCCGTCTGTCTTCGTCGCAGCCACGGCAGCGCTGCGGGACGCGTTGGGCCGAGTTCGCTCGGAGGTCGCGGTACATGAGCTTCAGGCACCGGCGAAGCTTGCGCCGTATGCGTTCGCGGTCGCCGGTGGGCTGTCACGGGACGGCGACGAGGTGGCCTCGGGCCGCCTGATCCTCCTGTTCGATCCGGCCGGGCACAGCGCCTGGGAAGGCACGGCGCGGTTCGTCTGCTACGCCCGCGCGGCGGTCGATCCCGAGATCGCCGCGGACCCGCTCCTGCCCGAGGTCGTCTGGTCGTGGCTGCATGACGCGCTGGAGGCCAACCAGGTCGGGTACCGCGCGATGGGCGGCACCGTGACCATCACGAACTCGAAACGGTTCGGCGTGCTGGCGGCGGACGGCGACAACTCGGACGTGGAACTGCGATGCTCGTGGTCGCCGGACTGGGCCGAAACAACCGCCGGCTGCGACCACCGCGCGTGGCGACCTACCGAGGCGGTGGCCCAGCTCCACTCCTTCGCCGACCTGCTGGCGGCCATGGTGGGCCTGCCGCCGCGGGTCTGCGGAGTGGTGCCCCTGCCGTCCCGTCGCGGCTGAGGCCGACCCCGGACACCCGCGATCCCATCGCCACCGCAAATCCCACCACCGCCACCACAAGGAGCAACCGTGACCTTTTGTCATTCGCCTCACTGTCCACTCCACCGTCCGCCCCCGCATCGCACCGCCCGAACACAATGCGTGCTCGGATGGTGTTCCACGGTGAAAGCAGGCCCCTGATCCGAGGCAAACCGCCGTCCTCGGCCGATCCGGTCGGGTCCCCTGCGCCCGACCGGCCTACTCGGGCGCTGTTCGCGACGTACCATCGCCGATCGTGACGTCGACGGTTCCGGACTCATCCCACCAACTCGGCCAAGATCCAGACGGCAGCGCAGAACAGGCCCGCCCGTTGCTGGAACCCTCCGAGGGCATACCTGCCGTCATCGTCGACCAGGCGGCGCTGCTCACGGCCGTGGCACAGCTGGCTGCCGGCACAGGCCCGGTCGCCTTCGACGCCGAACGGGCCTCAGGCTATCGCTACAGCCAGCGGGCCTACCTGGTCCAGGTACGCCGCCGTGGCTCGGGAACCCACCTCATCGACCCGATCGCGCTCACCGACCTCACCTGCGTGCAGGACGCCGTCGGTGACGCCGAATGGGTCCTGCACGCGGCCAGCCAGGACCTGCCCTGCCTGTCCGAGGTTGGCCTGCGTCCGCGCAGGCTGTTCGACACCGAGCTGGCCGGCCGGCTGCTGGGCTACGAACGGGTCGGGCTCGGGATCATGGTCGAGAAGATACTGGGTTTCACCCTGGAGAAGGGGCACTCCGCCGCCGACTGGTCCACCAGGCCGTTACCCGAACCGTGGTTGCGCTATGCCGCGCTCGACGTCGAGCTGCTCGTCGAACTGCGCGACGTCCTGGAAACCGAGCTGGAGGCACAGAGCAAGCTGTCGTTCGCCCGGGAGGAGTTCGCCGCGATCGCGGCCGCTCCCCCGCGTGAACCACGGCCGGACCTGTGGCGGCGCACCAGCGGGATCCACCGGGTCCGCAACCGGCGCCAGCTCGCCGCGGTCCGCTCGATGTGGACGACCCGGGACCGGATCGCCCGCGAACGCGACGTCGCGCCCGGACGCGTGCTCCCGGATAGTGCGATCATCGAAGCGGTCCTGGCCAATCCCGCGGACGTCGAGGCCCTGACCCGGTTGCCGATCTTCTCCGGCCCGCGTCTGCGCCGCAGCGCGCGGACCTGGTTCACCGCCCTGCGGGAGGCCGCCGGACTGCTCGAGGACGCCCTGCCCATGCCCGCCGCGGCCGGCGGTGACACCCTGCCCCCACCGAGCCGGTGGGCCGACCGCGATCCGGTAGCTGCCGCCCGCCTGGCCCAGGTGCGGGCCCGCCTCGCCGCGATCGCCGCCGAGCGGACCATGCCGGTGGAGAACCTGCTGGAACCGGCCCTCGCCCGCAGACTCGCCTGGTCACCACCCCAGCCGGTGACTGTTGAGCTGGTGGCCGGGATGCTCCGGGACGGCGGCGCCCGACCCTGGCAGGTGGCACTCACGGCCGGACCGGTGGCAGGCGCCCTGACCGAGCCAGCGCAGGCGGAAGCACCAGCGGCAGGGTCGCCGGAGGCGGCGTCCCAGGATGCGGGATCGCCGGAGACGGCGTCGCGAACGGACGTCCCGGACGAGGGTGCGTAGCCGGTCGCGCCTGTCGGGGCCAGACAGGGTTACCCATGGGTAACCTTCTGCCGTAGGCTGACCGTGTCGGCAGTCACGTCGACACCGGTACCGTCCTCCCGGTAGATCGCCACCCGTCACGCGCGCTTCGCGGGCGTGACAGGCCCCGGTTTCGGTAGCGACCTGCCGGGCTCCCCCGGTCAGGAGGCAACAGTGTTCCTAGCTGCCAGGGACTCCGTCCGCGACGTCGTGTTCGTCGATGGCGTCCGTACCCCCTTCGGCAAGGCCAAGGGGGTCTACTCCGAAACACGAGCGGATGATCTCGTCGTCAAGGTCATCCGTGAGCTGCTGCGGCGCAACCCGTCACTGCCGGCGGAACGGATCGACGACGTGGCGATCGCCGCAACCACGCAGACCGGCGACCAGGGCCTGACCATCGGCCGGGTCGCGGGCATCCTCTCCGGCCTGCCGCAGTCCGTGCCCGGCTACGCCATCGACCGGATGTGCGCCGGCGCGGTCACCGCCGTCACCACCACCGCGTCCGCGATCGCCATCGGCGCCTACGACGTCGCGATCGCCGGCGGCGTGGAGCACATGGGCCGCCATCCCATGGGCGAGGGGGCCGATCCCAACCCCCGCTTCGTCTCCGAAAAGCTCATCGACACGTCCGCACTGGTGATGGGCCAGACCGCGGAGAACGTGCACGACCGCTACCCGAAGATCACCAAAGCGCGGGCGGACGCCTACGCCGTGGCCTCCCAGCAGAAGGTGGCCAAGGCGTACGCGAACGGCCAGATCCAGCCCGACCTCGTTGCGGTCGCCGCCCGCCATGCCGACAGCGGCTGGGAGCTTGTCACGACCGACGAACCACCCCGCCCCAACACCACCCTGGAGGGCCTGGCGGGCCTGAAGACGCCGTTCCGGCCGCACGGCCGGGTGACCGCGGGCAACGCCGCCGGCATCAACGACGGCGCCACCGGCTGCATCCTCGCCGCCGCGGAGGTCGCCGAGGAGCTCGGTCTCACCACGAAGATGCGGCTGGTCGGTTTCGGTTTCGCCGGCGTCGAACCGCACGTGATGGGAGCCGGCCCGATCCCCTCCACCGAGAAGGCGCTGGCCCGCACCGGCCTGTCCATCGACGACATCGGGCTGTTCGAGCTGAACGAGGCGTTCGCCGTCCAGGTGCTCGCCTTCCTCGACCACTTCGGGATCGCCGACGACGACCCGCGGGTGAACCCCTTCGGTGGGGCGATCGCGCTGGGGCATCCGCTGGCCTCCAGCGGCGTCCGGCTGATGACCCAGCTCGCGCGCCAGTTCGCCGAACGCCCCGACGTCCGCTACGGGCTGACCGCCATGTGTGTGGGCTTCGGCATGGGCGCGACCACCATCTGGGAGAACCCGCACTTCAACGGTGACAACGGTGACGCGCAGGCGTCCGACCGGACGGGAGAAGCCCGATGAGCGGGACGCAGGCGGCCGCCCTCGACTTCCCCGCCGAAGTGGTGACGCATGCCCATGTCCGCTACGTGACCCTGCCGGGCGTGGCCGGGCCGGTCGCCCTCGTCACCCTGGACAACGGCCTGGACCACACCCGCCCGTCGACCTTCGGGCCCGCCGGGCTGCGCAGCCTGCTCGCCGCCGCGGACGAGATCGAGGCGCACACCCCGGCCGTGTCGGCGATCGCCGTCACCGGCAAGCCGTTCATCTTCAGCGTCGGCGCCGACCTTGCCTTCCGGTCGTCGCTGCGCGACCCGGACGCGGCCCGGGCCGGTATCCACGCGATCGGCGAGCTCGGCCACGCGGCGTTGCGCCGGATCGGCGAAGGACGCCTCGGCGGCCGCAAGGTCCCCACATTCGCGCTGGTCAACGGCGCGGCCATGGGCGGCGGCCTGGAAGTGGCGCTGCACTGCGACTACCGTGCGCTGTCGTCGGACGTCACCGCGCTGGCGCTGCCGGAGGTCTTCCTCGGGCTGCTACCCGGCTGGGGCGGGACCCAGCTGCTGCCGAACCTCGTCGGCGCGGACCGCGCGGTCACCATCGCCATCGAGAACCCGCTGAACCAGAACAAGATGCTGCGCGCCGCGCAGGCATTCACCCTCGGTCTCGCGGACGTCCTGCTCGAGCCGGCGGACTTCCTCGAGGAGGCGCTGCGCTGGGCCGGTCGCGTCATCCGCGGTGAGATCGACCCGGCGGCGGCGCGGGCGCCGGTGCAGCGCGGCCAGGCCTGGGCGGACGCGGTCGCCCGCGGCCGGGCGCTGGCCGACGCCAGGCTGCACGGCGCCGCGCCAGCGGCTGACCTGGCGCTGGACCTGATCGCGCTCGCCGAAACCGCCGACCGGGACACCGGCTACGCGGCCGAGACCGAGGCGCTGGCCGACCTCGCCGTCAGCGAGGAGCTGGCCGCCAGCCTCTACGCCTTCGACCTGGTACAGAAGCGGGCGAAGCGTCCGGTCGGCGGGCCGGATGCGTCCCTGGCCCGGCCGGTGACCAAGGTCGGTGTGGTCGGTGCCGGGCTGATGGCCAGCCAGCTCGCGTTGCTGTTCGCGCAGCGCCTGGAGGTCCCGGTGGTGCTGACCGACCTCGACCAGACCCGCCTCGACGCCGGCCTCGCCGCGGTTCACCGTGAGATCGACAATCTGCTGACCAAGAAGCGGATCTCACCGGACAAGGCGTCCCGGTTGCACACCTCTGTGACGGGTTCCCTGACCAAGGACGCGTTCGCCGACGCCGACCTCGTCATCGAGGCCGTCTTCGAGAACCTGTCGGTCAAACAGCAGGTACTCACCGAACTGGAGGCGGTCGTCAGCCCCGAGACCCTGCTGCTGACCAACACCTCGGCGCTGTCGGTCAGCGACATGGCGTCGGTGCTGGCACACCCGCAGCGGGTCGCGGGGCTGCACTTCTTCAACCCGGTGGCGGTCCTGCCGCTGGTCGAGGTGGTGCGCGGCAGGCAGAGCGACGACGTCGCGATCGCGACGACGCTCGCGGTCGCGAAACAGCTCAGGAAGAACGCGGTGCTCACCACGGACACACCCGCGTTCGTCGTCAACCGCCTGCTCACCCGGTTCATGGGCGAGGTGCTGGCCGCCATCGAAAACGGCACTCCGGTGGACGAGGCCGACCAGGCCCTCGTACCGCTCGGTCTGCCCATGTCACCGCTGGTGCTGCTCGCGCTGGTCGGCCCCGCCGTCGCCCTGCACGTCGCCGAGATCCTGCACACCGCCTATCCGGACCGCTTCGCCGCACCCGAGGGTCTGGCCCGCCTGGTGGCCGCCGGCAAGACCGGTGTCTACACGTGGGGCGCCGACGGCCAGCAGGTCGACCCCGACGCCGCCGAACTCATCAGGGTCGCGGCAGGCGGTGACACCCCGGTTCTGACCGGCGAGCAGGTGCGGGAAGCGTCCCTGGCCGCGCTCGCCGAGGAGATCCGTGTCCTGCTCGACGAGGGCGTGGTCGCCGAGGCCGCCGATGTCGACCTGTCCCTGCTGCTCGGCGCGGGCTGGCCGTTCCATCTCGGTGGCATCACCCCGTACCTGGACCGCACCGGCATCAGCGAAAAGATCACCAGTCGCCGGTTTACCCCACCCGGCGTGGCGACCCTGTCCTGATCCGTCCTGCCTGTTCTGATCCGTCCC
>NZ_CAAAFO010000058.1:13184-19042 GCF_900634715.1 Candidatus Protofrankia californiensis | reverse complement strand
TCACGCATCCCGGCTGCCTGCTCGCCGGCCTCTCCTCCTTCGCCTTTCCCCCCGTGCCCTGTGCCTGCCCACATGCCCGCCCCGCCACCGGCCATCCAGCCGCACGCGATCGCCGACCTCCAGCGCCAGCCCCTTAGCATCATGACAGCAAGCATCTGATGCTATGATGCTTCGGTGCGAACAACGGTGACTCTCGACCCGGATGTGGCAGCAGCCCTCCGGGAGATCGTCCGTGAACGGGGCGTTTCGTTCAAAGAAGCGCTGAACGCACTTGTGCGCGCTGGCCTGGCAAGCCGTCGTCAGGATATTCCCCCCTACCGGACGCCCACCCGGTCGCTCGGGCTACGACCCGACGTCGACCTCGACAAGGCACTGCGGCTCAGTTCCGAACTCGAGGACGCGGAGATCATCAGCAAGCTTGAGCTGCGCAAGTGAAGCTCCCTGACGTAAACCTGCTGATATACGCACTCGACAACACCTCACCAAGGCACGAGCCGTCGAGAGCCTGGCTTGAGCACGTACTGTCCGGCACCGAGACCGTGGCGTTCACCTGGCCGGTGCTTCTCGGGGTCATACGACTGACGACGCGCGCCACGATCTTTCGTAATCCGTTCCGTCCGGACGAGATTCTCGACATCGTCGACGGATGGCTCACCAGGCCATGTGCCGTAGTGGTGCATCCCACCGAACGCCACGCCGCGGTACTTCACCAGCTTCTCGAACCGCTGGGAACGGCTGGAAACCTCACGTCCGACGCGCACCTCGCGGCCCTCGCTATCGAGCACGGCGCGGAACTATGCTCCAGCGACGCTGACTTCGCCCGCTTTCCCGGCGTCCGATGGGTTGATCCCCTGAAGTCATAGCACAACCGCAGTGGTTCGCATCCCGCCCGAAGGCTCATACGTGCCGCAGTCAGGTTGGCATAGTCGCCTGAGCGTTCCAGTCCGGCGAAACTGTCGGTGGTGCCTGGCAGCATGGCCGGCATGGCCAACTGGAGTGATGTGGAGGCTGCGGCCCCGGAACTCGCGGCGGCAGTCAAGAGCCGGTTCGAGGCGTACGGGCTGGCAATCCTCGCTACCCTCCGGCGCGACGGCTCGCCCCGGGTGAGCGGGGTCGAGCCGCTGTTCGCGCTCGGCGAGCTGTGGCTCGGCATGATGCCCGACTCACGCAAGGGAATCGATCTGTCACGAGACCCGCGATGCGCCCTGCACAACGCGACAACGGATAAGAACGTCGCCGAAGGTGACGCGAGGATCAGCGGGAAGGCCGTCACGGTGACCGATCCGGAAAGCCTTGACGCCTATCGCGCGGCCTGGGTCGCATCCGCGCAGATTCCCGGGCCCGAGCCGTTCACCCTGTTCAGGATCGACGTTACCGAGCTTGCAATGATCGGCGTCGCCGACAAGGAGCTTGTTGTCGACTTCTGGCGGGAGGGAGGCCCACCCACGCGGACAACCCGAAAATAGGCAACCGGCGAAAACAGGCACCAGCCGGCGGAGTAAACCGGGTCTTCGGCGCCTGCTCAGCCCGGGGTGCGGTTCGGCTCGGGCTGTGACGGGATGGCTTCCGGTGGTGAGAGATTGCCGTTGATGGCATCTCTTGGCCGCAGGGCCATGCCGACCCCCGCCCACACCAGGTCGGCCACGGTCGCGAACAACCGGATGATCAGTGCGAGTACGGTCGCCGGGCCGGCCGCGAGCGCCGGCGCCAGGGTGAGGACCAGTACGGCCTCGCGCACACCCGCGCCGGCCGGGATCACCAGCACGAGGAAACCGGCTGTCCAGGCAAAGGCGTACCCACCCACCGACAGCAACAGCAGACGCAGGCCGTGCACCGATGGCGTGAGGTCACGGGCGAGCAGCCAGGTTGCCACACCGAAGAGCACGAAGCCTGCCAGCAGCCAGCCGGCACCGGCCAGCACGTGGCGTCCGGTGGGGGGGTGTTCCAACGGCGGGCGGCGCAGCAGCCGGAACACGAACGCCAGCAGCGCAGACAGCACCGGCGGATACAGCACGACCGCGAACACCGGGACGGCCACCAGCACCAGGCTGTAGTGACGTAACGCACTCGCCGACACGAACGGCAGGGTCACGGCAGCGGCCATACCACCGCAGGGAACCGCCAGAGCGAGCACGATCAGGCTGGCGGACGCGGCCTTCGGCCGGGGCACGCCGTAGTCCGGGGACAGCTCCATCTGAGCCAGCACCGGCCACACGCTGCCGGGGACGTATTTGCCGATCTGCCCGACAAAGAAGATCTGTACAGCAGCCCGCAGGGGTAGTACCGCGCCGAGCGCCGCCAACACGGCCTGCCAGGACAACACGGTCATACCGACCGCCAGCACCGTGACAAGACCGGACGCGACCACACCGAACACGGTCAGCTCGCCGAGCGACGCACCGACGGTGTTCCACTGGCTGACCAGGGCGACGGCGAGCAGCCCCGTCGCGACCAGCAACGCCGCACGCACCAGCCATCGGCGCGCATCCCGATGGCGGCCCGCATCTGGACGGCGGCCCGGCTCCGGCTGGCAGCTCGGCTCAGCCGGACGGCTGTCCGCAGCCGGCCGACCGCGGACGTCAACAGGCCGTGTCCACCGCATCACCCCAGCCTAGAGGCCTGGGACCTCGGGCCTCTGGCGACCCGGGGACCTGGGCCTCCCGCAGCGCGAAAGGGACATGATCACGCTGCCTTTGATCCTGTAGGCGGCGCATAAGAAGCATGATCGAATATTGATTCGAATCACGAAAGTGAGGAGTAGACGGTCGTTACAGCAGCCGTTTTCGTACTCAATTTCTTGATCAAAATAGGGCGTGTGGTTAGTTGATCCGCACTTTGAGACCCGGCCCCTGGTCAGATGCAGCCAGCCGGGCTCACCGGCGTCCAACCGCTGGCAGGCCGCGAGCAAGGTGCGCAGAGCCAGGTCCAGAGGGCTCGGGCACCTATGTGGGCGTCCGAGCCCTCTGGACCGTGACGGGCTTACTGAGCTTGCTGGAGACCACCGGCCCGGTACGGCCGCCGGCCCACAGAACCCGCCGGAAGCCGCAGCGATCCGGATGCGGATCCGGACGCAGGGCCGGCCAGAACCGGATCAGCCGGGTCAGAAGCGGATCAGCTGGGCCAGAGCTGGATCAGAGCTGACCCGCGGCGGTCTCCTCCTCGGCCTCGCCCTCGAGAACCGGCGCGCGACCGGCGACCATCTCGACGATCCTGCGGGCGAGCTCCTGGGCGGACAGGCCGATGTCGGCCATGACCTGGTCACGC
Source organism: Candidatus Protofrankia californiensis (assembly GCF_900634715.1). Taxonomy (GTDB): domain Bacteria; phylum Actinomycetota; class Actinomycetes; order Frankiales; family Frankiaceae; genus Protofrankia; species Protofrankia californiensis. Next base: position 15,778 of record NZ_CAAAFO010000058.1, on the reverse strand, counting down.
TTGCCCTGGTCGAGGAAGGTCTGCGGGATGCCGAAGTCCCGCAGCGGAACGTCGACGTCGGCGTCCCGCAGCAGCTGCGCGAACGTCGAGCCGACCCCGCCGACCCGGCCGTTGTCCTCGACCGTGACCACGAGCGAGTGCGTCCGCGCCAGGTCGACGAGCACCGGGTCAAGCGGCTTGACCCACCGCGGGTCGACGACGGTGATCCCGATGCCGTGGCTGGCCACCCGCTCGGCGACCTGCAGGCAGGTCGCCGCCATCGCGCCGACGGCCACCAGCAGCACGTCCCGGGTCGTGGTGACCTCCGGCGAGCGGTAGAGGACGTCGACCGACCCGATCCGTTCGATCGCGGGAATATCCGGGTTGACCTTGCCCTTGGAGAACCGCACCACCGACGGCCCGTCGGTGATCGCCAGCGCCTCCCGCAGCTGGGCGCGCAGGGTGGGTGCGTCCCGCGGCGCGGCCAGCGACAGCCCGGGTACGAGCTGGAGGAAGGACATGTCCCACATGCCGTTGTGGGACGGCCCGTCCTCGCCGGTGACACCGGCGCGGTCCAGGACGAAGGTCACCGGGAGCCGGTGCAGGGCGACGTCCATCAGCACCTGGTCGAACGCACGGTTGAGGAACGTCGCGTAGACGCACACCACCGGCTTGAGGCCACCGAGTGCCAGGCCCGCGGCCGAGGTCACCGCGTGCTGCTCGGCGATGCCCACGTCGAACACCCGGTCCGGGAACGTCGTGGCGAACTTCTGCAGGCCGACCGGCTGCAGCATGGCAGCCGTGAGCGTGACCACGTCCGGACGCTCGTGGCCGACCTGGACGATCTCGTCGGAGAAGACGCTCGTCCAGCTCGTTCCGCCGCCGGCGGCCGTGGGCTTGCCGGTGCTCGGGTCGATCACTCCGACGGCGTGGAAGCAGTCGGCGTCGTCCTGCTCGGCGGCCGGGTAGCCGAAGCCCTTGCGGGTGACACAGTGGACGATGACGGGCCCGCCGAAGTCGCGGGCGCGCCGCAACGCGGTCTCCACCGCGTGGACGTCGTGCCCGTCCACCGGCCCGACGTACTTCAGGCCGAGGTCCTCGAACATGCCCTGCGGCTGAACGACGTCCTTGATGCCCCTCTTGATGCCGTGCAGGGCGTCATACAGCGGTGGGCCGACCAGCGGGGTGCGGCCCAGGACCTGCTTGACGACGTCGAGGACCTGCTCGTATTCGGGAGCAAGCCGCAGCGAGGCCAGATGGTCGGCCAGCCCGCCGATCGTCGGGGCGTAGGAACGCCCGTTGTCGTTGACAACGATGATCACCGGACGGTCCGCCGCGGCGATGTTGTTCAACGCCTCCCAGCACATGCCACCGGTCAGCGCGCCGTCACCCACGACTGCGACGACCGACCGGGACTCGCCGCGCAGCGCGTACGCCCGCGCCAGTCCGTCGGCGTAGGACAACGCTGTGGAGGCGTGGGAGTTCTCGATGATGTCGTGCGGCGACTCCGCCTGGCTGGGATATCCGGACAGGCCACCGCGCTGACGCAGATCCGTGAAGGCGTCCGCACGGCCAGTCAGGATCTTGTGGACGTACGCCTGGTGACCGGTGTCCCACAGGATCCGGTCGTGCGGCGAGTCGAACACCCGGTGGATAGCCATGGTCAGCTCGACGGCCCCGAGGTTGGGCCCCAGATGACCACCTGTGCGAGCCACCGCGTGGATGAGAAAGTCACGGATCTCCGCCGCCAGAGCGGGGAGATCCTCGGCTGCGAGTTTTTTCAGATCGTGCGGATTCCGAACGGTCGACAGAAGCGACACCGGCACTTCCTCTCCGTGCACTCCCTCCCCCCTTCGTGAGGGGATCCGGCCCCGGACGGGCTCAGTCTACGCAGGTCAGCGGATCATTCAGGGTCACGGAGCGGACATGTGAGCACGTTCCAAACAGGCCACAACCGGGGCAGTTGGCGCCTACGATGCGTGGTTCGCTCCGCTCCACGGCTACGCCGGAGCGTGCGTGCCCCGTTCTCCCCCGGGCGTGTTCGTCAGGATCGCCACGCACTCCACGTGAGCGGTCATCGGGAAGAGGTCGAACGCTCTCAGCGTGACAAGTGAGTAGCCCTGCGCGACTGCCACGGCGAGGTCACGTGCGAGGGAAGCCGGATCGCAGGACACGTACGCGACGGCCCGCGGGCCCAGAGCCAGTAACGCCTGCATCACGGCCCGCCCGGCGCCCGCGCGGGGCGGGTCGAGAACTGCGACGTCGGCACCGGTGGCGGCCAACCCACGCAGGGATCCCGGCGAGACCCGAACGCCCCGTAGCGACACCTGAGGCAGGTCGGCGAGGCTGCGCGCTGCCGACGCCACCGCCGGTGGATCCGACTCCATCGCCACGACCGTGCCGCTCGGGCCGACGGCTTCCGCGAGCGCGGCGGCGAACAGACCCGCGCCGGCGTACAGATCGAGTGCGGTCTCCCCCGCACGGGGTGCCAGGCCTACAAGCACCGCGTCCACCAGCACCTCGGGCGCACCAGGGTGAACCTGCCAGAACACCCCGGGGCCGAGCCTGAACCGGCGATCGCGCACCACCTCGACGATCTCAGTCTCGACTTCAGA
>NZ_CAAAFO010000058.1:8470-12797 GCF_900634715.1 Candidatus Protofrankia californiensis | reverse complement strand
CGCTGCGCGACAAGGGAGGCGTGCTGCCAGTCGCATCCCCCGCAGCGCCCGGCCCCGGCGTGCGGGCACGGCGGGACGACACGCTCCGGTGAGGCGCGCAGCACCTCGACGGCGTCCGCCCGCCAGTACCTGTCGTGTGAGGTGTCGGTCAGGCGAGCCCGCACCCGCTCACCGGGCAGGGCATGGCGGACAAAGACCACCCGGCCGTTGTCACGGGCCACACAGCTCCCGCCGTGCGCCACCGACCCGACCTCGACCTCGATCACGTCCCCGGTCACGTCCCCGATTTCGATCATCTCCCGGGGCTGTCGAGGACCGTTCCCTCGATGACCGGCCCTTCGCCGGACGCACCGGTCGTGACGCCGTCACGCCCGTCCGCGGCAGGCTGGCGCGGCGCCAGTCGCCGCACGATGGCGAAGGTCGCGAGAATCGCCACGCCGAACAGGGGCAGACCGAGAGCGAGGTTGGCCGCGCCGAGCCAGCCGGGCTCGCCGGCCAGGTAGAGCAGGCCCTGGACGGCGAAACGAACAACGAAGACCGCGATCCAGACCAGCGTCGCCCACAACGCGGCACGACGGGTGTCGGCATGCTGACGCCAGCCGGCGTAGCGGGCGTCCATCGCCGCCATCACATAGCCGGCAAGTGGGCGGCGCGCCAGCAGCGACAGCAGACCGACGGCCGCGAACGCGGCGTTCTTGGCGATGCTGGGCAGGAAGAAACCTTCGGCGCTGTGCGTACGGGATGCAACGAAAGCGGCCACAGCGACCGCGAACAGACCGGAGAACGCCTGCTGAACCGGCTCCCGCCGGACCATCCGCAACACCACGAGAACAGCAGCGACGGCGATCGCGACCGCAATACCCGCGGCCAGCCCGGCCTCGGCGTTGACGGTGACGAAGGCGACCGTGGGAATGGCGCCGTCGACCATCCCTCGGACGCCACCCACGGCCTCGGCCAACGATGCCGGTGGCTGCCGCGGCGACATGCGCCGGTCGCGGCTGGACGCGCTCACGCGGCGGCGGGCGACACGGACGACAGCGCGGGTCGCGGGTCTGCGGTCGCGAGGCGACTGCCGGAGTTCATCATCATGACAACTGCCTTCACTGGTGTATGCCACCTGGAATCGGCGTAACGCAAACCGGTGTAACACCCGGGCAACGAACCAGCCCGGCCCGGTGTGCCCGATTCCCGCTGGTGGGACGCTGGGAGCCGGGAATCGGCAGGGTCCTCAGCGCTCCCAGGACCCAGGCCTCCGGCGGCGCGAGAAAAACATGATTGCGTCGCCTTTGACCCTCCAACGCCCCGGCACCCTGACACGCCCTAACCGACTTCAGCCAACTTCCGCGATCCGCACACCCGGAGCCGGCATCCGAGCCGCCGTCACCGCGACACCGGGCGTGGCGTCACGCGGATCCGGATCGAACGGGTCGGCCTGGTCGTCCGAGCCGTGCGGATCGGTGACCTCCCTGGGCAGCTTCAGCGGCAGCGGGTCACGCAGCGGCATCGCATGGTCGCCGCGCACCACCACCAGCCGATGCAGCGCCTCCGCCAGCAGCGGGGCGGCGGCGGGGTCGAGCGCGGCATAGCCGGTGAAAACGACCCGCAGGAACCAGCGCGGGCCGTCGATCCCCACCATGCGACCGGGCATGAACTCCCCCGGCGTACCGGTCGGCAGTTGCAGGCGCAGCTCGCTTCCGTGGGGTCCGCCGGTTTCCTCGGCCGCTCCCGCAGCGGCGCGCAGGGAGTCCACGATCTCGACGCGCACCTCGTCCCACAGGCCGATGCTCTTCGGCGCGGCAAAGACTGACAGCTCCATCCCGCTCTGCCCGTCCGTGAGTGTCACCGTCAGCAACTGCCCGGACGCCTGGTCGATCTGGAACTGCACCTGGACCCCGTCGACCACCGGGACCCGCAACGACCCCAGATCGAGCCGCCGGACGTGGTCGGCCGGGGCACGGTCGGCGTCGTAGGGGCCGTCGCGATCGATGCCTGCCTGGTCGTGCCCGGTCTCGTCGCGGTCGTCCCGGGGCTCCTGTGGATCCCGCCAGCCGCGACCGGCACGCCTACGACCGCGCCGGAACACTTCGACCACTTCCTGTTCTCACGATCAGCTTCCCTGTCGTCACAATCGGCTCCTCACGCGTGATGGTCGGGCATCCCCGGCGGGGTCGGGCGGCACCGGTGGCGGTACGCCGGCCCAGGCCCAGGCCCGGACCAGACCCCGGCGCCGGACCCGCAGCCGGGGTCAGGCAAAACCGCCGGTCGACCCGAAGCCGCCCACGCCACGCACCGTCGGGGGCAGCTCGGCGACCTCCTGGAATGCCGCACGCTCCACCCGCTGAATGACGAGCTGAGCAATCCTGTCACCACGGCGCAGAACCACCGTCTCGCGCAGGTCGGTGTTGACGAGTACCACCTTGATCTCACCACGGTAACCGGCGTCGACCGTACCGGGCGCGTTCACGATGGACACGCCGTGGCGTGCCGCCAGCCCACTGCGCGGATGCACGAACGCCGCATACCCTTCGGGGAGCGCGATGGCGATCCCGGTCCCCACCATGGCGCGTTCACCCGGAGCAAGCGTGACGTCCTGCGCCGCGACAAGGTCCGCACCGGCGTCGCCGGCATGGGCGTAGACCGGCAGCGGGAGATCCGGGTCGAGCCGGTGAACCAGCACCCCCACCAGGTCGAGTCCGGCGGCGGTAAGGGTCGTGGTGAGATTGTCCGTTGCGGTCATGACTCCCTCGTGGTCCTGGCAGATGCGGGCCGCCGCCGGCGGCGTGCCGAAGCACGGCGAGGCGCCGGACTAACGGCACACCGAAGACTAGCTGGCCGGAGAGTACGCGATCATGGCCGTCCTCGGGCGGCCGCGACGGGATCGGCGGATCGGCAGGGAAACTCGGGCGTCAACGGACGATCGGTGACGGACGGGCGCGAGTAGTGGCCAGCACGGTGGATACTGAGCGACATGCGCTACGAGGAACGGCTGGCCGTGCCACGGCTGTGGCACGTCTGGGCCGCGCTCTGCGCCGGCGTCTTCGGAAGCTACTTCACCGTGTACACGGACTCCGCCGGGATCCGGGCCGCCGTCTACGCCGGCATGTTCGCCGGGATGGAGGTGGCGCTGTGGGTCCTCGGGCGTGCACGGTTGACGGTGACCGAGGAGACGGTGACCGCGGCCGGGCGGGTGCTTCCCCGTGACGGCGTGCACGAGGTCGCAGTGTGTTCCGACATCCGCACGGCGCTGGCTCCGGGGGTCTACGCCGTGACCAGACCCTGGATACGTACAGGCGCATGGATACGCACGGTGAGCGATGTGTGGGTGGTGTCGTGCAGACGCCCCGACGAGCTCGTGGCGGCGATGGATGTCTCCGGCCGCGCACTGACCAGCGCTGACAACGGGTAGTCGTCAGTAACAGCTAGCTGTCAGCAACGGGTGCTGTCAGCCGGACGGTCTTCGGGGACCTGGGCCTGCGGCGACGGGAGCAACATGATCCCATCACCTTTGGCCGCTAGGACATTTTCACGAACGGGGGTGCGGTAGTGGTCCGACCGGTAGCGAAGATCGGCTGGAAGATCGTCGGAGGCGCGGCGGGAGCGGTAGCCGGGTCGGTGGCGAGCAGGGCCGTGACTCTGGCGTACAAGAAGATCCGTAAGTCGGACCCGCCACGCAGTCCGGCGCATCCCGACACGGCCTGGGCGGACGCGATCAGCTGGGCGGCGGCGTCCGGGGTGGCCGTCGGCGTCGGGAAGCTCACCGCCGAGCGGGTGGCCGCTCGCAGGTGGATGAAGGCGACCGGGTCGCTGCCGCCGGGTATCCGTGAGCGCGAGTAGTCCACTGCCGGCAGGCGGATGGCTCGACTCCGGCAAGCGGCCGGCAGGCGGCCGTACCCGACGGGGCGGCCGTACCCGACGGGAAAGTCACGCCCGCAGGCGATCCTCGGGCTCGATCAGAGACCATCGGGGAAGATGAGGCAGGGCCGGTCGTTGCCTGCCGTCCACGCGGGACGTGGCGTCACCTGAAGGAGATGTCCGTGGCTGTCTATGCACTCGGTGACCGGGTACCCCAGATCGACCCGTCCGCCTACGTCCACCCGGACGCGACCGTGATCGGCAAGGTGACCATCGGTCCCGAGTCGACGATCTGGCCGGGCGCGGTGCTACGGGCCGACTACGGCGAGATCCATATCGGCGCCCGCACGTCCGTGCAGGACGGCACGGTCGTGCACGCGACCGCCGAACTCCCCACGGTCATCGGTGACGACTGCGTCATCGGGCACATCGCGCACCTGGAAGGCTGCACCGTCGAGAACGGGTCACTGGTCGG
>NZ_CAAAFO010000058.1:1783-8065 GCF_900634715.1 Candidatus Protofrankia californiensis | reverse complement strand
CCGCCGACCCGCAGACCGGCCTCGGTCGCGACCAGCGCCCCGGCGGCGTGGTCCCAGGGATGCAGGCCGCGCTCGTAGTAAGCGTCCACCAGGCCGGCCGCGGCGGCGCCGAGGTCCAGCGACGCCGCGCCCATCCGCCGGATGTCGCGTACCCGTGGCACGACCCGGGTCAGCACCGTCACCTGGGCGATCCGCCGTTCGACCGTGTACCCGAACCCGGTCGCGACCAGCGCGTGGGCCAGGTCCGTGGCAGCCGAACCGGCCAGCGGCACACCGTTGCAGGCCGAACCGTCCCCGAGCGCCGCGGTGTAGGTGACGCCCAGGGCGGGCGCGTGCACGACCCCGGCGACCACCTGCCCGTCGACCTCGGCCGCGATCGACACCGCCCAGTTCGGCAGGTTGTAGAGGAAGTTCACCGTGCCGTCCAGCGGATCGACGATCCAGCGCACCCCGCTCGTGCCCGGGTCGTCGGCCCCCTCCTCGCCCAGCAGGCCGTCGCCCGGACGCACCTCGCGCAGCCTGCCCGCGACCAACTCCTCGGACGCCCGGTCGAGTGCGGTGACGACATCCGTGGGGGACGACTTGGTCGACTCGGTCACGACGTCACCGGTTCGGCCCCGCAGCAGCAGGTCGCCGGCCTCCCGGGCGACGTCGAGCGCGAGCGCGAGCAGATCCCGGGGCGGCGGTCGGTCGGCCGCCCCGATCGGGGCCGCAACGGTGGAAGCGGGGGAGACGGTGTCCTGTCCGGTGTCATGCACGAGATACATCCTGCCAACACGGTCTGCCCGCCACCTGCCCGCCACCGCCGGCTGCCCGCCGACACGATCCCACCGCCGGAGAGCACCAAGAAGCTCCACACCAAGGAGCTCCAGAGGAGCACCGAAGAAACACCGGACGCCGCGCGCCGGCCGGCAGGAACCTACCCGGCCGGCGCGGGACCCCACCAAGAACGCGGGACCCACCAAGAACGCGGGGAGCCGGATCCACGCTCCACCGGCCGAGAACGTCCGGCGCGCGGACCCCACGGACCCCGCCGAGAGGCGGGTCTCAGCAGGACGCGGGGACCCCGCCAGGACGGGACCAGCAGGGACGCGAACCCAAGAAGGATCATGTAAAAGGCCCTGCGAAACCCGTGCCGGAGCCCACATCACCCGACCCGTAGGATCGTTACTTGTGGTGACAGAAGAAGGCAGGAACCAGCACGGCTCAGACAGCCGGGAGCAGTCCGTTCCCGAGCGGTCCATTTCCGAGCGTTCTGTTCCAGAACGGCCCACTCTCGACGGCGTCGAGGCACGATGGTCGACCGTGTGGCAGGAGCAGGCGACCTACCGGTTCGACCGGACCGCCGACCGGGCACGGGTATACGCGATCGACACCCCGCCCCCGACCGTTTCCGGGTCGCTGCACGTAGGCCATGTCTTCTCCTACACGCACACCGACATCATCGCGCGCTACCAGCGGATGCGCGGCCGTGAGGTCTTCTACCCGATGGGGTTCGACGACAACGGCCTGCCGACCGAGCGCCGGGTGCAGAACTACTTCGGCGTCCGCTGTGACCCGTCACTGCACTACGACGCGGATTTCGTCCCACCGGACAAGCCCGGCAAGGAGCAGATCCCGGTCGGCCGCCGCAACTTCGTGGAGCTGTGCGAGCGGCTGACGATCGAGGACGAGAAGGTCTACGAGCAGCTGTGGCGCCGCCTCGGCCTGTCCGTGGACTGGTCGATGACCTACGCGACCATCGATGCCCGGTCCCGGGCGGTGGCGCAACGGGCCTTCCTGCGCAACCTCGAGCGGGGTGAGGCATATCTGGCGGAGGCGCCCACCCTGTGGGACGTGACCTTCCGGACCGCGGTCGCCCAAGCCGAACTGGAGGACCGGGACCGTCCGGGCGCCTACCACTCGCTCGCGTTCGGCCGTGCCGCCGGCGGCGGGCAGGTCGTCGTCGAGACCACCCGGCCGGAGCTGCTGGCCGCATGCGTGGCCCTGGTCGCCCATCCCGACGACGAGCGCTACCAGCCGCTGTTCGGCTCCGCGGTGCGCACTCCCCTGTTCGACGTCGAGGTGCCGGTGCTGGCGCACCGCCTCGCCGACCCCGAGAAGGGGTCGGGCATCGCGATGATCTGTACCTTCGGCGACCTGACCGACGTCACCTGGTGGCGTGAGCTGCGGCTGCCCACCCGTGCGGTGATCGGCCGGGACGGCCGGCTGCTGGTCGACCCGCCCGAGGCGATCACCTCGGAGGCGGGCCGGGCCCACTACGCCGACCTGGCCGGGCGCACCGTTCACGCCGCCCGCGAGCGGATCGTGGCGCTGCTGCGCGACGGCGGGGCGCTGCTGGGCGACCCGCGGCCGATCAGCCATCCGGTGAAGTTCTACGAAAAGGGCGACCGGCCGCTGGAAATCGTCACGACCCGCCAGTGGTACATCCGCAACGGCGGCCGGGACGAGACCCTGCGGGCACAGCTACGTGCCCGCGGCAGTGAACTGCACTGGCATCCCCCGCACATGCGGATCCGGTACGAGAACTGGGTGGACGGGCTCACCGGGGACTGGCTGATCAGCCGGCAACGTTTCTTCGGGGTGCCGTTCCCGGTCTGGTATCCGCTGGACGACGCCGGCATTCCACAGTACGACCGGCCGATCGTTGCCGACCATGCGGCGCTGCCGGTCGACCCGTCCAGTGACACCGCGCCCGGGTTCAGCGAGGACCGGCGCGGAATTCCCGGTGGTTTCGCCGCCGACCCGGACGTGATGGACACGTGGGCGACGTCGTCGCTCACCCCGCAGATCGCCGCCGGCTGGGGCAGCGACGACGATTTGTTCGCCCGGGTGTTCCCGATGGATCTGCGTCCCCAGGCGCATGAGATCATCCGGACCTGGCTGTTTTCGACCGTGCTGCGCAGCCACGCCGAATTCGGCACGCTGCCGTGGACGAACGCGGCCATCTCCGGGTGGATCCTCGACCCGGACCGCAAGAAGATGTCGAAGTCCAAGGGCAACGTCGTCACCCCGCTGGACCTGCTCGAACAGCACGGTTCGGACGCGGTGCGCTATTGGGCCGCCTCCGGCCGGCCGGGCACCGACACCGCCTTCGACGTCGGCCAGATGAAAATCGGGCGCCGGCTGGCCATCAAACTGCTCAACGCGAGCCGGTTCGTCCTCGGTCTCGGCGCGGTCGAGGAACCCGGCGCGGTCGGTGAACCGCTCGACCGGGCGTTGTTGGCGGCACTCGCTGACGTGCTGGACGCGGCGTCCACGGCCTTGGACGGCTACGACTACACTCGCGCGCTCGAACTCACCGAGTCGTTCTTCTGGCGGTTCTGCGACGACTACGTCGAGCTTGTCAAAGGACGCGCGTACGGCTCGTTCGGCGAGCAGGGTGCGGCGTCCGCGCGGGCCACCCTCGCCATCGCCCTGTCCACGGTGCTCTCGCTGTTCGCGCCGTTCCTCCCCTTCGTCACCGAAGAGGTCTGGTCGTGGTGGAAGCCCGGTTCGGTGCACCGCTCCCGCTGGCCGGAGGCGGGTGAGCTGCGCAAGGTCGCCGACAACGGCAACCCGCGCCTGCTCGAGGCGGTCAGCACGGCGCTCACGGCGATCCGGCGTTCCAAGTCGGAGGCCAGGGTGTCGATGAAGGCGGAGGTGGCCTCCGCCCGGGTCAGCGGGGACGCCGACCTGGTGGGTCTGGTCGAGGCTGCCGCGGCCGATCTGCGCAGCGCCGGCAGCATCGCGGCGCTGGCCTTCACCCGGGACACCGGTGAGCTGGCCGTCGACGTCGTCCTGGCCGGGTGACCACTGCGGTGGTCCTGGTCAGCCGATCATCCCGGTGGCCCTGGCCGGATGATCATCACGGCCAGGGCCACCGGCTTCGGCCGGGACGACCCGCTCCGGCCAGTCCGGCCAGGATGAGCAGCTCCGGCCGAAGGGCTATCCCTGCTCCGCTACCCGGCGTAGTTGACTACCCCGTGTAGCGGACGCCGGTGACGGTGAAGCGCTCGACCCCGTGTAGGTGGCCGCCGGTGGACGCGACCACGACGAGGCCCTGACCAGGCCGTGCGCTGATCTTCACGTTCGCCGTCCAGGTCGAGTTCTGCCCGCCCGCGGGCAGGCAGCAGTACTCCCCGACGACCTGGCCGCCGGATCCCGCTGCCGGCCGCACCTGCACGTGGATGCTTTCGTCGACACCGGTGATCCGGCCGCCGGCCGTCAGCGACGCCGTCACGCTCGCTCCGTAGGCCGGCTGGGTGAGTGAGAAGGTGGTGTCGTCGGTACCGACGACCTCCCACGGTGCGTCACCGCCGGAACCGAACCGGGCGAGATGGACGACGGCCGCGACACCGGTACGCCCACCCTCGGTGGCGTAACCGACCTGTACCCGGGCGTCGTCACCGGTCACCGTGCTGGCAAGCGTCCGGTCGATGTCGGCGAAGCCGAGAAAGTCGCGCGTGAAGGACAGCGCGGTAGCTGCCGGGTCGAGATGCCACGGCTGGTGCCCTTCCGGACTGCTGCCCGTCTGCCACGCCCGCGCGTCCGCGGCGCTGGCAAAGGGCCACAACGGCTGGTACGGGAAGGCCGCCGCGCCCGCGGTAGCGCCAGGCGCCACCGATCGCTGAGGCTGGCCGGCCCCGGTCTGCCCGGTGCCGGGCTGGCCTGTCCCGGGCTGGCCGGTGGCCTCTCCGACGGATGCGCCGGCGGAGGGCGGCACCTGCGCGGACCCCGTGTCCGTGTCCGTGCATCCGGTCAGTACCAGCAGAGCCGCCATGAGCAGCGTCCCCGACAGGACTTCCGGGAACGCGGGCCCACGCCTGCGGCGCCTTGTGGACGCGCGCCTGCGCGGCCCGATTGCGCCGATCACGGCGATCGTACGGACGACCTGTGACACCGAGACGTTCATGGCCCCTCCCCGAGGTTGCCTGTCTCAGCGGAGGTTAACGCCGGCTATGTCATGTGCATGTCGACGTCGCGTACGCGCCGATGTCATATACGCGTCGATCGGCTCGCCCCCGGGCACCTCGGCCGTCCCGCCGCGGCCTGGCGCACCGGGACGATCACGGTGTAGGCGTCGGTGTCACCCGATCGGCAACGGCATGTGCGTACACGATCACGTTCTTCAGATAGTGGTGGGTTTTCTTGTCGAAGGCACCCCCACAGGTGATGAGCCGTAGTTCCGGCCGATCGACCCTGCCGTAGACCTGGCCCGCCGGAAACGCATCCTTCGAGACCTCCTGAATACGGTCGACCGTGAATCGCACAACCGTCCCGTCCGCCAGGTTCGCCTCGATGGCGTCCGATTTCTTGAGTTTCTCGAGCCGGTAGAAGACCGCCGGTCCGGTCGTCGAGTCGTAATGACCGACAAGTACGGACGCGCCGACGTCACCGGGCCGCGGCCCATATTCATACCAACCGACGTCGGTCCAGGAGGTCGGCACTTCGAGGGTTCCGTCCGCATTGAGCCCGACCGGCCCGACCGGCGCGGACGTGCCCAATGCCGGAATACGCAGAAAAGTCGGCGGACTGTTCTGGTGCCGGGCCGTAGCGGCCGAACCCCGCGGAGCCGCAACCGATGGCGCCGACCCTGCGTCAGTTCCCGTCGTGGCTGTTACCTCGGGCACGCCGACCAGTTTCCCATATTCGGACGAAACAAGCTTCTGACCACTCACGCCGATCAGGAGAATCCCGGCCAGAACCAACCATCGTGATGGCCGGAAGACCCCCGGTTTCCTCGTAGCCATATCGCGTTCCACGCCTTCCCCTGAACATCAAATGGCTATGGTGTAGCACGCGGTAACAATACCGCCGCAGTACGAGAGAAGAGGAAAGGTCATGACGCACAAAATTGGCCGGGGCGTGGTGATGCTGGCCATGTCGGCCGTCACCGGGCTCTTCGTGGGGCTTAACCCCACAGCCGCGTTTGCGGACGGCCCGTCGGATTCCGGCTCTTCGTCGACGTCCGGGACCGCCCAGCAGGAGGGCGGGCAGTCCGGGAACAGCGGCGAGGCGAGCACGCCCACCAACCAGACGACCGGATGGCCCCAGCTGCCCATCCAGTTGCCGACCCAGTGGCCCACCCAGTGGCCGATCCCGCAGCTTCCCGGGCAGAATGCGGGCCAGCCCTCGCAGTCCTCGGGCGGCTGGTCCAGTGCGAGCCCGACAGAGTCACAGAGCTGGTCATCCAGCCAGTCGCCGTCGGGGGGGTCATCCAGCCAGTCGCCGAGCCAGGGGTCGGGCCAGTCCGGTCAGCCGGGTCAGTCCTCGGGCCAGTCCGGTCAGCCGGGCCAGTCC
>NZ_CAAAFO010000058.1:0-1651 GCF_900634715.1 Candidatus Protofrankia californiensis | reverse complement strand
GGGCCAGTCCTCGGGCCAGTGGTCGAGCCAGTCGCCCGCACCGCAGGCAACCGGGGGGACGAGCCAGTCACCCGCCTACAAGCCGTCGTCCGAACCGGTTCCACAGGGTGGCGTGCACGCGGGTGGCGGTGGTACCGCACCGTCGTTCCCGATCGCTCCCGTCGCCGGCGCCGGACTCGGTGTCGCGGTGCTCGGAGCCGGCCTTGCCGCTCGCCGCAGGAGCCGCGAGACGCAGTGACCAAAGGGTCTGAGTGTACTGGATCGCCCTGGTGCATCCAGCGCACCCAGACCAGCCGATCCGGGTGGATGCCGCCGCCGAACTGCCGCATCCACCCGGATCTCCCATCCCACGGGCGCCCCGACCCCGCGCCGGCCTCTCGCCGAGATCTCTCGGCAAGCTCGCGCCGAGATCTCGCACCGCCCCCGCCGCCGGGAGAGATCAATGATCGATTCACCCTCGACGAAGCAAACGACCATCGAGGGCGCCTGCCACGCCGGCGGGATCATAAGGTAACGTGGTCGACGTACGGGACGTGGCGCAGCTTGGTAGCGCACCAGACTGGGGGTCTGGGGGTCGCAGGTTCAAATCCTGTCGTCCCGACAATGACGCGAGGCTGCTGAACAGAGCTTGAGGTCCTGGTCAGCAGCCTTTTTCATGTCTCCATGACGTCGGGTCAGTCGATCAACTCGCTTGGGCGTTGGGACCATCTTGGGACCGATCGCCGGTCAGGTGGCGACTCAACGACACTCCGGCGGCAGCAATCGAGCGCCGATCGGGGTGCAGGTACCGCTGAGTGGTAGACAACGACCCGTGTCCGGCGATCTTGCGAAGGACATGCACGGGCACGCCCGCATCCGCCATCCACGTGAGCCCGGTGTGCCGCAGGTCGTGCCGCCGCAGGTGCTCGTACCCGAGCGCGGTCACGACCTCATCCCAGTGGGTGGCATCTCGAAGTACCGCCGTCGTGATCCGACCTCCCCGCGGCCCGGTGAAGAGACGGGCGGACGGGTCTTCCCCATCAGCCCACCTGTGGGAGCAGGTCATCATCCAACTACCGGCCACGGCCAGAGGTGACACCGGAGTCCACCGCGCCCGTCAGGCCGTCGCCTTCGCCACCGGCCGGTAACCAGAAGCGGCAGTCAGCGCGGTCGGGCAGGCAGTGACCATTGCCGAAGAGACCAGCTCAGTCCGACTCCGGCAGGAACTCCGCAATACCGGGGATACCTTGACAGCTTGGTGACAGGATGCCGTGGTTCGTGACGTCCGCGACCGGCTTGTCCGCGCCCACGTGCTGCAACCAGACGTAAGGGAGACCTAAATCATGGCTTTGCGCGATCCGCTGCCCGCTGATGAGATTGCCGCCCGGCTGGCCCGGCTCGACGGCTGGAGCAGTGACACCACTGAAATCCACAAAACCTTCTCGATCGATTACTACACCAGCATCAAAATCATCAACGAGGTGGCGGAAGCGGCCCAGGAACTCCAGCACCATCCGGACATCGACCTGCGCTGGGAAACGCCGCATTTCAGCGTGACGACGTACAACGCCGGGCAGCGCATCACTGAGTTGGGCTTTTTACTCGCGGAGCGGATAGAGGAGGTGGTAGGGAGATATACGGTCAATGCCGGGTAGATCAGCGACATCGTCAA
>NZ_CAAAFO010000057.1:48006-48604 GCF_900634715.1 Candidatus Protofrankia californiensis | reverse complement strand
GGGAAGACGCTGTCCTCGACCTTCAGTCTCCGCCCGGGAGCGTTCAGCAGCTGGTCGGGAGTGGCTGCTCGGCCCAGATGATTTTGCCGTGTGGGGTGTGGCGGGTGCCCCACCGTTGGGTGAGCTGAGCGACGAGGAGCAGGCCACGGCCGCCCTCGTCGAAGACGCGGGCGCGGCGCAGGTGAGGTGCGGTGCTGCTGGCGTCGGAGACCTCGCAGATAAGACTGCTCTCGTGGATCAGCCGAAGCTGGATGGGCGCAACGGCGTGGCGGATGGCGTTGGTGACCAGTTCGCTGACCACGAGCTCGGTGACGAAGGACGCCTCCTCCAGCCCCCAGGCGGCGAGCTGGTCGGTCGCCATCTGCCGGGCCTGGGCCACCACCGCCGGGTCCGCGGGCAGGTCCCAGACGGCAACCTGGGAGGCGTCCATGCCCTGGGTGCGGGCGAGGAGCACAGCGACGTCGTCGGTGGGGACACCGCCGGGCAGCAGCGCCTCCAGCACGTTGTCGCAGATCTGCTCCAGGGACGACGTGCTACTGCTGCTGGTCAGGACACGGCTCAGCCGGGCGAATCCGACGTCGGTATCCGCATCCGCACC
>NZ_CAAAFO010000057.1:32743-47948 GCF_900634715.1 Candidatus Protofrankia californiensis | reverse complement strand
GGCGCCGGTGCCGTGGTCGCCGGACTCGATCGGACCGTTGGTGAACAGGGCGATCAGGCTGCCGTCGGGCAGCTCCAGCTCGACGGACTCGAAGGGCAGGCCACCGAGGCCCAGCGGGGGGCCGGCGGGCAGTTCGGGAAAGTCGACCGTCCCGTCCGGGGCGACGACGGAGGACACGGGGTGGCCGGCGCGAGCAAGCGTGCAGCGGCGGGAAATCGGGTCGTAGACCGCATACAGACAGCTGGCACCGATCTCCCCGGCCGCCCCCTCCATCTCCTCGGCCCCTGGGTCTTCTTCCCGGTCGGCCAGACGCAGGACAAGGTCGTCGAGATGCGTGAGCAACTCGTCGGGCGGCATGTCCATGTCGGCGAGGGTGCGGACCGCCAGACGCAGGCGTCCCATGGTGGCCAACGCCTGGATGCCGTGCCCGACCACGTCGCCCACCACGAGGGCGACCCTGGCTCCGGACAGCGGGACGACGTCGAACCAGTCACCGCCCACCCCGGCCCCGGAGCCGGCCGGCGGATGGCGGGAGGCGACCGCCACCGCCACGTGCGGGGACGTGCGCTGCGGCAACATGCTTCGCTGCAGAGCCAGCACGGTGTTGTGCTCGTGGGTGTAGCGGCGGGCGTTGTCGATGCACAGCGCAGCCCTGGCCGTGATCTCCTCGGCGAGAAGCAGGTCGTCGGTGTCGAACGGGTCAGGGGTGCGATGCCGCAGGAACACCGCGAGTCCGAGGGTCGTCCCGCGGGCGAGCAACGGCACCACGACGAGCGAATGGATCCCGTGCACGCGGACGCTGCGCGCACGCGCCGTGTCGTGCTCCAACCACGCCTGGATGTCGGGGGTGTCGATCGCATGCCGCGACGGCCTGCCGGTGACCAGGGCGCGGGCCATGGGCGAGTCCTCGCAGCAGCGGTCTGTCTTTCCCGGCTCGACCGTGGACTCCGGGCAGCCGTCCAGGACGGACTGCTGTGCGGCCCGGCAGAGGAGCACGCCGCCGGCGGCGGCCCGGCGCAGGTCCGCCTCGTTGTCACCGACGGCGGAGTCGAGCAGGTCGACGCTGACGAAGTCGGCGAACTGCTCGGCGGCCACGTCCGCGAGCTCCTGGGCGGTCCGCGCCGTGTCCAGGGTGGTTCCGATGCGGACGCTGGCCGCGTTCACGATGGCCAGCCGCTGCCTGGCCCGGTACTGCGTGGTGGTGTCGAGAGCTGCTGTCGACACCCCCCGCACCATGCCTCCGGGGTCCTTCAACGGATAGAGGAAGATCGACCAGGCGTGCGCGCGGCTCTCGCCAGGCAGCGGAGTGACCGTCTCCAGAGTCAACCGTTCCCCCGTGCGGATCACCTGTGCCATCAGTTGTTCGACCTGGTCGGCGGTAAGGCTGGGGTAGATCTCCCCCGGACGGAGTCCGAGTACTGCTTCTTCTCGCGCGGCTATGACGCGCTGCGCTTCCTCGTTGCCTCCCACCAGGCGCTTCTCACGGTCGTAGATCCCGAGGACGATCGGCATCTGGTCGAGTGCCCAGTTCTTGAGCGCCGCCGCCGTGTCATGGCGCGAACCTGGTTCGCCCGGCTCGAGGGCCACCACGACCCAGCCGGTGTTTCCCCGCACACCGTGCGTCGAGGCCGCGTGGATGTCGACCTCGACGGCTCGGCCGTCCCGGTGCCGCAGCACCACCCGGCCGTTGCACTCCTCCCCCCGCCCGATGCCGGGTAGCGCCGACGCCGGAAAGTCCACGGCAAGAAGGTCCGCCGCGGCGCGTCCCAGCACCTCGTACGGCCGATAGCCCAGCAGTCGACCGGCTCCCGCCGTCCATGCGGTGAGGACACCTCGAGCGTCCAGCGCGGCCATCGCTATGCCGGCCACTGCCGCGGGAACGTCAGCCCCGTCCCGTGAAGGCTCTCTTTCGCTCATCCACACCCGTCTCGGCATCGCCGAAGCCCGCGACCTGCCAAGCTGACAGGCTGGCAAGCCGCTGACCTGCCATCCCGGCGAATCAGGCCCCACCCCCATTACCACCGAGCATGGCACCCTGCGGCGGACCGCTCAACCAGACGGATACCGGCAATCAAGAAAATCGATCTGTCGCCGATCTCATGGTTGGTAGGCCTTTGTCTCGCTCGACCGGCGCACCGGCCAGGAGGCTCAGATGCGCACCGGTCAGGCGGCTCACCGGCGTTTCTCGCCCCGTTCACGGACCCGGATCGAAATCTCGATCGGCGTTCCGGCAAAACCAAAATCCTCGCGCAGCCTGCGCTCCAGGAAGCGACGGTAGGCCGGCTCGAGGAAACCCGTCGAGAAGATGACGAAACGGGGTGGCCGCACCCCGGCCTGCGTTGCGAACAGCACGCGGGGCAGCCGGCCGCCCCGTGACGGCGGCGGGGTGGCCGCCACGACCTCGCCCAGCCAGGTGTTGAGCCGGCCGGTGGAGATGCGCGTCCCCCACGACTCCAGCGAGGTCCGCAGCGCCAGCGCCAGTCGGTCGACCGCGCGGCCGGTCGTCGCCGACACGTTCACCCGCGGCGCCCAGGCCACCCGGCCCAGATCCCGGATGATCTCCCGTTCCAGGGTGAGCCTGCGGTCCTCGTCGAGCAGGTCCCACTTGTTGAACGCCAGCACCAGGGCCCGTCCGGCCTCGAGCACCATGGTGATCACCCGCTGGTCCTGTTCGGTGAGCGGCTCACTGGCGTCCAACAGGACGATCGCGACCTCCGCGGCTTCAAGCGCGGCCGCGGTACGCAACGACGAGTAGTACTCCGCGCCGCTGGCCTCCCGGACCCGCCGCCGAAGGCCCGCAGTGTCGACGAACTTCCAGGTCTCCCCCCCGACCGTCACCAGTTCGTCAACCGGGTCACGGGTGGTACCGGCGACGTCGTGCACCAGCGACCGCTGCGTGCCGGCCAACCGGTTGAGCAGGCTGGACTTGCCGACGTTCGGCCGGCCCAGCAGCGCAACCCGCCGCGGCCCGTCCACCTCCTCGAAGCGTTCCCGGGGCGCCGGCGGGAGGGCTTCGAGCACGGCGTCGAGCAGGTCCCCGCTGCCCCGGCCGTGCAGGGACGAGACGGGATGCGGCTCACCGAGCCCGAGGCTCCACAACGCGGTGGCGTCGGCTTCGCCGCGGGAGTCGTCGACCTTGTTCGCCGCGAGGACCACCGGCAGTCCCGACCGGTGCAGCACGCGCGCGACGGCCTCGTCCGCGTCGGTGGCCCCGACGGTGGCGTCGACCACGAACAGCACCGCGTCGGCGGTGTCCAAAGCGGCGCGCGCCTGCTCGGCGACCCGGGCCGCCAACCCGTGCGCGTCCGGCTCCCAGCCGCCGGTGTCAACCACCACAAAACGCCGGCCGTTCCAGGTCGCGTCATAGGCGACGCGGTCCCGGGTCACTCCGGGGACGTCCTCGACGACCGCGGCCCGCCGGCCGAGTATCCGGTTCACCAGCGTCGACTTGCCGACATTGGGACGTCCGACGACCGCCAGTACCGGCTGGCGGTCGTCGGAGTCGGACCGGTGTCCGGCCTCGTCCTGCGGCGCCTGCGAAGCCACACTCACAACGTCCTCGTCTCTGCGATCTCTATGATCTCTGCGGTCTGTCAGATCTGGTCGGCTCGGGATCGCCTCGGTCCCGCCGACGGCTCGTCCCGATGGCCGGAGGCAGCGCGACCATGCTCCTGACGCGCCCGGGCCGCCTACGACCCAGGCGGCAGGCGGGCCTGGGCCAGATGGTCTGCGATCTTGATCCGGATGTCCTCGGCCACCGCCGCCAACGCCCGCCGTGACCGCGGGTTGGCAGGGATCTCCACCTCGAACGGATGTCCGAAGACCATCCGCGCGTGGACGGAGCGCCGCGGCCAACGCGCCCCCCTCGGCAGGACCCGACCCGTGTCGATACACGCGACCGGCACCACCGGGCATCGACCGTGAACGGCCAGGTAGGCGATACCGTGCTGCACGTTCTCCACCTCGCCGCTGCCCCGGGTCCCCTCCGGGAACACCCCGATCGCACCGCCACGCGACAGCTCGTCGAGTGCGGTGTGTAATGCGGACCGGTCGGGTCGGCCGCGGTCGATCGGGATCTGGCCGGACATGCGCAGCAGCCGACCGAGGACACCCTTGTACATCTCGGACTTCACCAGGCATCGGACCGTACGCGGCGCCTCGATCACGACCAGGGGCCCGTCCAGCAGGCTGCTGTGATTACCCGCAAAGATCAAGGGGCCGGTAGCCGGGATCCGGTCCAGCCCTTCGAGCCTCAGATGCATGACAACCCTGTTCAGAACCAGACGAAACGGTGGTTTGAACACCTTGTGAAGGACATCGTTGTACGGCCGGGACGCCGCTCCGCGGTGCGGCGCCACAGCGGGCGGCCGCCTGCGGTCAGGGCTGGTGCTGTCCGGGCCTTCGATCGTCATGACGCGCGGGCCGATACCCGTTCACAGTGTCGGAGAACCTCGTCCACGACGTCCTGGACGGACAGCCCGGTCGAATCGAGCACTATCGCGTCGTCGGGGACGGCCAACGGGTCCGCGGCGCGGGTGCTGTCCAGGACGTCCCGGCGGTCGAGTTCGGCGAGGGTGCGGGCCACGTCGTCGATGCCCTTCTCCCCCAGCTGATGCGACCGCCGCAACGCCCGGACCTCGGTCGACGCGGTCAGGAACACCTTGACTGGGGCGTGCGGGGCGACGACCGAACCGATGTCGCGACCCTCCACCACTATGCCCACCGGCGACGCCTCAGCGATGATCTGCTGCTGGCGGGCGACCAGACGCCGGCGAACGGCGGGCACCGCGGCCACCGCGCTCACCGCGTTGGTCACCGCCCTGGTCCTGATCTTGTCGTCCACCGCCTCGCCGTTCACCGCGATCGCCGGATTGTCCGGGCTGGTACCGACCGTGAGCACCGCCCGCTCCGCGAGCTCGGCGACCGCATTGTGATCTTCGATGTCGATCCGGCTCTCCAGGGCAACCTGGGTCACTGCCCGGTACATCGCACCCGTGTCGAGATACCGCAGGCCGAGCCGCCGAGCGATCTCCCGGGCGACAGTGCTCTTGCCCGACCCTCCCGGCCCGTCCACGGCGATGACGAATCCGTCGCGGACCACCCGTTGCGGCGGCGGCGCAGCCGGGTCGGGCCCGTCGGGCCGCCAGGGCTCACCGGGCCCGGCGCGACGGCCTTCGCCGCCTGTGGGCACCTCCTGCTCACCGGTAGCCGACGCAACCACCGGCTCGCGGGAACCGCGGTCGTGTTCCACCGTTTCCTCCGTCCAGACGCGACAACAGCACCAGAACCACAAACCCGTCTACACCAGAAACCCGTCGGCAACCGACGCGGTGAAACCGACCCGACCCGGATGATCACCCAAGCCGGCGCCGATGCGGTCAACCCGGCTCAGGCTACCCGGGGCCGCCCATCCGGGAAGGGCGGCGTTCCATCCGGGAAGGATGGCGCTCATGAGCGGCGATAGGCGGTCCACCCGGCCGCGGCCAACCGATCCAGCAGAGCGTCGACGATGTCCGGCGAAACAGCGAGCTCAACGATGCCGGCCGGAGCGTCGAGATTGTGCTCGAACGCGGCAATGTCCTCGACATTGATCTGCCAGTCGCCGATCGCGGTGAACAGGGCGCCCAGCTGGCCGGGCCGATCGGCGAGCACCACCCCCACCCACGCCCACGCCCACGGCCGCGACACCGCACCGGCCTTGCGGGGCAGCAGCGCCCGACCGGCGTTGCCGCTGGTCATGAGCGTGCGGACCGCCAGGACGACCTCCTGTTCACTGCCCCGGTCGAGGACGTCGGCAAGCCGCGCGAGCTGCGCGGTCAGGCTGCGAGCCTGGGCTGCGACCGGACCGCGGTTACCCTCCAGGATCGACGACCACAGGCCAGGGTCGCTGTCCGCCAGACGCGTCACGTCCCGGAATCCCTGACCGGCCAGGGCCAGCTCGCCGGCGGCGAGATCGGGCGTGGCTGCGGCGAGCAGACTCGCAACCACCTGCGGCAGATGGGACAGGGCAGCCATCGCCTGGTCATGCCGATCCGCGGTCGTGTGCACCGGCGTGGCGCCACAGGCATGGGCGATCGCGACCGTGGCCTCCAGCGCGGCCGGCGAGGTGTGCGGCAGCGGGCACACGACCCACGTCCGCTCGGCGAACAGGTCGGCACGGGCCGAGGCCGCACCACCTCGCTCCCGTCCGGCGATCGGATGCGCCGGACACCACGCCGAGAGGTCACACCCCGCCTGCACGGCCTCGACGATCGGTCTGGCCTTCACGCTCGCGACGTCACTGACGGTCTCGGCGAGTCCGGCCCGCTGCAACCGCCGCAGTTCCCCCGCGACCGCGTGCGGGGGGACGGCGATCACCGCGTGCCCGACGGGTTCCCCGTGCCAGGGACGGCCGGCACCCATGACCTCGGCAACCTTCACCTGCTCGGCGTCGATGTCGGCCAGCAGGACGTCAACACCGCCGCCAGTTAATGCCAGCCCGATGCTGGTGCCGATCAGCCCGGAGCCGACGATCCCCACCCGAGGCGGTGGTGGCCGGTGTCGGGGGGATCGAGATGCGCCGGATGTGACAGCCACCGCGCCACCATAGTTCCCGGACAGGTCCTGGGTGTTTCCGCGGGTCGACCACGGTTTCTCCCGCGTTCTCCCGGGCCTTCTCCCCCTCCCTCCCCCCGCTGGGCCGGGTCGCCCAAGCCGAGGCCCGAGAACACTCCCCGCGACCCCGTTCGCGCCCGCAGGCACGTTCCGCTGCCATAGCCGTGTTCGCCGCCGCAACGGCGTTCCTACAGGTCGACCTCGCGGTAGAGGGCGCCGACCTCGCCCCTCGACAGGTGCCGGGTCCGGCCCACCCGCAGCGAGCCGAGGTACACAGGACCTATCCGGGTCCGCACCAGCCGGCGCACGGGGTGGCCGACGGCGTCCATCAGGCGGCGCACCACCCGGTTGCGCCCCTCGTGCAGTGTGATCTCGAGCATGACACGCGAACCGGCCGAACTGACGATCCGGACGGCGTCCACCCTCACCGGACCATCGGTGAGGTCGACCCCCTGGCGCAACCGCCGGGGAACGTCCCGGCCGACCGGCCCGGCGATCTCGACCAGGTAGGTCTTGGCGACACCGAACGACGGATGCGACAGCCGGTGGGCCAGCTCCCCGTCGTTGGTCACCAGCAGCAGACCCTCGCTGTCGGCGTCCAGACGCCCGACGTGGAACAGCCCCGGGCCCGCGTCGGCGACGAGGTCCGCGACGGTCGGCCGGCCGCGGTCGTCCGACATCGCCGACAGCACTCCGACGGGCTTGTTCAACGCCAGGTGCACCAGGCCCGTCCTGGTCACAACGCGTTCACCGTCGACCTCGATGATCGCGGTCTGCGGATCGACCCGCATACCCTGCGCTTCGACCACCCGGCCGTCCACCCGCACCCGACCCGCGGCGATCAGCTCCTCGCTGTGCCGGCGGGAACCGACCCCGGCCGCGGCAAGCACCTTCTGCAGGCGGACGCCCTCAGCATTCGCGTCACCGGTTGTCATGGGCCTCCGCCCTGTCCGCGAGCCTGTCACGGGCTCTCAATGTCATCCACGTCGGCGATGCCGGGCAGCAGCGGGGCCAGCGGAGGCAGCTCGTCGAGATGCCGCAGACCCATCCGTTCCAGAAAGTAGTCGGTGGTCCGGTACAGCGTGGCGCCGCTGTCGGGGTCGGTACCGGCCTCCTCGACCAGCCGGCGGGCGGTCAGGGTACGGATCACCCCGTCGGCGGACACACCCCGTACCGCCGAGATCCGCCCACGGCTGACCGGCTGCTGATAGGCGACGACCGCCAGGGTCTCCAGCGCCGCCTGGGACAGTTTCGGGCTCTGGCCGGCGAGGACGAACCGCTCGACCCAGGAGGCGCACGCCTCGCTGGTGTAGAAACGCCAGCCGCCACCGACGTCACGCAGGCTGAAGCCACGGCCGTCGGCGATGTACCCCAGGGCCAGCTCGACGACGACACGTTCGATCTCGGCGGCGGGAACACCCAGGCATACCGCGATCTCGGTGATCGGGACCGGGTTCTCCGCGACCATCAGGATCGCCTCGACGAGAGCGGGCAACGGCGGTCGCGGTACGTCGTCGTCCACGCTCCGCCCACCCTCACCCGGGATGTCGACCCCCACGGTTTCGAGACCGGCGACCGGATCCGCTTCCCCTGTCATCGCGGTCGTGATCCTCGTTTCCGGCTTCTGCCGATCTCGGCCTTGTCTGTGCTGTCAGTACTGTCGGTGCTCTCAGTACTCCCGGTGTTCCCGGTGTTCCCGGTGCTGTCGGTGCTGTCGGTGTCACTGCCGCCGTCGGGATCGTCGGCGCCGATGCCGGGGCTGTGCACGCTGTGCACGCCGTCCGCCGCACCCCGGACCGGCGTCGACTCCGCGGACCCCGAGGGCTCGGAATCGGCCACCCACCGTACTGTCAATTCTCCCAGGGGAACCTCCTGGGAGAAGGCGACCCGGCCTTCCCGGAAGAGCTCGAGGAGGGCGAGGAAACGCGCGACCACCTCGATTGTCTGCCGGCAGTCCGCGCACAGCGCCTGGAACGACGCGCTACCGACCTCGCGCAATTTCTCGATCACGGCGAGCATGTGCTCGCGGATGTTGATCCTCGGCAGGTGCACGTGGTCGGTGGCGACCTGCGGAGGCGGCGGAGGTTCCCGCAACCGTGCCGCGAGCCGGGCGAGCTCGACCGGTCCGATACCGATCTGCACCTCCGGGAGAGCCTGCGCATAGCGCGGTTCCAACGGCACGGCCCGGGGGACGTGGCGAGCTTCGAGGGCCATCAGGCCCACGAACAGAACCGACGCCTCCTTGTATGCCTTGTACTGCAGCAACCGGGCGAACAGCAGGTCACGGGCCTCCAGCAGGGCGAGGTCCTCCGCCTCATCCTCGGAGATCGCCCCTGGCAGCAGACGGGCCGCCTTGAGGTCGAGCAGGGTCGCGGCGATCACCAGGAACTCGGTGGCCTGCCCGAGGTCGAAACCGGGGCCCAACCGACGGATGTGGGCCACGAACTCGTCGGTGACCTGGGAGAGCGCAACCTCGGTGACGTCCATCTTGTGCTTGGCGATCAGGGACAGCAGCAGGTCGAACGGTCCGCTGAAGTTGGCGAGCTCGACCACGAAGGCGTTGCCGGACCCGCCACGGCCGGTCGGCGCCGCAGCTTCGGGCACCGTGACTTCGGGCACCAGCGCAGTCACGATCGGTCGAGGAGATGTCCCGGTCCGTGCCATAACACGACGCTACCGCCGCCGCGTCGCGAGCCGTCCCGGACCGCACGTCCGTTCGAGCGGAGCCGGTTGCCCGTGGGGTGCGGGGACGGCCGGGCGGACGATCTGAACCGCACGGACAATCCGAAGCAGGCGTTCAACCGAGGGCGACGTCGATGTTGACAATCCTGCCCAGACCCCGCAGCAGCGGCAGGATGAGCTGGCCGACGACCGAGGGGAACGACACGAACAGCACCGGCAGCAGGAGGATCACCAGCAGGATGACGATGCCGACGTTGTTCTCGCGAAGTTGGTAGTGGGCCCGGTGCCAGCTCGGCGTCTGCGGGCCGAGCAGGAACAGCACCCGCCCGCCGTCCGCGGGAGGGACCGGGATGAGGCTCAGGATGAACAACGACCCGAACGTGCCCGCCATCCACAGCAGCAGCCGGGCGGGAAAACCGCCCGCGCCGGCGACCTTCAGGATGCGGTCGCCTTCGACGAGCAGGAGCGGTTCGGAGACGAACTTGAATCCGACGATCGAGACGAAGGCGAGCAGCAGGTAGGCCAGCGGACCGGCCAGCACCGCCGCGGCCACGTGGAACCGTCGTTTGCGCCACACGTCGTTCATGGGAATCGGCTCGGTCCATCCGACACCGGCGATGAGCATCGCGACCGCGCTGAAAGGGCTGACGCGGTGTTTCAGCGATGCCGTCAGGCGCCCGCTGCGCAGCGGGCTGGGATCCCGCAGCAGCCTTGCGGCAACGACCTGCGCGCCGTCATGAACGTAGATCCCGATGAGGAGCGCGAGAACGATCCCCAGAAGCGCCGCGGGTTCGGCCAGGTAGAACAGCACGCCTCTACAGGTTCCTTATCCCGTCCCGATCCCGTCCCGCTTCCCGAACGTCCGCATCCCGATCACCGACCACCCCCGCTCGCCCAGCTCCTCACCCCGCCGCGGACCGGGTCGCATGCCTGATCATCAGCTCGCGGGCCAGCCGCCGATATCCGTCCGCACCCACGGACGTGGGCGCGTAGGTAGTGATCGGCTCACCGGCCACGGTGGTCTCCGGGAAGCGTACCGTCCGGTTGATCACCGTGTGGAAGACCTCGTCCGGGAAGCGTTCCACCACCCTCGCCAGCACTTCCCGTGCATGCAGGGTCCGCGCATCGTACATGGTGGCCAGGATGCCGGCGAGTTCCAGGCGGGAGTTCAACCGGTCACGCACCTTGTCGATGGTGTCCAGCAGCAGGGCGACGCCGCGCAGGGCGAAGTACTCGCACTCCAGCGGCACGATGACGGCGTCGGCGGCGGTCAGGGCGTTCACGGTCAGCAGACCCAGGGACGGCTGGCAGTCAATGAGGATCACGTCGTAGACCGAGCGGACCGGTGCCAGGGCACGGGCCAGGGTGTGCTCCCGGCCGACCTCCGTGACGAGCAGCATTTCCGCGGCCGACAGGTCGATGTTGCTCGGCAGCAGATCCAGGCCGTCGACCTGGGTCGGGACTATCACCTCACCGATCTCGGACTCGGCGCCGAGCAGGAGATCGTGCACGGTGCGTTCGAGCACCATCGGATTGATACCGAGCCCGACCGACAGCGCGCCCTGCGGGTCGAAGTCGACCAGCAGGGTACGGCGACCGTATTCGGCGAGCGCGGCACCGAGATTGATCGTGCTCGTCGTCTTACCGACGCCGCCTTTCTGGTTGCACATGGCGACCACCCAGGCGGGCCCGTGAGTCGACAACAGAGGTGGTGCGGGAAAGACGGGCAACGGGCGTCCGGTGGGACCGATCTCACCGGCGTTCAGGCCGGAGGGGACGTCGGCACCGTCGAGTCGGCCGTCATCGGGCAGCGCTGGATCCCCGACGGTCATCCGCCCGTACGGGTGGCGTACCTGGGCCGCCATCGGCGAAGTATCGGCGGTCATGTCGAGGGACCTGCTCCCTTCTTGCGGATCCGTGCGCGGAGAGCAGAAGCGGACCGTCAGGAGCGTACCGATAGTTGAGCGGGAGCATGGCGCCGGGTAGGCCGCCCCGGCCCTCCACAGCCGATGTTCCGGTCCGGCCCCGGCCGGGTTCCACCGGTAGCGACAGATAGCGCTTGGTAACAGTTAGTAGTGATACCAGGACGCGTTCTCGCCGGCGGGAATTGCCGGGCCGTTGCGAACAGTGATTGGCTGAACGCGCCTGGACAGCCAAGGGCGGCGCGATCATGTTTGTTTCGCACACCCAGGCGGCCTGGGCCCCTGGGTCACTGACGGTCGACGACGACGGGAGCATGGCGATGGGTTCGGCAGCGGGTTCGGTGACTGTGCGCGGTGTGGTGTCCCTCGAGAAGGGCGCCCCCGTCGTCCTGACCGAGATAGTCGTCCCCGAGCCGGGGCCGGGGGAGGCTCGGGTACGGGTCCAGGCGTGCGGCGTCTGCCACACCGATCTGCACTACCGCGAGGGCGCCATCAACGACGACTACCCCTTCCTCCTCGGCCACGAGGCCGCCGGGGTCGTCGAGGCCGTGGGCGACGGGGTCACCTCGCCCGTGCCCGGCGACTACGTGGTGATCGCCTGGCGGGCGCCCTGCGGGACCTGCCGCTCCTGCCTGCGAGGCAGGCCGTGGTACTGCTTCGACTCCCGCAACGCCACCCAGCCGATGACGCTGGCGGCCGACGGCCGGCAACTGTCACCGGCGCTGGGCATCGGGGCCTTCGCCGAAGCGACCCTCGTGGCGGCCGGCCAGTGCGTGAAGGTCGACCCGGCGGCACGCCCGGAGGCCGCCGGGCTGATCGGCTGTGGGGTGATGGCCGGTTTCGGCGCAGCGGTCAACACCGGTGGGGTCACCCGGGGTGAGACAGTCGCCGTGTTCGGTTGCGGAGGCGTGGGGGACGCCGCCATCGCCGGGGCGGCCCTCGCAGGCGCCAGAAAAATCATCGCGGTCGACATCGACCCACGCAAGCTGGAATGGGCACGCCGGTTCGGCGCCACTCACACCATTGACGCACGTGACCTCGACCCGGTGGAGATGATCAGGTCGCTCACCGAAGGTAACGGCGCTGATGTGGTCATCGAAGCGGTCGGCCACCCGGAGACCTACCGGCAGGCGTTTTTCGCCCGGGATCTCGCCGGGCGGCTCGTCCTCGTCGGAGTCCCCGACCCGTCGATGACCCTCGAGCTCCCGATGATCGAGGTGTTCAGCCGTGGGGGCTCGCTGAAATCGTCCTGGTACGGCGACTGCCTACCCAGCCGGGACTTCCCGATCCTGATCGATCTCTACCGGGCGGGTCGGCTCGACCTCGACGGGTTCGTGACCGAGACCGTGGGCCTCGGCGACGTCGAAGAGGCCTTCACCCGGATGCGGCAGGGCGGCGTGCTGCGCAGCGTCGTTAGGCTCTGACCGGCATGTACGTCCAGCCCGCGACGGGCGCGCGTCCGATCCAGGATAAGTCCGCCGGTGACCGGTCCGGGCGAGTCGGGGATGATCGGTCCGGACGAGTCCGGTTGATCGGTCCGGGTGACCGGTCCGATTCACCCGGACGACCATAGGACGACGGGAACGGAGAACGCGTGGCGAGACACGACGGAGTGCGAGTCGATCGGATCATCACCCGTGGCGAGTTCCTGATCGACGGCCAGAGCTTCACTGTCGACAACAACATCTGGCTGGTCGGGGACGACAGCGAGGTACTGGTCATCGATGCCGCGCACGACCCGTCGGTGATCCTTGCCGCGATCGAGGGCCGCCGGGTGTCGATGATCGTAGCGACGCACGGTCACAATGATCACATCAACGCGGCCGTGGAGCTGTCCGACCGGGTGCAGGCCCCGATCGCCTTGTGCCAGGCCGACCTCATGCTCTGGGAGGCGGTCTACCCGGGTCGCCCACCGGACCTCCAGCTCGCCGACGGCCAGCAGATCCCGATCGCGCGAGGCGGCCGGCTGCATGTCATGCACACCCCTGGGCACTCCCCCGGCGGCGTGTGCCTGTACGGGGTGATCGGAGGGGAACCGGTCCTGTTCAGCGGCGACACCCTCTTCCGCGGCGGACCGGGCGCCACCGGACGGTCGTTCTCCGACTTCCCGACCCTGCTGAACTCGATCAGAAGACGTCTGCTGATACTGCCGCATGAGACGGTGGTGCACACCGGCCACGGCGACGACACCACCATCGGCACCGAGGCGCTCGAATACGATCAGTGGATCCTGCGCGGCCACTGACCGGCCGTCCGGACAGCTCGTCGAGTTCCTCCGTCGTGGTCGAGTTCCTCCATCATGCTCCAAAAACCTGGTCCTGCCGGTCATGGACACGGACTTCTCTTACATGTTGTAATCGGCTCCTGGATCAGGGATCCGACCTGACGGCGCGGCTTTACGTGGACCTGGTACGCGTGTCCAGCGCCACCTGTCGCTGACACTCGACGACGGACCCGGCGACGGCGCCGAGGATTTTCCGTCCATCACGGGCAACCTTTACCACGGTCTGTGGCGATCCGTTTGCAAATCTGTCCCAGGGTCGGCGAAAGATGCCGACAGGGACGACGCCGGCAAGGTCACCCCGATTCACCGGATAGCGGCGGTGGACCTCAAGGATTATGAGCGGGCCCGCGCCGCGGCGAACGCCGACGACAGCTGGGACCCCTATCACTCCGACACGAGCTGGCGGCTGGTGCCGACCTGGGGGCCGTGTTGCGCGCGATCACCATATCCGATACCGGTGGTGACACCGTCTGGGTCGACACCGGGCTTGCCTACGACGGGTTGTCCGACGACGTGAAAGACCGTCTCGCCGGTCTCCACGTCGCCCATGACTTCCGCGCCGCGCTGAACAGCGTGGGCCACGACTACCCGATCGTGGCGCACCCGATCGTGCGGGTGCACCGCGAGACCGGCGAAAAGATTCTCTGGGTGAATTTCACCCAGCAACCCTCGATTCTCGGGCTCGACAGGTCGGAAAGCAAAGAACTACTGACGCTCGTTCTGGACCAGTACCGGAAGCCGGAACACCAGGTCCGGTTCTCCTGGCGGCCCGGATCGATCCCATTCTGGGACAATCGCGCCACCGTCCATTACGGAGTACGCAACTACGGCGACTTTCCGCGGCTGCTGGAGCGGATCCTGATCGCCGACGAACCGCTCTACGCCGATCTGTAATCCGGTCGGCTTCCGTCGCCGTCACGGGTCACCTGATCCGTTTCCGGTGGCCCGGGCGGTGATGACACATAGTGACCTGGATCAGGTGGTGCGGAGGACGCGGGCCTGATCCGGGATCACTGCTTCCGGTGCGCCGGCGGACGCCTGCCCGTCCGCGCCGTTGAACTCCGCCCACATCCGCGCATACCGGCCACCGGCCCGGAGCAGCTCGGTATGGGGGCCCTGCTCGACGACTCGACCGGCGTCCATCACCACGACCCGGTCGGCGCGGGCGGCGGTGGTGAGCCGATGCGCCACCACCAGCGTGGTC
This sequence comes from Candidatus Protofrankia californiensis, assembly GCF_900634715.1. GTDB lineage: Bacteria > Actinomycetota > Actinomycetes > Frankiales > Frankiaceae > Protofrankia > Protofrankia californiensis. The sequence goes on along the minus strand of NZ_CAAAFO010000057.1, from coordinate 33,262 downwards.
CGCCGGCGCGTGACCCGCTCGGTGGCCTCGGTGACCGCCGCCTCCGTGGCCAGGTCAAGGGATGCGGTGGCCTCGTCGAGGAGCAGGATGTCGGGATCGGCCAGTTCCGCCCGCGCGAGAGCCAGCAGTTGACGCTGCCCGGCCGACAGGCCCCGGCCGCGCTCCCCGATCGGGTGGAGGTACCCCCCGGGCAACCGTACGATCATGGCGTGCGCCCCGACGGCACGGGCGGCGGCCTCCACCTCGACATCGCCTGCCTCCGGACGGGCGTAGGCGATGGCGTCACGCACGGTCCCGGAGAACAGGAACGGTTCCTGCGGGACCACGCCCAGCCGGTGGCGATAGCCCGCGAGATCGAACCGGGTCACGTCGGTACCGTCGACCCGCACCACGCCGCCGGTCGCGTCGTAGAAGCGCGCGACCAGTTTGACCACGGTGGACTTCCCGGCGCCCGTCTCCCCCACCATGGCGACGGTCTCCCCGGCCGCCACGTGCAGGTCCACCCCGTCCAACGCGGGG
>NZ_CAAAFO010000057.1:31571-32387 GCF_900634715.1 Candidatus Protofrankia californiensis | reverse complement strand
AAGCCGACCGACCGGCGCCGGATCCGGGGACGCCGGGGTGGACGTGGGTGTGCGCAGCAGGTCGGACAGGCGTCGAAGACCCACCTTCGCCTGCTGGTAGCCGTCGAACACCTGCGACAGCTGCTGGATCGGGGAGAAGAACAGGTTGATGTAGAGCAGGTAGGCGATCAGTCCGCCGGTGGTCAGCGACCCGGACGCGACCAGCCCGGCACCGGCGCCGAGGACGAGCGCGGCAGCCAGCTCCGAGCAGAACTCCATGAACGGGAAGTAGAGGGCGATCAGACGCTGCGAGCGCATCCGCGACAGCCGGTACCGTTCGGCCAGCGCGCGAAAATCGGCCTGGTTACGCTCCTGCCGGCGGAATGCCTGCACCACCCGGATGCCGGCCAGGTTCTCCTGCAACGCGGCGTTGACCGCACTGACCCACTCCCGTGACTCGGTGTAGGCGGCCGAGGACTTCGCCCGGAACACCAGCGTGACGCCGACACCGACCGGAAGCATGGGGAGCACGACCAGTGCCAGGTGCGCGTTCAGCACGACCAGCGCGATCCCGATCCCGGCGAACGACGCGACGGCTACCACCGCGGTCGTCAGACCCGTCTGCAGGAACGTCGACAGGGCGTCCACGTCGGTGGTCATCCGGGTCATGATCCGGCCGGAGAGCTCACGTTCGTAGTAGTCCAGGCCGAGCCGCTGAAGCTGGGCGAAGGTCTTCACCCGCAGGACGAACAGGAGCCGCTCCCCCATCCGCCCGGTCACCCGGGCCTGGACGACCTGCACGCCCCAGGCCGCGAGGACCACGGCCAACGCCACGGC
>NZ_CAAAFO010000057.1:30373-31188 GCF_900634715.1 Candidatus Protofrankia californiensis | reverse complement strand
CGCCGTGGCGCACCAGCGCGGGCATGGCCAGGCCCGCAACCGCGTCCAGGGCGACCAGCAGCAGGCCGAAGGCGAGCAGTCCGTGTACCGCGCGCAGGAGACGGCGCAGCGAGAACGCCGGGTCGGGCGCCGCGGCGTCGGTTTCGCTCACTCGGACCGGCTCAGTCGCGGGCGGGAGTTCCTCCACCCGCGCGAGCAGCTCGGGGGTGGCCGGGGCGTCGGCGAGGGGACCCCCGCCGAACCCTGCTCCCCGGCCGCCGCGCACGGCGCCGATCGACCGCGGTCCGTCCGGGCCGGCGGCCACGCGACGGTCGGGGATCGGCCGTGGACGGGGCGTGGCCGCATCGACAATCATGATCGACTGGTCGGCGCCTGACCGGTCCTGGTCGGTGCCCGTCCGCTCCTGGTCGGCGCCCACCCGGTCGAGGCTCGGTCCGGACAGCAACAACGTGTACAGCGGGCACCGGGCGGTCAGCTCCTCGTGGGTGCCGACGTCGACCAGGCGACCGGCGTCGACAACCGCGATCCGGTCGGCCAGGTGGAGCGTGGAACGACGATGAGCGATCAGCAGGGTGGTCCGCCCCCGCATGATCTGCCGCAGGGCCGCGTGGATCTCGGCCTCGACCCGGACGTCGACCGCGGACGTCGCATCGTCCATGATCAGAATGGGTGGGTCGGTGAGCAGAGCGCGGGCCAGCGCGATCCGCTGGCGCTGCCCGCCCGACAGCGTCAGCCCCTGCTCGCCCACGACCGTGTCGTAGCCGTCGGGAAGATCCCGGATGAAGCCGTCCGCCCAGGCGGCCCGCGCCGCGGTG
>NZ_CAAAFO010000057.1:29057-29773 GCF_900634715.1 Candidatus Protofrankia californiensis | reverse complement strand
GGCGATGTTGGCGCGGACCGTGTCGGAGAACAGGAAGCTGTCCTCGAACACCATCCCGATCTGGGCTCGCAGCGACGCCATGGTCAGCTCCCGGACGTCGTGGCCGTCGATGCGTACGGCACCGGAGTCGACGCCGACGTCGTAGAAACGGGACAGCAACGCGGCCACCGTCGACTTGCCCGACCCGGACGCCCCGACCAGGGCGAGGGTCTGACCGGGCTCGACCCGCAGGCAGAATCCGTCGAGCACCGGACGATCCCGGGTGTAGCCGAAGGTGACATTGTCGAATTCGATCGCCCCCCGGACCCGCCCGAGACTGATCGCCCCCGGTCGTTCGGTCACGACCGGACGGGTGTCGATGACCTCGAAGACCCGGATGGCGCTGGCCCGGGCCTGCTGCCCGACCGTCAGCAGGTTCGCGAGCATGCGCGTCGGCGCGACGAGCTCACCGAGATAGGTGCTGAAGGCGAGGAAGGTACCCAGGCTGATGCTGCCGCGCAGCGCCAGCCATCCGCCCAGCGCCAGCACCCCGACCTGCCCGACGGCCGGTACCGCGCCAAGGGCCGGCATGTACCGGCTGGCGATGGTCACCGCGCGCATACGCAGCGAGAACAGGGTGCGGGCGGACACGGTGAGCCTGGTCAGCTCCCGGTCCTCCTGCCCGAATCCCTTGACCACCCGCACGCCGGCGACTGCCTCGTCCACCACCCCGGCGA
>NZ_CAAAFO010000057.1:23960-28680 GCF_900634715.1 Candidatus Protofrankia californiensis | reverse complement strand
TCGCCGGGAAGACGGTCAGCCGCGCCCGCAGCCCGATGAGGAGCAGCAGCGGTCCGACGGCGAGGGCGAGCAGGGTGAGCAGCGGGGAAAGCGCCATCATGATCACAATGGCGATCACGAGCAGCAGGAGGTTGCCACTCAGCCACGGCAGGTACGACAGCAGTCCCTGGATGGCGGTGACGTCCGAGATGGACCGGCTGACGATCTGGCCGGTCCGCATCGCGTCCTGGCGGACGCCGTCGAAACGCGCGAGTGCGGCGAACACCGCGTCCCGCAGGTCGTACTGGACGTCCAGGGCGAGACGTCCGCCGACGAAGCGGCGGACGAAGCTCGCGGCGAAGCGCAGCGCTCCGGCGGCGAGCAGCGCGACCACGTAGGGCGCGAGCGGATGTCGGTGATCGACCACGACGTTGTCGACCACCCCGCGTTCGATCAGTGGAGTGATCGCGGCAAGCACGGTTGCGAACACCGCCGCGCCGAAGGCCAGGGCGACGTTGCGCCGGTACCGGAGGACATGCCCCGCCAGCCGGCGCAGCCAGCGTTGCTGGGACGCCGGCTGGCGGGCTGACCGTGGCCACGGCCGGGCGGAGCCGCCGTGGTCGGACGGGTTGCTGTTCGCGCGAATCTCCCGGGTGGCTTGGTTGGGGCAGCCTTCACCTCAACCATTCCGGGAGATCGTCGCTTCCCTGATGGTTCCCGTCCGGCCGGTGCCCCCTCGGCGCCGGCCGGACGGTCGAGTGTGCGGCCCCTGCCGTCAGGACCGGGTCGTCGGTGGCGGGCTGGCTGCCGCGCCGACCATACCCGCGCCCGCCGGCGGCGCCCCGGTGGTCTCGGTGGCCGGTGGCAGCGCGCTGCCCGCGGTCCACCGCTGCCAGGAGATCGACCACTCGTTGCCGAGCTGGGAGGTGTCCGGGGGACGCCCGGTGTTCCGCACGTCAACGATGTCACCCACCCGGCTGAACCGGTAGAACCACTCGGCGTCCGCCGGCGAAGCGTTCACGCAGCCGTGCGAGACGTTGTCCTCCCCCTGCGCGCCGACCGACCACGGCGCCGAATGGACGTACTCGCCTCCGCTGGTGAACTGCACGTTCCACTGGACGGTCTCGTAGTAATAGTCCGGATCACCCTTTGGAATGCCGACCGTCGCGGAGTCCATTATCACCGTCGGGGCGATGCCGAGGACGTTGTGGGGGCCGCTCATGGTCGGTGACGAGGACTTGCCGAGACTGACTGCCAGGGTCCGTTGCAGGACGCCGTCCCGATATACCTTCATCGTGTGGGTCGCGGCGTCGACGTAGCTGATCTGGGCCGAGCCGATGACGAAATCCATGGCCCGGTCCTTCACCCCGAACCGCTTGCCGCCGACGTCCAGACCGGCGAGGTTCGCCTCGACGTGGACCCGGGTCCCCGACTTCCAGTACTGCTGCGGGCGCCAGCGCACGACACGGTCCGACGCCCAGTTCCAGGCGCCGTTGACCGGTGGATCGGTGGTTACCACCAGACGCCGCTGAACGGCCGCCCGGTCGGAAACCGGTGCGCTGAAGGTCAGCGTGACGGGTGTTCCTATGCCGACGGTCTGCCCGGCGACCGGTTCCCACGACACCTTGAAGGATTTCTCCGGATTTGCCGTGGTGAAGGTGGCTGCCGCGTCCACGGTGCCCGATATGCCATTTACCGTGGACGTCTTCGCCGACACCTGGTACTGCGTGTCGGCGAAGAGCCCGCCGGTGGACGTCCAGCTCCTGCCGTCCGCGGAAAGCTGACCGGCCAGCACACCGGCGGTGGTGTCCTGCGATTTGCTTGCACCCCGTGTCACGGTCACCGATTGCAATGGGGCGTCGCTCCGCACCACCACGGTGCTGGTGAGCGCCACGTCCCGGGAGCGGTCCGAAGGTGTGATGACGATCTGTGGTGCCGCCGCGGTCGGCGCGGTGAGACCGGGAGCCGAACTCCCGTCCGGCCGGGGCGAACACGAGGTCAGGGCGATACAGGCGAGTATCGCCGCGCCGACGGTCGATATGAGCGGTCGATGCGAGGTGGATACGCCCCTCAGGCGGAGCCCCCATACCTCGTGAGGTCCCCGAAGATCTACCCAGCCAAAGGAAGCGCGATTGTATCGCTTTCCGCGTGCCCGGAGACCCCGGGCATCCATCCGTCCAAAGGGCGCCCGGTCACAGCCCTTATCGCGCGCCCGGGGGCCTTGCGGATCGGACGATACCTGACCGGCCGCGGAACGAGAGGCCGGGGTGCGGCGGACCGGGACGCGAACCCGCCCCATTGGCCGACCCGTCTTGAGTGACTCCCACTCATTCACAGCCGGACCGTACCCAGTGGCCGGACCGATGACGCATTGATCATTGAAATGGCCGGTGTCAAACGGACGACGATAACCATTGGTACAACGCTCGAATGCGGAGAGTAGCCTTCCCCGCGAGTACTTCATAGCCCCTCCCTCATCAGCCCATCCGACGCTTGAGTGCTTTCAAAGGTTGCGTCCGGTCGACGACCGATTTGGACGACCGGGGCAGGACACGTCCCATCCGTGTCGGGAAGTCACGATCAGTTACCCGAACGGAGCGCGGGTAACGTCACCTCGGGCGGGCGCACCGGCCGACAGTCCGGCCCGAAAAAGGTCCCGATCCCCAACCGCGGAGGCGCGATGGCAATCGTTCTCGGTCGCAACCAGTACGGAAAGGCGGAAGTCAGGCTCGTCCACGTAGACCGTTCGACACCGGTTCACCGGATCAGGGACATCAGCGTCTCGTCGGCGTTGTGGGGCGACTTCACCGGCGCGCACGTCGACGGGGACAACAGCCACATACTGACGACCGACGCCCAGAAGAACACCGTCTACGCCTTCGCCCGCCAGCACGGTATCGGCGAGATCGAGGAGTTCGGCCTGCGGCTCGCCCGGCACTTCGCCGGATCCGGTCCGTGGGTCACCGGCGCGCGGGTGGAGATCGAGGAATACGGCTGGCAACGGATCGAGGTCGGCGGCGGAGGGCACGAACACGCATTCTCCCGCACCGGCTGCGAATACCGGACGACGGCGGTGACTTTCGACCGGGACACACCGCACGTTGTTTCCGGGATAGCCGGCCTGATCGTACTGAAGTCGACCGGATCGGAATTCCGGGGATTCATACGGGACAGGTATACCACACTGGCCGAAACGGACGACCGCGTCCTGGCGACCGAGATCACCGCCCGCTGGCGGTACACGAACGCCGACGTCGGATTCGACAGACTCTTCCCGAGCATCCGGGCGACACTGCTCGAGACGTTCGCCCAGGTACACAGCAGCGCGCTGCAGCAGACACTGTACGCCATGGGCCGGGAGGTCCTCACCGCGCACACCGAAGTGGCCGAAATCCGGATGTCCATGCCGAACAAGCACCACTTCCCGGTCGATCTGACGCCCTTCGGGCTGGATAATCCCAACATTGTCTTTCATGCGGCCGACCGGCCGTACGGGAAGATCGAGGGAATTGTGCTGCGCGACGACGCACCCCTGCAGGGATCGGCCTGGCTGGCGATTCCGGGCTTCTGCTGACCCGGGAATCCGCCCGACCGGAACCCGCCCGGCCGCGCCCGGAATCTCCTGCCCCAGCGGTCGGCACGACGAAGCGAATGAATCGAGCGAAGAAAGCGAAGAGAACGAAGAAAGCTGATGTAGACGGAACAGGTGGCGCGGGCGTGGGAGGTTCAGGAGGGCGACGGGCGCACCGCCGCCAGCCGGAGAAGATCCCCGGCCGTGACCGCCAGGCGCTCGGCGGCGCTGCCCCTGTTGACCGCGAGCGCCACCAGGCCCGCAGCATCGACGTAGACGACGAGCTCACCTGGAGCCACCGAGGAGAAGGTGACCCCGAACAGGACTGTGGTCACCAAGGCACCCACGGCGATCCGGACCATGCGGCCGGGCCGCATCCCGGCCGAAGCCAGCAGGGCCGTATCCGCGGCCAACTGGACATTGCCATAGGTGTCGACGGTGAGCACCTCGGTCTCGGCTACTTTCTCCACGGCGGTCGTACCGTGACGGTCACCATCGACCGGGCCGGCACCGGCCAGGCGATCACCGGCCGGACGGGCGTCGGCCGGACGGGCGTCGGCCGGACGGGCGTCGACCAGGCGGGCGACCGGTGGCGTAAGCCGTACCAGCCTGCGTGGCTCCACGGGCTCACCGAGTGAGTCCGGATCCCGGCCGGTTGCGACAGCGGCGGCGGCGGGCGCGAACACGTCCCGCCCGTGGAAGGTCGCCGGCACCCCGTGCGGGACGGCCAGCGCCACCACGGAGCGCACCCCGCCGAGCACGTCGGCCGCGGGCGGCAGCAGTCCGTTGTCCGGGCCGACGAGCACTCCCCGCGGGGTGGACACGACCAGCGCCCGCCGGGAGGTACCAACTCCCGGGTCGACGACCGCAAGGTGCACCGCGACAGGCAGGTGACCGACCGTCTGGGCGAGCACGACCGACCCTCGCCGCACGTCGCCGGCAGGCACCAGGTGGCTGATGTCGATGAGGCGTACACCGGGAGCGTGACGCAGCAACACCCCGTGGCAGGCCGCCACGAACCCGTCAGCGAGTCCGTAGTCGGTCAGGAAGCTCACGTAACCCACGTGATCCGCACCCACGTGATCCACATCGTCCACGCGGGATCCCGCGTCACCCATGCCAAACCGCGTCACCCACGCGATCGGGTTGCGTGGTCGACCCGCTCGGCGG
>NZ_CAAAFO010000057.1:20985-23861 GCF_900634715.1 Candidatus Protofrankia californiensis | reverse complement strand
CGACGCCGTCAACAACCTCATGGTGGGCTGGTTGCAGGGCCGGTGGCGGCCTGTCCGCGGACCGGTGCGACGCAACGTACAGGGACGGGCTCTCCCGCGGGACCGGCGGGCCGCCGTTGGCGAAGACCACCGCCAGCCACGGCATGACAACAGCGATGATCACGGCACCGAACCGCAGCCAGCCGTGCAGCGCGACCACGGCGAGGATCAGGCAGACGGTACGGAACATCATCGAGATCACGTATCGGCGCTGGCGTCGCCGGATCTCCTCCGGGCGGGACGGCACCGCACGGGTGATCAGAACAGCGTCGCCCTTCCGCCTGATCCGCACTGATTCACTTCCCGTCGTCGGGACAAGCCCCGGATGCCTGCCCAGTGTGCGCCACAACAGGCCGCAACGCCCGTACAAGCATGCCCGCCGTCCGGCCGCCGGAACAATTCCCGGCGACCAGCCGGGGCCGGACGAGCTGGCGGAGGATGCCCATGAAGCCTGACGGCTCGTTCATGCGTTGAAAGGGGTATACAGCGCCCGAGCCGGACGCGACAGCGCGCAAGCGGCTCCCGCTGGTGCTCACCCGGATGTCACCACAGGCAGGAGCAACCATAAATGATCTCAAAGGCCAGCCTTCACCGGAGCACCCGGCGACATCTGTCGACCTCGGCGCGCTCCGGGCCGCCCCGGGAAACCCCGCCCAAGCCCGCGCCCACACCTCCGCCGAAGTGGCGCCGCTGGCTGCTGCCCATCGGCTTCGTGATCACAGCGGCCCTGCTGTTCGCTCCCAGCCTGTTCCCGAAGCAGACGACCTCATACAGCTTCACCCAGTTCACGCAGCAGGTGGACACCGGCAAGGTACAGGCTGTCACCATCAACGACAAGGGTGGCGTCACCGGAACACTCAAGGACGGAACCAGCTTCACCTCTCAGGTCCCGACAGCGCTGAACACCCAGGGAGTTCTCGACCGCATGGAGTCGAAGAACGTCGAGGTGAAGGCCACCCGGACCGGGACGTCCTTCCTGTCGGTCCTCCTGAGCTTCCTGCCGCTGCTCCTGCTGGTCGGGTTCTTCCTGTGGACCGGCAGGCAGGCCCAGCGTTCCCTGGCCGGCGGGCTCGGCGGCATCGGCCGGTCCCGTACGAAGATCGTGGATGCCGAACGTCCGACCACCCGGTTCGCCGACGTGGCCGGCTACGAGGGCGCGAAGCAGGAGGTCAGCGAGGTCATCGACTTCCTGCGCAACCCTGAGCGCTACCGGCAGGCAGGGGCGAGGGGACCGGGCGGGGTGCTCATGGTAGGTCCGCCCGGCACCGGCAAGACGCTGCTGGCCCGCGCGGTCGCCGGCGAGGCCGAGGTGCCGTTCCTGTCGGTGAGCGGGTCCGGATTCGTCGAGATGTTCGTGGGGGTCGGCGCCTCCCGCGTCCGTGACCTGTTCAACGAGGCACGCAAGCGTGCCCCGTCCATCATCTTCATCGACGAGATCGACGCGATCGGCGGCAGGCGGGGGTCGGGCCTGCTCGGCGGCAGTCACGACGAGCGTGAGCAGACCCTCAACCAGCTGCTCGCCGAGATGGACGGATTCGACCCGGCCGAAGGCGTGGTCGTCCTCGCCGCCACCAACCGGCCCGAGACCCTCGACCCGGCGCTGCTGCGCCCCGGACGCTTCGACCGGCAGGTCACCGTCCCGCTGCCGGCCCAGAGCGAGCGGGCCGCCATCCTCGCGGTGCACAGCCGGGGCAAGCATCTCGCCCCTGACGTGGACCTGTCCGTGGTCGCCCGCGGCACCCCGGGATTCTCCGGCGCGGACCTGGCCAATCTGGTCAACGAGGCGGCGATCCACGCCGTCCGGGACGGGCGCAACGTCATCACGGCCAAGGATCTCGACGCCGCCCGCGACCGGATCATCCTGGGCCGCCGGGACGCGACCAACGTGTTGCTGCCCGAGGAGAAGCAGTCGGTCGCCGTGCACGAGTCCGGGCATGCGCTGGTCGCCGCGCTGTCCCCGCACGCCGACCCGGTCTCGAAGATCACGATTCTGCCGGCCGGGATGGCGCTCGGCGCCACCCAGCAGCTACCCGAGGACGAACGGCACCTCTACACCGAGGGCTACCTGTACGACTCCCTCGCGGTACGCCTCGGTGGGCGGGCTGCGGAGCTGATCGTGTTCGGCCAGGGTTCGACCGGGGCCGCCAACGACCTGGCCAGCGCCACCGCGCTCGCCACCAGGATGGTGCGCGAGTTCGGCCTGTCCTCCGTCCTCGGGCCGGTTGGCTACAGCTCGGGCAACCCCCAGTACCTCGGCAGCGAGGAACTCGTCTCCCGGCCGTACTCGGAGGAGACCCAGCGGATCATCGACTCGGAGGTGGCCCGGCTGCTGCGGGAGGCCGAGGAACAGGCCGTGAAGCTGCTGCACGCACATCGCGAGGCGCTCGACGCGCTCACCGGCATCTTGCTGGAGCGGGAGACCGTGGACGGCAGCGTCCTGGACGACGTCCTGCGCGACCACGCTCCTGCCAGCACCTCTGATACCGGTGGTGCGGCCGTTGGGACCCGTGGTGGGCGGCCCGAGCCGGCTCCGCCACCCGAGCAGGCTCCGCCACGACCCGCCGACCTCGGCGTGGCCGGCCCCACGCAACATACGCAGCGGAAGCCGTAGGTAGTTCCGGTCGTCATGACGACGTTTTTCACCTACAGCTACGGAAGCCGTAGGTGGAAACCGTCGTCATGGTGACGCTTTCCGCCTATGACTTTCCGTGTCCGTAGGGCGGGACGAGGACGCCGGGGTTGAGCAGGCCGGCAGGGTCGAGAGCGTGCTTCACGGCCGCCAGCACGGCCAGCTCCGCCGGTGACCGTGACAGGCCCACCCAGGCCATCTTGGCCCG
>NZ_CAAAFO010000057.1:20177-20716 GCF_900634715.1 Candidatus Protofrankia californiensis | reverse complement strand
CCCGACACCGTGTTCGGCGCCGATGCTGCCGCCGTCGGCCGCGGCCCGGACGAGGATCGCTTCGGTGACGCCCTCCCGTCCACGGGCGTCGTCGCGATCCAGCCCGGTGACGTTGACGTGCAGGTTCGCCTCGGCAAGGTGGCCCCACAGATGCAGCCGGGCGGACGGCGCCATCGCCCGCACGAGGCCGCGCAGGTCGTCGACGAACGCGGACATCCGCGCGAGCGGGACCGCGACGTCAAGCTTGAGCGGGACGCCGACGGCGTTCACGGCCGCGGTGTGCCCCTCACGGTAGGTCCACAGTCGCTCCCGATCCGTGGCAGTGGTGGCAACCACCGCGTCCAGCACGCCGGTGGCGGTCTCGACCGCCGCGGCGAGGTCACCGGTCGGGTCAGTGGACCCGACGCACTCCACCAGCAGGTACGGGGTGTCCGGCGGGAACGACCGGCCGGGGAACGGAGCCGGCCGGCCCTGGTGGGCGCACACCAGGTCGACGCCGTCGCCGAAGACCAGCTCGACGGCGTCCAGGGAGGCCACCG
>NZ_CAAAFO010000057.1:10064-19571 GCF_900634715.1 Candidatus Protofrankia californiensis | reverse complement strand
TGGCCCGTAGCAGGGCGACGAGATCGACCGCGGCCGGCAGGTCCGCCATGGCGAGCAGGGCGGTAGTCCGCGCGGCGGGCAGCCCGGCCAGCCGCAGCTGGACCCTTGTGATGACTCCCAGGGTGCCCTCGCTACCGACGAACAGTGACGGCAGGTCGTAGCCGACGTTGTCCTTGGGCAGGCCTGAGAGCCGCCGCACCACGGCGCCGTCGGCCAGTACCACCTCGAGCCCGGCCACCTGGCCGCGGGTCATCCCGTGACGCAGCACCCGCTCGCCGCCGGCGTTGGACGCGGCGATACCACCGACGGTGGCCGAATCGCGTGCGGCGAAGTCGACGCCGACACCGTAGCCGGCCGCGCGCACGTGCGCCTGGACGTCCGCGAGGGTCGCCCCGGCCCCGGCCGTGACCAGGCCCGCGGCCGTGTCCACCGGTTCGATCGAGGTGAGCCGGCGCAGGCTGAGCACCACCGCCCCGGCCGCCACGCCGGCCGGCACCGAACCGCCGACCAGGCCGGTGTTGCCGCCCTGAGGCACCACGGGCACGCCGTGCCGGCCGCAGATCCGCAGGACAGCGGCGACCTGCGCGGTCGATCCGGGGCGGACCACGGCCGCGGCCCGCCCCCGGAAGGCGCCCGTCCAGTCGGTTTCGTAACTCACGGTGAGGTCTTGATCGGTGAGGACGTGGGCGGCACCGAGCACACCGACGAGATCTGTGATCAACACTCGTCCATCATGCCGGGCTGTGTCCCCGGGCCTGCTCCGGCGGAGCCGGCCCGGCAGCGACCGTCGGCGGCCCGGGGAACCGGACCCCCGAACCTTCCGGACCTCCGCAGGATCTCCCGGGATCTTCGGGACTTGGTGGCGGTGTCATCACGGCACGGCGCTATACCACCAAGCTGTGACGCAAAGTTCATGTCGTGGACGAGCGGCCGTCCGCGATCTATCCCCGGGGCTTGGGACCGTGATGTCGTGCGCGTCGCAGTGATCACCGAGTCTTTCCTGCCGCACGTCGACGGCGTGACCAACTCGGTCTGCCGGGTGCTGGAGCATCTGCGACAGCGTGGCCACGAAGCGCTCGTCATCGCGCCCGCGGCCGGCACGCGTGCGCCAGCAGCCGATCCCGACGTCTATGCCGGTGCCCCGGTACTGCGGGCGCCGTCGGTTCCGCTGCCAGGATATCCGGCGTTCCGGGTGGCGACTCCATGGCCCCGGCTGGTCAGCGTCCTCGCCGACTTCCGGCCGGACGTCGTGCATCTGGCGGCCCCGGCGGGACTGGGCGCACAGTCCGCGTTCGCCGCCTGGCGGCTCGGGCTGCCGAGCGTGGCCGTGTACCAGACCGACTTCGCCGGCTTCGCCGCCCGCTACGGGCTCGCCCAGGCCGAACGTTCCATCTGGCGGTGGGTGGCCACCGTCCACCGCCTCGCCGGGCGGACGCTGGCGCCGTCCTGGCCCGCGGTCGACATGCTGCTGCGCCAGGGCGTCCACCGGGTTGCCCGCTGGACGCGCGGGGTCGACCTGGAGCGGTTCAACCCACGCCACCGCGACCCGGCCCTGCGCCGCGATCTCGCCCCCGACGGGGAGGTACTGGTCGGCTACGTGGGCCGGCTCGCCAGGGAGAAGCGGGTGCACCTGCTCGACGCGGTCCAGGACCTCCCCGGGATGCGGCTGGTCATCGTCGGTGACGGTCCGATGCGACCGGCCCTTGAGCGGCGCCTGCCCCGGGCGACCTTCCTGGGATTCCGCTCCGGAGCGGAGCTGGCGACGATCTTCGCAAGTCTCGACGTGTTCGTCCACACCGGCTCCCACGAGACGTTCTGCCAGGCCGCCCAGGAGGCGAAGGCCAGCGGTGTCCCGGTGGTGGCGCCGGCCGCGGGCGGCCTGCTCGACGTCGTCGACGACGGGCACACCGGGATGCACTTCATGCCGGACTCCCCGGCCGCGCTGGCCGACCGCGTCGCCACGCTCGTCGCCGACGCCGACCGGCGGGCGGCCATGGGTGTCGCGGCCCGCCAGTCCGTCGCGGGCTGCGGGTGGAACGCCATCGGGGATGAGCTGATCGGTCATTACCAGGACGTCCGCGGTCTGGGGATGGGGCACGTCGGGGGCGGCGCTCTGCGGTCACGGACCGTTCTCGCCCGCCGGATGACGCGCTGCCATCGGGTTGTCGACCACGACCAGTACCGGGACGACCGGTACCGGGAGGACCAGTACCGGGAGGACCAGTACCGGGAGGACCAGTACCGGGACGACGACAGCTACGGCGGCAGCGGCAGCTACAGCGGCGGCGGCCGGGTCGGGACGTACCACGACGAGGACGGGAGCACCCGGTGAAGATTGTCCAGGCGGCCAACTTCGTTGCACCACGCTCCGGTGGCATCCGCACCACGCTGCGGCACCTCGCCGCCGGGTACACCGCGGCCGGGCACGAGGTCGTCCAGATCCTCCCTGCGGAGCAGGACGGCGTCCGCCACACCCCGGACGCAACCGTGGTCACCATGCGCGCGCCCCTGGTACCCGGCACCGACTACCGCTTCCTGACCGACCCGTGGCGGGTCATCCGGCTGCTGGAGGCCGAGGCACCCGACCGCGTCGAGGTCCACGACCGGGCGACCCTGCGACCACTGGGCCGGTGGGCCCGCCGGGCCGGGGTGGGGTCCGTCGTGGTCAGTCACGAACGCCTCGACCGGCTGCTGAACCTGTGGACGCCCCGCCCGCTGCGCGGGGTGCTGCCGGTCCGGGCCGCCGCCGACCGCTCCAACGCCGCGCTCGCGCGGTCGTTCGACACGGTGGTGACCACCACCGCGTGGGCGGGGGAGGAATTCCGTCGTATCGGTGCGACCAACCTGCGCCGGATTCCTCTGGGCGTCGACCTCGACCGCTTCCATCCCGACCGCTACGACATCTCGCTGCGGCGGGCCTTCGCCCGCGACAGCGAGGTGCTGCTGGTGCACGCCAGCCGGCTGTCGCCGGAGAAGCGGGGCGACACCGCCGTGGACGCCCTGGCGGAGCTGGTCCGCCGCGGCGTCCCCGCTCGCCTGGTGATCGCCGGTGACGGCCCGACCCGGGGCCGCCTCATCCGGCGTGCCTCGGGCCTTCCTGTGATCTTTCTCGGTTTCGTCGCCGACCGTCACCGGCTCGCGTCCCTGCTGGCCACCGCGGACACGGTCCTCGCCCCCGGTCCGGTGGAGACGTTCGGACTGGCCGCGCTGGAGTCGATGGCCAGCGCGACCCCGGTCGTGGTCCATCACGGCAGTGCGCTGGCGGAGCTCGTCGTGCCCGGCACGGGGATCGTGGCCGCGGGCAGCGGCTGGACCTTCGCCGACGGCGTCGAGGATCTGCTGACCCTTGACCCGCTCGCCCGCAGGCGGGCCGCGCGGGCCCGCGCGGAGCAGTTCCCGTGGAGCGTCACCGTCGACGGCTTCCTCGCCGCCCACGGGCTGGACCCGGCCACCGGCCACCATGGGCAACACCCTGCGGGGCAGCACCCCGCGGACGAGCGTGACCACGACGCCAGCCGTGCCGCATGACATCACGATGAACATCACCACGAACATCACGACGCACATCGCGACGACCCGCCAGGACACCACGACTACCTGCTTCGTGGCGCTCGGCGACAGCATCACGGCCGGGCTGGGCGACGGTGTGAGCATGGGCCGCTACCGGCGGGACCACGCGGCACGGGCGCTGGCTGGGCGCGGCTGGGCCGCCATGCTCGCCGCCTGCCTGGCCCCGGCCGGACAGGTCCGGTTCGCCAACCTCGCGACCACCGGAGCGACCACCCGTGACGTCCGCGAAACGCAGATCCCGGTGGCCCTCGCGCTGCGTCCACAGATCGCGAGCCTCGTCGCGGGCATGAACGACCTGCTCTCCCCGGGGTTCGATCCGTTACGCCTGCGCCACAACCTGGTGTGGAGCGTCCGGGACCTGCGCGCGGCCGGCGTCCTGGTGCTCATGGCACGGCTGCACGACCCAGGGCGCCTGCTGCGCCTACCCCGTCCGGCGCGCCGGCTGCTCACCACGCGGATCGGGCGGCTCAACGCGGCGGTGGACGCCGCGGCCGCGGCCGATCGGGGGGTCCTGGTCATCGACCTGGATCACCATCCCGAGGCCTACCGGCTGTCGACCTTCGACGTCGACCGTGTCCACCCGGGTCCGCGGGGTCACCAGTTGATGGCCCGCGCCTTCGCCGAGGCGCTGCGGGAGGCTGGGGTGCCCCTGCTGGCCCTTCCGGCGGTGGGACCGCCCGCGACGCCCAGCCGGCTTGCCCACGCCGGCTGGATGGTGTCGGTGGGCCTGCCGTGGCTGCTCGCCCGCCCGGCCTCGCCGCTGCGCCGCCAGGTCCGGCGCATCATGGCGGGCCATCGTGCCGGGCGTACCAGCACCAGCCGTCACCTCCAGCGCATCGTCACAACCAGCGGCCAGGCCCAGCCCGAGCGCACGCAACCGCACACGGGTGCCGTGACGGTGCACGCGGGTGCTGTGCCGGCTCTACCAGGGACGATCAGCCCGTTACCAACCGTCGACCGGATGTGACCCCCAGCAATCTCCGCCGAGGACCGTCGCAGGACATGGCCACCATTCCTTACCGTAGGCATCGTGATTTGCGGCCAAGCTGCCTCGCCCCGCTCGGGGGCACTCACCGGATGGGGTAACGCGTGGCTTGCCGGGCTCGTGAGCACCGACGAGGCGATCACCGAGATCCTCGAGGGTTCGGGCGGGCCGGGCGCCCCCCACACCATCGACGGCGAAGGGCTCGCACTGGGTCTCGGCCGGCTACGGACCGTCGGCGCGCGACGGCTGCGGCTCGTCCTGCCCGTGCCCGGTGATGTCAGCGGCCTGCCCGGACCCGCGGAGACCAACCAGGAGGCCCTGGCCGCCGGAGAGGCGGTTGTCGTGCTGGGCCCCGTCCCCCCGCTGCTCCTGGTGCCTTCCGTGACCGCGCACGGCCCAGCCGTCGAAGGCGGTCTGGAGTCGGTGCACTGGCGCTCGGCGACGGGTCACCGCGTCCCGCCACCGCCGTCCCCGCTGAGCGCCGCGGAACACGAGCTCAACGACGCCATCCGGACGGCGACGGCCGCGCTGCTCCACCTCGACCGGGCGAAGGTCGATCCGGACGCGCTCGCCGCGCTGCGCGAACGCCACGCGGACGAACCGACGCTCCTGCTCCCCCCGGGCTATCCGCCGTCCGCGCACGCGTTGTTGGCACGCGCGGGACGGATCGCGAGCCTGATCGATCTGGCCGCCCGCGACGATGGGGCGGCGGTCACCGCCGAGGAGATCGAGCGCCGCTCGACCACGTTGCGGGGGCTGTCCGCGGCGGTCCGCCGGGCCTGCGAGTCGGCCTACGACGCCTTCGACCCCTCGCAGTCCCTCGCCCGGTAGCAGTCCCCCGCTCGACGGGCGCCCCGTTGCGACCGGATCCGGTGCCTGTGCGGCCACCGAGCCCGCTGCCACCGGGGCCCGCTGTCGGGCACGGTGCGCAGGCTCAGGCCAGTTCGCGCAGGCTCAGGTCAGTTCAGGCGTGGGCAGAAGTGCCCGGACGGATCGTCCGGGCGTCCGCAGAGCACGCACGAGGGACGACCGGCCGCGACGATGCTGCGGGCCCGTTGGACGAACGCCTTCGTCTGGTCCAGGGACAGCGAGACCTCGAGCGTGTCGAGCTCGGCGTCCGCGTCGAGCCGGCGCGCTCCGCCCGCGGCGAGCCCGGCGGCCTCGACAAGCACCCGTTTACCGTCCCAGGACACCGTGAGCCGGCCGAGATGGAAGTCCTCCTCGAACGGAGCATCCAAAGGCGCGAGGTCGACATCGACATCGCGGGCCTCCGGCAGTTCGCCTCCGACCCGGCGAACCTGGCCGAGCAACGTCGTGAGCCCTTCGGCAAGGGCGTTGACCTCGGCCTTCTCCAAGCCGACGGTTACGACCTGTCCTCGTGAGCTGGCCTGTAGGTAGAAGTCACGTTCACCGGGCTGGCCGACGGTTCCGACCACGAAACGGTCTGGCGAGTCGAACACGTGCCGCTGCCGCTGGTACACCTCGTCCCTCCTGGCGGTCCGTTGTGTCGGTGAACCGGACCGCAGCCCATCTGCCCACCGATTCCCCCAGCCGACGATCGGCGTGCCGTCGTCTGTGGGGACTGGCCGTCTCCCTCGTAAACCTGCTACGTCAGTGAACGTCTTATCCCCGGAGATTCGTCCCCGGCAACGTCAGAGACGTCCAACGTTATGGACATCATTGTGGACCGTGACGCCGTCGTGGACGTCATGGCGGGCACTGGCATGTGTGTCGAGCCGGCCGTCAGGCGCGTCGGGTCCGCGACCGGCGGTGTCCCGGTCGGGCTCCTCGTCCGCCGGGACGCCGGCGGCGGCCAGCGGCCGGCGTCCCGGCGACCGCGGGGCGCAGCACCACAGCGGGCACACGTCATGGCTCGGTCCCATGGAGCTCAGGGCCGTCCGCGGGAGATCACCGTGCCTGCGTTCGTCGAGAAGTTCCCGGACCATGGTGACGAACCGGGGGTCAGTACCCACCGTGGACGCCCGGCGGAAGCTCAGCCCGGCCGCCCGGGCCCGCTCCGCCGCCACCATATCGAGATCGTGGACGACCTCCATGTGGTCGCTGACGAAACCGATCGGAACCACCACGACCGACCGGGTGTCCCCGGTGGCGCCAAGCGCCGCGAGATGATCGCCGACGTCCGGGGCAAGCCACGGGACGGCCGGCGGACCGCTGCGGCTGGAATAGACCAGGTCGTGGCGGTGGCGGCGGCCTGTACGCAGCGCCACCCGGTCGACGATCACCGCGGCGGCGGCGGCCAGCTGCCGGGGGTAGGCGTCCCCGTCCGGGCCACTGCTCGCCGCCTGCGCGAGCGGGATCGAGTGGGCGACGAAGACCAGCCGGGTCTCCTCCCGCAACGCGGCGGGGATCGTCGCCAGCTCGTCGACGACATGGTCGACCATGGGCAGGACGAAGCCGGGATGGTCGAAGTAGTGCCTCAGCTTGATCAGTTCCGGTGCGCCCGGGCCGACCTGGGCCCGCGCCTGCGCGAGGTTCTCGCGGTACTGGCGACAGCCGGAGTAGGAGGCGAAGGCGGACGTCACGAAGCAGGCCGCCCGCCCGACACCGTCACAGCGCATCCGTTCGAGCGCGTCGGTGAGGAACGGCGACCAGTTGCGGTTTCCCCAGTAGACCGGCAGCGGCGCGAGCTCGACCCGCAGCGCCGCCAGCAGCTCCCGGTTCTGGTCGTTGATCGGGCTGCGGCCGCCGAAGCGGCGGTACTGTTCGGCGACCTGGGCGAGCCGCTCGTCCGGGATGCCACGCCCGCGGGTGACGTTGCGCAGGAACGGCACAACGTCGGACGGCGACTGCGGGCCACCGAAGGAGACCAGCAGCAACGCGTCGACATGCACCGGTTCGGCCTGGCCGGTCGTGGTCCGGCTGTCACTTGGCACGTCGTAATCGTCTCCTGCGACCACGACACGACGCACCCCGGGTCCGGGGTGGACCCGGGGTGCGTCCGAAAACCGTGGAGGAAGCCCGGCATCGCCGGGCAACCCCGTCCAGGAGAATTGTCCTGATACGGAAAGGCCTTAACGCCCCATGCCTAATGCCCCATACCGAGCCCACCGTCGACCGGGATCACCGCTCCGGTGATGTACGAGGCCTGGGGGGAGGCCAGGAACGCCACCAGCGCGGCGACGTCCTCCGGCTCACCCATCCGCCGGGCCGGCACCTGGTTGACCATATTGTCCCGCTGGGCGTCGGTGAGCGCGTCGGTCATGTCCGTGCGAACCGGGCCGGGAGCCACCACGTTGGAGGTGATACCGCGGGGGGCGAGCTCACGGGCGAGGGAGCGGGAAAACCCGATCAGGCCCGCCTTGGACGCGGCGTAGTTCGACTGCCCCGGAGAACCGACCATCGCCGAGACCGACGAGATGAAGATCAACCGTCCGCGCCGCATCCGCAGCATGCCCCGGGCCGCACGCTTGGCCACGCGGTACGCGCCCAGCAGGTTGGTGTCGAGGACCTCCTGAAACTCGCTCTCACTCATAGTGAGCAGAAGCGTGTCACGGGTGATCCCCGCATTGGACACGAGCACCTCGACCGGCCCGAGTTCCGCCTCGACTTCAGCGAACGCCTTGTCGACACCTTCCGCACTGGTGACGTCCAGGCGGACGCCGTACATTCCGTCCGGCGCATCGCCCCCGCGGCTGGCGACCGCCACCCGGTCACCGGCGGCGGCCAGTGCGACCGCGCACGCGGCACCAATCCCTCGATTACCACCGGTAACAAGCGCTACCCGTCCTCCACCTTCCACCATGAGTTGGATGTTAGCTGCCGCGCCTCGCACTCAAGGGTTATCACTCATTGTGACACGCCGAAGTCCAAACGCATCCGGGACATCCACGGCATCCGCCCGAGGATCGGGTCCGATCGCCCGGCCGGGCGCTTCGCGGGACGATGCAACGGTGCGCCTGACGATCAGAGTCTGTCCCCGCTCGGCCCGGACCTCGGTCGGCGGCTTCCCCGAGGTATCCGGGGCCGCCACGCCGGGAGAGGGCGCGCTGGAGGATGACCCGTCGGGCGGCGACCCGCCAGGCAGTGCCACGGCCCTTGTCGTCCGGGTGACCGCACCCGCGGTGGACGGACGGGCGACCGAGTCGGCGTTGCGGGCGCTGGCAACCGTCTTCGGCGTGCGCCGCCGCGAGGTCGTACTGATCAGGGGCACCACCAGCCGTATGAAGATCGTCGAAATCGGCGGAATGCCCGAACCCGCGCTGCGCAGCCGCCTCGCCGAGCTCACCACCCTGCCGAAGAAACCAGATACGTGACGAAGATCCTCCTGACGGCCAAGGAATCCGGGCCTGCCACCACCCAAATCTGGGCCTCCTCGAACCTCCCGGACCGGCTTCGCCGATCCGGGCGCAAGCCCGGCGCGAAAAACATGATCGCGCAGCCTTCGGCCATACACCGGAAACCCAGGCCTCCGGCTGCGCGAAAAACATGATCGCGCAGCCTTCGGCCATACACCGGAAACCCAGGGGCGCAACCTTTGACAAGGGCTCGTCGTCCGGATATTGGACAGGTCGTGTCGACGGAGGCCAGGTTGCTTGCGCCGGGTGAAACCCATGATGCTGTGGACGGGCAGCCCCCGACGCAGCAGATACCCGTAACCGGTTCGCCGATCGCGCCCCCGTCCGTTGACAGCGCCTCACCCGACCCCGTACCCGCCGCTGTCGAACCGCTCGACCTGCCGTCCCTCATCGAGATCGAGCGACGGCTGCGCGCCCTGGCCACCTCGCTGATCGATGACGCGGCGACCGCCGGCGGGCCGGGTGCCACCGGCGCCGACAGCACCGGCACACTGCATACCGCCGTGCGGTCCATGGCGAGTCTGGTCACCGTGGTGTGGTTCGACGCACTGCGCACGGGTGACCAGATCCAGGTGCCCCCCGCCGCGCTCCCGCTGCTGGAGGCCGTTCACCACCTGCTCAGTCGCCTCGACCAGC
>NZ_CAAAFO010000057.1:7074-9904 GCF_900634715.1 Candidatus Protofrankia californiensis | reverse complement strand
ATCACCGCACCTGCTGGCCCGGGGGTGTCCGGACGGCAGATCTGCCTGCTCGACCACACCGAGCTGTTCGACGGCGCGGTGTGGGAGTCCGTCACCGATCCACGGGTCCGCTGCCTGGGCGAACTGGTGTGGGTGGTCACGGTCCGCGCTCACCCGGCCGCGACGATCGCCGCCGAAGTGGGTGTCGCCGACCAGGCACGCTTCTTCGCCGCCGCCGGCTGGCAGGTTCTCACCGTCGGCCACGGGCGGACGCTGTCCGCCCTGTTCGACAGGCCGGGCGGGCAGGCGCTGCGCCAGCGGCTCGACGGGACGGACAGCGTCGAGTTCCAGGAGCTGTTGCGGTCGCGAGGAACGGAGCTACGGCGGCGCCTCGCCGGGCCCGGGGTATCCGGAGCCGGCATCACGCGGCTGCTCGACGAGCTGTCCGACGACGAGATTTCCGCTGCTCTGCGTGACGTCGGGGGCAACGACCTACCCCTGCTCGTGGACGCCTTCGACGAGATCGACCCGCGCCGGCCGACCGTCCTGTTCGTGTACGTCGACGAGGAGCCCGCGGGTCGGACGAACGAAACAGGCGGGACAGGCACGACGGACGGGACAGGCAAGACGGATAGGACGGCCGTGACGGGCGGGCCCGGCTCCACCGACGAGCGGGCCGCGTTGCACCCGGGCAGCGCCGCCGCACGCCTGGCGCTGCGCGTCAGGCGGCGCCTCGCACCCGACCCGGTCGAGCGGACGGAGCCACCGCAGGTCCCGGCCGAGTTGGAGCGCTCCTATCTCGGACGGGTCTGTACGCTGGCCGCTTTCGGCACCGTCATGCGCGATCTCGCGGACGACCGGCCGCAGGTCGCCGCCGGCATCGTCACCGCCACCACCCCCGACGCCGCCACGGTGCTGGCCGGATGGCGGGACGCCGCCGGAACATGGTCGGCATCGCGGACCCGCTCGTCCGGGGAAGCCCACCGGCGCACCGGGCGGCACCTGGCCGAGCCGGTGTCCCCCGGCGTGCTGGCAGGGCTGCTCGGCGGACTGGGCAGGACCTGGAACCGGCTCGGCCGCCCCCTTCTCCCGATCGGCGTGAGCAGCGACGCCGCCGCCGGGCGAGTACTGCCACAGTGGTGCGCCGAGCCGATCGGTGACGCCCAGTCCGTCCTCGTCGTCGTCACCGACCCCGGGAGGCCCGCCGGTACCGCCAACCCTGCCGGAGCCAGCAACACCGTCGGCACCGCCGGACCCACGAGCCCGCCCGTCCCGGCCACCCCTGCCGGGCCGGAACCCGCCGGCGGCAGCGAAAGGCCGCAACCCCGCATGATCTGCTGGGAACCAGCCTTCGCCCAGGACCTCGCCTGGTGTGCGCTGGACGCGATCGGCCGGCTCGGACGGCCGGGCGGCCGCTCGGCACTGCTGCGGGTCTCGGCACGCCCGATCGAGCAGGCACTGGCCGGAATACCCTCCGACGCCGAGGGACGGTCGCGGCGGCGCGCCGGGGTGCTCGCTGGCGGCTACCGGCTGCGCGACGGTGAGGCCGGCAATGGGCCCGGCGGTGGGCCCGGCCCGGCGGTGACCCTGGTCGGGGTCGGCTCCGTCGTGGCCGACGTCCTCGCCGCCGCCGACAAGCTCACCGCGGGGTTGGGCCGCGGCGTCGGTGTCGTCTGCCTGACCTCCCCCGACCTGCTCTGGCGCGCCCTGCAGGCGCGCCGCGGCCTCCTGCCGGGTGACGTCACGATCCTCGACGAGCTGTTCCCCGCCGACCGTCGCAGCCCGCTGGTCGCCGCGACCGACGGTGACCCGCGCGCGCTGGGGTTCCTCGCCGGCGTCCACGGTGATCCCATTTCCACCCTCGGTGCGGGCATGGTGGTACCCGTCGACGTGGCAACGATCGTCGGCGCGGCCCTCGACCTGCTGGACGAAATCGAAAGCGACCGAGGATAGCGAGCACGAGCGGGAACAATCGGCCGGCCGCGGACGGGCGATCGAGGACAACGCGCGGGCGGCCGGGACAGAGTGTCCGCTCAGGTCCCGATGGCGTGCACACCGCCGTCCACGTGAATGATCTCTCCGGTGGTGGCGGGAAACCAGTCCGACAGCAGCGCCACGCAGGCCCGGGCCGTCGGGTCGGTGTCGTGGATGTTCCAGCCGAGCGGCGCGCGCTCGTCCCAGACTCCCTCGAACCGCTCGAAACCGGGGATGCTCTTGGCCGCCATGGTTCGCAGCGGTCCCGCGGCGACGAGGTTGACCCGCACCCCACACGGTCCGAGATCGCGGGCAAGATACCGGGTGGCGGACTCCAGCCCGGCCTTGGCCACACCCATCCAGTCGTAGGACGGCCAGGCCACGCTCGCGTCGAAGTCGAGCCCTACGACCGAAGCCCGCTCGCCGAACAGCGGCAGCGTCGCCCGGCACAGCGAGGCCAGCGACCAGGTCGAGATCTGCACCGCGGTCGCCACCTCCGGCCAGGGGGCGTCCACGAAGGGCTTCCCGCCGAGTACCGACTCGGGTGCGAAGCCGATCGCGTGCAGGACGCCGTCCAGCCCGTCGGTGTGCTCGAGAATCCGGTCGGACAACGTGCCGAGGTGTTCTTCGTCGGTCACGTCCAGCTCGATCACAGCAGCCTCGGCGGGCAGCCGTCTGGCTATACGCCGGGTCAACGACAGGCCCCGGCCGAAGCCACTGAGCACCACGGTCGCGCCCTGTTCCTGCGCGATGCGGGCAACGCCGAAGGCAATGGACGCGTCCGTCAGAACGCCGGTGACGAGGATGCGCTTACCTGCAAGGAGTCCACTCACAGGCCCGCATCCTGCCAAACATCGCCCGGCGCTGGCGAGGCGGC
>NZ_CAAAFO010000057.1:5992-6464 GCF_900634715.1 Candidatus Protofrankia californiensis | reverse complement strand
ACACCGACAAAGTCACCCCCGTCGGCGCACCGGTGCACCGACAAAAACGCGCCCATCGGCGGACCGGAAAAAGCGGACCGGCAAAAGCGCACCAGCACAGTCATACCGGCGCAATCGCATCCGTCGGCGTGCTGACACGGTCACACCGTCGAAACCGGCGGTCTCCCGCGGCCGAGCAGCCGCAGGAGGATCGTCGCGAGCACGCTGGCGAGCGTCGACGCGACGAGCACGGCGGTGGCCGCACGCTGCTGGGCACCGACGTCCTCGAGAGCGAGCCGGGACATCAGCAGGCTCACCGTGAACCCGATGCCACCCAACGCCCCGATCGGCATCACCGCACGCCAGCCGAGGTCGGCGGGCAGGCGCGCCACCCCGGCCCTGACCGCGAGCCACGCCCCACCGACAACACCGAGGGCCTTGCCGACGACGAGCCCGGCGATGATGCCCTGGGAGACCGGGTCCCCGACGACGG
>NZ_CAAAFO010000057.1:0-5643 GCF_900634715.1 Candidatus Protofrankia californiensis | reverse complement strand
CACCGAGAGCCGGCCCCGTCACCGGCACCCCGGTCTCGGCGAGCGCGAACAGCGGGACCACAACAACAGCCGAGAACGGGTGCAGCCGGTGTTCCAGCCGCAGTGCGGGCGCGGCCTGCTCGTCCGGGTCGGGACGCACCCGGGTGAGCAGGGCGAGCCCGATGCCGGCAACGGTCGCGTGCACCCCGGATGCGTGCACGCACACCCACAGCGCCAGCGCCAGCGGTACATACAGCGCCGGGGATCTCCAGCGCCGCCGCTGCGCGAAGACGTACCCGGCCGACAGCACGACGGCCGCCGCGAGCCATGCCGGGGCCAGCCCCCTGGTGAACAGGACAGCGATCAGGGCGATGGCACCGAGGTCGTCGACGACGGCGAGGCTGAGCAGCAGCACCCGCAGCGAGGCGGGCACGTTCGCCCCCGCCAGGGACAGCACGCCGAGTGCGAAGGCGATGTCGGTGGCGATGGGGATCGCCCAGCCGTCCGAGGCCCCGGGCGCGCCCCGGCTGACCGCCAGGAACACCAACGCGGGAACGACCATGCCGCCGAAGGCCGCGGCGACCGGCAACACGGCGGCCCGGCGGTCCGCCAGCTCCCCGACGACCAGCTCGCGTTTGAGCTCAAGACCGGCGACGAAGAAGAACACCGCGAGCAGCCCGTCGGCCACCCAAGCCCCGGCGCTCAGCTGGTCCAGATGCAGCCAGGACGGGCCGAAGCCCATGCGGGCCTGCCACACGTCATGGTAACTGCCGCCGGCGAGGTTGGCCCACAGCAGGGCGACCACGGTGGCGGCCAGCAGCAGGAACCCGCCGGTGGTCTCCTGGCGGAGGAACTCGGCGAACTCGCCACGAGCGGACAGCGCCTGGCCCACACGCGCGTTGATCGCGGCTCGCACGTTGACCACCGCTCGGGTGCGCACCAGTGGGAGGTCCTTCCAGGAAACGCCGACGCCGGACGCCGACCAGACTTCCCGGCACACCAGTTCAGTAGCGACATCATCCTGACACAGCGGGCCACGGATTTCCCGGTCGTGGCGTCCCCCGCTGGTGCAATCCATCGGTCATGGAGCCCAGCGGCCGGGACGTCGGTGTGGCCTGCGAGGTCGCTCCCGGCGGAGGCACGGCCGGTGAACATACAAAGCTGAACATACGAAAACGTACGAAGGAGTCCGGTTCAGCCACCCGGCTGGCTCGCCGCGGCTTTCTCGCGCGAACGTCCGATCACCCTGCGGACGAGCGGTTCGACCACACGCGCGGCCACCGGACCGAGAATCGCCATGATCAGCACATAGCAGGCGGCGAACGGGCCCAGCTGTGGTTCCACCCCGGCCGCGACCGCCAGACCCGCGATGACGATCGAGAACTCGCCCCGCGCGACCAGCGCGGCCCCGGCCCGGTAACGGCCCATCGTGCCGATCCCGGCCCGGCGCGCCGCCCACCACCCGGTGAGGACCTTCGTCACCACCCCGGCGACCGCCAGCAACGAGGCCGCAAGGAGCACCGGCGGTATCTCGGAAGGCTCCGTCTGCAGGCCGAAGAAGACGAAGAACACCGCGGCGAACAGGTCCCGCAGGGGGCTGAGCACCTGCCGCGCCCCCTCGGCCACCGGCCCCGACACGGCGATCCCGACCAGGAACGCCCCGACCGCCGCGGACACCTGGACCTGCTGGGCGGCTCCGGCCACGAGCAGGGCAAGCCCCAGCAGCCGCAGCAGCAGGATCTCGCTGTTGGGGTCCGTGTTCGGATTGTGGACGAGCCGGCTTACCTGACGGCCGAACCTCAACGCCAGGACGAGGACGCAGACCAACGCACACAGTGCGACCAGCAGTGTGAGCGAGCCCCGGGCAAGCGTCTGCTGGGCCAGTAGCGCGGTGAGGATGGGCAGGTACACCGCCATCGCAAGGTCTTCGAGGACGAGTATGGACAGCACCACGGGCGTCTCACGGTTACCGACACGTCCCAGGTCGGTGAGGACCTTGGCGATGATCCCGGAGGACGAGACAGCGGTGACGCCACCGAGGACGAGCGCGGCCAGCGGACCCCAGCCGAGCAGGAGTGCGGCGCCCACCCCGGGCACGGCGTTGAGCGTCAGGTCGAGCGCGCCCGTGGACGCCTGCCGGCGCAGGCCGTCGAGCAGCTCCTGCGCCGTGTACTCCAGGCCGAGCGTCAGCAGCAGGAGGACGACTCCGATCTCGGCGCCGACCTCGATGAACTCCTCGCTGGCACCCAGCGGGAGCAGTCCTCCGTGCCCGAAGGCAAGCCCTCCCAGCAGGTAGAACGGGATCGGAGAGATGCCCACGACGGTGGCGCAATGCCCGAGCATCCCGAGGGTGAACAGGACCGCGCCCAGCTCGAGAAAGGTCGCGGCTACGTCCACGGGCGACTCTCCAGCAGCGCCGTGTCACCGGTCTCCACCAGCGCCGTGTCACCGGCTGATGCTGTGATCAACCGGTGCGGAACAATTCGGCGACAGCAGCGGTGTTCTCCGGCGTCCCGACAACGACAACGACGTCACCGGCGACAAAGCCGAAGCTCGGACGCGGGGACGCGATCACCTGCTGGTCGCGGACGACGGCGACGATCGAGGCCCCGGTCCGGGTCCGCGCATGGGTCGCCCCCAGCGCCTGCCCGTCGTAGGGGGATCCGGGAGCGATTCTGATCTGGTCACCGACGATGCCCGCGAAGGCCTCACCGAGGTTGTTCAGCCGCTCGACGATGTGCGGGGCGCCCAGCAGCTCCGCCAGGGCGTCGCTCTCCTCGGCGGTCAGCGGAACAGACTCCCTGCAGGTGTCCGGATCGTCGGTGTCGTAGACCACCAGCTCGCGGCGGCCACCGTGATGTGACACCACACCGACCCGTCGACCGCTGCGGGTCCGGAAGTCGTGCCGCAGCCCGATGCCCGGAAGCGTAGTCTCCTCCACGTTCACTGCGACCCCTCCAGCGAACCCGACACGGACACCGAAACACAATGATCGAAATTCTGGGGCCCGCTTCTGGCACTTCGGCCCTCTGGCTGTCCAACCATACGCAATACCACGGTAACGCGGACCGACCGCCCCCGAGCCGTGTCCGGCGGATCACGATTGGGGGCCCGCACCGGGCTGACAAGCAGCCGGTGAGCAGCGGGAAGGAGCATTCCCCGGATACCGTGACGAGGACGTCCAGCTCTCCCGAGGCCGGACGCACGACAAGAACAACAGTTCACGAAGGTTCACCAGAAGGCGGTGCCGCGGTGCTGAACAGGAGTGCTCGCCTCATCCGCCGGATCGTGGTGAGCACGGTCGGCGTGGCCGTGCTGGGGGTAGGTGTGGCCCTGCTCGCCCTGCCCGGCCCGGGTTTCCTCATCATCGCGCTGGGGTTCTTCGTCCTGAGCCTGGAGTACGAATGGGCCCGCCGGCAGTTCGAGCAGGCCCGGCGCAAGGCCACCGACCTTGCCGACCAGGCCGCGGCGAGCGTGTGGTCGTCAGCGTTCACGATCCTGTTCGGGCTCGGGATGGTCGCGGTGGGCGTCGCCTGGATCGTGGTGAAGACGCTGCCGTTCTCCTCCCCGTGGACGGGCGGAAGCATGATCTTCGGTGGGGTGGTGGTCCTTGCCACCATCCTGTTCAGCCTGTGGCAGGCCAAACAGGCTCGTGACGCCGGCGAACCGACCCCGGCCGAACTACTCGACCGCAAGGAGGAGCAGGAGAGCCGCAAGCACATGTCCTCCACCTCCGTGTCCACCTCCGCCGCACCCCCGACCTCCTCCACCGACGGGTAGCCCACGGATAGTTGCCGACGGATGACTTGGAGCCAGCGCGGTCCCCGCGGCGCCAGCCGCGAGAAGTTCCCAGCCAACCAACCAGCCAGCCGGCCGTTCCCATTCACCGGCAAGTCCGCCGATGCGACCGGAGAATCCTCTTTTCCAGTTTTTTGGGCCATGAATCGTTCGCGACGGTGGGAACCATGTCGCATCGAGCGCCGAAAAATTTTCCGGCGAGAGCCGGAGATTTATCCGCAAGGGCCACCCCGGAGTAGAATTCAACCCGTCCCGAGTCAGCACTCAAGAGTCAGCACTCAAGAAGGAGCGTGACGGGATGGAACAACAGCAGGCGCAGCAGATAGAGCAGCAGTTTCGGCAGAACTGGCAGCAGATCCGTTACCAGATTCTCGATCAGTTCGGCCAGGTGGGGTCCTCCGATCTCAACGCGGCCCGCGATGTCAACGACCTCGTCCAGCGGATCGCGGACAGGTCGAACCACAGCGAGCAGTACGTCGCGAGGCGACTGAGGGAACTCGCCGACGTCGGCGCACAGGCAAGCCAGGCACAGGCGACCCGGGCAACCCAGGAAGCGACTCCGAGCGGCCAGCAGTCGTTCGGGGGACGGCAGCAGCCGGCTCGTGAGGCAGGTGCGCAGCAGGGCACCCAGCAACGTTCGTTCGGGGCAACCAGCCAGTAGCGCATCAGGACTCGGGCCTCCCACCTCCCAGATCGGCTATCCGGATCGGCACCGCCGATCTGGGAGGAACCCCGAGCGCGAGAAACATGATCGCGCCGCCTTCGGCCCTCTGGATGAAACAGTCGGCCAGGTGGCTTCGGTAGCACACAGGTCCAGGCCGCTCGGCCGGCCCCGCAAGGCGAGGATCCGTCCTGGACGCGCCCCCGACCGACCGGGGCAAACATGTGTTCGATTAACATGCACCCAGTCACGTATGCGCGGATCGGCGACTGCCAGGTCGGCGTCCCGGCAGCGGATCAGGCACAAAAGCGCCTATACTTCTATCGAAAGGAACTGTTTAGCCGAACGATATCGGAGAGCCGTGCCCGATGCGCAGAACCACTCTCATGTACAGGCCCACGCGGTGACCGATCCGTTGAAGGAGTGGGCACCACAGGGGATCGACATCTCGAAGCCCAGCATCGCGCGGGTGTATGACGCTCTACTGGGAGGCAAGGACAACTTCGCGGTGGACCGTGCTATAGCCGACCATTTCGCGCAGTTGCTGCCCGAGGTCCAGCAGGCGGCCTGGTACGAGCGGGCCGTACTCGGCCGTGGGGTGCGCTACCTCCTCGAACAGGGAATCCGCCAGTTCATCGACCTGGGCTCCGGGCTGCCGACCGCGCGCAACACCCACCAGGTTGCACAGGAACACGCCCCGGACACCCGGGTGGTGTACATCGACAACGACCCGATCGTGCTGGCACACAGTCAGGCGCTGCTCGCCGAGAACCCCAACACCACGGTGATCAACGCCGATCTACGCTCACCCCAGGAGGTCCTGGACCACCCGCGCCTACGCAGCCTGCTCGACCTCGACCAGCCCGTCGGCCTGATGCTGCTCGGAGTCATCCACCACCTCAACGACCATGAGAACCCCGACGGGATCGTGCAGGCATACAAAGACGTTCTTCCCTCCGGCGGTTACATGTTCCTCACCCATTTCGTCGCCGACGGCGAGCGCACCACGGGCCTGGAGAAGATGTTGCTCGCGGAACTGGGCACCGGGCGATTCCGCACCATCGAGAAGATCACCAGCTACTTCGACGGCCTGGAGCTCGCCGAGCCGGGTGTCGTCTCCAACCCTCTGTGGCGCCCCGACGAACCGGTACCCACGCCGCTGACGCTCACCGAAACGCTCATCGCCGCAGGTATCGGCCGCAAGC
>NZ_CAAAFO010000056.1:42045-46594 GCF_900634715.1 Candidatus Protofrankia californiensis | reverse complement strand
CCCGCGCCGCCTTGCCCAGCGCTGGCTTGTCCAGCACTTCGTCCGGTACGTCCTGCGAGGTCACGGGCCTTCCTTCGGGCGCAGTGGCCGCCTGCTGCAACGGTTGCAGCCAGCATGGCACTGATCGGCACGCGGCGATCGATGTCCGCAATCCGACCATCGCGACAAGGCGTGTCCCCAACCTAGCGCTCCGGGCGAGGCCATAAGGTAAGCGGTCTTGCCGCTCGTGCTGACTGACACGCGCGATCCACGTCACACCCAGACCTGAATCCAAGCCGGCCCAATGCGTTTCGATCACGGGGGACCAGGAGTATCACGCAGCGATCTCCTGGTGATCGTCTGTGTTCGTGGTGGCGGAGGGCCCCAAGAAACCCCGGAGAGACCGTGCCCTCCCGCATTGAGGACTACGCGCTGATCGGCGACACACATTCGGCCGCGCTGGTCTCCAGGGACGGTTCGATCGACTGGCTGTGCTTGCCCCGGTTCGACTCGACCGCATGCTTTGCCGCGCTGCTCGGCGACGACAACTCCGGCCACTGGAAGATCGCGCCGGTCGATCCGGTACTAGCGGTGAGCAGACGCTACCGCGGCGACACCCTCGTCCTCGAAACCGACATGACCACGGCGAGCGGAACCGTGCGGATCGTCGACGCGATGTATCCGCGGTCCGGCGAACACCTCGTGCTACGGCTCGTCGAGGGCATCGAGGGAACCGTGCGGATGCGCAGCGAGACCCGCATCCGCTTCGACTACGGTTCGATCGTCCCGTGGGTGCGACGTTTCGACGACCACACGATGGTCGCGGTCGCGGGTCCTGACGCGGTCACCCTGCGCACGACCGCGCCGATGGAGGGCCACGACATGGCCACCTACGCGCAGTTCACGGTCTCCGCCGGTCAGTCCGTGCCGTTCTCCCTGGCCTGGTGCCCCTCGCACCGCCCGGCACACGCCCGGATCGACGTCCGCCGGGCGATCGACCTGACCGAGTCGTGGTGGGCGGACTGGATGGCCGGTTGCACCTACGACGGGCAGTGGCAGGACGCCGTCCGACGCTCCCTGATCACCCTCAAGGCGCTGACGTACGCGCCGACCGGCGGCATCGTCGCGGCGGTCACGACCTCCCTGCCCGAGATGATCGGCGGTGTCCGCAACTGGGACTACCGCTACTGCTGGTTGCGGGACGCCACCATCACCCTGCTCGCCCTGCTCGACGCCGGGTTCACCAGCGAGGCCAAGGCATGGCGGGAGTGGCTGCTGCGGGCCGTCGCGGGCGACCCCTCGCGCGTCCAGATCATGTACGGGGTCGGCGGCGAGCGCCGGCTCCCCGAGTACGAGGTACCGTGGCTGCCCGGCTACGAGGGCTCGGCTCCCGTCCGGATCGGCAACGGCGCCGTCGACCAGTTCCAGCTGGACGTCTACGGCGAGGTGCTCGACGCGCTGCATGTCGCCCGGGTGGCCACCGACGTGGACGGCCAGGACGACTCGTGGGCGCTGCAGACCAAGCTGATGGACTTCCTGGAGACCGGGTGGCGCAAGCCCGACGAAGGCATCTGGGAGGTCCGCGGGCCGCGGCGGGACTTCGTCCACTCCAAGGTGATGGCGTGGGTGGCGGCGGACCGGGCCGTCAAGGGCATCACCGAGTGGGGGCTGCCCGGCCCGCTGGACCGCTGGACGGCGCTGCGGGCCGAGATCCACAACGAGGTCTGCGCCCGCGGTTTCGACCCCGCCCGCAACACCTTCACCCAGTTCTACGGCTCCACCGAACTGGACGCGGCTCTGCTGAACATACCGCTCGTCGGCTTCCTGCCGGCAACGGACCCGCG
This sequence comes from Candidatus Protofrankia californiensis, assembly GCF_900634715.1. Classification (GTDB taxonomy): domain Bacteria; phylum Actinomycetota; class Actinomycetes; order Frankiales; family Frankiaceae; genus Protofrankia; species Protofrankia californiensis. Next base: position 44,771 of record NZ_CAAAFO010000056.1, on the reverse strand, counting down.
TACGGTCGGCACGGTGGCCGCCATCGAACGCGAACTCATGCAGGACGGGTTCGTGCTGCGCTACCCGACCGCAGAGGACGGCGCGGTGGACGGCCTGCCCGCCGGTGAGGGCGCCTTCCTCGCCTGTACCTTCTGGCTCGCCGACAACTACGCCCTGTCAGGACGGGTACGCGAAGCCCAGGAGCTGTTCGAGCGGCTGCTCGCCCTGCGCAACGACGTCGGGCTGCTGTCGGAGGAGTACGACCCCCACCTCGGGCGGATGGTCGGCAACTTTCCGCAGGCATTCAGTCACGTCCCGCTGGTCAACACCGCCCGGACGCTGACCGACGCCCTGCGCGGCAGGCCACGCTCCCGTACCGATCGGGCCTATCCCCCGGGCCATTTCTTCGGCTGACTCCCTTGATCGTCTATTGTCCATGTCGAACCAGCCGGCCGAAGAGCGCGATCATAGTTCTTCCCCTGCGCTCGGAGGCCGCGGGAAACGAGAAAACCAGCTTGACCGAAGAGCACGCGATCATCGCTTTTCATCGCGCGTTCGCAGGTCCAGGGAATCCTAGGAACCAGGAGCGGAACGCGTGGCGGGTCGGGTCGCGGTGATCGGTGGCGGCATTCTCGGGCTCGCGGTGGCCCGGCGGATCGGGCAGGTCGATCCGGCCGCCACGGTGACGGTCTTCGAAAAGGAGCAGGACGTCGCCCGCCATCAGAGCGGGCACAACAGCGGAGTCGCCCATGCCGGTCTGTACTACCAGCCGGGATCGCTGAAGGCAACCCTGTGCCGACGAGGCGTAGCCTTGCTCAAGGAATACTGTGCCGCTCACGGCATCCGCTACGACGAATGCGGCAAGGTCGTGGTCGCGGTCGACGACAGTGAGCTGGGCCGGCTCGCCGACATCGCGAACCGGGCGCAGGCCAACGGCGTCCCGAACACGACCATGCTGGACCCGCACGACCTGCGCCGCTACGAACCACATGCCCGCGGGGTGGCCGCGCTGCACTCCCCCACGACCGCGATCGTCGACTACCCGGCGGTGGTCCGGACGCTGCGTGACGGCGTGTGGGACGCCGGCGGATCGGTGCGCACCGGCAGCGAGGTCGTGTCCGTCGAGGAGCGTTCCGACGGCGTCCACCTGGGCCTGCGGGTCCGGGGAAGCGCCCGGGTGGCTCCCAACGGCACGCACGCGACCGCCTCCAGGGCCGACGGCACGGTCGCGGCCGTCTCGACGGTGGTCGGGCCGTTCGACCTGCTCATCGCCTGCGCGGGCCTGCAGTCCGACCAGGTGGCCGCACTCACCGGCGAGGAGCCTTCACCGCAGATCGTCCCATTCCGCGGCGACTACTGGCTGCTACGACCAGAACGCCTCGGCCTCGTGCGTGGGCTGATCTACCCGGTACCGGACCCGCGATATCCGTTCCTCGGGATCCATCTGACCAGGAGGGTGGACGGGAACGTGCTGGTCGGCCCGAACGCGGTCCTCGCGACCGCCCGCGAGGGGTACACCCGCCTGACCGTGCAGGGGTCGGAGCTGCGCCGGACGCTCGCGTGGCCAGGCTTCCGGAAGATGGCGCGACAGCACTGGCGGACCGGGGCCAAGGAGATCCTGCGCACGGCGAGCCGGCATGCGTTCATCGCCGAGGCCCGCCGGTATGTCCCGCAGCTGCAGGCCGGTGATGTGGTCCGGGGTCCCTCCGGCGTCCGCGCGCAGGCGGTCGCGCGCGACGGCAGCCTGGTGGACGACTTCGTGCTGTCGATACGCGGAAGGATCGTACATGTCCGGAACGCCCCGTCACCGGCAGCGACCGCTTCCCTGGCCATCGCCGAGCACATAGTGAGCAAGGTCGTCGCCGAGCCAGCCACATAGATATACATATGGTAATGGTTTGGTCACCGATTCGCAGAGCGGACCACCCGGGCACGGACTACCCCGGATCCCCTGCCGGACCCCGTGCCCCGGTGCCGCGCTCCGGTGAAGGACCGCGCGGAGCAACGGTTGGGATGCGAGGCTCTCAGGGTGTCCTCGTCGACGGATTCTGCTGCCACGCGTGGGAAGGCCGACCTGGGGCCGGCGGGGGCTCCCCTGCCCCATCCCGACCTTGCCGCCCGGTGGCGGGCGGCTCGCGAGCCGGCCGCGATCACGCACCTTGACGCCGCCGGGTGTGCGCGGACGAGCCGGGCCACGATCGCCGCCCACGCCGAGTACCTCACCGAGGAAAGCCGGGTCGGTGGGTATGTCGCGGAGATCCGTCACAGCCAGACGCTGACGCAGGCCAGGGCGAACCTGGCACAGCTGCTGGGTCCGGGTCTCACCGCGGACGACGTGACCTTCCATCACTCGGCCGCCACCGCCTTCGCGGCGCTCATCGACGCCTGGCCCCTGCCCGCCGGTGGCCGGATCGGTGTGGTGCCCAGCGAGTTCGGTTCCAATACGATGGTGCTGGCCGCACGCGCTGCCCGTGACGGCATCGAGCTGGTCGACCTGCCCGTCGACGGCGACGGGCGCATCAACCTCGACAGGCTGGGGCACTCCGAACTCGCCGGGCTGGACCTGGTGACCTTTCCGCATGTTCCCAGCCAACGCGGGATCGTCCAGCCGGCAGCCGAGGTCGCCGCCCGTGCCGCGGCGGTGGGCGTCCCGCTCCTGCTCGACGTCGCCCAGTCCCTCGGGCAGGTCCCGACGACCAGGATCGCCGCGGCGGCGTACGTGGGGACCTCCCGCAAGTGGCTGTGC
>NZ_CAAAFO010000056.1:40619-41748 GCF_900634715.1 Candidatus Protofrankia californiensis | reverse complement strand
GGCGCACATCTGCGATCAGCTCACCTCGTCGGCTCCAAACCTGCACACCGCGACCTGGGACGCAAGCCGGCCGCCGGACCCGCTGGTAACCCTGTGACCTGGACCTGCCGGACCTGCCGGATCGGCGTCCGGACCTCCCGGATCGACTTCCGGACCCCGAGCGCGAGAGAAATATGATCACTCCGCCTTCGGCCCGCTGGACGGGATCGCCCGGATGGGGATCGGGGAATCGGCCGCAGCTGCCCGGCTGGGTCTGGCCGTTGCCGTCGCCGAACTCCTCGCCGCCGGACCCACGGCGGTCCACGCGCGGATCGCGGCTCTCGGCGCGCTGGGACGGCAGCGCCTGGACGGGGTCGCCGGCTGGCAGGTCCGCGAGCCGCCGGCGGAACCGACCGGGATCATCACGCTCATCCCGCCCGACGGGGTGGACGTGCATGCCATCCGTGATCGGCTGTACACCGATGCCGGCATCCTGACGAGCGCGATCCCGACCGGTCGCGCGCCCAGGGACATGACCGGCCCGCTGCTGCGCGCGAGCCCGCACGCGTACACCGATCCCGGCGAGCTCGAGGCTCTCGCGGACGGCCTGGACAGGCTCACCCGGCGATGACCACCGGTTTCCGGTCAGCAGCCACCGGTTTCCGATCAACGGGTCACGATCATTCGTCTTGCGTGTCCTGCCGCGCCCGCCGCGCGCTCCTCCTGGTCCAGCGAGGCGTGAACCGCGCCAGCACCGCGCCGGCGGCAACGACGAGCCCACCCAGGAGCGTGATCCACAAACCCGGCCCCAGCTCGACCGAAAGATCCAGCTCGATGCCGCCAAGCTGGTTGGCACCCAGCAACCGGACCATGTCGATCACGGCGATCAGGGCGATTGCCATGCCGGTCACAGCCGTGAGAATCCACCGCCAGCCACCCCGGTCACGACCGATCAGCAGCCCGCCGAGAACGACCGACAGGACACCGAGCAGCGCCGTCGCCCCGCCGTAGTACTGACCGGCCTCGGTCCCCCGGAGCGGGATCTCCACGAGATCGAAGGCGGTGATGGTCGCCCAGGGCATGGCCGAACCGACAATGGTCATGGCACCAGCGATGAGCACGAGCAGGCCTCCCAGCGGTCGCGCCGGCC
>NZ_CAAAFO010000056.1:38885-40238 GCF_900634715.1 Candidatus Protofrankia californiensis | reverse complement strand
GCGGCGGTGCCCGCGGGCCATGGCACACGCTGGGATGCCGGCGGTGGAACAGGCGGTGGAACAGCAGCCGCGTCGGAGGTATCCGTGCCACCGGCATCCGGCCTGCCGTCACCGTCCTGCCGGGCCCAGCGCGGATCAGCCGTCAACGCGTGTGCTGCACGCCGCTCGGCACGCCACCGGCGCAACTGCTCCGACTCACCGTCCTCGCCGATCGGCCGGGGCTGCTGGCCGGCACCGCCGGCCGGACCGCGCACCCGGTCGTCGGACGGGTCTGCACCAAGCGGCCCCGGAGCCTGCTCCGCCCGGGCCTCGCCGATCGGCTCCCGGACCCCGAGCGCGAAAGAGTCATGATCACGCTGCCCTTGCCTGTCCAGGTCCGCGTCCGCCACAGGCTCGACCGCCGAGAGCGCCCACGGGCTCGGTTCCTGCTCGGGCACACCTTCCTCCCGTTTCTTTCCGATCGACGGTCAAACGGCTCCGAATGACCGGTGGACCTGGGCCTCCCGGATCGGCACTTCAGGAGACTGCCGACCGACACCCATCCGGCTGGTGACGCCCCATCCTCGGTCGCTTTTGGTCGTACCACGCAGTCGGGCAGTATGCGCGGCCACTTCCCGGAACAAAATCCCCCACGGGCACAGTCGATCACTCCGGTCCTTCGGCCCGATCGGTCGGTAGGCCTGTCCCGATCCCGGTGGACTACCCAGCGGGACGGACGCCCCGCAGCAGCCAACCACCGGCAAGCGAGATCAGCCCCGCCACCAGGGTCAGGACGAGCCCAGGCGCGGGAACGACGCTGATCTGGTCGGCGGACAGGGTCCGGAAGGACGACAGTGAGGGTGGTCCGGCGACAAGATCCATGACGGCGAACACGGCAACCCCCGCCCCCAGCACCATAGCCACGGCAGCGTCCGCGGCGCCCGAGCGGCGGCCGAGCACGCGCGCCACACCGATCACCAACAGGACGACCGCCACCACCAGGGTGATCCGACCGTCACCAACCGCCAGGCCGGTGAACGTACGGGTGTCCTCACCATCGCTCAGCCTGCTCCACGGCAACCCGGCGGCAACCCCGCCGAGGCCGCCCGCGCCAGCCAGGAGCATGCTTGCGAGCCGGTCGCGGACGTCGGGTTTCGGCTCCGTGAGCACGACTGAAGCCGAGCTGTGCGGATCGGTGTCGGGTGTGGCCTCCGGTGCGTCCTCGGACCGTGAGTCTTCGGGCAGCGGGCCGTCCGGTATGTCCTCATGCGGTATGCCGCCCTCATGCGTGCGGCCGTCAGGCAGGCTGCCTCCGGACGAGCCGCTTCGGGACCGGCTGCCCCCGGACGGGCCCGCGGCGGGTCCGGCGTCGTC
>NZ_CAAAFO010000056.1:37919-38532 GCF_900634715.1 Candidatus Protofrankia californiensis | reverse complement strand
TCGAGGCCGGGACGGGACTCGGTGTCGCCGATGTCCGGTCGAGGCTCATGTCGAGGCTCGTGTCGAGGCTCATGAGGCCCGGGTGGCGCCTGGCGGCTGAAATACCCGACCGCGGGTCCGGTGGCGGTGGTCGGGTAGGTTGATCGCGGTCCGTCGCTGGGCCGTGCGGCCTCGACCGATCCGGCGGATTCACTCCCCGCGGCGGCGGACGGGTCGGCCGGCGGCGTCCGGTGGATCCGTGACGTCTGCTCCCACGTTGCCGGACGGCCCTCGACCGGCGGCACCGGCGCGTCCCGGTTGGGGTGCGGCGAAGCGGAACCGCCACGGTTTTCATGCTGGCTGCCCTGACTGTCGCGCCCATACGACTGGTGTGGTGTGTCCGGCTGCGCGGACTGCGGATACCACGGACGGTCGTTCGGACCTGCCGGCCGCACAGCGGATCGGCCCTCGGGCAGGGATCCGCGTGTTTGCGGCCGGCCCGCGGCCGACGGCCCCGAGCCCGTCTGTGACGGATATGTCGGCGTCCGCGGCGTCGGGGCAGGACGCAAAGCACCCGCGGCCGGAGATTGCGGTGATACGGCCGGAGGCTGCGCTCGTGTGGCCGGAGGCTGCG
>NZ_CAAAFO010000056.1:29679-37284 GCF_900634715.1 Candidatus Protofrankia californiensis | reverse complement strand
GTGATACGGCCGGAGGCTGCGCTCGTGTGGCCGGAGGCTGCGGCCGTACGACTGGAGGCCGTGCGTCCGGCCGTATTTCGGGCGAGTTCCCCGGACGCTGCGACCCTGATCGCGCCGGGAGTGGTCGGCCGGAAACGGCACGATCAGGGGAGCCGGTGGCGGTCTGCTGGTCGGCCCGGCCGACGGAAGAACCCGCGGAAGAAGAAGGCGGCTGCGCCACAGGCGGTCCGGCGTCGCCCGGCTTGATCCCGCCTGGTGGATCTCCAGCCGGCTGTGCGCGGTCCGGGACGATCGGTCGCAGGCGCGGCTGCTGAGGACTCGTGGGCTCTGCGCGCGGCGGCTCCACCCGGCGAAGCTCCACCCGGCGAAGCTCCACGCGGCGGGGCTCCGGAGGCGGCGGGACCCGTCGCTCCACCCGCGCAGGCTCGGCACGCGAGAGTTTGACACGCTGCGGCTCAACCGGCCGGGGGTCGACACATGGGGGCTCCACCCGCGCAGGCTCGGGCCCACGCGGCGCCGCCGGCTGTTGTGCCGGCTGTTTCGACGCGTCCGTCCTGGCAGGGCCGGACGTGAGGTTCTCGCCAGCAGCGGTCCTACCTGCGACGCGGCCATCCGCGGGAGGCGCGGCCGGCCGCACGGCAGGCCCCTGCCAGGACGGTGCGCCGGCACGCTGCCCGGTTGGACCGGGTACCCAGCCGGTCGTCCCCGCGGGACCGGCTGTCGTTCCGGGACGTGGGGCCGCGGCTGGACGCTCACCCTGTGACACACCCGACGTGCGATCTGCCGGTGGACGGGCGAGCGCCGGCCGGCCCCCGGACGGCGGTGCGGAGCCGGCGGCACCAGCGCCGGCGGCACCGGTGGCGCCAAAACGTGGTGGCTGGGCCCGGGAATGTCCGGACGTCGGCCGAGTACCCGTCCCGGCGGCAGCGCCCGCTGTCGCGGCGGCGCCCCCTCCGGCGGCAGCGCCCGCTGCGGGAGGGGCGGGTGCCTTCGGCCGATCGGACGGATCCGCCGGGCGTCCAGAAGCCTTCTTCGCGCCGTCGACGTTCGCACCTTCCCCGTCGGACGGGTTCGCGACCGGACCGGATCCGGCGATATCAGCAACCTGGTCGGTCCGGCGAGGCCGCTGCGGCGGCTGTTCGGTCATTGCACACGCTCCCGGGTCACCTGGGCCGAGTCAGGCCCAGCGTAATCCGGAACATGCACCGTCTCAGTAGCCGCTATACAACGTAGCGTAAACGACATTACCGTGCGTTCGCCTGACCGGTCACACACTCACGCAAGGCCCGCGGATGCCCATGCGCCGGTTCGACCCCTGACTCCAGCAAAATCCTCATCAAGGAAGACCCTACGGCCCGACGTCCGTCCCTGGGGATCGCTCCAGGTGATCCGCACGATCCGCCGGCCCGCGCCACGACCGGCCCGGAAACCACGGTCAGCCACAGTTATCTCAAGTGGCCACGGCATCCAATCTACGAATCCATTACGACAACCGACACGGAAAACAAAACTTCAAACACCGCAAAGCGCACCGGCGTCAGATCCTCACCGTGTCGACATCCGCTCGTAACCCCTGACGATCACAGTAACCGACCCGGCACTCCAGGGGTCCCCACATTGCGGGAAAACAGCGTCCAACCACCACGGGTGAAGCAACACCCCGCCATCACAGGTGAAACAACACCTCACCATCCCCCTTGCCGATCATCATTAGATGATCGGCAAGCCCACTACAACGACCAACCCCGCGCACCAGGGTTCCAAATTGGGACAAAACAACAATTTGGAAGGAGGTTTAGACTTCTTCGCCGATCCGGTGCACCCGGATGGTGTTCGTCATCCCGGCCACGCCGGGCGGGGTTCCGGCCACGACGACGACAAGCTCACCGGGCTTGCAGCGCTCCAGCTGGAGCAGCGCGCTGTCGACCTGCCGCACCATCTCGTCGGTGCTGTGCGCGAACGGGACCAGGAAGGTCTCAACGCCCCACAGCAGCGCGAGCTGGCTGCGGACAGCGGGTACCGGGGTGAAGGCCAGCAGCGGGATGGGGCTGCGGTAACGAGCAAGACGGCGGGCGGTGTCCCCGCTCTGACTGAACGCCACAAGGTAGCGGGCGCCCATGGCGTTGCCGACATTGGCGGCAGCCTCCGCCAAGGCGCCACCAACAGTACGCGGACGAGTACGCAACGGTGGGATTCGAGCAAGGTCCGTTTCAGCCGTCTCGATGATCCGAGCCATCGTGGACACGGCTTCGATGGGATATTCACCGACACTGGTCTCAGCCGACAGCATGATCGCGTCGGCGCCGTCCAGAACCGCGTTGGCGCAGTCGCTGGCCTCGGCCCGGGTGGGCCGGGGTGCGTGGACCATCGACTCCAGCACCTGGGTGGCCACGATCACAGGCTTCGCACGCTCGCGTGCCCACGACACGCCGCGCTTCTGCACCAGTGGCACCACCTGCAACGGCATCTCCACCCCCAGGTCCCCCCGGGCGATCATAAGACCGTCGAACGCCTCGACGATCTCCTCGAGCTGGTCGACGGCCTGCGGTTTCTCGATCTTGGCTAGGACGGGCAGGCGCACCCCGACCTCGTCCATCACAGCCCGGACCTTCTCGATGTCGGCGGCTGAGCGGACGAAGGACAAAGCGATCATGTCGGCGGGCAGACCGAGCCCGAAACGGAGGTCTTCGGTGTCCTTGTCGGTCAACGCGGGCACGCCGAGGGCCGCACCCGGGATGTTCATCCCCTTGTGATCACTGACCGGGCCGCCGACGACAACCGTGGTGTGGACGTCGGAGCCGACGACCTCGGTAACGTCCAGCACCAGCCGGCCGTCGTCGACGAGGATCCGGTCGCCCTCGACGACGTCGGAGGTCAGCCCGGAGAAGGTCGTCCCGACCCGGTGCTGGTCACCGACCACGTCATCGGTTGTGATCGTGAACCGGCTGCCGGGTACAAGCGTGACCGGACCGGAGCCGAACTTCCCGAGTCTGATCTTGGGGCCTTGGAGGTCGATGAGGATGCCGACGCTGCGCCCGACGGCGTCGGCCGCAGCGCGGATCTGCTGGTAGGCCTGCGCATGCTGCTCGTGGGAGCCATGGGAGAGGTTGAGACGGGCGATGTCCATGCCGGCTTCTACCAGCGCCCGAATCCTGTCAGGCGAGCTGGTGGCCGGACCAAGTGTGCATACAATTTTCGCGCGGCGAGACACGAGACAAGCCTAGAAAATGACTCCGGCGGCCCGGACACCGGCCCCACTATCCGCTGGCCGACACCCGAAAAGTTTTCCATCTACAGGAAAAACGCCCTATTCCGTTTACCGGGTGCGCTATGCGACGAGCAGGCGTACTGTCACATCGATCCGCACCGCCGTGGGAACAGGGGTGACGACGGCTCCGGACGTCCCCCGCGAGCGCTCCACGCGGCGTGCCGGTCGTGGGCAGGGCAGGCGAGTTCCCAGGTCACGGTGGGTAGACAGATGAGCGAAAACCCGGCGATCCACCGCCATCCGTCCGGCGACATCGACATCGCGCTGCCGTCCGGAGACCCCGATCCGAGTACGGAAAGTACTGACGACCTCGCCGACGGCGTACCACCTGACAGCAAGCAGGGGCAGCCGGGATAGACCGCACCCTGACCCGGCACTCGGGTACCATCCGGACGGGCGCGCCGGACGGTCCGCAACGGCGGGCCGGAAGACCTGTGCGCAACAGCCCGGACGGCCCGCCCACCGGCTCCTGGCAGGCGGGTTGCCTCCGGCCCCGCCTCGCCGGCCGGATCAGACGACCGTGGCGGCCTGCGTGTCGTCCCGCTCTGCGCGGTCCCGCCCCGTCTCACCTCGATCTGTGTCCCGGTTCTCGGTGTCCACCACGTCCCGGCCCCGAGCGTCCGCCATCGCTGCGCTGTTGGTCGGTTCGACCCGGCCCGCGTCCAGGGCCTGCCCCCGGACCTCGCCGAACCGGCTCTCGCCCTGGGTCTCGAACTGGGTCTCGAACTGGGTGCGGTACAGCTCGGCGTACAAGCCGCCGCGGGCCAGCAGCTCGGTGTGCCGGCCGCTGTCGACCAACCGTCCGTCCTCGACGACGAGAATCCTGTCGGCGTCACGGACAGTCGACAGCCGGTGGGCGATCACCAGTGACGTCCGACCGGCCAGCGCGGTGGCCAGGGCCTGCTGGACGGCGGCTTCGGACTCGCTGTCGAGATGGGCGGTGGCCTCGTCCAGGACGACGATCGAAGGCTCCTTGAGCAGCAACCGGGCGATGGCGAGCCGCTGCTTCTCACCACCGGAGAGCCGGTAGCCACGGTCACCGACGACCGTGTCCAGACCGTCGGGCAGCGCCCGCACGACGGCGCCGATCTGGGCCGCGTCCATGGCCGCCCACATCTGCTCCTGCGTCGCCTCCGGCCGGGCGTAGGCGAGGTTCGCTCGGATCGTGTCGTGGAAGAGGTGCGCGTCCTGGGTGACAACACCCACGGCGTCCCGTAGCGACCGCAAGGTGATGTCCCGAACGTCGTGACCACCGACCCGAACCGCGCCGCTGACCGCGTCGTACATGCGGGGCACCAGCTGGCTGATCGTCGTCTTGCCGGCTCCGGACGGCCCGACCAGCGCGACCAGCTCGCCGGGTTCCGCCCGGAATGACACGTGATGCAGGACGGCCTCGGACGGACGCTTGTCGAGCACCGCCACCGACTCCAGGGAGGCCAGCGACACCTCGTCCGCGGCCGGGTAGCGGAATCCGACGTCGTCGAACTCGATCGTGGCCGAGCCGGGCGGCAGGTCGACCGCGCCTGGCCGGTCGGAGATCGCCGGTGGCAGGTCGAGCACCTCGAAAACCCGCTCGAAGGAAACCAGGGCGGTCATCACGTCGACGTTGACGTTCGACAGCTGGGTCAGCGGGCCGTAGAGGCGCGACAGATAGGAGGTCAGCGCGACGACGGTACCGACCTGCAGGGCCCCCTCGGCGGCGAACCGCCCGCCCACGCCGTAGACGATCGCGGTCGCCAGGGAGGCGACCAGGGTCAGCGAGACGAAGAAGATCCGGCCGTACATGGCCTGAGTGATTCCGATGTCGCGGACCCGGGCGGCCTTGGTCGTGAAGCCGTCGTTCTCCCGTGACGGGCGGCCGTAGAGCTTGGCGAGCATCGCTCCGGAGACGTTGAACCGTTCGGTCATCACCGTGTTCATCGCGGCGTTGAGCCCGTAGCTCTCTCGGGTGAGGTCGGCGAGCTTCGGTCCGAGCAGCCGCGCCGGGACGACGAAGACCGGCAGCAGCAGCAGCGAGACGACCGTGATCTGCCACGACAGCACGACCATCGCGGCGAGGACGAAACCGACGGACACGACGTTGGACAGGACCGAGGACAGCGTGCCGGTGAAGGCCGACTGGGCCCCCAGGACGTCGTTGTTCAGCCGGGAGATCAAAGCGCCCGTCTGGGTCCGGGTGAAGAACGCCAGCGGCTGGCGCTGGACGTGGTCGAAGAGCCGGGCCCGCATGTCGAAGATCAGGCCTTCGCCGATGCGCACGGAGAACCACCGTTGCGCGAGAGCCAGCAGCGCGTTGATGACGGCGATGAGCCCGACCAGCGCGGCGAGCGCCTGTACGACGCCCACGCGTCCGGGGATGATGCCCTTGTCGATGATCGCCTTGAAGATCAGCGGAATCGTCGCGCCGAGCGCGGCATCGACGACGATCAGGACGAGGAAGCCGGCGAGCATCCTCCGGTACGGGCGCGCAAACCCGACGATCCTGCGCAGGGTGCCCGGCCGCAGTTTCTGGTGGGCGATCGAGCGGTCACGCTGGAAGGCCCGCGCACTGATGGGCGGCCCGCCCTCGACGAATCTCATCAGTAGACCCCCGAAGTTCGCTCCTGCTTACGATGTAACACTGTAAGCGAAAGCAGCAAAGGATCGTTCCCTCACCATGATCTCGACCACAGGGTCGAGGCCGGAATCGGGTCGAGATCGGGTCAGGATCGGGATCGAGTCAGGATCGGCTGACCGGTGCGGGGATGACTCACCGCAGACGCTTCACCCGGATGACCCGGCCGGCGTCGGCGAGCAGCGCAGCTGGGCATCACGCTCCGCGCGTAACTGATCCGGTCTGGACCGCTCACGGCTGTGCAGCAGCAACGCCTTGACCTCGACGGCCGTCTCACGCGGAGCCGCAAGCAGGGCGGCGACAAGCTCCTCCACCGCCCGGTCGAGATCGGCAGGGGCGGCCAGCCGGTCCGCAAGCCCCACGGCCTGAGCCTGCACGCCGGACAGTCCGCGCCCGGTCACACACAGATCCAGCGCGCGGCCGTAGCCGACCAGGTCGACCAGAGCCCGGGAGACCCCCAGCGCCGGGATACGGCCGTGGTGGATTCCGGTCAGGGACAGGTACGCGTCATCGCAGACAACCCGCAGATCGCAGGCGATCGCCAGGCGAAGAGCGTCAACGGCGTACCCGCTGACGACCGCGACACTGAACAGGTCATGGCGGGACAACCAGCCGAGTGCGGCCTGCCACTCGGCGACCGTCCCCGCGTTGTGGTGAGCCGGTTGGTCTTCAATCTTTTGATCGTCAGACCGCTGGCCCTCGGCCGGTTGCTCTTCGGCCGGTCCGGACCGGCCATGACCGGACGGCGGCGAGCCGCCGATGATCCGAAGAACCACGAGCCGGATGCTGCCAGGCAAAGATCGTCCGATGCCGGCCAGCGCGGTGCGCAGCGAGGCGGACAGGGCGGGTGCGCGCACAGCGACGTGATCCTGGCGATCGACGGCGATGGTCGCCCTCGGACCATCGATCGCCAGCGCCAGACCGGCCGCCGCCGGGTCGGCGGCGGCCGGCACCAACATGATCAGACGCTCTTTTTCTTACTGCCTCGGGTAGCGCCGCCCCGGCCCCGCAGAGTCGTACCGGACTCCGAGAGGATCCGGTGAACGAACCCGTACGAACGGCCCGACGACTCGGCGAGGAGACGGATGCTCTGCCCTGCCTCGTACTTCTTCCGAAGCTCTGATGCAAGCTTGTCGCGCTCCGCGCCGGTGATCCGGGTTCCTTTCCTAAGCTCGGCCAATGTGGCCCCCTCCGTGATAGATGATCTGCGAACCGATCTTCACTCAGTTGCGGTGAACGCGCCACTCGAAGCGCATGTGATCCATCACACGATCTCCTTCACGAGCCCGATCGCCCCTCGGCAGATCCGTCAAGCCTTTCCCTTCATCCCATCACCGGCACAACAACGTACGACCACGAGACTCCCGTCATTTCACCGGTCGGACCGGGAGAAACGGCGCGTCCAGCAACGTCATGACGACCAGTGTCCCCAGTAGCCCCTACCTGGACCGACAAGGGCTTCGGCGCGTCACGCCGAACATCGCCCGGAGAACACCGGCGAACCCGCGCCGAGGGACATCGTGCACCAGCCGAACGGCGCGCCGCCGGCCTGGTTACGGTGCATATGTGGTCATCACGCCGGAGGAGCAGGCTAAGTGGTCGTCACCGTGGCCATCGCCGGAAATTCGTCCAGGGTCTGCTGGCGCCGGCCGACACCTCGCTTCATCGCTCCCCGTCCATCGCGAAACGATCGAGGGCTGCCTAAAGGGCCAAAGGCAGCGCG
>NZ_CAAAFO010000056.1:25564-29624 GCF_900634715.1 Candidatus Protofrankia californiensis | reverse complement strand
ATCATGTTTTTCCCGCGCTGCCGGAGGCCCAGGTCCCTGGGTCACCAGAGGGCCAAAGGCGGCGTGATCATGTTTTTCCCGTGCTGTCCTTGGCTCAGATCCCCGGGCCACGGTGAAGGTGGCCGACGTCCCGATTGCCGCCACACCGTCGGATAACGGGCCGACCGACAGCGGGCGGTCGGGTATCCATGGGCGCATGGCACGCCTGCCGTTCACCGGCGCCGATTCGGCCCAACCCGCGGAAATCGCAATGTGGATCGCCGCGGTTGTCGCCTGCTTGGGCCTGGCCGTGCTGGTGCGCGCCGCCGGCCAGGGGTGGGAGCCCCTGCCGACCACGTTCGCCGGCCTGCCGTTCACCGCGAATCGACGCCCCGGCGTCTCCCCGGCGTCCCTGCTTGCCCCGGCGGTGGCAGCCGTGGTCCTCATCGCGGCATGGCGCGGCGTCCACACCCGGCTGCGCTGGGTCCCGCTCCTCGTCACCGGTTACGGGGCGGCGTTGGGCTGGATCGTGGCGCTGGCGGCAGGGAACGCACGGTCGGGCCCTGCCGGCGTACTCGCGGTGGGCACGTTCACAGCCAGCGACGGCCACCTGCCGGAGCTGGGCGCGGCCGAAACCGATCCGACGGCCTTGCTGCGGACGTTCACCGAGCACGCCGGCACCTACAGCTACGGCACGCGAGCCCACCCCCCTGGGCCGACGCTGCTGGTGTGGACGCTGGCCCGGCTGGGGATCACCACCCCGACCGCCCTCGGGATCGTCCTGACGGCCCTGAGCGCGGCCACGGTCCCCCTCGTCGCAATCGCGGTCCGGTCGTTGTGCCATGAGACCGCCGCCCGCCGTCTCGTCCCGGTTCTGGTACTCGCGCCATGGGCACTATGGATGGCCGCATCGGTGGACGGGGTGACCGCGGCCGTTGGCGCCGCCTTCGTCACGCTCGGGGTCGTCGGCTCGGAACCGGGGCGGCGGCTGTGGTGGGCGGCGGCGTGCGGACTGCTGTTCGGTGTGGCCACGCTGTTCAGCTACGCGATGCCCTGGCTCGGGGCGGTGGTCGCCGCCACGTACTTCATCCGCCGCCGGCCGCTGCTCAACGTGATCACCGGCGGATGTTTCCTGGTGCCGCTGTCACTGATGTCGCTGTGGGGCTTTTCGTGGCCGGAGGGGCTGGCCGTGGCCCGCGAGCAGGCTGCTCAAGCAGCCATGCAGGTTACCCGGGTCGGCGCGGCGACGCTCCCGGGGTCGGTCACCCGCCTTCCGGTCGGGCTCGCGGTCGTGTTGGTCGCGTGCGGACCGATGATCGTTCGAGCCGCCCGGCGCGTCCGGCTCACACCCGGCTGGCCGTTCCTGGTGGGCGCGGTCCCCGCGATCCTGTTCGGCATGGTCACCGGGCTCGCCGCCGCGGCGTTGGAGCGGTCCTGGCTGCCGTTCTACTGCTGGCTGGTAGTACCGGCGTTGGCACCGAATCCACGCCCGGACGGCCCGGGTGACACCGCCCGTGCCGGAGCCCTGCCCCTGGGTCTGGCCGGTGTCGGTGCGCTCACCGCGATTGTCGCCCAGACCGTCGTCGAGGTCGGCCCGTCCGGCCCGTTGTGACGTCCCGTCCCGGAGCGCGGACCGACCCCGGACGGAACGGGACGGGACCGGACTGAACGGAACTGAACCGCCGTCCAGGGGCGGGCGGCTTCAGTGCCCCGGCGGAGCGCTGGCCTGCGCCGGCGCGGATCCGTTCTCGGCGGGTTCCTCCTCCGGCAGGCGGAGCAGGTCCGGTTCCAGGTAGATCCGGCGTGCGATGGGCACCGCGGCACGCAGCCGGGCCTCGGCGTCGTTGATCGCGCCCGCAACGGCGAGCACGGTCAGCTCCACGTCCAACCCGATCTTCGCCGCGACGAGCAGCTCGTCCGGTCCCAGGTGCAGTGTGCGCACGTGGATGACGTCGGTGATGTGCGGTGAGTCCGCGAGGACGTCGCGGATGACCGCGACCATGGCCGGGGTCGCGGCCTCCCCGACCAGCATCGCCTGGGTCTCCGCCGCCACGATGACGGCCACCACGAGCAGCAGGATCCCGATGGCGAGGGTGCCCGCGCCGTCCCAGATCGGATCGTCGGTCACGAGGGTCAGACCCACACCCCCCAGAGCGAGCACGAGGCCCAGCAGCGCGGCCAGGTCCTCAAGGAGGACCACCGGCAGCTCGGGAGCACGGGCCGTGCGGATGAAGCCCCACCACGAGGCGTCACCCTTGACCTGACGGCTCTCACCGATCGCGGTACGGAAGGAGAACGTCTCCAGCCCGATCGCCGCGAGCAGGACGACCACCGCCACCAGGCCGTTGTCCAGCTCATGGGGATGGCGCAGCTTCTCCACACCCTCGTAGACCGAGAACAGCCCGCCCACGCTGAACAACACGATCCCGACGAGAAAGCCGGCGATATAGCGGGAACGGCCGTAGCCGAACGGATGCTCCTCGTCGGCCGGCCGGGTGGCGCGCTGCTTGCCGAGCAGGAGCAGGCCCTGGTTGCCCGAGTCCGCGACCGAATGGATGGACTCGGCCAGCATCGACGACGACCGGGTGAGGAGAAACGCGACGAACTTCGCCACCGCGATCCCCAGATTGGCCACCAGCGCGGCCGCAACCGCCTTGGTACCGGCTTCCGCGCTCACGCGATCACCCTGACTCACCACTCCTCGACAATGACGACGTCCGGCACGTCCCCGGCCAGTGTGCCAAACCGGACAGCTGACCGTCCTTCAGGCCACAGTGATCACGGCCTGCGGACCAAGGTAGCCTTCAGGCCAAAGTGATCAGTTCGGCGAGGTCCGCCGACCAGGAGTCCTCGACGCCGTCCGGCAGCATCAGGACCTTGTCGGGCGCGAGCGCCTCGACCGCGCCGGGGTCGTGGGTCACCAGCACGACCGCTCCCCGGAAGGTGGCCAGCGCCTCCAGCACCTCGTTGCGGGACGCCGGGTCGAGGTTGTTGGTCGGCTCGTCCAGCAACAGCACGTTGGCGGCGCTGCACACGAGCCCCGCCAGCGCCAGCCGGGTCTTCTCCCCACCGGAGAGGGTGCCGGCCGGCTGGGAGACGCTGTCACCGCTGAACAGGAAGGCACCGAGGATGCGCCGCAGCTCCACGTCGGAGGTGCCGGGCGCGGCCGCGCGCATGTTGTCCAGCACCGAGCGGTCGGTGTCCAGGGTCTCATGCTCCTGGGCGTAGTAGCCCAGCCGAAGCCCGTGACCGTGGTGGACCTCTCCGGTGTCCGGGGACTCCACGCCCGCGAGCATCCGCAGCAGCGTGGTCTTGCCGGCGCCGTTGAGACCGAGGACGACGACCCGCGCGCCGCGGTCGATCGCGAGGTCCACCCCGGCGAAGACCTCCAGCGACCCGTAGGACTTCGACAGCCCGGTGGCGGTCAGCGGGGTCCGCCCGCACGGCGCCGGGTCGGGGAAGCGCAGCTTGGCGACCCGGTCGGCGACCCGCACCTCGGCCAGTCCGGCGGCGAGCCGCTCGGCCCGGCGGTCCATCTGGTGAGCCGCGCGGGCCTTGGTCGCCTTGGCCCGCATCTTGTCGGCCTGCGCCTTGAGCGCGTCGATCTTCTTCTCGGCGTTGGCTCGCTCGCGGCGGCGGCGGCGCTCGTCGAGCTCCCGCTGGGACAGGTACGTCTTCCAGTTGACGTTGTAGACGTCCAGGGCCGCGCGGGTGGCGTCGAGGTAGAAGACCTTGTTCACGCAGCGGTCCAGCAGGTCGACGTCGTGGCTGACCACGACCAGTCCGCTGTCGTGGGAGCGCAGGAACTCGCGCAGCCAGACGATCGAGTCGGCGTCGAGGTGGTTGGTGGGCTCGTCGAGCAGCAGGGTCGCCTCGTTGTCACCGGCTCCGGCGAACAGGATGCGGGCGAGTTCCACCCGGCGGCGCTGGCCTCCGGAGAGCGTCTCCAGCTGCTGGGCGAGCACCCTTTCCGCAAGCCCCAACGCCGAGCAGATCCGGGCCGCCTCGGCCTCGGCCGCGTACCCGCCGAGGGTGCCGAAACGTTCCTCCAGCCGGCCGTACCGCCGGATGGCCACGTCGC
>NZ_CAAAFO010000056.1:20378-25134 GCF_900634715.1 Candidatus Protofrankia californiensis | reverse complement strand
TGGACAACTCCGAATGGGACGTCATCGAGCGCGGAGTCACCCAGCGCGTCCGGACGTTGGAGGCGTTCCTCACCGACGTCTACGGGCGTGCGGAGGTCCTGCATGACGGTGTCGTCCCCCGCCAGCTGGTGCTCTCCAGCGCGCACTTCCACCGCGCGGCGCATGGCATCGACCCACCGAACGGGGTCCGCGTACATGTCAGCGGCATCGACCTGATACGCGACGAGGAGGGTGGTTTCCGGGTCCTCGAGGACAATGTGCGGGTGCCGTCCGGGGTCAGCTACGTAGTCGAGAACCGGCGGGCGATGACCCGGGTCTTCCCCGAGCTGTTCGCCACCCACCGGGTCCGCCCGGTCTCGGACTACGCCGCCCATCTGCTGCACGCGCTACGGGCGGCCGCACCGCCCGATGTCGCCGATCCAACCGTGGTCGTGCTGACACCGGGGGTGTACAACTCGGCGTATTTCGAGCACGCTCTGCTCGCCCGGCAGATGGGCGTCGAGCTCGTCGAAGGACGAGATCTGACGGTACGCAACAACAACGTCACCATGCGCACGACAGAAGGCGACCGGCCCGTCCACGTCGTCTACCGCCGGATCGACGACGAGTGGCTGGACCCACTGCACTTCCGCCCCGAATCGGTGGTCGGCTGCGCCGGGCTGCTCAACGCCGCCCGAGCCGGCCGGGTCACCATCGCCAACGCGGTGGGTAACGGGGTCGCCGACGACAAGCTGATGTACACCTACGTCCCCGACCTCATCCGGTACTACCTCGGTGAGGAACCGATCCTGGCCAACGTCGACACCTACCGCCTGGAAGATCCCGACCAGCGCGACCACGTGCTCGGCCACCTCGACCAGCTCGTGCTCAAGCCGGTGGACGGCTCCGGCGGCAAGGGCATCGTCATCGGCGAACAGGCGTCCGCGGCGGAGCTCGACGCGTTGCGACTGAAGATCGAAGCCGACCCGCGCGGCTGGATCGCCCAGCGGATCGTGCGGCTGTCGACCTCGCCCACGCTCGCCGGTGACCGGCTCGGACCACGCCATGTGGACCTGCGTCCGTTCGCGGTCAACGACGGCTCCAAGGTGTGGGTGCTGCCGGGCGGGCTGACCAGGGTCGCGCTGCCCCGCGGCAGCCTCGTGGTCAACTCCAGCCAGGGCGGCGGTTCCAAGGACACCTGGGTGCTGGCCTCGCCGGAGTCCAGCCGGGAGAGCATCTCACCCCGCAGCCGGCAGACGGGCACGGCGCCACAGGTCGCCGACGGCCCCGACGTCGGCCCGTTCGCGTCGTCCGACCAGCAACAGCAACAACAACAGCAGCAACAACGGGAGCGGCAGCAACGGGAACGGCAGCAACAGCAACGGGGACGTCCGCGAACAGGGGCTGTTTGCGACCGGACCAGCCCCGTGAGCGAACCCGCCGCATGCTGAGCCGCATCGCCGAATCGCTGTTCTGGATCGGCCGCTACTCCGAACGCGCCGAACACACCGCCCGCATCCTCGACGTCCACGTCCAACGGGTGCTGGAGGACCCGTGGCTGGACGAGGCCTCAGCCGGCCGGGAGCTGCTGGCCATCATGGGAATGTCCGCACCTGAGGTCACCGCGGATTCACGGCAGGTCACCGAACTGCTCGCGTTCGACCCGGGCAACCCGTCCAGCATCACCGGCGCGGTCTGCGCGGCCAGGGAGAACGCCCGCGGCGCCCGCGACGTCGTGTCCAGCGAGGTCTGGGAGTGCCTGAACGCGACCTGGAACGACCTGCCGCACTCCGAACAGCTCGCGCGCCGGCTCGGCCCGCATGTCTTCTTCCGGTACATCAGGGAGCGGACGGCAATGCTCGCGGGCCTAGTCGACGCCACCCTCGCCCGCGACGACGGATGGCGCTTCCTCATCCTGGGGCGCAGCCTCGAGCGGGTCGACATGACCGCCCGGCTACTGTCGTCGAGCATCAGCGAGGATCCCGCGGCCCAGAGCTGGGTGAGCCTGCTGCGGTCCTGCGGAGCGCACGAGGCGTACCTGCGGACCTACCGGCGGGCTGTGGACGCCGCGCGCGTCGCCGAGTTCCTGCTGCTGGACCGGCTGTTCCCGCGGTCGGTGTACTGGTCGCTGTCCATGGCCGAACAGATCCTGGCCGAGCTCGACGGCACCCGCCGCGAGGCCCGGTTCACCGTGGACGACATGGCCCGCCGCATCGTCGGGCGGGCCCGCACCGAACTTGAGTTCCGCAGCGTGGACGAACTGGTCGACGACATGCCCGACCTGCTGGTATCCCTGCAACGCACCTGCTCCACGGTCAGCGAGGCGGTCACGCACCGCTACTTCACCCGCGATGCGCCCCGCTCCTGGACAACGGAGGTACCGGCATGAAGCCGGACATGAGGGCTGGCATGAAGGCGGCACCGCATGACGGCGGATGTGAAGGCAGTACCGGCGTGAAGGCGGATCGGTGAGCTGGCAGATCCGGATCGAGCACTCCACCGGCTACCGGTACGCGGCACCGGTGATCTCGTCGTACAACGAAGCCCGGATCATCCCGCAGACCGCCTCCGGCCAGCTCACCCTCGAGGCGAGCGTGCGTACCGAACCGGCCGCGGCCACCTACCGTTACTGGGACTACTGGGGCACACAGGTCACCGCGTTCGACGTCCACACCCCGCACACCGAGCTCGTCGTCACCGGCCGGTCGGTGGTCCGGACCGCCTCCGCCCGGCCGAGACCGGACAGTGGGCCGAGCTGGCAGGCCCTTGCCGACGAGCCGGTCACGGACCGGTTCGTCGAGTTCATCCGCCCGAGCCGGTTCGCTCCGGACCATCCGGAGCTTGCCGACGCGGCCCGCGAACTCGCCGCGCACCACCACACCCCGGCCGAGTTCGTTCCGGCCGTCGGCGAATGGATCCGGCAGCGCCTGACCTACCGGCCCGGCATGACCGGCGTGCACACGTCCGCGGTGGAGGCGTGGCAGCGGGGTGAAGGCGTCTGCCAGGACTTCGCCCACCTGGCCCTGGTCCTGCTGCGGGCCGCCGGCCTGCCGGCCCGGTACGTCTCCGGCTACCTGCACCCGTCCGCGGACGCCGCGGTCGGCGAGACCGTCGTCGGCCAGAGCCACGCGTGGGTGGAGGGCTGGCTCGGTGACTGGTGGGGTTTCGACCCGACCAACGGTGTCGCCGCCGGCGAGCGGCATGTGGTCGTGGCACGCGGCCGGGACTACAACGACGTCCCACCCCTGCTCGGCGTCTACTCCGGCGGCACGTCAACGTCACTGGGGGTCACAGTCGCAGTAACCCGCCTGAGTTAGAGCGCCGGTCATCTAACCATGCGTGGCCTGGCGAACGCTGGCATGCGTCGATGCGTGCCTGGCCACCGGAGAAGATCGGCGCGAGTTTGTCGCTGTGTACGCTCATGTGGCCGAAAATCGTACACAGCAACAAACTCGTTTGGATCATAGCCCGTGCGGATGGTTGCGGACGGGATCTGCACTACATTGATCGGCGCTCCAGCGACCCTTAAGCCGAGGTCACGTAGTACCGATCCGTTCCGAAGTCGACCAGGGATCCATGATTGAATATCGCTGAATCATGGAACTGAGGGACCAAACGACTACCATAGCAGCCGTTTACGTACTCACTTTCATGGACAGTACCGCGTTCGGCCGCCACGGACGTAGCGATGGCCGCTCGGGCCTGGGCCGTACTCAGCCTCAACGGACGACGCCACCGGCGACCCTGCCTGTGCCGGCGCCTGCCCAGGCTGACCGCCGGACCGGCCGGTGTACCCGTGCTGGTGCCGGACAGTGAGGAGTCCTTGACGTCATCCGTACGGGGTCAGACAGTTCTTAATGCCGATAGAAATTGTCGAGTTTTCGCCGCGGTGGGAGTGTGTCGGCGGGCCGACCGGGGAGTGTGCTCGCGCCATCTCAGGGGATGCTCGCGCCGTCAGGGGAGCAGCACGGGATCACCAGGGGGACGGCTATGGAGAAACTTGCCCGCAGTGGCTGGTACGACCTGGCCAGGGACACCAACTGGACCTTCTGTCACATGTCCGGCTGAACGCCGCATCCGACCATGAGATCCCAGCCGTGGTCATATCCCAGCCGTGGAAGGACAGGGGAAGGACACATGTCAGTCACCGACGAGTACCTGACCAACAACGCCGCCTACGCGCAGACCTTCACCGGCCCGCTGCCGCTGCCGCCGTCCAGGCACATCGCTGTTGTCGCGTGCATGGACGCGCGCCTCAACGTCTACGCGATCCTCGGTCTGAACGAAGGAGAGGCCCACGTCATACGCAACGCCGGAGGTGTCGTCACCGCGGGCGAGATACGGTCACTCGCCATCAGCCAGCGCCTCCTCGGCACCCGCGAGATCATTCTCATCCACCACACCGACTGCGGAATGTTGACCTTCACCGACGACGGGTTCAAACGCGCTATCCAGGACGAGACCGGGATCAAACCCGAATGGGCCGCGGAGTCCTTCACCGACCTGGACGAAGACGTGCGCCAGTCGATCGCGCGGATCAAAGCGAGCCCGTTCATCCCGCACCGGGACGCCGTGCGGGGGTTCGTTTTCGACGTCGCGACGGGGCTGCTCAGGGAAGTCACCGAGACGGAGTAGAGGACGGAGGAGCGCAGGACGGAATAGCCGGTGGCGGAATAGTCGGTAGCCTGGCCGGGCAGCCGGGTCAACGGCCTTGCCCGAAAGGCTGGATGCGGCGCGAGAAAAACATGATTGCGCCGCATCCGCCCCGCGGGCGATA
>NZ_CAAAFO010000056.1:14248-20017 GCF_900634715.1 Candidatus Protofrankia californiensis | reverse complement strand
CCGGTACCGGTACCGGTGGCGACGGGGCGGTCGGGGTCGGACGACCATGCCGACCACGAGCCCGGGAACAGCGCGGTATCAATCCCGGCCACGGCGAGCGCGGCGATCTGGTGGGCCGCTGTCACCCCGGATCCGCAGTAGACCCCGACGGGCTGCGAGTCACCGACACCGAGTGCCGCGAACCGGGCGTGCAACAGCTCCCGGGACAGGAAGTGCCCGTTGCCGTCCAGGTTCTCCCCGGTCGGCGCGCTGACCGCGCCCGGGATGTGCCCCGCGCGCGGGTCGATCGGCTCCACCTCGCCGCGGTAACGCTCCGGCGCGCGGGCGTCGAGCAGGACGCCCGCGCGAGCCACCCGGGCGGCGTCGTCGGCGTCGAGCACCGGCAGGTGTCCCGCGGTGAGCACGACGTCTCCGGGTACCGGGACGCTCTCGCCGGCCTCGAGCTCGAAGCCGGCCTCCCGCCAGGCGTTCAGGGAGCCGTCGAGGATGCGCACGTCGTCCACTCCCGCCCAGCGCAGCAGCCACCACGCCCGGGCTGCCGACTGTCCCCCGTTGTCGTCGTAGACCACGACCGGCCGCCCGGCGGTCAGCCCCCAGTCCCGGGCCGACCGTTGCAGTGCCTCGACGTCGGGGAGCGGATGCCGTCCGGCGGTCCCGCCCGGCGCCGCGGCGAGCTCGGTGTCGAGGTCGACGTAGACCGCGCCCGGCAGGTGACCGTCACGGTGGTGGTCACGGCCATGTGGATCGCCGAGAGCCCAGCGGACGTCGAGCAGCAGCGGCGGTGTGGCCGACAGCAGTTCGTCATGCAACTGCTTGGCGTTGACGAGGACCGCAGGCCGGCTGGACCGGCTGGAATCGCTGCGCCGATCGCTGTGCTGGCCGATGGGCCCGCCGCCCGTCCCGCCGGCTTCGCTCGCGCTCGCCGGACCGCGGCCTGCCGAGCCGGAGCTTGCTGAGCCAGAGCTTGCCGCGTCGGAGCTTGCCGGACCGTGACTTGCCAGGCCGCGGCCCGCCGACGCCAGCAGGGCCGCGAGGTCGGCCTGGTCGAGACCGCCGGGAGGCGTCCCGGTGAGCGACGCCGTGGCGATCCGCTGCTGCACCCCCGCGTTGACCGGTGCGTCCAGCCCGTGCAGGCGGGCGAGCAGCACGATCTCGCCGTTGAGGAAGTCCGACTCGACCGAGCCGCCGCGGGCCAGGCTCTGCCAGGTGGAACTGCCCTGCCGCTGGTGACCGGGGACGTCGTGCACGACCAGTTGGGACAGGTCGAGGCCGCTGCTCGCCTGCACGTCGGCGGCCTCGATCCCGGCAGCGGCGAACACCACCCGGGCCTCGTCCACCAGCGCGGCTGACACCGCGTCGCGCAGCTCGCTGGGCGCGTAGAGCGCATCGAGGTTGTAGGCCAGGTTGCCGAGCAACTTACCGGCCTTCCAGCGGACGATGTCCGCGACCACCTGGACGGCGAACGAGGCCTGGCGCAGCTCGGCCGCAATGCGCTCCACGGTCGGGTCATCCACGGTCGGGTCCTCCGTGATCGGGTCCTCCGTGATCGGGCCACCCGCTATCGGGTCCCCCAGGATCGAGTCCCCCACGATCGAGTCACGGCCCCGTGGCGCGCGGCCCGCGCGGCCGAGGTAGAAGGCGCCGACGATCGGCGCACTCGGGGACACGACCTCCCCGGGCCTCAGGTGCGAGGACGGGAGGATGACGACCGCGTCGACCACCGTGGCGAACCGTCGCAGCGCCGCACGGGCGTTCTCGAGCCCGTTCTGCAGCACCAGGATCGGCAGCACCTCCGCGGCCGTGCGCACAGTGCCGTGTACGTCCACCGGGCGCCACGCCCACTGCTGCAGCAGCGCTTCGGAGTCCTGCGACTTGGCGGCGAGCACCAGCACGTCGTCCGCGCGCAGGTCGACCTCGTCCGGCCCACCTGCGACCTCAAGCGCGACCCGCCGGTCGCCGTCCGGCCGGATGTAGCGCAGGCCCTGGGATCGCAACGCCTCGAGGTTCGCACCCCTGGCCACCGCGACGACGCCGATCCCGGCCCCGTCCAGCTGCGCGGCGACGGTCGCGCCCACCGCACCGGCCCCGATGACGATGTACCTGCCGCTGATGGCACTACCTTCCTTTCGCACGGGAACTTGCCTGGGAACTCCCACGGGCACCTGGAGGGAACGCCTACGGCGCCGACGGGATCTCCCCCGATCCTGACCGGATCTTCTCCGGTCAGGATCGGAGCTCCTCCGATCCTGCCGGAATCCCATCCGGTTCTGACCGGATCCCCTCCGGTCGAGGTGCCGCCGCCAGCGCGGCGGCGAAACGTTGCCCGGGAATGGCGCCGAGCAGCTCACGGGTGTGTTCCTGCTCGGGCGCGGCGAACACGGCCGCGGTCGAACCGCTCTCGACGACACGGCCGCGGCGCAGCACGGCCACCTCGTGCGAGAGCTGGGCGACGACCGCGAGGTCGTGGGAGATGAAGAAGTAGCTGACCCCGAGCTCCCGCTGAAGCCCGGTGAGCAGTCCCAGGATCTGGTCCTGCACCGAGACGTCGAGCGCGGAGACGGGCTCGTCGAGGAAGACCAGCTCTGGTCCGAGCGCGAGCGCCCGGGCGATCGCCACCCGCTGGCGCTGCCCTCCCGACAGCTCGCTCGGCCTGCGCTCACGGAAATCCACCGGGAGGGCGACCTGGTCGAGCAGCTCACGGACCCGGGCGCTACGGCTGGCCCGGTTGCCGACCCGGAAGGAGACCAGTGGTTCGGCGATGCTCTCCTCGACGCTGAACCGCGGATCCAACGAGGAGTACGGGTTCTGGTGCACGAGCTGGAACCGCCGTCGCAGCGGCCTCAGTTCCGACCAGCCGGCGGATGTGATGTCCTTTCCGTCCAGGAGCACCCGTCCGCTGGTGGGCTTGTCCAGTCCCATGGCGATGCGCAGCGCGGTGGTCTTGCCCGATCCCGACTCGCCGACCAGGCCCAGGGTCTGTCCCGCCCGCACCGAGAGCGTGACGTCCTCCAGCGCCCGAAAGACCCGGTCGCCGCCGGACGTCCTGGGCAGGCGGAAGTCCTTGGAGACAGCCTCCAGGCGCAGGATCTCCGGTGCCGGGTCGACCTCGGTGAAGCGCGGGACGACGTGCCCGGAGTGCGACAGCGCCGGGGCGACCTCGATGAGGTGCCGGGTGTAGGGGTCGCTGGACGCGAGCAGGATCGACTCCGGGTCGCCGCGCTCGACCACCCGTCCGTTCTGCATGACGATCACACGGTCGGCGCGGTCGGCGGCGACCCCGAGGTCGTGGGTGATGATGAGCAGGGAGGTTCCCGTCTCGGTGACGAGACGCCCGAGATGGTCGAGGATCGTGCGCTGCACGGTGACGTCCAGCGCGCTCGTCGGCTCGTCGGCGACGATGAGGCGGGGATGCCCGGCCAGCGCGATGGCGATGAGCACCCGCTGCCGCATGCCGCCGGAGAGCTCGTGCGGATACTGCCGGGCGCGCAGCACCGGATTGTCCAGCCCCGCCCGTTCCAGGACCTCCACCACCTCGGCGGGTACGAGTCGCTTGTCCACGCCGCGCCTGCGGACGGACTCGGCCACCTGGCCGCCGATGCGCATCGTCGGGTTGAGACCAACCATCGGATCCTGCGGGACCAGCCCGACGACGGTGCCCCGGATCGCCCGCAGGGTGCGTTCACCGGCCGCGGTGATGTCGGTGCCGGCCACCCGGATCGAGCCCGCGGTGATCTGCCCGTTGGCGGGCAGCAGCCCCAGGATGGCGTTGGCGGTGGTGGTCTTTCCCGATCCGGACTCGCCGACCACGGCCACGGTCTCGCCGGAGGCGATCGCCAGGTCCAGGCTGTCGACCGCCAGGGTTGTCCGCCCCCGGCGGCGGTAGCCGACCGACAGCCCGGACAGTTCCACGATGTTCGCGCCGGCTCCTGCGCTCACCGCTGCACCTCCTCCAGGGTCCGGGCGACGTGGTTGAGGCTGAACACGACCAGGGCGACGAACAGCCCCGGCAGCAGCGACAGCCATGGACTGGTGATGAGGTAGTTGCGGCCGCCCGAGATCAGCGTCCCCCACTCGGCGGCGGGCGGCGCGGCCCCGAAACCCAGGAAGCTCAGCGAGGAGATGCTCAGCACGGCCGTGCCGAAGTCGAGGATGGCGAGCACCATCACCGGACCCCACGAGTTCGGCAGGATGTGCCGCCACATCACCCGGATCCACGAGGCGCCGCCGGTGCGTGCGGCTTCGACGTATGCCTGTCCCTTGACCCGGAACACCTCCGCCCGGGTCGTCCGCGCGAATCCCGGCATGATGCCCACCGAGACGGCGATCGCCACCGGCAACGTCCCGAAGCCCAGCGCGGTGACGATCGCCAGCGCCAGCAGGAGCAGCGGGAGCGCGAGAGCGACGTCGACCGTGCGCATGAGCAGACTGTCGATCCAGCCCCCGAGGAACCCGGCGACGACCCCGAGCGCCAGCCCGACGACGACGGCGATGAGAACGGCTCCCCCGGTGGCCTTGATCGTGAGAGTCGAGCCGTGGAGGACCCGCGAGAACAGGTCCCGACCCAGTTCGTCCGTGCCGAACAGGTGGTCGAGGCTCGGTCCGCGCAGCTTCTCCGCCGGTGCGGTCGCGGTGGGATCGTACGAGGTGAACAGCCCGGGGAGCAGACCCGAGACCAGGACGAACACGACGAACAGGGCGGCGAGCACGAACCCCGGGCGGCGCAGGAACGGCCCCGCCGCCTCGAGCGGTCCAAACCGCCGGACGCGCTCGCCCTCCGGATGCCGCTCGCCGGACCGGACGTCGGCAGCACCCGCCTGTGTGGGCTCGCTCACGGCAACGGACACGACGCCGCCCGCGGCGGGGTCCGGTGGGACAGCTGGAGCAACCTGCTCCGGACCTCTGATCAGGGTGTTCTCGGACATGATTCCTGCCTAGGTGACCCGGGCCGTGTGAGCGACACGAGGGTCGAGGAACGAATAGAGCAGGTCGACGATCAGGTTGACGGCAACAAAGATCACCGCCGCGATGACGATGATGGCCTGGACGACGGGCACGTCCTGGCTGAGGACGGCCTGCTGGGCCAGCTGGCCGAGCCCGCTGCGGGAGAAAACGGTCTCGACGACGACCGCGTTGGTCACGGTGTGGCCGACGAGCACGCCCAGCAGGGTGAGCGCGGGCAGGGCCCCGTTGCGGAACGCATGCCGCAGCTGGATGGCCCAGCGGGACAGGCCCTTGGCCTTGGCCGTGACGATGTACGGCTCCTGCCATGTGTCGCCCAGGCTCTTGATAAGCACCTGGGCGAGCATCGCCGATCCGGGAATCGCCAAGGTGACCCCTGGCAGCACCACGCTGCGCCATCCGCTGGTGCCCCTGGCCGGGAACCAGCCGAGGGAGAAGGCGAACAGCTGGATGAGGAGCAGGCCGACGAAGAACGTCGGGAGCGAGATGCCCACAGCGGGCAGCCGGCTGAGGAGCAGCCGGGCCGGTCGCCACTGGACGTACGAGGCCAGGTAGGCCAGACCGATGCCGAACACCAGGAAGAGCCCGACGGAGACCAGCGTCAGGACAATGGTCGAGGGCAGCCTGTCGACGACGAGCCTGCTGACGGGGACGTTCTGGGTGAGCGACATGCCGAAGTCGAGGTGCAGCGCGTCCCACAGCCGGCCGAAGTACTGCGTGAGTACGGGCTCGTCGAGCCCGTACTGCGCCTTCATGGTGTGTAGCTGGTCGGGGGTGAGCTGGGCGACGTCGACCCCGCCGGCGGCCAGC
>NZ_CAAAFO010000056.1:13349-13825 GCF_900634715.1 Candidatus Protofrankia californiensis | reverse complement strand
CCCGGTCGTAGATCGGGAAGACGACGCCCTGGTCGATCAGGTATTCCTGCAGCTCCTTGTATGCCGCGACGCGCTGGGTGGGGTCGGTCGTGTTGAGCCCGCGGGCGAACAGCTTGCTGACCTGAGCGGCCGTGGTCTCGTCCTGGGTGTAGGTGGCGCTGAAGTTCTTCGAGACGGCCCGGTCGATCGACGAGCCGAGCACACTCGGGTCGCCCCGGGTCAGGTAGGTGCCCGCGAGGTCGAACTCGCCGGCGGTGGTCAGCTGGGTGAGCTGCGCGCTGGTGACGACCTTCAGCTGGAGGTCGATGCCGCTCTTCTTGAGCTGGTCCTGGAGCAGCTGCTCACCGGGGCTCGACGTGGTGATGAGGTAGGTGAGCGTCAGCTTCTTACCGTCCTTGTACCGGTAGCCGTCCGGACCCCGGGTCCATCCGGCACCGTCCAGCAGCGCGCCCGCGCCCGACGGGTCGTGGCCGAGC
>NZ_CAAAFO010000056.1:8630-12698 GCF_900634715.1 Candidatus Protofrankia californiensis | reverse complement strand
GGCTCGGCCACGCGTAACCCGCGCGCCGGCTGAGCTTGATCTCCTTGGCGGCGGTGTAGCTGTCGAGCACGAACTGCCCCGAGCCGACCACCTTGCCCGCGCACCGTGCCTCGGTGGTCTCCTTGTAGGTGGCCGGTGACAGGATCGCCAACGTGGTGGTGGACGTCGCCTGCAGGAACGCCGCGTTGGGCACGCGGAAGTTCACCTTCACCGTCTGCGGGTCGACGACGGTCGACGACTCGTAGCCAGCGAGGTAGGTCAGGCCCAGGGTCGACTTGGCGCCCAGGTCCCGCACCCCGTCGAGGGCCGTCTTCACGGCGGTCGCGTCGAACACCGTGCCGTCGCTGAAGGTCACACCCTTGCGCAGGGAGAAGGTGTACTCACGGGCGTCCGGGCTGACCGTCCAGCTCGTGGCGAGCCACGGGACGATCTCGCCGGTCTTGGAGTCCTGGTCGGTCAGCGAGTCGGCGAAGTTCCGGTCGATGCTGCGGGTCTCGATCCAGTACACCTGGTTGGGGTCGACGCAGCCCTGGAAGTCCGACCAGAAGGCGATCTTCAGCCGGCCACCCGGCACGGGCTGTGCGGTGTCGGTGCTCGCGCCCCCGCTGTCGCTGCTCCCGCAGGCGGCCAGGAGGGTGGCGGCGAGGACGGGCAGGGCTGCCGCGGCCCGCCATCTCCTACTTCTGTTACTTTTTCTACTACTTCGGTGACGCTGCAATATTGTCATCAGGATATGGCTCCCAGAATTGTTTCCGTAAACAGGTCGGGGCTGGGCCCCGGGGGTAGTCGGAAAAGGTGGTTCGCGAGGGCGGCCGGCAAGGCCGCCGCGGGTGTTGATACGGGTACAGGTTGGCGCTGGGCCGGGTTGGCGCTAGGCGGGTCGGCGCTGGGCGGGTCGGCGCTGGGCGGCCGTGAGCGTCCGGCGCCCGGCGAGCAGCAGGGCGGCGTCCTCCTGCGGCGGATGGACGCGAGCACAGTGGATGTCACGCAGGTGCCGCTCGAGGGCGTTGTGCCTGGTCAGGCCCGGGTTGCCGATCGCCGCCACCGCCGTCTGCACGGCTGCGACAGCCGCCCGCACGACCAGCGGCTTGGCGACGACGAAGCGCTCCGACGCGCTGGAGTCACCGTCGTCGAAGCGGCGGGCCACGCCGTAGGCGATCTCCTCGGCCTGGACCAGCTGCGCCTCGATCTCGCCGGCGATGGTCTGGATCCGCTCGGTCGTGGCAATGGGACGTCCCAGGGAGGTGGGGACGCGTTCGTTGGCGAAACGCAGGAAGAACTCCTGCGCGGCACGAGCCACCCCGATGTACAGCGCGGTCGCGCCGATCGCGACGGCGCCCAGGTCCGTGTCGGCGCGCTGCTCGGACTGGGGCACGCCCCGGAAGTTCTCGAAGGGGATCTCCACGTCGGTGTAGATGACGTCGTGTGTGCTGCTCGCCCGCAGCCCGAAGTGGTCCCAGGTGCGCACGATCTCGATACCGGGAGTGTCGGCGGGGACGATGGCGTGCGCCAGCAACGGGTCGGCGTCCTCGGTGGCCGCCCACACCAGGTGGTAGGCGAGGCCTTCGGAGCTTGTCGCGAAGCCCTTGTGTCCGTTGAGCAGCCAGCCGGCGGCGGTCCGCCGGATCTTCGTGGCCGGCAGCCCACCCCGGGCGGGAGCTCCCCACTCCGGCTCGGCGCGCACGGCGTTCAACAGCACCGGCCGGTGGAGGGAGTCGCTGACCACCGCGCGGTAGAGCCCCTCCGGCCACCATGCGTCGACGGCCTGCATGACGTGCTGGAAAACCGTCATCGCGGTGATCAGGGCGACCGACGGATCGCCCTTGCCCAGCCATTCGAAGACCCGGACGCTGTCGGTGGCGCTGAGGCCCTGGCCGCCGTAGCGGGGAGCGATCCCCAGCCGCAGCAGGCCCGCGTCGTGCACGGCCTGGATGCTTTTCCAGGGAAACTCCGCGGAACGGTCGTACTCCTCGGCGGCGAGCGCGATCTGGGCGCTCGTGCGGGCGAGCGCCTCGTCGGAGATGTCGACGGCCGGAAGGCTGACGGCCGAGTCGGCCTGGGGCGACACGGTCACGACGCCACCTGCTGCCCCAGCTGGCCGGCCCCCGCGACCGACAGACCCTGCTCGTCGGGCGGGCCGCTGCGGGAGGTGACCGCCGGTGCGGCCAGACGATCGAGCCCGGCGTCCTCGCGCACGACTTCGCCGCGACGGCCCGTCGTCTCACGATGCGCCAGTTCCTCCCGCACCAGCGGGATGATGTAGCGGCCATAGTCGACGACGTCGTTGAAGTTGTCGTATCCACGGATCGAGATGAGCTCGGCGCCGAGGTCGACGTAGTCGAGGATGGCGGCGGCGACGGTCTCGGGGGTCCCCACCAGTGCGGTGGAGGCGCCGGTGGCGTTGGTCGCGGATGCCGTGGGCGTCCACAGCGCACGGTCGTGCAGGTCGCCGTCGCGGGCCACCCGCAGCAGCCGCTGGGAACCGACGTTGGCCGGTTCCCTTTGTCCGGTGGACCGGAACGCCGCGTGCGCGACTCCGTTGTTGCCCTGCAGGACGCCGAGGATCCGGTGGGCCTTCTCCCAGGCCAGCTCGTCGGTGGGGGCGATGATCGGACGGAAGGTGACCCAGATGCGGGGGGTGTCCTCGCGGCCGGCGAGGCGGGCCTGCTCGGCCACCGCGTCGATCTGCTCCTTGGTCTCTTTCAGGGGTTCGCCCCACAGACCGAAGATGTCGGCCTGCGCGCCGCCCACCCGGTAGGCGTCCTGCGACGACCCGCCGACCGACACCGGGATGGTGCCGTTGACCGGCCGCACGACCGAGACGAAGTCCTCGAACGAGTAGTAGGTCCCGGCATGGTCGAACGGAGTCGTCGAGGTCCACACCCGGCGGAGGATGTCGATGTACTCGGCCTGCCGCGCATAGCGTTCGGTCTTGCTCAGCCGGTCGCCCTCGCGGGCCTGCTCGCTGTCGTCCCCACCCGCGATGAAGTGCACCACCGCACGTCCACCGCTGAGTTGGTCGAGGGTGGCCAGCTGCTTGGCCGCGACCGTCGGATAGATGGTGTTGGGCCGCAGCGCAACGATCGGTTTGAGCCGCTCGGTGAACTGCGTGATGGCCGAGGCGAGGGTGAACGGGTCCTGGTAGGAGGAGTGGTAGGGCACGAGGGTGTAGTCGAAGCCACCCTCGTCCAGGGTCCGCGCGTAACGCTTGAGAAAGGGCACATCAATGGCCGGGAGCCGGAGCCGGTTGAGCTCGTTGGACGGATTGATGTTTATGCCGCTGATGAATTCGACGGTCATGACGGTCCTCCGGTGGCTGGGCTGTGTCTGATCGGCGCGGTCACGACCAGGGCGTCCAGCGCGCGATTTCGGGAAGGTCGGCGCCGGCTCGCAGCCGTTCGAGGAACAGCACGACCACAGCCGCGGCCGTACGGTGGGTGGCGTCGTTGAGGGCGTCGTGCTTGCCGCCGTCGATGGTGACGAACTCGGCGACGGGCGCACCCGCGTAACGCTCGCGCGCGGCCGGCAGCGGGCTGAGGATGTCGGCCGTCCCGTGCAGGCCCAGAACCGGCACGGTGACGCGGCGAAGGTCGCCGTCGGCGATCCAGGAGCGGGGTACCGGGACGGTCAGTGCGCCGCGGCGTACGGATACGTCGGCGTCCAGCCGTGCCTGGTGGGCGGGACAGGCGGTGCGCTCATCCAGCTCGGTCTCCCACTCCCACTCCCTGATGCCCGTGGCGGTCGCCTCCCCGCCGGGAAGGCCGACGAGGATGAGGCCGTCGACTCGCACCTTCCCGGTGGCGACCAGCGCCGCGGCGAATGCCGCACCCGCGTCGGAGCCTGCCAGCACGCGCGGCGCGGGCAGGTCCGGATCGGTCGACAGCTGCTGGACCTGCGACGCCACCGTCTTGCCGTGCGCGGTCGGGTCGCCGACCACCCGGATCCGGTAGCCGTCGGAGGCGATCCGGTTACCGAAGCGCTCGTAGAGCCCCGGATGCTCGCCGCGACCGGCGATCAGGATCACTGTCCCGCGCGGCGCGACCGCGGGCGGGTTGTCCCACGCCACCA
>NZ_CAAAFO010000056.1:4663-8535 GCF_900634715.1 Candidatus Protofrankia californiensis | reverse complement strand
TGGTGGCGTGGGGCGGAGCCCGACCCGGAGCGGAACCCGGCCCGACAGCGCCAGGCGCATGCCACCGACCGGTATGGGCCAGACCCGACCGACGGCGGAGGTGCCGTGGACGGGTGGGAGATCAGCGCCCCGCGCCGCCGAGCGGTCCAGGCGGTTCGAGCAGCCCGGACGGTCGGTCACGGATCACCGACGGATCACAGACCGCCCGGTCAGGCCAAGCGGTGGCGGGCTTGGGTCAACAGGCGGGACAACACATAGGACAACAACAGGAGGCGACCGTCCCGAAGTCGATGACGCGCCTGCGGGTCAGGACGTGCCGCGCGATCCGGCGTCGCGGCGGGCGGCAGAAAGCAGTACGGAATGTAAGCACTCCGTTCTGCTGCGCACCCCATTTCCCGACCATGCCCATCAGAATGGTGCCGTTTCCTGCCGATGTCCAACGCGGATCCACGATCGGACCCATTACGAAATGAAATCAATCGCGCTATCGTGCACTGTGCCCCCCGTGCTGGACCTCACAGCCTTACGCAGTCTCACAGCGATCGCCGACTGCGGAGGGTTTCGCCGAGCCGCGGAGGCGCTGTGCATCTCGCAGTCAGCGGTGAGCCAGCACGTGCGCCGTCTGGAGAAAGCGATCGGCCGTCCGCTGGTCACGCCGAGCGGCCGCAGCACACGCTTCACTCCCGATGGTGAACTACTCGTCGCCGTGGGGCGACGGATCCTCACCCTGCACGACGACGCGCTTGAACAACTGGGCGTGGACGCGCCGACGGGTCAGTCGACGATCACCATCGGATCGACCGAACACGCCGCCGACCACCTGCTCCCGCTGGTGATGTCGGCACTCACCGCCGAATTCCCCGACGTCCAGGTCAGGTTCCGGCTGGATCGGGGAGCCCGCATCAACGAGGCGCTCGACCAGGGCAGCATCGATGTCGCCGTGCTCATCGGAGAGGGGCGTACCGCCACGGCCCACCCCGCCGGTCGGCTGCCCCTGGCCTGGTTCGCGGCCACCCACTGGACCGCGCCCCCGCCGGACAGGCCGCTGCCGCTGGTGGCCATCGACGATCCGTGCACCATTCGCAGCCAGGCATTACGCGTGCTGGCACAGGCTGGGCGCACGGCCTCGGTCGTCGGTGAGGCGGGATATCTCGCCGGTGTGCTGCACGCGGTCCGTGCCGGCGTCGGCGTCGCGCTGCTCGCCGACGTCGGAGCAGTGCCGCAGGGACTCCAACGACGTGACGACCTGCCCGCGGTCGACCCCGAACCGCTTCATGTACGCGCTCGCCGCAGCGCCCACCCACGATTGACGCATCTGATCGAGGAGGCGGTACGCACAGCGCTGAACGAACGTCTGCACACGCCATCCCCCGGCTGACACAGCATCAGGTCCGGACGTCCCACACCGTGGCAGCGACCTCAGCCCACACCGGTTGGCAGCCCACACCGGTTGGCAGCCCACACCGGTTGGCAGCCTGCACCGGTTGGCAGGCGGCGGCGATGATCGGCGTCACCCGGTCGTGAGAAGCTGGCGCGGATCGGGCGCCGAGGCCGCCGATCCCGATCTCTTCCGAAGGGGGACGTGCGCACATGTCGACGTTGCTGGTCACCGGGGCCGCCGGGTTCATCGGGTCGAACTTCGTCCGTTACTGGCGCGAGCACCACGCCCGTGACCAGGTGGTTGCGCTGGACGCGCTGACCTACGCCGGTTGCCGGGAGAACCTCGCCGACGTGCTGGACGCGATCACGTTCGTGCACGGGGACATCCGTGACCGCGAGCTCGTCGAGTCGCTGCTGCGGGAGCACCATGTCGACGTGGTGGTCAACTTCGCCGCCGAGTCGCACAACAGCCTGGCGATCATCCGTCCCGGCGACTTCTTCTCCACCAACGTCATCGGCACGCAGACGCTGCTGGAAGCCGCCCGCACGGTCGGCGTGGCGCGCTTCCACCAGATCTCGACCTGTGAGGTCTACGGCGACATGGACCTCGACGACCCGGGCGCGTTCACAGAGGACTCCCCGTACCTGCCGCGGACGCCGTACAACGCGGCCAAGGCCGGCGGCGATCACGCGGTGCGCGCCTACGGCCTGACCTACGACCTGCCGGTGACAATCACGAACTGCTCCAACAACTACGGGCCGTACCAGTTCCCGGAGAAGGTCATCCCGCTGTTCGTCACCCGAGCCCTGCAGGGCGAAAATCTGCCCCTGTACGCATCGGTGCGTAACCGCCGGGAGTGGCTGCACGTCGCCGACCACTGCCGGGCGATCGAGGCGGTGCTGGAACGCGGCCGGCTCGGCGAGACCTACCACGTCGGCAGCGGTGTCGAGGCCGACATCGAGACCATCGCCAACACGATCCTCGCCGAGCTGGGCCTGCCGGAGTCGCTGAAGACGATCGTGCCGGACCGCCCGTCCCACGACCGGCGCTACCTGCTCGACTCCTCCAGGCTGCGCACCGAGCTCGGCTGGGCACCCGAGATCAGCTTTGCCGACGGGATGCGGGAAACCGTCGCCTGGTACCGCGACAACGAGGCATGGTGGCGTCCGCTGATCGGCCGCTCCCCCGTCTCGGAGACCGCCTGGCGCTGACCTGCGACCCGCGCTCGGCTCCGCAGGACGGTCCCGACCCGGGCGTCAGCACGGCCCGCGGGACGTCCCCGGCTCGGTCAGACCATGTTCTCGGCCTGCTTCCAGGCGCGGGCCCGGGCGACGAACGTCCGGACGCCGTCCGTGGTCGCGTGGTCGGCCCGCAGTGCAAGCAGGGTTGCCTCCAGCGGACGGCCCACCGCCCGGAACGGGCGGGGGGCCAGATCGAGGGCTGTGCCGGCCCGGTCGAGTGCGGCTTCGACGTCACCGCGGCGGGCGTCGGCGGCGGCCAGATGGGCGAGCGCAACGGCGACGAATCCGGGGCGGTCCATCGCCGTCAGCGCGGGCAGGGCGACGTTGGCATAGTCCATGGCGGCGTTGTGGTTCCCGGCGGCCGCGGCGGCGATCAGCCCGTGGTAGGCGACCTCCACCGGGTGGACGGCACCGGGGTCCTCCCCACCGGGTGTCCCCCGCTGCTCGGCCGGCAACGCGAACGCCTGGCAGATCGCCCGATCCGCGATCCTGGCCACCTCACCGGGATGCCCGCCGGGCAGGGCCGCGACGGCCCGCGCCTGCAACGCGAGCGCGGCGATCGCCACCGGGGTGCCGGTGGCACGGCGCTGGCCGTCCACGGCGAGCCGCAACGCCGACCCCGGCTGCTCCTCGTACAGCTCGATCATCCCGGCGATCTTCCGGGCGTAACCGACGGCTAACGTGTCACCAGCGGAACGACCGTGCCGGTAGGCGGCTTCGGCGAGCCGACGGGCCTGGTCGATCCGGTTGGTGTTGAACAGCGCGTCGGCGCGCAGCGCCCCGACGTGGGCCATCGTGGCGCCGGCGGCTCGGCGCTGCGCCGGCGCCACCCGGCGTTCGGACAGGCGGACCGCCTCCGCGTAGAGGCCGTTCAACCTCGGCAGGGATTCGGTCAGCGGAATATCCTCGTACTCGGCGACCAGTACGCGGAAACGCGTGTCGACGTCCGCCAGCTCATCGACGAACGGCGACATCGTCACTGTGCCGCCAGCGGCGAGAGCGGCCAGAGCAGCGAGCTGCCGTCGGCTCGGGGCCGCTGTATCCACCGTGATGACCTCCCTGACCTGGGCCTCTGGCCAGTGTCGGGCCATCGTCGCTGATCGTGCTGTTGATTGAGCATGCTTGCTCCCCGTGTCGCTACGATCTGTACATATAACCGTAGCGACACAGGACGCTTGCTGTGAGTAAACAGAGAAGGTCTGTTTCCAAGCCGGCGTGTTCTCGGACTCCCACCGGCTCACCGGCCCACC
>NZ_CAAAFO010000056.1:2225-4153 GCF_900634715.1 Candidatus Protofrankia californiensis | reverse complement strand
GGTGCGCTCGCTCGAGAACGCAGCGCGAGGGAACCGACGAACAGACCGACACTGATCGCAAGCTGACCGAACCACCAGGCCGCCACATCATGGTGACCCGAGGCCGGGCACAGCACCGACAGCGTGACGAGCCCGGCGCTTGCGTAGGTGGCCGCGCCGAGCCCCCAGCGGCGGCCGGCGAGCAGGGCGACGAAGGCCGTTTCTCTCTGGATTCCGCCGCTTCTCTCCGTCCTGGCCAGTAGTGGACGGGGGTGGTTCAGGCCGCGGCGGTCCGGGGATGTGCTGTTCGACGAGATCTGCCGGGAGAACGGATACCTCACCCGCTCACCGCCCGCACTCACCGACGGCAGCCGGGAACGTCGAACGGTGGCTTCGACGGCCGAGCAGGAGGAGAGAGCAGATGATGGCGGGTAAGGATCCGGCGGCCGAGTTGGACGCCCGGTTCAGCAGCGACGGTGCGACCCCGACAGGGTGGGCGCAGGCGCGCGAGCATCTGCGGGACGCGGAGGTGTACTGGCTGTCGACGGTGCGACCGGATGGACGCCCGCACGTCACCCCGCTGCTGTCCGTCTGGCTGGACGGCGCGTTGTACTTCTGTACAGGCCCGAGCGAACGCAAGGCCAAGAACCTGGCACGAAACCCGCGCTGCGTCCTCACGACCGGGTGCAACAGGCTCGACGAGGGCCTCGACCTCGTGGTCGAAGGCGACGCCGCGAGGGTGAACGACGATGCCACGCTCCGACGCGTCGCCGATGCGTACGAGTCGAAGTACGGCAGCGACTGGCACTTCACGGTACGCGACGGCGTCTTCTACAGCGAGGGCGGCGAGGCCCTGGTGTACAGGGTTGCTCCCTCGACGGTCTTCGGCTTCGGCAAGGGCGAGTTCAGCCAGACCCGCTGGCTCTTCGAACGGGGCTGAGGACACCGACACCGTCTCGCTGTCGCCGCCCACCTCAACCTGAGGAGACCTCATGACAACGCCGGAAATCCCCCTGCGCATGGAGCTCACCTTCGCGTTGCCGGGCACGCCCGAACAGGTGTGGGATGCCATCGCCACCGCCAACGGGATCAGCTCCTGGTTCCTGCCCACCGACCTGGACGAACGCGACGACGGGGCAGTCTGCTTCCACATGGGCGAGGACTCCTCGCCCGGCACGGTCACCGGCTGGGATCCACCGGGACGCTTCGCCTACGTCGAACCGGGCTGGGCGACGCTCTCCGGGCACGAACCGTCGTCGGTCACTCCGATGGTCACCGAGTTCCTCGTCGAAGCGCGGCCGGGCGGCACATGTGTGCTCCAGGTCGTGAGCAGCGCATTCGGTACGGGCGCCGGCTGGGAGCAGGAGTTCTTCGACGACATGGAGAAGCACTGGGTGCCCTTCTTCGACAACCTCCGCCTCTACCTCACGCACTTCCCGGGCCAGCGAGTCACCTCGATGTCGGTCGCCGCCGACATACCGGGCCGCGTCGACGCCGTATGGTCGGTCCTGCGCCAGGCCCTCGATGCCGAAAAGGTCGGTCAACCGGTCGATGTTCGCGGCCTCACCGGTCATGTCGAGCGGATCAGCATGTCGCCGGGGCCGAACGAACTATTGTTGCGCCTGACCGATCCCGTCCCCGGCTTTCTCGGGTTCTTCGCCCACGACAAGGGCGACGGCGCGACCGCCACCGCGATCGAGGGCTACCTGTTCTCCGAGGACGCCCCCGGCTTCGTCGAGCGAGAACAACCAGCATGGAAGGCATGGCTTGAGAACTTGACGATCCCCAAGGTCTGACGCTCCACCTCGCCCCTACAGTTTCAACCCCTCCAGAGATGATCACGGACAAGCCCGGTGACGCCGGCTGGCTGCTCCGCCTCGCGTTTCAATCCCTCCAGGGATGATCACGGACCGGCCGACGGCGGGCGGCCGGGCGGTCGTCGTCGCTGT
>NZ_CAAAFO010000056.1:1058-1793 GCF_900634715.1 Candidatus Protofrankia californiensis | reverse complement strand
AAGTTTCAATCCCTCCAGGGATGATCACGGACAGCGGGCAAGGCTGGCACGCAAAGAAGTCGACCGCGGTTTCAATCCCTCCAGGGATGATCACGGACGAATGCGACGACGACCAGTTCGCGCCCGAAGCCGAGTAGTTTCAATCCCTCCAGGGATGATCACGGACCGTTCTCGCACCAGGGCTGGAAGACGCTGGGCGCCGGGTTTCAATCCCTCCAGGGATGATCACGGACTTCTGCTTGAAAGCGAATGTGCTCAGCCACTCCTGTTTCAATCCCTCCAGGGATGATCACGGACAGGGCTTGCTCGGCAACACCAGGCTCTGGCCCAAGTAGTTTCAATCCCTCCAGGGATGATCACGGACACGTTGAGGATGTTCGACTTGCCGCCGCCCTTCGGGCGTTTCAATCCCTCCAGGGATGATCACGGACGCGGGACTGGACGCTCACGGCCGCGCTGGGCGCGCTGCGTTTCAATCCCTCCAGGGATGATCACGGACAAGGACGCGAGATGACCAAGGAGACGGCTACCGCTGTTTCAATCCCTCCAGGGATGATCACGGACTCGCGCTGGGTCGGGCACGCGTCCCGGGCACGAATTAGTTTCAATCCCTCCAGGGATGATCACGGACAGGACCAGATCGCGGCGAGTCTGCGCAGAATCAGGCCAGGTTTCAATCCCTCCAGGGATGATCACGGACTTCGGCCGCTGCGCCGACGTGCTGCTGTGGCACAT
>NZ_CAAAFO010000056.1:0-897 GCF_900634715.1 Candidatus Protofrankia californiensis | reverse complement strand
CGCCGACGTACTGCGGCGACACGGATGTGCGCTGGTTTCAATCCCTCCAGGGATGATCACGGACTGCAGGAGATCGCCGGGCCGTTGGGGAAATTCGCGTTTCAATCCCTCCAGGGATGATCACGGACGGGCACTCGACCCCCACGTCAGGTGGGGAACTAATCCGTTTCAATCCCTCCAGGGATGATCACGGACCTCGCCGTGACGGGGAGATGGCGGATCCGCGCTGGTAGTTTCAATCCCTCCAGGGATGATCACGGACACCTCCGCAGAGCTCCAGAAGCGGCTGCGGATCGCGCGTTTCAATCCCTCCAGGGATGATCACGGACGCGTCGAACGGGTGGACGGCGAAGTCGATTCCGGAGGGGTTTCAATCCCTCCAGGGATGATCACGGACGCGTCGAACGGGTGGACGGCGAAGTCGATTCCGGAGGGGTTTCAATCCCTCCAGGGATGATCACGGACTCGCACAGTCCCAGGACGCGGTGTATGCGGTGTCGTGTTTCAATCCCTCCAGGGATGATCACGGACCTCCTGTCGTCGCGCCGAGCAGCTGCCGGGCGCGGTGTTTCAATCCCTCCAGGGATGATCACGGACTTGGAGATCTGCATCGCGCGGGATGCGGCACGTCCGCGTTTCAATCCCTCCAGGGATGATCACGGACTTCGCGGCCCCGGTCGTCCCGCCGCTCTCCAGCACGCGTTTCAATCCCTCCAGGGATGATCACGGACCCGTGTAGTCGTCGAGCCGCGTCGATTTAGCAGCGTTTCAATCCCTCCAGGGATGATCACGGACTGCACGGGTCGTCCTCGTCGCCAGCGTCGAGCCAATGTTTCAATCCCTCCAGGGATGATCACGGACCCCGTACATCGAAGGCATCGACGAGCCAGATCCCCG
>NZ_CAAAFO010000055.1 GCF_900634715.1 Candidatus Protofrankia californiensis | reverse complement strand
CCAGGCCACTGGGTGACAACGGGGGGAACCATGGCAGGGGGACGACGCAGGTCATGGGCTGACATGAGCCCGCAGGAGAAACGCCAGGGTTGCGGTTGCCTGATCGCCATCGTCGTGGCAATCATCGCCATCACCGCCATAGCGTCGTCCGGCGGTGACAGCAAGCAGCCGACGGCCAGCGTCACCGCCGGCCCGAGCGCCACCAGCACGGCTGCGGCCCGAACCTGGTACGACGGCAGCGCGGACCTACGGGGGCAGATCGCTACATCGGCCGCGGCCGTCCGCCAGTACATCGCCGCCCAGGACGGCACATCCCTACAGCCGGCCTGTCAGACCCTCGCCAGCCTGGCGCAGACCGCCCGGGACTATCCGGCCGCGCCGGACGCCGGGGTCCAACAGCTGTTCCACGTCGGCGCCGGCTACTACGCCGACGCCGCCCAGTGGTGCGACAAGATCTGGACCGGTGGAGGCAGTGTCACCCTCGCCGAGCTGTGGGAGCGGACGACCAACGCCCTCGACAACGGTGACCAGCGCTGGCGGGAACTGGCGCAGCGGGTCGGCGGTACGGTCGCGACGGCCGTACCGGTGACCATGGTGCCACAACCCATAGTGATAGCCCCTACCCCCGCCACCATCACACCGGCGACGAGAGCCACGACTGCCCCACGGCCGGTGGCAACAACGCCCCGCCCGGCCGACCCCGAGCCAGAACCAGAGCCGGTGGAGACGACCAGGTCCAGCACGGTGTACTACGCCAATTGCAGCGAGGCACGGGCCGCCGGGGCAGCACCGCTGTCCCGGGGCGAGCCGGGTTACAGGTCTGGACTTGATCGGGATGGGGATGGGGTGGCTTGCGAGTAGGGGTGCTGGCGCTATGTCGACATGATTCGGGTGATCAGAATCGATGGCGAGTCGTGGTGGGTGGCTGACGATCCTGCTGTACTTCAGTTTCGTGACGCCACGAACGATATGCGCATGATCAATAAGTTGACTGTGACTGGAGACTACAAACTCCAGAATTCAGAAGAAGATCAACGATACCGGTAGATGGGTGACGGATCAAACGCTCGCACCACGACAATGCGCACGTCGCCTATGTAGCTGCAGTATAGCTAGGACGAGACGACGATCGACCAAGGCGGTTGCCGCTTCTTCCTGAGAGATGAAGTGCGGCAACCGCGGCGAAAATACGAGGAGTCGCAGTCAGCCGTTCCGATAAGCCCTAATACGTTTATGCCATTGACGAAATCTGCCCAGTTCGCCCTCCATATCAACAGGATCGGGAGCGACAAAATTGATTTCTGGGTCTTTATCATGCCGCCTTGCCCACTGTGAACAGCGCCCATAGCCAGCCTGGAATTCTTCGTTATCTTGCTCGGTTATTGCCGACAAGATTCGAAACTTCTTAGGTCGCACTTCCGATGTACCACGGTCTACGACTTCGTAGACGATCTCCAGGTTGACCGCACGTTCCCAAGTTTCCGAGAGCTTCCCGGCCCACAACGCGCAACGTTCCTCGTACATATCCTGGTTCCAATTACCACACTCACGCTTAATATTAGCCAAATCATTTACAAGATCGCTTATGCGAGTCCCCACGTCTTTGGCTTTCCAAGGATAGTCATCTACACAGATACCCGGCGTGTGACCTTTGCGTTGGATCGAACGCGCAGTCACCGGAACATGTGCCTCGTTAGCGTGGCGAAGCAGATCGCCTACGAAGGTCACCTCGTGGGTGAAGACGATAACCTGTCGATCGGCGGCAAGCTCCACAAGCCGCCTCGCCACCAGCGACCGCCGCTCGTGGTCCAACGAGGTGACCGGATCGTCAAGGACAACCGCCGACTTCGTACTATCAAAAACGATCTCCGTAAAGAAGCCGGCCAGGCCGAGCGCTGTCTGCTCTCCCTCGCTCAGTACTTTGGTGACCTCGACGGGGGCAACAGGGCCAAGCAGCGCTGGGCGATGCAGTAGTCGCCCTTTAACCCCGCTCGTGTCATCGAGCGTAATATGACGGAGTCGCAATTTTTCAGATTCCCGCGTGAAGCGGTCACGTACGGACCTAGTGACATGAATGCGAGTCAGGTCTGAAGATTTTTTTGTAATTGCTCCGGTGTCTGTCAGCTTTTTGGCTGACTTGATTTTGGCGATTTCTTGGAGGCGATCTACCTCTTCTATGATCACATTCTTGCAACCGGACAGAGTAACAACGCCTTGCA
The DNA here is from genome assembly GCF_900634715.1 of Candidatus Protofrankia californiensis. GTDB lineage: Bacteria > Actinomycetota > Actinomycetes > Frankiales > Frankiaceae > Protofrankia > Protofrankia californiensis. The sequence continues at coordinate 2,085 of NZ_CAAAFO010000055.1, read as the reverse complement.
ATTCTGCCGTTCGGGCGGTGGCCGCCCGCAGGCTCTCAGTGAAACTGGCGGTATCAATCGCCGCGGCATTTTCATTAAGTTGCTTAGCACGCTCAGCCAACATCGATCCCGGGCTCGCCTCAAGTCCGGTCACATCAAGATCGCCTGTTCCCGCGAGCCAGTTCACAACCGACTCACACGTCTTCTCTGCATCGGCTATCCAGCTGTCGAGCTCGTCAGCAAGTGAAGGCTCACTGATCCGTATCTGCGCTGTCGCAGTGGTTCCATCACGCAGCGGCTTAGCCAAGCTTCTTATCGCTTGTTGTGACGACTCAAGTTCCTGCTCAGCTTTAGCAGCGTCTCTCTCGGTTCTGTCCGACATGAATGCCTGGAAACGTTGCAGCCGCTGCGCCGCATCTACTGAAAGCTCCTGTTGGCATAGCACACACCGGCTCCCTGCATCCGCCACTGGAAACGGATGATCGTGGAATGCTTCTGCCTCGGAGTAGGCACGCGCCGCTTCCCACAATGCACGCCACGTAGCCGTACCAACACCCGGTACCGGCTCGCTATCGAAGCTCTGCGAGGAAGCCACGCTCGCAGCCGCCCGCAGTTCCAGCGCATCCGTCCGTACTTTAGTCAGCGCTTCCAACCCTTGCGGAGACAGCGATTCTGCCACCCGATCGCAGTACTTTCCAATCGCCTCCAAGTTGCCGGCTAGGGCCCGCAGGCGATTTTGCTCTTTTGCCGGTTCGCTCGTCTTGAGTCGCGCCTCTTCCGAAAGCAGCGTGCTGAGGGTCTCTATGGCGTCTGTCGGCGCCTCGCATTGAGCGTCAATCTCCTCTGAAGATGTGGCTGCCTTCAAGCCTGTGAGAAAACGAGCGGCAGCCGTATCAGCTGGCACCGACGGTAATGCAGACTTCGATAGATCACTGTCGCGCATTCGCTGTTCAAGCACCGCACGGACAGCATCGCACACGGCGACAAGCCGGTCCAGTAGCACCAAAGCCGATGGCTGATAGGTAATTTGGGAATTCGTGCTCAGGTACGCGTTCCCACACGCTTCATCATAGAAGTGTATCTGTTGCAGCTCTACGTTGGGCGAAGCCGACCAGGTCCATTCTTGACCTTCGGGGTTGATTCCGTCAACGTATTTCACGACGGCGTGTTGTTCTTTTGTATCACCTGCAGCGAAAACATCCCCCAAGACGTCATCACGAACCCGGGCACCAACTGCATTCTTAAGCAGCCTTGCATACCCTGATTTACCGCTAGCGTTGTGACCGTAGATGACCGTGATGCCCGTCGAACCGAAAGTCAGCTCCTGATCGGCCGCCAATGCGTTGATACCAGCAAGATCTTTCAGCGCCACTAGTTTGACACCAGCAGCAACTGACGCACCTGGGATGTCCTCTTTGGTCAGATGAACCACATCCGTGGCTTCACCCGCAATAAGACTATCCGCAATAGCGGCAATTGCAGCCTCGTCGAAGGACTCACCCCGGCATAGCCGCATAGCGGCGACTTGCTGCCAGACTGGCCGCGATGCAATCCATGTTGCTAGATCCTCTTCAAGACTCATGTATATCCCCCGTGCACAGACCGATGCAGACTAATGCTTCGACGCACGCCTGTTGCCGCGAAAGCCTTTCCGAGCAGACCGAGAGATCGCTCCTAATATCAGTAATTATTTTATTTTGGACAAATCAGACGATTACGTCAAGAGGGTAGTCTAGCGCTAGTAACAAATCGACCACGGAGGCGGCACGTGTCGGCGTGTCGCAAGCCAGCGGCAGGTCTTGGGACGCTCCGTCCCACACCTCCCTCTTCCAGGATTCGCCGTGTCACCAGTTCGGATCGAGTCTGAGCACCGCGTCGCGGTCCCCCATCCACCGGTCGAACTCCTCCACCGTCGTGAAGATCGGCTGGCCGCCGAAGGCCCGTGTCACCTCGGCCAGCTCGCCCATGGCCTGCGCCGGGTCGGCGGTCGCCAGAGTGGCCTGCACCCGCCCGATCTGTGGCAGCACGATCTCGGCGACATAGGCGTTGCGCTCCCGGCCCAGCGCCTCGGCGGCATCACCGAGCTGGGCGGCGGTGGAGGCGGTC
>NZ_CAAAFO010000054.1:3992-6401 GCF_900634715.1 Candidatus Protofrankia californiensis | reverse complement strand
CCCTCCAGGGATGATCACGGACTCGCGGCACGCCAGGCCAACCCCGCCGCCTAAAGGTTTCAATCCCTCCAGGAATGATCACGGACGCGTCATGGCCAGCAATGCCAAGGTTGTTGAGGCAGTTTCAATCCCTCCAGGGATGATCACGGACCTGGTAGCCCTCCTCGTCGCGCGGCTGGTACGTCTTGTTTCAATCCCTCCAGGGAGGATCACGGACGTGAGCAGTACGAGGCGGTGTGCACCGCGCTCGACATGTTTCAATCCCTCCAGGGATGATCACGGACCATCGACGGCGGCGGGTCGGCAGCGAGGTGCTCGGGTTTCAATCCCTCCAGGGATGATCACGGACGCCGAGTCGCAGGCACTGGACCCGGTGGCGTTCGCGATGTTTCAATCCCTCCAGGGATGATCACGGACCGATAAGGGCGGCCCGGTGCTCCCGGGCCAGCGCGGGTTTCAATCCCTCCAGGGATGATCACGGACTACGGCCACGCTGGGCATGGCATCAAGGGCCGTGGGTTTCAATCCCTCCAGGGATGATCACGGACCCGCTGGTGGCGACCTCTACGCCGGGCTCAACCGTTTCAATCCCTCCAGGGATGATCACGGACGGCCTCCTGCCGCGCGGTCATAGCCGCCCACAGGGGTTTCAATCCCTCCAGGGATGATCACGGACACGGGATGCCACAGCGGTAGCGCGAGCGATCGGACAAGGTTTCAATCCCTCCAGGGATGATCACGGACGGAGGCGGAACGGCTGCGGCTCACCGGACGGTCGGCGTTTCAATCCCTCCAGGGATGATCACGGACCAGCCAACCGGCGGCCCTGATCGGTCTCGTGCAGGACCAGTTTCAATCCCTCCAGGGATGATCACGGGCCGAACCTGTCCAGCGCGCAGACCGGCAACGGTGTTTGTTTCAATCCCTCCAGGGATGATCACGGACAGGACCCGGCCGGCCGGGTGGCCTGGAACCACAGCGTTTCAATCCCTCCAGGGATGATCACGGACTCGTCAACAGCCCCGACGACGTCATCGTGTTCCCGTTTCAATCCCTCCAGGGATGATCACGGACGTGGGTCCGGTAAATGCCGCAGCCTGATGAGAACGAGTTTCAATCCTTCCAGGGATGATCACGGACCCGTGGCGGCGTGGCCGTGCCGGCCCTTGTGGCACGTTTCAATCCCTCCAGGGATGATCACGGACCAGAAGACGACTCCTACGGCCGGCTGCACGCGCACTCGTTTCAATCCCTCCAGGGATGATCACGGACCAGCCTCGCCGGCCGCCGGCGGGGAGACCGGGACGACGTTTCAATCCCTCCAGGGATGATCACGGACGGGCTAGGGGGCCGACCATGGACCGGCCAACCGCCGCGTTTCAATCCCTCCAGGGATGATCACGGACCGGCTCCGGCTCCGGCGGCAGCCGGTCCAGCGCCCGGTTTCAATCCCTCCAGGGATGATCACGGACCCGGGCGCCGGAGGGGATGTCATCCAGGTTGTCGTGCGTGTTTCAATCCCTCCAGGGATGATCACGGACTTGAAGGAGTGGTCTGCCTGATGGCAGGGGACCGCTTGTTTCAATCCCTCCAGGGATGATCACGGACACGAACAGCATTCCGCTGAACCAGTGGTTTCGCGTGTTTCAATCCCTCCAGGGATGATCACGGACCTTTGTCTCGGTATTCTCGGCGCTACCCAGCGACGTGTTTCAATCCCTCCAGGGATGATCACGGACGGACGAACGTCACGGCCTGTTCAACAAGGTCATGTTTCAATCCCTCCAGGGATGATCACGGACCTGGCGAGGGCCTCCCTGATCCAAGCCTCGGCCCGTGGTTTCAATCCCTCCAGGGATGATCACGGACCCGGGATCAGGCCGCCCAAGGTGCCAAAACGCCGCGGGTTTCAATCCCTCCAGGGATGATCACGGACGCAGGCTCGGGCGTCCTGGACGTCCGGATCCCGTTTCAATCCCTCCAGGGATGATCACGGACCATGAACGATCAGGCGTTCTGGCGCGCCAGGCACATGTTTCAATCCCTCCAGGGATGATCACGGACCAGCGCGGGATGGCACGCCGCCAGAGCCGCTCGGGTTTCAATCCCTCCAGGGATGATCACGGACGGGCAAAACGGATGGGCGGGCACCGTTCAGGAGACTCTGGTTTCAATCCCTCCAGGGATGATCACGGACAGGTCCCGCGTCTGGACCCAACCGATCCGCGACCCAGTTTCAATCCCTCCAGGGATGATCACGGACCACGTCCCATCGCGCCCACCGGGACAGGGGTGGGAGTTTCAATCCCTCCAGGGATGATCACGGACCTGACATAGGATTGCATCTGCTGTCATCTGCTAGTAGTTTCAATTCCCCCAGGGATGATCACGGACCTGACGCCGCAGCAG
>NZ_CAAAFO010000054.1:1349-3638 GCF_900634715.1 Candidatus Protofrankia californiensis | reverse complement strand
TCATCATGTGGTCTACATCACACACATTCTGATCAGCAGTTTCAATCCCTCCAGGGATGATCACGGACCCGGTAACGGGTCACTACCAGTGCACGTGGACCGGTTTCAATCCCTCCAGGGATGATCACGGACCTGGGCGCAAGGGCGCGGCAACAGCCAGTACGACTGTTTCAATCCCTCCAGGGATGATCACGGACCTGCCACGGCGCCGGAAAGATCTACAAGCACAGCGCGTTTCAATCCCTCCAGGGATGATCACGGACCTCATCAACGGAGGCAGCATGACTTCGTGGACGACCACGTTTCAATCCCTCCAGGGATGATCACGGACGCGCCGTCCTCGCCAGTGCAGATCTCGGCCGTCTCCGTTTCAATCCCTCCAGGGATGATCACGGACCGGTGGAGGCCCGGTACGTCCGGGCCACGCCGGGCGGGTTTCAATCCCTCCAGGGATGATCACGGACGGATAGGGAGGAAGGAGAGGAGTATTTCTGGGACAAGTTTCAATCCCTCCAGGGATGATCACGGACGCCTCCTGTCCCGTCTGATGGGACAGTATGCCGTCACGTTTCAATCCCTCCAGGGATGATCACGGACCAGGTCGATTTCACGTGCCGGGTGCTGGTCGGCCGGGCGTTTCAATCCCTCCAGGGATGATCACGGACCCTGGATCATCTTGTATTCCCAGTCCTGGCCGGTAAGTTTCAATCCCTCCAGGGATGATCACGGACGCGAGGACGCTTCCTTGCCGGCCTTCAGTGGGTCGTGTTTCAATCCCTCCAGGGATGATCACGGACGGTGGACGCCGATCGGCGCGTTCGGGTCACTGATCTGTTTCAATCCCTCCAGGGATGATCACGGACGCGCGAGGCGCTTGAGATCCCAGCCGTAGACCTGAAGTTTCAATCCCTCCAGGGATGATCACGGACATGGCCGCGTCGTAGATCGCTTTCTTGTCCGCCTGTTTCAATCCCTCCAGGGATGATCACGGACCGCCTACGTTTGGGATCTCGACGGGAACCGGTACCTGTTTCAATCCCTCCAGGGATGATCACGGACCGCCGAGGACGGCGTGTGGGCCGGGCTGACGCCCGAGTTTCAATCCCTCCAGGGATGATCACGGACTGCGGTCAACGTGGCCTGGAGCTGGCGGGACGGCACGTTTCAATCCCTCCAGGGATGATCACGGACTAGGAGGTGCCGACCGCACGGGCGGCCTCCGGTAGACGTTTCAATCCCTCCAGGGATGATCACGGACCAGTACGCCAACACGGCACTGCCCGCGTTCGACGGTTTCAATCCCTCCAGGGATGATCACGGACAACAAGCGCATCCAACAAGGTCGAGCTGTCCGCGTTTCAATCCCTCCAGGGATGATCACGGACCGGAGCCGCTTGGCGATGCGCCTGATGCGACCCGTGTTTCAATCCCTCCAGGGATGATCACGGACCGCGCACATGTCCCCGCCCTGGTTGTCCTCCACGGGTTTCAATCCCTCCAGGGATGATCACGGACGCAGGAACGCCGCCGGGTCGGCACGCAGGCAGCGGGGTTTCAATCCCTCCAGGGATGATCACGGACATGCAGGACCTGTTCAATCGGGTCGCCACGATCCTGTTTCAATCCCTCCAGGGATGATCACGGACCGGGCGGGATTGGCCGTCGCTGCGGGCGCACGCGGCGTTTCAATCCCTCCAGGGATGATCACGGACGCGGCGCGAGCTGGCGGACGAAAAAGCAGCTCACGTTTCAATCCCTCCAGGGATGATCACGGACGCTCCCTGCGGCCCGGCTGTCCGCTCATCGGGACTGGTTTCAATCCCTCCAGGGATGATCACGGACCAGGGCATCGGGTCAGCCCTCCTCGCTCAACGGCGGTTTCAATCCCTCCAGGGATGATCACGGACCCGGAGACCAGTCGGAAACTCCTGGATGCTGTCAAGGGTTTCAATCCCTCCAGGGATGATCACGGACGGGCGAGCAGAAGCGCAACCCGCAGTCCTGCTCCCGTTTCAATCCCTCCAGGGATGATCACGGACTAGCGCTGGACGGCACCCAGATCGGGGTGGTCCGCCGTTTCAATCCCTCCAGGGATGATCACGGACGTTAAGTCACACCCCGGGGAGCGGCCCCGGGAAAGTTTCAATCCCTCCAGGGATGATCACGGACAGGAGATATGGAGCTCCTGCCGCCACTGCCGGACGGGTTTCAATCCCTCCAGGGATGATCACGGACCTCGGCGGTTGAGGCGGCGTACGCCGCCCGCGTGGCGTTTCAATCCCTCCAGGG
>NZ_CAAAFO010000054.1:0-1324 GCF_900634715.1 Candidatus Protofrankia californiensis | reverse complement strand
GGTTTCAATCCCTCCAGGGATGATCACGGACCTCGGCGGTTGAGGCGGCGTACGCCGCCCGCGTGGCGTTTCAATCCCTCCAGGGATGATCACGGACCGGCCCTGCTGGGCGCGGCCGGCGACGAGTGGGAGATGTTTCAATCCCTCCAGGGATGATCACGGACAGGATTCCCGGGCTGCACTATCAATTCTGCCGCGGCGTTTCAATCCCTCCAGGGATGATCACGGACGCGACCCCGGTAGTCGGATCGTTGAAACGGTCGGGTTTCAATCCCTCCAGGGATGATCACGGACGTCGTACCGGAGCTCCTGCCCGGGGACCGCGTCCCCAGGTTTCAATCCCTCCAGGGATGATCACGGACCGGGCACGACGTCGATCTACGCGTCCACTGCAATCGTGTTTCAATCCCTCCAGGGATGATCACGGACCTGGACGGTCGCCACCAGGGTCAGGTCCGGGTTGGCGAGTTTCAATCCCTCCAGGGATGATCACGGACTGCCGAGAATGGATCGGGCGCGGTCGAGTAGCGCGGGTTTCAATCCCTCCAGGGATGATCACGGACCCCACGACCGTTGCCGTCCCGGACTGGGTGCGGCCGTTTCAATCCCTCCAGGGATGATCACGGACCCCGACCCGCGGAACTCGCCCGACTGGGCGAGGCCCGTTTCAATCCCTCCAGGGATGATCACGGACGATCCAAGACATCGCCAGCGGACAGACCATCCACACGTTTCAATCCCTCCAGGGATGATCACGGACTGCACCCACGGAACGGAGGGGATGCACCATGAACAGTACGTTTCAATCCCTCCAGGGATGATCACGGACAGACGCCCGCACGCACCTGGCGGGCTCCCTGGAGGTTTCAATCCCTCCAGGGATGATCACGGACCGGAGAAGTCGGCGTCATCTCCCTGGAGCGAATGGGTTTCAATCCCTCCAGGGATGATCACGGACTCGTGTTCTGGCGGCGCGGGATGCCCGCGCCCGACCTGTTTCAATCCCTCCAGGGATGATCACGGACCACAGCGGCGCTGCTGGCCCACTACCGCGCCACCGCGTTTCAATCCCTCCAGGGATGATCACGGACGTCGAGTCCACCAGGCCAACCACCCGCAGGCGGACCAGTTTCAATCCCTCCAGGGATGATCACGGACGCGCTCCCCGATCCGCTGCCCCAGCTCGGTCCAGTGTTTCAATCCCTCCAGGGATGATCACGGACGTGGTTCGCCAGGGCCAGCCAGCCGCGCGGGCCGGGGTTTCAATCCCTCCAGGGATGATCACGGACCAGCTCGCCGCGGTCGAGCACGTCGGCGACTGCTG
>NZ_CAAAFO010000053.1:7088-10838 GCF_900634715.1 Candidatus Protofrankia californiensis | reverse complement strand
GTCCGTCTCGAAATCGGAGGGGCGCAGCGTTTTCTGCGCTGCCGCGCGGCGCAGCAGGCGTTCGGCGAACAGCGGCTTGAACGGTTCGGCCAGGTCCAGTGCGAGGGTGTTGCGACGGCGGTCGGTGTCGGCGTGCAGAAACCCGAGCGCGGGGTGGAGTGGCGTGCAGCGCAGGGCGGTGAGGACGCGAGCGTAGACGATGCTGTTGGCGTAGCTGACGAAGGCGTTACCGGCGTTGGTGGGCGGACGGCGGGTACGGCCGTCGAGACGCAGCCAGGTCGGCAGGATCGTGTCGAACACGCCCCATGCGGTGCGGCGGAAGTTTCCCTCGGCCCCCATGAGCTGGTCGGCGCTGTGACAGTCCGGAAGCTGACCGTTGAGCGTGTCCAGGGCACGATCGAGCAGGTCGGTGTCGAGCGCCCACCGCACGTTTGCCGCGGCGCCGGCGACGATTGCGCGGGCGACCGTCGTACGACGATCATGGTCGGCGGTGAGGGTGACCTGGCTGCGGACCACCTGAGCGGAGGACATGTCCTCCGCGGGGGTAAGTGCGCCGGCGTAGTTGCCGTAGTGGTCCAGGACATGGACTGTCACCCCGTGCCGGCCGAGAAGAGAGACGGCCGCCGTGTTGATGTCAACATGGTCGAAGGTGACCAGGTCGCGGACATCGGTGATCGGGACGCGCACCGGGGTGCTGTCAGCCCGTTCGATGCGCAGGCTGTTGTCCTCGCGGCGGATGCGGCAGGGTTCGGTCAGCCAGTAGGTGCGGCCGGCGGCGCTCATGTCTGTCCCCAGCAGTAGTCGGTGTAGGAACAGCCGCGGCACCGCCGGCGCTCCAGCCGTGGCGGGATCGACGGCGTCTCGATGACGGCACGGGCCTGCCGTTCGGTGTCCAGGGCGATGGCGCGGGCCTGATCGTCCCATGCCACGGTGACCGTGCGGCGGATGAGCGGATAGTGGACCGTCCCGCCGCGCACGTGGACTCCTCGGCGTTCCAGGAGCAGGCAGTAATGCCGGACCTGCGCCTCATGATCCGGCGAGGTGGCCCGGGAAGACTTGGTCTCGTGGACGACGGCGCCGGTGGTGACCCAGTCGATTTTCGCCTCGCCCAGGTCGATGTCGCGGCGGCGAGTGTAGGTGGTGTCGTCCACGACCTCACCGAAGGCGACCAGGTCACTGGACGCCTCCGGACGGTAACCGCGCATGTAGAGCCAGAGCTGACGTGGGCAGTGCAGCAGATACTTGATGTGAACCCCGCCGAGGCCGCCGTCCCCGAGGCCGACGCCGACGTCGCTCGCCGGGCCGACGTCGTTCACAGGACGGTGTCCGCGGGTACGGAGTGCCCACCGGGATCGACATCCTGGCCACGGGCCAGTTCCAAGCCGGTATCGGGCGTATAAGGCACATCGACGACGGCCAGGCGAAGTACGGAGTTCCGCGGGTCGCGCAGGAACTGGACGCGCTTCCTGCCGAGAAGACCGGCATACTGCCCGAACGAAAGCGGGATCAGCAGCCCTTCGGCAAGCAGCGGGTCACCGTCGCGCTTGTCGGACAACGCCTGGTATTCCTCGACGTCGTCGGCGTGCAGAACGTGCACGGTGTCGAAGCCCTTGTCGAGCCCGTCGGCGAACTCGCTACGGTCCTCGAAGGGCTTGCGGAAGGTCAGGAAGCCGGCGGTGAATTCATCACGGGCGTCGCGGGCGGTGCGGGCCCACTGCTGGCCCCAGGGTGTGGCGTAGACATCCGCCAGCCAGGTGTCGATCGTGTGCTCCGAAATCCTGGGATCTCGGAGCACGGTGCGCTGCATGGCAGCCCATGCCGCATCCAGAGCTTCCTCCTCGTAGGGCAGGTGGGACGACACGGCGTGAACGCGGAATTCGACGGGACCGTCGGGGTGGCGTCCACGGCGGTTGACCCGGCCGGCACGTTGGGCGACCGCCTCGATCGGAGCGAGTTCGCTGGCCCCTCGGTCGAAATCCAGGCACAGCGAAACTTCCAGGGCCTGGGTGGATACGACGAGCCCCCCGCCGCGAAAGGCCGGCTGACCGGGTTTGCGTTCGGGATGCCGGGCGGTGATGCGTTGTTCGATCCGTGCCCGATCACGGGCTTTGAACCGGGAATGCAGCAGCAGAGCCGCATTCTCGTCGTCCGGCAGGAGATCGCGAGCGGCCGATGCCAGACTTGCATACAACTGCTGAGCCGTACCCACGGTATTGGCCACGGCAAGGACGCTGCGTCCCTCCGCGAGCCAACCCGTGATGGCTGCCAGGCTCGCGGGTGCGGTGATCGGCTCGTTGTCGAGGACGAGACGGTGGCGGTCCGGCGCGGTGCCGGCGGCGGCGTGAGCCACCGTGACCGGCAGTTCGAGACTGTCCCGAACAAGTTCGACCATAGGCGGTGCGAGGGTGGCGGACAGCACCGCAACCCGGCTCCCGAGCCGCTCCCACAATCTCAACGCAGCGCAGATCCGGCCGAAGGTGACCGGGTCGTAGGCGTGCAGCTCGTCCAGGACGAACAGCGCGTTGGCCTGTTCCAGCAGGACCGAGGAGTACCGGGGCCCCGCGATAGCCGCCCGCAGCAGTTGGTGGGGGGTGGCGACCCGCACCCGTTGAGCGAACAGGCGCATGGCGCCCGCCCGAGCGCGCGCCTTGCGTGCGTCGTCGACGCCGGGGGCGCAGTCCTCCGCCACCGCGCGGGTGAGCAGCGTGCGGGCCGCGGTGGAATGCAGCACACCGATATCGGGCGTGACCTGGCCCGGCGGCGGGTCGAGATCACGGGTGAACCGGTCGACGGCTGCGTCGATGGACGCCCGGTAGGGCAGCACCCACACCAGCCGGGGCCCACCCGGCATGGTGGCGAGCTGGGTGGATGCCCATGCCAGGCCCGCTTCGGTCTTGCCGCTGCCGGTCGGTGCGATCAGGATCAGATGGCCGTCGACCGCAGCCGCGCGCCGCTGATGATCGTACGGTGTGGCCAGCCGGTCGAGGAATCGCCGCGGTAACGGCATGTGCCGCTGCAGCGGCACATGGGCGGACCCGCAGTGGTCGGCGAGGGTGACCGCCCCCTGGAGCAGGACGGCCAGCAGCCCTGCGTCGGGGGTGACCGGGTCGATCCAGGCGTCCCGGGTCGCCGCGAACAGATCGCGGGCACGCTGCCACAGCCGTCGGCCGTCCGGTTGCGGCAGGGCCGCTGCGAGCTGGCCGGTGAACCAGGCGAGCAGCTCGGAGTGCCGCACCGGAGTGACCTGGACGCGCGGTTCGTCGGCGAGCGCGTCCGGGTTGCGGCCGAACCGGCGTTCCCAGCCGCCGTCATACGGGTAACTGTCGGCCAGGCCGCCGCCGAGACCACCGCTGACCGTCAACGATCGGTGGTGGAAGGCGACGCCGGTGGCCGTCATAAGCCGATCGCGGTCGGGCTGACCAGCGGTAAGCAGGTCCACGTAGGCCAACGAGAACACTTCGTGACGCTCGCCCCACGGCGCCTTGCGCACCCGCAGCTGCCGTTGGAAACCGGCGGCGACCTTGCCGGCGTCGTGGAGCAGTGCGGCCTGCTCCACCCACGTCCAGAAGCGCGGTTCCGCGGCGATCGGCCCGGCCGGGCCGATGCGGTCGGCGACCATGCGGGCGGCGTCGCGCACCGCCGCGGAGTGCGCGGTGAGCGACTCGGGGCGGCCGAGCGCGGAGCCGGTGGCGGACTTCGCGAGCACCTGGTCGAGCTCACCGTGACCCCGAGCCCTGTCTGCCCTGTCTG
>NZ_CAAAFO010000053.1:5712-6751 GCF_900634715.1 Candidatus Protofrankia californiensis | reverse complement strand
CTGTCGGCGCTGTCGGGGCCGTGGAGCCAGACCGCCTCGCCGGTGCCCTCGTCACGGTAGGCATCGTGAACTGGCTGCCGTCCTGCCGGCGTCGGGCACCACAGATACGATGCGTATACCGTACGTAGACGGTCGGCGCTGATGGTCTCGGCGAGCCGCACGGACACCGCCTGGGGCGCGGTGTGACCGTCCGGTGGGGCCAGTGCGTGGCCGACCACGGCCTCCGCGGTCGGGTGCAGCACCGTCCACCGGGGTTGGCCCCGCAGATGCACCAGGTCCTGGGAGCGGCCCAGTCTCAGCCCCCAGACCGGCCGGCGCAGCGCGGCTTCGATCCGCCGGCCGTCCGCACCCGGAATCCACAGGGTCACGCGCACACCGGTTAGGAACGGCCGTTCCCGGACGGTGGCGCCGCCCTTCCCCGGTCCGACCCGGCCGCCAACAGCAGGATTGCTGCCGTCCGCGGCGATCGGATGGTAAGTCTCCAGGTCGACGCCTTCGCCGGCCGCGCTCGCCGCCATCCCCATCCGCACCGGCTCGTCGGGACGGCCGGTAGCAGCCGCAAGCATCCCCCGCACCGTGGACAACGCCGGGACGGGAAGGCATCGGGTGACCCCGGGAAACATCGGATCCCGGAACGAGGCGACCGGTGCGAACAACTCGACCCGCAGAGCCTCGACCGAGGTCCGCTGCCCACCCACCGAATTCACCGTGCCGGGTCGTCGAACCAGGCGTCGTGCTGCCCGGAACGGACCCGTGAGGCGAGCGCGAGCAACACCGTCCGCGGATGGCCGACCACCACCTGTCCGGCGGCGATCTCCTCGGCGAGGTCGGCTTCGAACTGCTTGCGCAGGGTGTCGCGGAACCCGGGTCGCCAACCGACGAGCACCGGCGGCTCCCATTCGCCCTGCCAGGCGGCCAGTTCCTTACGCAGTACCTCACCGCGGATCTGAAGACCGGTGCCGTCCTCGGCGCCGTCGATGACGAATCCGAGCGGGTTCACCCCACCCGCCATGGGCACCACAGCAATCAGCGCCGGGAG
>NZ_CAAAFO010000053.1:1955-5358 GCF_900634715.1 Candidatus Protofrankia californiensis | reverse complement strand
GACCCGCTCCCGGCGGGAGGCCAACGGCAGGCGCACCGCGGTGTGACCACGGAACGCCTGCGTGATGGCGCCCGCCTGTACCGCCGACGCGACACCCAACGCGGTTTTCTCGTCCAGGTAGTTCGGCCGCCCCGACCCGTTCGCGGCCGGCAGGGTGAACGTGCCGACTCGCGGAACGTCCAGCAGGAACGGCGCTGCCAGATCAGCGGTGTAGAACTCGTGTGCGTGCAGTACCGGCTCGGGAATGTCCCGGGACATCACGCCGAAGTCCTCGGTCGGTCGCACCGGCTCGACCGCGAGGAATGTGCCGACCATGAACGGCGTATCACGGACGGTGGTGGCCTCGTCGCTGGATTTCGCCGTGGCCTTCATGTAACCGAACAGGTCGTCGTCGACATACTGGATCGGGTCCGCGGCCGTGGTCGCCTTCTGGGCCTTGTTCTGTGCCTTACCGACCCGCTGGGTGGGCGACGGCACCGACCCGGCGGCGGTCATCGTGTCCCGCAGCCACCGGCGGAACGCCTGCGCGGACACATACGGATAGTCGCGGCCCCGGATCCGGGTCTTCTTCACTCTGCCGGTCGTCCCGTCACCGGCACCGTTGTTCGGCGCGCCCGCCTCCACCGCGAGCACGATCTTGCCTGCCAGAAACGCCATCAGACATCCCCCTGTTCATCCTCGTCGTCGACCGGGTCGACCCCCACCAGCGGGCCGTCCTGTTCACCGTCGTCAGAATCGTCGGAGTCGTCCCGGGTGCCAATCGGCGCCTTGCGCACGACCAGCTCGGCAACGACCTCGAAGAACAACTGGCCGCGAAGCTGCCACCCCTGCGGGGTCGACCCGAACAGTGCCCCTGTCACCCCGGTGATATCTGACGGACGGCGCCCGTCGAGCAGCAGCCGACCGCTCGCCTCCATCAACAGACGTTGCAACAGGAATGCGCGGCCGGCCACCTTTCGGTACTCGTTGAACCGACCACGGGGATTGGCCTCAGCAGTGATCCAGTCGACCAGCAGTTCGGTGACGGGTTTCAAGACACCCGAATCCACTCCACACATCTCCCTCAGATACAGCGCGAACAGAGCCCGCCAAGCCCGCAGAGTCGACCCCGGCATTTTGTCAATCGAGTCGCGGCAGTTGAACATCTCGACCAACAACCGGTCCCGGGGACCGTTCGCGGGATCGAACAACGTCCGGGCAATAACGTCACGGCCGCTGCGGACAACCGCTCCGTCCGCGGCACGCCGGGTCAACGCGTGTTCGAGCCGTCGCCAGCCCCGGTCGGCATCCTTGTTCGCGGGCAGGACGTGCAGGAATCCCACGACGGCGAGCCGGGTACCGGTGACACGCAGCCACGGCTCCTGGTTGTCGTTCTTGAACATCCACAAGGTTGCCGCGACAGGTCGCGATTTCGCGTAGGTGCGCAATGCCCACAACGTCACCGCCTCCGGTGAGGCGTTCGACGGCAGGGAGCTGAAGCCGGTCTGCCGGATCCGGGCGGCACGCTCGCAGTTGTCCACCACGAAGGCCCGCTCGACAGCGTCGTCGTCGCAGGTCAGCACCGTTGCGGACCCGGCTGTCACCGCGGCGCCGTACGGCATCGCCCACAACGCGATCCGGCACGCCCGGCACACCGGCCAGCCCGCCGCACGCGGCGGGAGCGTATTGAGGAACTTGGTCGTGTCGAACATCGGCAACATCGACTTCGACCACAGCGCTGCGGCCGGCGCACCGCAGAACACGCACGGCCGCAGCACGGCGCCCGCCCGCTCCACGATGAAGAACTGCTCCACCTCGCGGGTCAACACGGCGGTGTCCCTGGACCGGCCCGCATGGGTCGGCTTCGCGTTCGGGAACAGCGCGTACAGGACCTTCCACCAGTCGTAGGCGGCAGAATCCTTGGCTGCCACTGATGCCCGCACGACGTCCCGCACAAGCTTCGCCGCGACATCGTCGAGATCCGTCACGGTTACGTCATCAGGACGGTCTCGTCCGGCCAGCGTCATGACCGACCAGGCGCCAGCGCGTTGAAGCGGATGATGCGTGAACGGCAATGCGCCCACCCGCAGCGTTTCCCTGTAAACTAACCCGGTCATAGAATCCAGCCGAATCCCTGATTCGTGTTGAGTCCCAGACCCCATTCATAAAGGGCGTCGAGCAACATGGACGAGGCACGCATCCGCAGCTGGACGGTACTTCCATGCCGTGGCGCGCGCTGTACGAGAAACTTGCGCGGATATCCGTGTGACAGCACCTCGACCTCGACCTCGGCGGGCAGGCCCAGCACGTCCGCCTTGTGACGCAGGTTGTGGCACAACCGTTCCATATACCGTGGATGGTCGGGGTGGATGAACTGGTCCTCGAACTTCACCAGCACCGGTGTCACCGTCGAAAAGACGACCTCTCCCGAGCTGTGATCCGGCACCGGTTCCAGCTGTACGCCCCGCACCCGCAGCGGAACCGTGCCCCAGCGGATGTCGGTACGCCCCGCCATGCCCGCCAGCAGCGCCGCGGCCACTCTCGGTACCGGAGAACCGAACCAGACCGAGCCATCACCCGACGCCCCGTACACACCGGTACGCCGACCCGCCCCACGGAAACACGGCGACGACAAACCCAGCGGACGCAACGAACTACCTGCATAACCATGATCGTGCAGCTCGGCCGCCAACGCCTCGTCCTGGGCGCGGATCAGATCGTAGGCAACCCCGCGCGCCGGACTGAACACCTGCGGCCACGGAATGCTGTCCACATCCGCGGCAACATCCACCCGAAACCTCATACGACTCCCCCGATCCCCTCACGCTCTGATCTTGTCTGCCGCCGGTGCTGCGTGCCCGGCCCCAGGTAACCGGCAGGTCGCCGCTACCCATCAGGTACTGACGGACGACGGCGACGACAACCTCTCGATACGCTGCCGACAGTCATCAAGATCGACCAACCCGACGAGAACCCGGTTCATAGCGGATCGACTCCGCGCCCGGCCCCCTCCCCGGTCTCCGGTTGTCGCAGGTGTCCATCTTGTCGCGGCAGGTTACCGAGAGAGGATGCCATATGGCCTCGACGTCTTTGACCCGAGGGGCGCGACGCATAGGCCTTCGCGCGCCATCACTCTCGATGGACGTTGGCCTACAGCACACACGCCCACCGAAGAGGCCACGTTGCGGTCTTCGGTCTTCTTCCAAAGCGACCCGGGAGCACGCACGATAACCAAAAGTAGTCGAGTGGCTCCGCATCCAAGGTTTGGTCATGGCCCGTCCGCATCGAGGTTCCGTTACATCCGCGGATAGTTGCCTTCCATCACTGTCGCCAGGTCATCCTCGGTGGCGATCTCTCCGCGCGCGAGCTCAGCCTCGGACTCAGCAAGCCGACGGACCGTTGCCGAGTCGGACAGGATCGCCAC
>NZ_CAAAFO010000053.1:0-1638 GCF_900634715.1 Candidatus Protofrankia californiensis | reverse complement strand
ACCATGATCAAAATCATTATCGAACCTGGAACGGCCGTCCATCGGCCAAGGCGTGGTCTCAAATAGGGACTCAGGCCAGTAGGCCGGCAAGGCGGAACGCGGCAGAGAACGGTTCCGCGAGTTCACAGCGGTCGCCACCACGGACGGTGGCGACGACGTCATAAGCTCCGTGGCCGCCGAGCAGACGGACGGTCACCGACAGGATCTTCGGATCGAAGACCCAGCAGGAGCGAATCCCCGCGTTCTGGCAAGCGACGCACTTCGTCTGCGCGTCATAGGTACGACCCGTATGCGGACAGGACCTCGACCCCCAGTTTTTCAATCTCGCGATCACCGGTGGTGTTTCAATCCCTCCAGATACGATCACGGACCTCACTGCCCTCGCAAAAATGTTCCGGTGGTGTCGGTTTCAATCCCTCCAGGGATGATCACGGACTCAGCGCTCTCCGCGCCGGCCATTCCCCAGCGGCTGAGTTTCAATCCCTCCAGGGATGATCACGGACCAGCGCGTGCTCGCGCACGCCGGCCAGCGCGTCATGTTTCAATCCCTCCAGGGATGATCACGGACAACCGCGATCGAGAAGCCCGCCGTCGAGCCGGTCACGTTTCAATCCCTCCAGGGATGATCACGGACGCCGTCCGGAAGAGAGCGCCTGGCCGAGGCTGTCGAGTTTCAATCCCTCCAGAGATGATCACGGACAGGAAGCTCTCCATACCGACGTGGCGGTCCTGCGTGGGTTTCAATCCCTCCAGGGATGATCACGGACCCGTGGGTGAGGCTCCACTGGACACTCCAGTCGGGGTGTTTCAATCCCTCCAGGGATGATCACGGACGCGTATCTGCGTTTAGAACATGCAAAATATACGAGTTTCAATCCCCCCAGGGATGATCACGGACGACGATCTACCTGGGGTATTTCACCGCCCGGAGGACGTTTCAATCCCTCCAGGGATGATCACGGACGAACGCAGGGACCGGCGGAGGCCGCCCGGCTGCTACGTTTCAATCCCTCCAGGGATGATCACGGACGAGCCGAGGACGCCGACAACTGCGGTTGCCGCCGGTTTCAATCCCTCCAGGGATGATCACGGACCAGATACCAGTAGGCCCGCCGTGCGGGCACGAGAGGAGATGTTTCAATCCCTCCAGGGATGATCACGGACAGGCCATGGACATCAATCGCCGTGTCCTGAGCGTCTTGTTTCAATCCCTCCAGGGATGATCACGGACAACCTGGTCTACAACGGGGAGACCTTCCTGCGGCTACGGTTTCAATCCCTCCAGGGATGATCACGGACCGAAGCCGCGCGCTGCAAGCAGACACGACCCGCCGGTTTCAATCCCTCCAGAGATGATCACGGACGGTCGCCGCGACCTGCCGGCCGTATGTGACAGCACTGGGTTTCAATCCCTCCAGGGATGATCACGGACCTCGGAACGCGGCCCAATGGCTCACCCCCGGTAATTTCGTTTCAATCCCTCCAGGGATGATCACGGACGCGCGCGCCATCGCGGCGATCCGCGTGATGGCATCCTGTTTCAATCCCTCCAGGGATGATCACGGACCGGGCACCGTGGAGCTCTACTACGGGTTCACCCTGTCCGGGTTTCAATCCCTCCAGGGATGATCACGGACC
>NZ_CAAAFO010000052.1:2504-3259 GCF_900634715.1 Candidatus Protofrankia californiensis | reverse complement strand
GGGCGCTTCGCGCGCCACGTACGGGATGTTTCAATCCCTCCAGGGATGATCACGGACCAGCGGGATCACCATCCGGCAGCCCTCGAACCCGTGTTTCAATCCCTCCAGGGATGATCACGGACTGCTTGCCCCGTTGATGTGATCGACCAAGCGCCAGAGTTTCAATCCCTCCAGGGATGATCACGGACCGTCCCACGCCGGCGTTCACCAGGTGGCAGTCGTGGTTTCAATCCCTCCAGGGATGATCACGGACCCTTAGGCTTCGTGAGCGCATCGTTGCTCTAGAGACGTTTCAATCCCTCCAGGGATGATCACGGACGGCGGGGCGGCGCTGGTCGCTGCCGGCCTGCCGGCGTTTCAATCCCTCCAGGGATGATCACGGACCGCGGACAGCAGCTATCACCACCTGATCATCACCTAGTTTCAATCCCTCCAGGGATGATCACGGACTTGATGATCTAGATGCTGCGATCAAGCTTCGTAAGAGTTTCAATCCCTCCAGGGATGATCACGGACCCGACTGCGATCCGGGGGCATGGCGGGAGGCTGCGGCGTTTCAATCCCTCCAGGGATGATCACGGACGTGGTCACAGGTGTGGGACATCCTGACCAGCACCCCGTTTCAATCCCTCCAGGGATGATCACGGACGCACGGCGGTGCCGAACGCCTCAAGGGAGGCAATGCCGCTGTTTCAATCCCTCCAGGGATGATCACGGACGTGGACGACGACGGACCTGATCACCGGCTGCTCGGG
>NZ_CAAAFO010000052.1:1408-2124 GCF_900634715.1 Candidatus Protofrankia californiensis | reverse complement strand
ATGATCACGGACGCAGCTCGGCGAGATGGCGCACCCGCGCGAAGCACACGTTTCAATCCCTCCAGGGATGATCACGGACAAGAGCTCGGCGGGCGCTACCGGCGCGAGCGCTTACAGTTTCAATCCCTCCAGGGATGATCACGGACATGGGCGACCAGGGATGGAGCGCAGACGCCGAGGAGTTTCAATCCCTCCAGGGATGATCACGGACCAGTGCCTGACGGAAACTGGTTCGATAACTACAACTGGTTTCAATCCCTCCAGGGATGATCACGGACGGTGGATGTTCGCGTACCAGATCACACCGTGGCGAGGTTTCAATCCCTCCAGGGATGATCACGGACCTCCGCCCAGCTGTGACCCTTGCCCCGCGCGTGCGGTTTCAATCCCTCCAGGGATGATCACGGACCCACCACGCGCCCGGCGCGGTCCTGGCTGATCCGCAGTTTCAATCCCTCCAGGGATGATCACGGACCATGGTGGACGTCGGCGGCGGACGTCTCATGGCCGCCGTTTCAATCCCTCCAGGGATGATCACGGACAGGGTGCAGCGGTGTGCGCCGTGCCGCGGACCCGGTGTTTCAATCCCTCCAGGGATGATCACGGACCGGCTAAAGCCGGCGGCTTCTCAGAGTCGCCTGAAGGGTTTCAATCCCTCCAGGGATGATCACGGACCGGACTGCCCCGGGACGACGATGACCAGCCGGCGTTTCAAT
>NZ_CAAAFO010000052.1:0-923 GCF_900634715.1 Candidatus Protofrankia californiensis | reverse complement strand
ACAGCGCAACCTCGTCATTCTCGTCAGTGACCACGTGTTTCAATCCCTCCAGGGATGATCACGGACTCTGCCACCTCAGCCACGGTGACGCCGTAGGGCAGGTGTTTCAATCCCTCCAGGGATGATCACGGACCCGCAGCTACCACCAGCGGCAGGTCAGTCGGGATGAGTTTCAATCCCTCCAGGGATGATCACGGACCAGCTGACCCGCCGTCGGACCCTGGATCGATCGCCGGTTTCAATCCCTCCAGGGATGATCACGGACCGTGGCCGTCATGAACGGACGGCGGGCGGTGTCGTGGTTTCAATCCCTCCAGGGATGATCACGGACGTCTGTCCGCCCCCGGCCGCCGGAATGTATTCAGGTTTCAATCCCTCCAGGGATGATCACGGACATGAGAACCCCTACCTCGCGGACACGTACGGGAATGGCGTTTCAATCCCTCCAGGGATGATCACGGACCTGAACTAGCTAATATAGATATCAAGTTTGCTTTGAAAGTAAAAATCGACCTTGTTGTATTGTTTCAATCCCTCCAGGGATGATCACGGACCAGAACCACCCCGGTATGTTGCGTTCGCAGACTATCGGTTTCAATCCCTCCAGGGATGATCACGGACCTGAAAGTTGGATCAATGGAGATCGAACTTGAGCTGTTTCAATCCCTCCAGGGATGATCACGGACAGGCCGCGCCCACGCCTGCGCCCGTCGTCGACGTGTTTCAATCCCTCAAGGGATGATCACGGACCCGCGCCGGACGACCCCGACGCCACCGCCGGCATCGCGTTTCAATCCCTCCAGGGATGATCACGGACCGGGGCGTTGACCGTCAGTCATGGGTCACGCGGACAGCGTTTCAATCCCTCCAGGGATGATCACGGACCTGGACCGGCTGGTGGTCCGCGGGTGGCTGGCGCACAC
>NZ_CAAAFO010000051.1:30476-31235 GCF_900634715.1 Candidatus Protofrankia californiensis | reverse complement strand
GTGGGGCGGCGCTGGTCGCCGCTGGCCTGCCAGCGTTTCAATCCCTCCAGGGATGA
This sequence comes from Candidatus Protofrankia californiensis, assembly GCF_900634715.1. GTDB lineage: Bacteria > Actinomycetota > Actinomycetes > Frankiales > Frankiaceae > Protofrankia > Protofrankia californiensis. The sequence goes on along the minus strand of NZ_CAAAFO010000051.1, from coordinate 31,179 downwards.
TCACGGACGCGGCGTAGTGAGCGGGTCGTCCGGTCCGAGCTGTAGTTTCAATCCCTCCAGGGATGATCACGGACCCTAGAGGGATCCGCCTGGCCGTCCGGCCGGCGTCGTTTCAATCCCTCCAGGGATGATCACGGACTGGACATCGGCGCGCAGCCCGGCCATGGCGTCGTCGACCTGTTTCAATCCCTCCAGGGATGATCACGGACCGTCGCTGCGGCCGGAGCTGCCGCCGTGTCCTCCAGGTTTCAATCCCTCCAGGGATGATCACGGACCCGCTGGTTATCGCGGCACCGGTGTGGCACCCGCGTTTCAATCCCTCCAGGGATGATCACGGACGTGGCGCTTGCGCCCCCACCCTGCGGCGGTTGAACGGGTTTCAATCCCTCCAGGGATGATCACGGACCCGAGCCCGATGGCGCGCAGGCGCTCCTCCTCGCGTTTCAATCCCTCCAGGGATGATCACGGACCACGTCTTCGGGTGCGGAGGTGTCCGCGTCCTGCACGGGTTTCAATCCCTCCAGGGATGATCACGGACCTGCGGCCGTGAACGTGAACGCCAGCATGTGGTTGTTTCAATCCCTCCAGGGATGATCACGGACCCACGGTCGGCCCGTTCGTCGGCGCCACGGTCGCGCGTTTCAATCCCTCCAGGGATGATCACGGACATGCCGTGGCACTACAAGCTGGATATTGCACACCG
>NZ_CAAAFO010000051.1:26113-29824 GCF_900634715.1 Candidatus Protofrankia californiensis | reverse complement strand
TATCTTAGAGGATCGAGTCCTGGTTGCCCATCTCGCGTCCGAGCCACTCGGTCTCCACCAGGTGCGGGGACCGCGTCCGGTAGATCCGGATGCTGTCGTAGCCAAGATCGAGATTGGTGCGCGGCACGGGGAGGAAGACCCGGTACTGGGCGGCGGACAGCCCCCTTCGAACACGCTGCGCTGAACCCAGTGAAGATACTCGCAACAGATCTTGAGAGCGAAAGACTCATCACCGCACTTCCAGCAGGGTCTTGCCCACGGTGGCCCGCGACTGGACTGCTGCATGCGCGTCAGCCGCTCGCTCCAGCGGGAACCGCTGCCCGATCACCGGACGCAGTCGGCCAGCCGCCGCCTCCGCCAACGCGCTCTCGACGAACCCGCGCAGCTCCTCCGGCGTCGCCCGCGGCCGTACCAGCGTCACCCCGCGATCCGCGGCGGCCTCGTCGGAGACATCCGTCCACTTGCCGCTCGCGAGCCCGAAAACGATCATCTGCCCGCCGCGGTCGAGCAGTTCGAACGCTGATCGACCGATGGTGCCGCCGACCCCGTCGAAGACGACATCCACCCCACCGACAGCCTCCCGAACACGCTCGGTCCACCCCGGCTCCCGGTAGTCAACCACCACCTCGGCGCCCAGCTCACGTGCCAGCTCGACCTTGCGCCTCCCGCCAGCCGCCGCGACGACCCGGGCACCGGCCGCCCGTACGAGCTGAAAACCAACAACGTGCCGACGCCACCGGCCGCCGCCTCGACCAGGACCCGTTCCCCGCCGCGTAGCCCGGCCGCGCGCACCAGCGTCATCGCCGTGCGCCCGTCGGCCAGCAACGCGACCGCGCCGTCAAGATCCAGACCGTCGGGAACCTCGACGATTCCGCCGGCATCCACCACCGCACGCTCGTCGTAGCCACCCGAACCACTCGTGCTGCTGACCACCCGCTTGGCAACCAGTCCCTTGTCGACGTCCGCACCGACCGACGTGACCACACCGCCCACGCCGTTACCCAGGATCATCGGCAGCTTCGCCGGGTACGGGCCGGCACCGTTCGCACGAAGCTGGGTATCCACAAAGGTGATGTTGGCGAACGCCACCTCGATCAACGCCTGCCCGGGCCCAACCACCGGGTCCAACCACCGGGTCCGGCGTGTCGCCCGCGACGAGCACCTCCGGCCCGCCGAACTCCTTCAACCACACCGCGCGCATGAGGCCCCTTCCGATCAGCTCACACTCCCGGAACCGGATCCACAACCTCACCCTGAGTTCAGCTCAAGCGCTGTTTTCCGCACGCGGGGACACAGTCGTAGCGATCATGCACGAAAGGTCCGTGGATGATCTCTCGACAACGGAACAGGATGATTAGCAGCTTCCAGGTGCAGGCGTCCGGACCCACCCGTAGACAGATCGCGCGTCTCGCCCACGCCGGTCAGCGGCAACGTCCCGGGTGAGGTGCCCATCCCGGGATGCCGCCGATCAACTAACCACGTTATCCACTTACCGCCACAAATCGATTACAGTTTGCTGTATGCTTTGCAGCAAACGTGCTGTCTCGACGCCCGGAGGAGTGGCACCATGACCAGAGTGATGGTGAAAGATGATCCGTCGACCTCCCCCCCGGCCGGGCCACCCGGGAACGAGCCACCCCCGGACGAGGAGGCATGGGCGCGATCCCGGTTCGCCGGCGTTCCCCACGAACCACTCACCGATGCTGACCTGCGACGCTGGCCGTTCGGCATCGGCACGGCCGAGACCCGCAACGGGATTACCTTCTTCCGCTCCCGTCACCCGGACGGCTTCACCTCGGACGACCTGCACCAGACGCCCGAAGACGGCAGGCGGTATGAGCTACTCGACGGGACGATCGTGGTGAGTCCGTCCCCCGGCTACACCCACCAACTCGCGGTGGCGCACCTGCTGACCATTCTCGTCGGCGCTCAGACCGGTACCGCACGAACACTTCCCGCCCCTTTCGACGTCACATTGACGCGCGGACGCATCCTTCAACCCGATATCGTCGTCATGCCGCACATCAAGGCCAAAATCCCGACTCTCGTGGTCGAGATCCTGTCCCGATACGGGCGAGGGTACGATCGAAAGGAGAAGTTCGACGAGTACGAGGCATCCGGCATCCCATCCTACTGGATCATCGATCCGGATATACCGGCGATCTCCGTCTTCGAACTGGCCGAAGGCCGATACGAGCAGGTCATATATATCGAGGGATCGGCGATGTGCAAGGTGGAGAGGCCGTTTCCGGTCAGCTTCTCCCCCGCCGCCCTTCTGGCCTGACAGAAAAGAAAAACCGCCGGGAGTGTGTCAAGACACTCCCGGCAGCCCCTGACGTCCGAGCCCTATTTTACAGGGCTCGGACGTCTTCCGCTCGAAACCGGCCGCCATGTCCGGCGCTATTCGAGCACATACACCAGGACACATGTACAGCTGAATCAGTACACCTAGCCGAAAATGCCGGGCCGACCCTCCAGGAAAGTAGCGGATCAGACCATGCACGACGCGTTTACGCTCACACGTTGAAGCCGAGGGCTCGCAGCTGTTCGCGGCCGTCATCGGTGATCTTGTCGGGGCCCCACGGCGGCATCCAAACCCAGTTGATGGTCACGTCGTTGACCAGCGCGTCCGGCCCGTCGGTCAGGGCGGAGCGGGTCTGGTCCTCGATCACGTCCGTCAGCGGGCACGCCGCCGACGTCAGCGTCATGTCCAGGGTCACGGTGTTGTCGTCGTGGATGTTGATCCCGTAGACCAGGCCCAGGTCGACGACGTTGATGCCGAGCTCGGGGTCGACGACGTCGCGCATGGCCTCCTCGACGTCGTCAACGGCGGCCTTGTCGACAACGGCAGCCGTCTCGCCAACGGCAGTCGTCTCGCCAACGACGTCCGTCCCGTCAACGGCGGCCGTGTCGCCGACGGCCGGCGCGACCTGCGCCACCGCCGTGTCCGCGCCGGTCGCCTCCTGGTCGGCCACAGTGGTTTCGCTCATCGGTCTGCCTCCTGTTCCGGGATGCCGCCCACCGCCTGCGCGGTCGCGTCCTTCCAGGCCATCCATGACAGCAGGGCGCACTTGACCCTGGCCGGATACTTCGACACGCCCGCGAAGGCGACCGCATCCTCCAGCACGTCCTCGTCCGGGTCCATGGTGCCGCGGGACTGCATCAGCGCCAGGAACTCCCGTTCCAGCTCGAGCGCGTCCGTCACGGACCTACCGATCACGAGATCGGTCATGACGCTCGCGGACGCCTGGCTGATCGAGCAGCCCTCGCTCTCGTAGGAGACGTCCGTCACCACACCGTCAGCGACCTTGACCCGCAGGGTCACCTCGTCGCCGCAGGTCGGGTTCACGTGGTGGACCTCGGTGTCGAACGGCTCGCGCAGCCCGCGGTGGTGCGGGTTGCGGTAGTGGTCCAGGATGATCTCCTGGTACATGGAGTCCAGTTTCACGTTCCGAAGAACCTCCGGACGTGCCCCAGACCTTCCACGAGTGCGTCGACCTCACCGCGGGTCGAGTACAGGTGGAAGGACGCCCGGGTCGTGGCCGGAACACCGAAGCGCAGGCAGACCGGGCGGGCACAGTGATGCCCCACGCGAACGGCGACACCGAGTTCGTCGAGCAACTGGCCGACGTCGTGCGGGTGCAACGGCCGGTCGTCGGAGCCGGTCAGGACGAACGAGATGGCACCGCCCCGGTCGAGCGCGTCCGGCGG
>NZ_CAAAFO010000051.1:12002-25742 GCF_900634715.1 Candidatus Protofrankia californiensis | reverse complement strand
CGTGCCGGCCTCGAACCGGTGCGGCGGGACGGCATAGGTCGACGCCTCCATCGTCACGATCTCGATCATCTCACCGCCGCCGAGGAACGGCGGCATGACTTCCAGCAGCTCGTGGCGACCCCACAGCACGCCGATACCGGTCGGTCCGCACATCTTGTGGCCGGTGAAGGCGAGGAAGTCCACGCCCAGCGCGGTCACGTCGATCGGCATGTGCGGCACGGACTGGGATCCGTCGAGCACGACCAGCGCGCCGACCGCGCGGGCCCGGGCGACCAGTGTCGCGACCGGGTTGACCGTGCCGAGGATGTTCGACTGGTGCACGAACGAGACGATCTTCGTCCGATCGGTGATCACCTGGTCGAGGGTGGAGAGGTCGAGGCGGCCGTCGTCGGTGAGGCCGATCCAGCGCAGCGTCGCCCCGGTCCGCCGGCACAGCATCTGCCACGGCACCAGGTTGGAGTGGTGCTCCATCTCGGTGACGACGACCTCGTCGCCGGGCCCGAGCCGGAAACGCTCCGCCTCCGGACCCGACGCCGCCGCGTTGCTCATCGCGTAGGCGACGAGGTTCAGCGCCTCGGAGGAGTTCTTGGTGAAGACGACCTCGTCGCGCCGGGGTGCGCCGATGAACGCCGCGACCTTGTCGCGGGCGGTCTCATACAGCGCGGTGGCCTCCTCGGCGAGTACGTGGATGCCGCGGTGGACGTTGGCGTTGTGCAGCTCGTAGTAGTCCCGCTCGGCGTCCAGGACGCGGGTGGGCTTCTGCGAGCTCGCCGCGCTGTCGAGGTAGACCAGCAGCCGGTCGTCGTGGACACGCCGCGCCAGGATCGGGAAGTCCTTGCGGATCTGCTCGACGTCGTATCCGGACCTCGGCCCGCCTGCCCCCCCAACGGGGGCGGGCGAGAGCCTCGTGTCGGTCATCGTCATGCCACCGTCCCGGCCGGTTCGGTCACTTTCACATACCGGTCGTAGCCGGCGTCCTCCAGGACTGCCGCGAGTTCCGGGCCACCGGAGTCGACGATGCGACCGCCGGCCATCACGTGGACGAATTCCGGCTTCACGTACCGCAGGATGCGGGTGTAGTGGGTGATCAGCAGGATGCCGGTCTGCCCCGCGGCCCGGACGGACTCGATACCGCCGGAGACGATCCGCAGCGCGTCTACGTCAAGGCCCGAGTCGGTTTCGTCCAGAATTGCGATCTTCGGCTTGAGCAGGGCCATCTGAAGGATCTCGTGGCGCTTCTTCTCGCCGCCGGAGAAACCCTCGTTGACGCTGCGCTCGGCGAACGCCGGGTCCATCTCCAGCGTCGCCATGGAGTCGCGGACCTCCTTGACCCACGTCCGCAGCTTGGGTGCCTCACCGCGCACGGCCGTCACCGACGAGCGCAGGAAGTTCGACACCGACACGCCGGGCACCTCGACGGGGTACTGCATGGCCAGGAAGACCCCGGCGCGGGCACGCTCGTCGACGCTCATCGCGAGGACGTCGACACCGTCCAGCGTCACCGTGCCCTCGGTGATCGTGTACTTGGGGTGACCGGCAATGGAATACGCCAGCGTCGACTTGCCGGAGCCGTTCGGCCCCATGATCGCATGGGTCTCGCCACGGCGGATCGTCAGATCCACGCCGCGCAGGATCTCCCTCCCCTCGGCGGAGTCGGTCTCCACCGAGACATGGAGGTTACGGATCTCAAGGGTCGACACTTGTTCAATCTCCTCAAACCGCTATGACTTGCGCTATGGCTTGCGCTATGCGCTATGACTGGCCGACGTCCACGAGCACGTCGTCGCCGTCGATCTTCACCGGGTAGACGGGCACCGGCTCGGTTGCCGGCAGCCCGAGGGGCTCACCTGTGGTGAGGTCGAACTGCGAGCCGTGCAGCCAGCACTCGATCTTCGCGTCCTCGACCTCGCCCTGGGAAAGGGCGACGTCGGCGTGCGAGCATTCGTCGCGGATGGCGTAGACCTGCCCACCCGTCAGGGCCAGGCACACCGGCTCCCCGTCGATCTCCACCCCGAGCGGGACCTCCTCGCTCAGGTCGGACAGGGCACACGCCCGCTGGAAACCACCCACTAGACGACCCCGCCAAGCTCGGCCTCGACCGCCGCGGTGATCCGCTCCCGCAGGGAATCGATCTCGATCCGGTCAACGATCTCGGCGAAGAAGCCCCGGACGACCAGGCGCCGCGCCTCGTCCGCCGGAATACCCCGCGCCATCAGGTAGAACAACGCCTCGTCGTCGAAACGCCCGGTCGCACTGGCATGACCGGCACCGACGACCTCACCGGTGGATATCTCCAGGTTCGGCACCGAATCCGCCCTGGCACCGTCGGTCAGGACGAGATTACGGTTGAGCTCGTAGGTGTCGGTACCCACGGCGTCCGTCCCGATCACGACGTCGCCGATCCACACCGCGTGCGCGCCGTCACCCTGCAGGGCGCCCTTGTAGGCCACCCGGCTGCGGCACGACCGCGGGCCGTGGTCGACGAGCAGTCGGTGCTCCTGGTGCTGACCGGCGCCGGTGAAGAACAGGCCGTAGAGTTCCGCGTCCCCACCGGGCCCGGCGTAGGTGACCGTAGGTGACAGCCGCACCAGGTCACCACCGAGGGTGACAGTGAACGAACGGAACCGCGCGTCGCGGCCGACCGTGGCGGCATGCGCGGCCACGTGCACCGCACCGGCGTCCCAGTCCTGCAGCGACACCAGCGTCAGCGACGCGCTGTCGCCGACCGACAGTTCGACGTTACCGGCGAACGTGGCCTGCCCGGTGTGGTCGAGCACCACCGTGGCGGACGCAAACGCGCCGACCTCGACGACCAGATGGCCGTAGGCGACCCCGCCGCCGCCGTGCAGCCGCACGACCACCGGTTCCTCCGGCGCGGCCTCGGCGGGAACCGTGATCACGACGGCGCGCTCGGTCCGGGTCATCGCGAACGCCGACACCCGGTCGGCCGGGGTCAGTACCCGCCCGATGCGCCCGTCGTCGATACCGACGTGTTCGACCGTGACCGGCGGTGGGGCCTGCACGGTCACCTCAAGGGCGGCGTCGGCCGCATCCGGGCCGGCGAGCAGGCCGCGCAGCCGGCGCAGGGGAGTGAACCGCCACTCCTCCTCACGCCCGGTCGGCACGGGATGCGCCTGCGGGTCACGGGAGTGCACCGGACGCGGTCGGCCGTCGGGCCGCCCGTCCGACCGGCCCGCGGCCACCCCGGGCCTGGAGCCGACCGGCAAGCCGGTCGACGACCCCGGTACCGGCACGGTCGCGGTGCTACCAACACCGGTACCGGCGGACGATCCGTCCGGCGAACCGTTGTGGACGGGAGCTGTCACCATCAGCCGACCGCGCCTTCCATCTGCAGCTCGATCAGCCGGTTGAGCTCGAGGGCGTACTCCATCGGCAGTTCACGGGCGATCGGTTCGACGAACCCGCGCACGACCATGGCCATGGCCTCGTCCTCGGACAACCCGCGGCTCATCAGGTAGAAGAGCTGGTCCTCCCCGACCTTGGACACGGTGGCCTCGTGCCCGATGGACGCGTCGTCCTCCCGGACGTCGACGTAGGGATAGGTGTCCGACCGGCTGACCGTGTCGACCAGCAGGGCGTCGCACTTCACCGTCGCCCGCGAGTTGTGCGCGCCTTCCTTGATCTGGACCAGACCGCGGTAGGACGTGCGGCCACCGCCGCGGGCCACCGACTTGGACACGATCGTGGACGACGTCCGCGGCGCGGCGTGCACCATCTTCGCGCCGGCGTCCTGGTGCTGGCCGGCGCCGGCGAAGGCGATCGAGAGGACCTCGCCCTTGGCCTGCTCGCCGAGCAGCCACACGGCCGGGTACTTCATCGTCACCTTGGAACCGATGTTCCCGTCGATCCACTCCATGGTGCCGCCGGCCTGGCAGGCGGCCCGCTTGGTCACCAGGTTGTAGACGTTGTTCGACCAGTTCTGGATGGTCGTGTACCGGCAGCGGGCGTTCTTCTTCACGACGATTTCCACGACCGCGGAGTGCAGCGAGTCCGAGGAGTAGATCGGCGCGGTACAGCCTTCGACGTAGTGCACGTAGGCACCCTCGTCAACGATGATCAGGGTCCGCTCGAACTGGCCCATGTTCTCGGTGTTGATGCGGAAGTACGCCTGCAGCGGGATTTCCACGTGCACGCCCGGCGGGACGTAGATGAACGAGCCGCCGGACCACACCGCGGTGTTCAGCGCGGCGAACTTGTTGTCGCCGACCGGGATGACCGAACCGAAGTACTCCTGGAATACCTCCGGGTGCTCCCGCAGGCCCGTGTCGGTGTCGAGGAAGATGACGCCCTGCTCCTCAAGATCTTCACGGATCTTGTGGTAGACGACTTCGCTCTCGTACTGGGCCGCCACGCCGGAGACCAGACGCTGCTTCTCGGCTTCGGGGATGCCGAGCTTGTCGTAGGTGTTGCGGATGTCCGCCGGCAGGTCGTCCCAGGTCTCCGCCTGCTTCTCGGTCGAACGGACAAAATACTTGATGTTGTCGAAATCGATCCCGGACAGGTCCGCGCCCCAGGTGGGCATGGGCTTGCGGCCGAACAGCTTCAGACCCTTGAGCCGAAGCTGGGTCATCCACTCCGGCTCGCTCTTCTTGGCCGAGATGCCGAGGACGACCGCCTCGGACAATCCGCGCTCGGCGGTCGCCGCATACGCGTCCGTGTCGGACCAGCCGAACTTGTAGGAACCCAGTCCTTCGAGCCGACTGTCGATCTCGGTCTCGGGAGTTGTGGTCATATGGCAGGACCCTCCGAGGAGGTGAGAGTGGCGGGGGACGTGGAAACAGGTGGGGCGGACGTCGGTGAACCGACTGGTGAGGAGCGCGACACCGCGGGCGGTGCGGGCGGTTCGGGTGCGCCCGGATCCCCTGGGTGGACCGGGTCTGCCTCTCCGACCACAGCGAAGGAGGAGGAAGCCCGAGCGGAACGATCACGGCTTTCGTCGCGCCGCTGGAGGTCCCGGGCTTCCAGCGGAACATGCGTCGTGCACACCCCGTCACCATGCGCAATGGTGGCGAGCCGCTGGACGTGGGAGTCCAGCAGCCGTGACAACGCGGCGGTCTCCGCGCCGCAGAGCTCGGGGAACTGCTCGGCCACGTGCTGGACGGGGCAGTGGTGCTGGCAGATCTGGATGCCCGTCGGAAGCTGCGAGGCGCTTGCGGTGTAACCGGCGGCGGACATCGCCGCCGCCAGCGCCGCCGGCCGGTCGGCGGGGTCGGCCCGGGCGACCGCGCCCTTGACCCGCCGTTCCAGATCGGCGGCGCGCGCCTCGGCGAACTCCGCGACGACCGCGTGGCCCGCGACGTCGGCGAGGAAGCTCAGCGCGCTGGTGGCGAGGTCCTCGTACGCGGTCGGGCCGGCCGCGTGACCGGCAGCGGTGAGCTGGTAGACCCGAGCCGGACGACCGCGGCCGCGCGGGCCTGGGGTGCGGGCCGACCGGGTCATGATCACGTCTTCCGTGAGCATCGCGTCCAGATGCCGCCGGATTGCCGCCGGCGACAGGCCGAGGTGCGCGGAAAGGGTGACCGCGGTCGAGGGGCCGAGCTCCAGGAGCAGGCGCACGACACGGTCACGGGTCCGGCCGTCGGCCGCCGTACCGTTGGAGGTGTCGGGCATGCTTTTCACAACACCACTGTGCCTTATTTCCCGCCGAGGGTCTAACCCTCCGGCCTGCAGGTACGACGTGATCTGTCGAAGTACCCGACCATCGTGGCATCCGACCTGGGCAAAGAGCGCACACTCGGGACGAGCGTCTGATCCGCCACACCCGCAGGGCCGTGGCCGTCCTCGTACCGGATCCGTCGCGCTACCACACGGAGACCACCTGCATCTGCGTGTCATCGTGTGAACCGACCATCTCACAGACCAACTCCTGACAGGCTGTGGCCGGGGGCGGATGGCGTCTCCGGCTCGACGCGACCCGGACGGAGACCGTGACCGAGGCCGACCACAGCGCTCGCGAACTCGACGCTGAAAAGGCCGGCATCGGCAGAGCCGACACAGGCCCCCGGACCGACGACTACGCCGCGGAGCTGGGACGCCGGCTACGAGCAGCCCGCCACCGTCGCGGCATGTCCCTCGTCGACGTCCAGGAACGGACGAACGGACGCTGGACCGCCGGCACCCTGGGCGCCTACGAGCGGGGACACCGCTCCCTGCGGGTACATCGCCTGATGGAGCTGGCCGAGCTCTACGACGTGACCGCGGTCATGCTCATCCCGCCACAGACGGACCGCTCCGAACTGGTCGGGCTGCCACCGCTGGCCATCGACCTGCACCGGCTGCGCAAGCTGCCACCGACCCGCACCGGCCCGTTGCGACGCTGGATCGCGATCGTGCAGGTGCTGCGCTCGGAGAACTCCCGGGACGTGCTGCGTCTACGTCGCACGGATCTGCTCTCGCTGGCGCGGCTCTACAGCACAACGCCGCCGCTGCTCTACAAGCGCCTCGGCGCATGGGGCGCGCTCGCCGAGCCGGGATCCGGGCACGGGCAGCGGCCCGCACCGCCCCGCGGCCGGCGCGGCCAACCCCGTTCCTGACCTGAAGCCTCCATCCGCGGATAACCTCCCGTCCGCGGATCCCCAGTGGGTTCCGAAGGGGTCCCTGGTGGGTTCTGGCCGCATCCGAGGGGGCTCCGATCGCACCAACGGGTGCGATCGTCCGTAGGATCGCGAGTGTGGCGGACGACCTGGCAGTCGAGGTTTCCGACCTGGTCAAGACCTACTGGCCGCGTTCGAACCGAGCCGTACACGCCGTCAACCATCTATCACTGACCGTTGCGACAGGTTCGGTGACGGCTCTGCTCGGCCCGAACGGCGCCGGCAAGACGACCACGATCGAAATCTGCGAGGGGTTCCGGCGCCCGGACGCCGGCCGCGTTCGGGTGCTCGGTCTCGACCCCGGGCGCGACGCATCCGTCCTGCGCCCCCGGGTGGGGGTCATGCTCCAGTCCGGTGGGGTGTACCCGGGCGCGCGCGCCGGTGAGATGCTCGCCGTACTGGCCGCCCACCACCGCAACCCGTTGGACGTCGCGGCCCTTCTCGAGCGCGTCGGCATGTCCGAGGTGGCCCGGGTCCCCTACCGCCGCCTGTCCGGCGGACAGCGCCAACGCCTGTCCCTGGCGATGGCCCTGGTCGGCCGTCCGGAACTGGTCTTCCTTGACGAGCCCACCGCCGGCCTGGACGTGCAGGCCCGCCGGGCCACCTGGGAGCTGGTCGAGGAGCTGCGGGCGTCCGGGGTCACGGTGGTGCTGACCACCCACGCCATGGACGAGGCGGAACGGCTCGCCGACCACGTCGTCATCGTCGACCACGGCAAGGTCCTCGCGGCGGGATCCCCGGCCGAGCTGACCAGTGGCGGCGCCAAGGGGGAGCTGCGGTTCCGGGCGCCGGCCGGTCTCGACATCGACCGTCTGGCGCTGGCCCTGCCCAACGGCACCATCGCCAAGGAGGGACCGCCGGGACGCTACGTTGTACACGGTGATATCGACCCGCATCTGCTCGCCGCGGTGACCGCATGGTGTGCGAGCAACGGCGTGATGGCCGAGGACCTGCAGGTGGAACAGCGCAGTCTTGAGGACGTGTTCGTGGAACTCACCGGCTCGGCGTTGCGGCCGTGATGACCGACGCGGGCGTGCCGATCGGCAAGCAGACCGGGAAACCGACCGGCGCCGCCGAACCCGATGCGGGCGTGCGACAGCCGCTGGACCTGCGGCCCGCGCCGGGCGCCGCGAGCCGGTGGAGCATGCTGCGCGCACAGACGATGATCGAGCTGAAGCTGACGCTGCGGCGTGGGGAGTCAGTGCTGCTCACCCTGGCCATCCCGGTCGGCCTGCTGCTGTTCTTCACTGCCGTGGACGTGCTTCCCACCGACGGCGGCCGGTCGGTGGACTTTCTCGTTCCGGGCGTCCTGGCGCTGGCGGTCATGTCGACGGCATTCACCGGGCAGGCGATCGCGACCGGTTTCGAGCGTTCCTACGGCGTGCTCAAGCGGCTCGGCGCAAGCCCGCTGCCGCGGTCGATCCTGCTGGCGGGCAAGACCCTGGCCGTGGTCGCCGTAGAGATCATCCAGGTTGCGGTGGTGGTCGCCGTCGGGTTTGCCCTCGGCTGGCATCCGCACGGCTGGCCGCTGTGGACGGGGCTGCTCCTGCTGGTGGCCACCGTCGCGTTCTGCGGCCTGGGGCTGCTCATGGCGGGCACCCTGCGGGCCGAGGCGACGCTTGCCGCGGCCAACGGCGTCTACCTGCTGCTGTTGCTCGTCGGCGGGGTGATCGTCCCGTTGTCCCGGCTGCCGGGCTGGCTGGAAGCGGTGGGCCGGGCGCTGCCCACCGCGGCCGCCTCCGACGGTCTGCGCGCCGTCCTGCAGGACGGTTCCGGTCTGCCCGCCGGTGATCTGGCCGTGCTGTGCGCCTGGGCGGTCGGTTCCCTGGTACTGGCGTCCCGGACGTTCAAATGGGAGTGAGGTCCGAGACGGACGCCGGGAACGGACGTCCAGAAATGACGTTCGGGACGGACGTCCCCATGGCGATGATCTCGAACCCGAACTTCTACAGCCGGTAGTATCTGCGGGAATGAGCGTGCGGCGACCCCTGCAACTACCCACGGTGAGCCCGATGGTCTTCCGGCGACTCACCCGCATCAGCGTCATCCTGCTTGCGCTGATCGTGGTCACCGGCGGAGCGGTCCGGCTCACCGGCTCCGGGCTCGGCTGCCCCACCTGGCCCAGATGTGGCGAGAACTCGTTCGTGACGCAGCCGGAGTACGCTGCACACGGCTGGATCGAGTTCGGCAACCGGCTGCTGACCACCGCCGTCGGGCTGGTGATGCTCCTGCTGCCGCTGGTGTCGTTACGACTCGGTCAGCGCCGCCGCGACCTCGTCCTGCTCTCGTTCGGGTTGTGGCTGGGGTTCCTCGGCCAGGTGGTGCTCGGCGGTCTGACCGTCCTGTTCAAACTGCATCCCGCGCTGGTGGCAGGACACTTCCTGCTGTCCATGCTGCTGCTGCTCGATGTCGTGGTGCTCGACCGCCGGGCCCGCTCGGGCCCGGGCGTGGTACGTCCGGCATGCGGGCGCGAGCTGCTCGGGCTGGCGCGGCTGCTGGTGGCCGTCGCCGGGGCGGTACTCGTCCTCGGCACGGTGGTCACGGGAACGGGACCGCACAGCGGGGACTCCACCGAGGCGAAACGCTTCGGATTCGACATCACCAACGTCGCGCAGCTACACGCCGATGCCGCGATGCTCCTGGTCGGGCTGGTCGTCGCGACGGTTCTCGCGGTACGTGTCGGTGGCGCGCCGCGGGAGGCGGTCCGCGCGAGCACCGCACTCGCCGCCATCGCGATCGCCCAGGCCGGCGTCGGGTTCACCCAGTACTTCACCGGGATCCCGGTCGGGCTGGTGGAGCTGCACATAGCCGGGGCCACCGCGCTATGGATCGTCGCCCTGCGCGTCTGGCTGGCCATGGTCGAGCGCCCGGCACCGGTCGACCTGCCCGTACCGGCGACAACCGATCCCGCCGACGCGATCGAACCGGCGGTGGTGTGAGGAAGGCGTAAGTGGAAACAGTAGGTGGAAACCGCTGTCATGACGACCGCGACCACCTACAGCTTCCACTAGATCACGGCGGCCAGCGCCACCGCGACGAACAGGAGCGTCAGGTAGGTGATGGACATGTGGAACAGCCGCATGGGCCGGATCTCCCCACCGCGGCGGACGGACCGGCCCAGCCGGTGCGCCTCGGCGAGGAACCAGCCGCCGAGCAGCACGGCCACGACCAGGTAGAGCCATCCCGTGTCGGCGACCGGGACGAGCAGCAGGGATGCGGCAACCATCGCGTACGAGTAGCCGAGTATGCGCCTGGTGACCACCGCCGGTGACGCCACAACCGGCAGCATGGGGATCCCGGCAGCGGCGTAGTCGTCCCGGTACTTGATGGCCAGCGCCCAGAAGTGCGGCGGGGTCCAGAAGAAGATGACCGCGAAGAGCAGCACGGCGGGCCAGCCGACCGTGCCGGTCACCGCGGACCAGCCGATGAGCACCGGGAAACAGCCGGCCGCGCCACCGATGACGATGTTGGACGGACTACGACGCTTGAGTCCGAGGGTGTAGACGAAGACGTAGAACATGATCGCTCCGTCGGCGAGCAACGCCGACGGCCAGTTGACCGCAAAACCGAACAGCAGGGTCGCGGCGACACCCAGAAGGATGCCGAACCGCAACGCCTCGGCGGGAGTGACGCTCGCCCGCACCAGCGGCCGCTGGCGGGTACGCGCCATCACCTGGTCGATGTCGCGGTCGATGTAGCAGTTGAACGTGTTGGCGCTGCCCGCCGCGAACGTCCCGCCGACCAGCGTCGCAAGTATCAGCCACGGTGAGGGCAGGCCGCGCTCGGCCAGCAGCATGACCGGGACCGTTGTGATCAGGAGCTGTTCGATGATCCGCGGCTTGGTCAGAGCGAGATAGGAACGCGCGAGCACCCGGACCGGACGCCGGGACCTCGCCGGCCCGGTTGCTCCGCTCGGCCCACCGGAGGCCGACTGCGCGGGCGTGGTCGGCTTCGGCAGGCTGACTACCGGCGTGGACGCGGCCAGGGCGGACAGGACGACCTCGCGATCGGCGGGAGACACATGGGCACCCGCCCGGACTCGGGCCCCGTGGGCCGGGGCTTCGCGGCGTGGTTCTACGACGTGTCGGAGTCTAACCGCCGGGCGTCGCGCCGGGCGCGCGACCCGTCCAAGAGAAGATCTTTCTCCTCCGTCGGCGCCCCCGGGTCAGGCCATGGCGACATGAATGATCTATATGATTTCCAGCCGACGTGGCCGCCGGCCGGTCTGCCACGGCGTCCGATGAAATCATCGAGTGGATAAGCCGAAAGACAGTGTTCTCGCTAACTTTCCCTGAGCTTCGCGGGCTATCCGGGCACGGGGGTGAGGGGAGCGCGAGAGGGTAGGTCCATCCCTACCGGCAGGGTGGGCCCATCCCCACCGCCACGGTCTGGCGCTGACCGGCATCGCGCACTGACGGACAATCGCGTGACAACCGGCGGTGCCGAACCGTCCACCAGCAGCACGCCAGCGCTTCCGGAGAGGACGTCACACCACAATGACCGACCCCTTGGCTCAGCTGTCCGCCGCCGAAGTGGCGGTCTGGCTCGACGACATCAGCCGGGACCGCCTGCGGACCGGCAACCTCGCCGAACTGGTGCGTACCCGCAGCGTCGTCGGTGTCACCAGCAACCCGACCATCTTCCAGAAGGCGATCAGCACGGGATCGGCCTACGACGAGCAGCTGCGCGATCTGTCCGTCCGCGGGGTGGACATCGGTGAGGCCGCCCGCGCGATCACGACCGCGGACGTCCGCGCTGCCTGTGACGTGCTGCGTCCCGCCTACGAGGCCAGCGGCGGCGTGGACGGCCGGGTGTCGATCGAGGTCGACCCGCGCCTTGCCCACGAAACCGAGCGCACCGTGGCCGAGGCCCGCGCGCTGTGGTGGCTGGTCGACCGGCCGAACCTGTTCATCAAGATCCCAGCCACGCTCGCCGGACTGCCGGCGATCACCGCCACACTTGCCGCGGGTATCAGCGTCAACGTCACACTGATCTTCGGACTTGACCGCTACGACGCGGTGATGGACGCCTTCATGACAGGCATCGAGCAGGCCGCGGCGGCCGGGCGGGAGCTGTCCGACCTCGCCTCGGTCGCGTCGTTCTTCGTCAGCCGGGTCGACACCGAGGTGGACCGCCGGCTGGAGAAGATCGGTACCGCCGAGGCCAAGGCCCTGCGGAGCAAGGCCGCGATCGCCAACGCACGTCTGGCCTACCAGCGTTATGAGAAGGCCTTCGCGACCGAGCGCTGGTCGGCCCTTGCCCGCGGCGGCGCCAGGCCGCAGCGGCCACTGTGGGCGTCGACGTCCACGAAGGACCCGGCCCTGCCGGATACGATCTACGTGGAGGAACTGGTCGCCCCGGACACGGTCAACACGATGCCGGAGGCGACGCTGCATGCCTTCGCCGACCACGGGGTAGTCAGGGGCGACACGATCAGGCCGTACTACGACGACGCCCACGCGGTACTGGCCCACCTGGCCGACCTCGGTATCTCGTTCCCCGATGTCGTCGAGGTGCTCGAACGCGAAGGCGTGGAGAAGTTCGTGGACTCCTGGAACCAGTTGCTCACAGCCGTCAGGGAACAGCTTGAAGCCGCCGGCGACTGACCGGGAATGATCATCAGCTGACAGACCGTTCCGCGAAAAGCCAGATGAAGGAACCCCGCAACAACGAGGAGGGGAGTTCGGGTGACGCCAACGGTGAGCGCCAACCCGCTGCGAGACCCGCGGGACCGCCGGCTGCCACGCCTGCCCGACCCATGCGCGTTGGTGGTCTTCGGGGTCACCGGCGACCTGGCCCGCAAGAAGCTCATCCCGGCCGTCTACGACCTGGCGAACCGAGGTCTGCTGCCGCCAGGCTTCGCGCTGCTGGGTTTCGCCCGGCGCGACTGGAACGACGGCGACTTCGCGCAGATCATCCGGGAAGCCGCGGAGAAGGGCGCCCGGACACCGTTCCGGGAGGAGGTGTGGGACCGCCTGGCCGCGTCCGTGAAGTTCGTCCAGGGGTCGTTCAACGACGACCAGGCGTTCGACACGCTTGCGCAGACCCTGCTCGACCTCGAGCGGACCCATGGGATCCCGGGTAACGCAGCCTTCTACCTGTCCATCCCACCATCGGCATTTCCCGTCGTCCTCAAGCAGATGCAGCGCACCGGGATGGCCTCGAACGAAGCGTCCGGCGGTTGGCGGCGGGTCGTGGTGGAAAAACCCTTCGGCTACGACCAGGAGTCGGCCCACTCCCTCAACGAGCTCGTCGACGACGTGTTCACCGCCTCCGACGTGTTCCGCATCGATCACTACCTGGGCAAGGAGACCGTCCAGAACCTGCTGGCGCTGCGGTTCGCCAACACCCTGTTCGAGCCGATCTGGAACTCCCACTTCGTCGATTCCGTCCAGATCACCATGGCCGAGGACGTCGGTATCGGCTCGCGTGCCGGTTTCTACGACGAGACCGGCGCCGCCCGGGACGTGCTGCAGAACCACCTGCTACAGCTGCTGGCACTCACCGCCATGGAGGAGCCGGTGAGTTTCAACGCCGAGGCCATCCGGTACGAGAAACTCAAGATCCTGCGGGCCATCTCGCTGCCGGACGACCTCGCCAGCTATGCCATCCGGGGCCAGTACGAGCAGGGCTGGCTCGCCGGCCAGCGGGTCCGGGGCTATCTGGAGGAGGACGGCGTCCCCCCGGACTCTCGGACGGAGACCTTTGCCGCCGTCCGACTCGGGATCGAGACCCGCCGGTGGGCGGGTGTCCCGTTCTACCTGCGCACCGGCAAACGGCTACCACGCCGGGTAACCGAGATCGCCGTTTCGTTCAAGCCGGCTCCGCACCTGCCGTTCGACGCCACCGACACCTCCGAGCTCGGCCACAACCAGCTGGTGGTGCGGGTCCAGCCGGACGAGGGCGTGACGTTGAAGTTCGGATCCAAGGTCCCGGGTTCGGCGATGGAGGTCCGCGACGTCGCCATGGACTTCCTGTTCGGCGAGGCGTTCACCGAGTCGCTTCCCGAGGCGTACGAACGGCTCATTCTCGACGTGCTGCTCGGGGACGCGACGTTGTTCCCGAACAACGCCGAGGTGATCGAGTCGTGGCGGGTGATCGACCCGATGGAGGACTTCTGGGCCGG
>NZ_CAAAFO010000051.1:10829-11653 GCF_900634715.1 Candidatus Protofrankia californiensis | reverse complement strand
CGCCGACCCGGACGACATCGAGGAGGCGACCGTGACAACCCTCTGGGACACGACCGGCACCGACGTCGTCAAGGCACTGGCGGCCGAACGGCGCTCAGCCGGGGCGCTCGCCTTCGGCCTGGCCCTGACCCTGGTGGTCGTGGTGGACGAGAAGCACGTCAGCGCCGCCGAGAGCGCGGCGACAACAGCGGCGGCAGCCCATCCGTGCCGGCTGCTCATCGTCGTGCGCCGCCAGTTGGACGCCCCCACGTCGAGGCTGGACGCCGAGATCTCCATCGGCGGGCGGCTCGGGCCCGGCGAGGCCGTGGTCATGCGGATGCACGGCCGACTCGGCCTGCACGCCGAGTCGGTGGTGCTGCCGCTGCTCGCACCGGACGCGCCCGTGGTGACCTGGTGGCACGGCGCACCCCCGGACCGCATCGCCTACGACCCCCTGGGGGTCTTCGCGGACCGGCGGGTCAGCGACGCGGACGCCTCCCCCGATCCCGTGGCGGCGCTGCGCCGGCGGGCGGCGGACTTCGCGCCCGGCGACACCGATCTCGCGTGGACGCGACTCACCGGCTGGCGGACGCTGATCGCGGCCGCCTTCGACTCGATCACCGAGAGACCGCGGTCGATCACCATCGTGGGCGGCGAGGCGGACCCCAGTGTCTGCCTGTTGTCCGGCTGGTTCACCGACCGCCTGGACGTTCCGGTCGCCGTGGCCGAAACGCCCCGGCGTGGACCGGTCGAGGTGAGCGTCCACTTCGACGACGGCGAGCTGGCCCTGACGCGCCAGGACTCCCACACCGCGGTGCTACGGCGACCCGGTCGGCCCGACCGGG
>NZ_CAAAFO010000051.1:7824-10784 GCF_900634715.1 Candidatus Protofrankia californiensis | reverse complement strand
CCCTGCCGCTGCCCGAACGCGGCCTTGGTGACCTGCTGGCCGAAGAACTGCGCCGGCTCGACCACGACGCGCCCTACGCGGACGCGCTGTCGGCCTGGAGCGGGATAAAAGGTCTGGCTTCCCGGTCGGCGATCCGCGAACACATCTGGCGCGACCCGACGGCGGACACCACGGATACCACGGACACTGCGGATACCGTGACCAGCACGGACACGACGGGCCCGGCGGACGCGGACGCCACGGCCTCGGTGAGCACGAACCCGGCGGACACCGGCGCCGGGGCGTCCGGCTGATGAGCGCGTCACCCGAGGTCGTCATCCATCGCGACCCGGACCTGCTGGCCGCCGCGACCGCCGCCCGGCTGATCATCAGCATCCTGGACGCGCAGGCCGCCCGCGGCAGCGCGTCAGTGGTCCTGACCGGTGGCGGTATCGGCGTGGCCACGCTCCGAGCGGTACGCGACAGTCCGATCGTCGAAGCGGTCGACTGGGGACGGGTGGACATCTGGTGGGGCGACGAGCGCTTCGTGCCCGCGGGTTCAGCCGACCGCAACGATCGCCAGGCCCGTGACGCCCTGCTCGACGTCCTGCCCCTTGACCCAGCCCGGGTTTTCACGATGGGCAGCGCGGACGCCGCCGGCGCCGTCGCCGGCGGCCCCGAGCCGGACGCCGAGGCCGTCAATACGGCTGTGACGGCGGATGTGGCTGCGGCGGCCGAGGCGGCTGCGGCCGATTACGCGCGGCTGCTCGCGGGCCACGTACCGACCGGAACGACCGCGGACGCGGTGGCGGTGCCGTCCTTCGACGTGCTGCTGCTGGGAGTCGGGCCGGATGGGCATGTGGCCTCGCTCTTTCCCGGCTCCCCGGCCGTCCACGCCCGTGCTGCCGCTGTTGCGGTGCACCAGTCGCCGAAGCCTCCACCCACGCGGATCTCGCTCACGCTTCCCGCGATCCAGGCCGCGCGCGAAGTCTGGCTCCTCGCCGCGGGCGAGGCAAAGGCGGACGCGGTGGCGAGCGCGTTCTCCGGCGCGAGCCCCACCGAAATCCCGGCGGTGGAAGCATGCGGCAGGCAACGCACGTTGTGGCTGCTGGACCGGGCCGCCGCGGCCGGACTCGCCGTCACCGCCGGAGCATCGCCGGTGCACGAGGGTTCGACAGGTTAGGCGCACCCGGGCACGGTGGCCTCCTGAGCCCCTGACGGCAGAGCCAGCCGGCAGGGCAGACAGGCGAGCAGGGCAAACAGGTAAGGCACAGGCGAGCGAGGCTGGCAAGGCCCGGACAGCGACGTTCCATCCGGGCCTTGCCAGCCGGGTACCCGTGCATCGCGAACGTGCATCACGAAGCGGATGGGCGCCCAGGCCCCGGACCCAAGCTTGCGGACACCAAAAGCGCGCGATCATTATTCTTAGCGCGCTCGGAGGCCGAAGGAACCTCGGAAGCCCCGAGGAACCTAGGCGGTACCGCGCAGCTTGGCCAGCGCTTCGGCCAGGATCGCCTCCCCGTCCTTTTCGTTACGCCGCTCCCGGACGTAGGCGAGGTGGGTCTTGTACGGTTCGGTCTTGGTCGGAGCGGGCGCGTTGTCGCGGTCGCGGCCCGCCGGGAAGCCGCAGTTCGGACAGTCCCAGGTCTCCGGAATCGCGGCGTCCGCGGCGAACGACGGCTTGGTCTCGTGATTGTTGGCGCACCAGAAGGAAATCCGCTGCCGCGGGGCCGTCTCACCGCGTTCGGCCTCCCCCATTGGTCCCGCCCCTACCCGACTTCCTCTGATGGCGTTACCACCTGCCACGGTCCGCATACTCCTTTGTCTCGTCCCGCTGATTGACTCCGGATCCGGCCCCCCAGCCGCCAGCCGGCCTGACCGAGTGTAAGACGAGAAGGGCCGATCTCGTCGTACCGACCACCGCCGGTCACCCTCACAATCCGCGTTGGTGACCGAGCGCCGTCACCGCTGCCGTCGAAGCGCCCAGGGATCCGCCCTCAATCGCTTTCACCATGCCGATCCAGACTGATCCAGAAACAGGTCTCCGAGCGCCCGAAAAACCATGATCGTACGCTCTTCGGCCAAGTGCTGATCCACAACCGGCTAGGCGATCCCCAGTGAGACGGCGGTGGGATCGGCGTCGTCGAGTGACGGCACCCGCAGAAAACCGCGGACGTTGGCGCTGTGAAAACGCGGCGTGACGGTAGCCGCCAGTGGAATGATAGCGGCATCGGTGAGCAGCTCCCGCTCCAGGTCACCCCACCGGGTGGGGAGCGCGACCGGGTCACGCTCCCCGAGGGCGTCATGCAGTAACTGGATGATCCGCTCGTTGCGGTATCCGCCGTCGGCCGGCCGGGGGCCGGACCATTCCGGTTCCAGCAGGGGCTGGAACACGCTGCGCCCGGCGTTGCCGAACCACTGCGGCGTCACCCGGGTGAGGGCGAGGTCCCAGCTCACCGCGCTCAAGGGGACCGCGATACGCGGGTAGTCCGCCGCGGCCACCGCGTTGACCTGCAACGTCACCCCCGCGCGGGCGAAGGCGTCCCGCAGTGCCGACGCCACAGCGGCGTCCGCGGCGGAATCCGTGGTGAGCAGGACCACGGTGGTCAGGGGACCACCGAAGGCGTTCAGCGTCCCCTCCCGGCAGCGCGCCGGATCCCCGGTCGATCCCAGTGTCGGGAACGGATCCCGCGGCTGGAAACCGGCCATGGGAGCCTGCAGCAGCTGTGCGGTGGTGGTGGCCACGGTGGGCCCGCCCAACGCCGCGGCTGCGCTGGCACGATCCACGCAGTACGTCAGCGCCTGCCGGACGGCGCTGCTGCGCAGCACTGCGGACGCAGGGCCGTGCAGACCAACGGTGAGCAACACGGTGGAACCGGGGCCGTCCGTGGACAGCCTGCCGTCCACCCGGGCGTCCAGCGCCGCCACGTCGGCGGCGGGGACGGTGCTGTCGAGGGCCATGTCGGCCCGGCCGGCGTCGA
>NZ_CAAAFO010000051.1:4822-7541 GCF_900634715.1 Candidatus Protofrankia californiensis | reverse complement strand
TCGACGCCGGTGCGCACCGTAACATGATCGGCAAGTGCCGGACGGATGCCGTCGGACGAGGCGATCCACGCCGGATTGCGCGACAGCCGGAAGGTTTCGTCGCTCACCGTGTCCCCGAAATGGTATGGCCCGTCGGAGATCAGGTGCTCGAGGTAGTCGGGCGAATCCGGGGCGTAGGCGAGAGCCTCCAGCGGCACCGGTGAAGCCGCCGGTGTGGCCAGCACGTCGGTGAAGTCCCCGGCCGGGGCGAGCAGGTGGAACTCGATGGAGTCGTCGCCGACGACCTGGACACCGTCGATGTTGCGACGTTCGATGAAGTCACGCACCCCCTCGACCGGAGTCTTCGCCAGCTCGTCGCAGTAGGCGGCGAAACCCGTCACCGTCGCGGAGAAGTAACCGCGCATGGGTGAGGGGTTCGGCGGTGTGCACAACCGCTTGATGCCGCGAGCGACGTCGGTCGCGGTGACCCGCCTGACCCCCGGGGTGTCCCACCGTGCGGACGGACGCAGAGTGACGGTGTAGACCTTCCCGTCCTCGCTGACCGCCGGTGGCCCGACGGCCAGGTCCGGTTGGGGTGCGGCGGTGAAGACCGGGTCGGGGCTGGCCCGGTAGGAGTAGAGCTGGCGCGAGACCAGCCGCAGCAGCATCCGCGAACCGGCGTCCGCCGCCCAGCCTGGGTCGCCACTGGGCATCGCCGTGGTGAGCAGGCGCAGGGTGCCGCCTGGCTTGTCCGTCGGGTCGGTGGTGACCGTGGGGGTGATCGAGGTCACCGGTACGGGTGTCGGCCTCCCACCAGCGCAGGCAGCGACCGCGACAAGAACAACCAGGCAGATGAGCGAGGCCAATATCCGGGTGTGTCCGCGGCTGCTCACCCCTTAAGAAGGAGGCCAAGGCCGATGATGCAGGTGAGCCAGATCAGCCCGATGGTGATCGTCAGTCGGTCGAGGTTTTTCTCCACCACCGAAGAGCCCCCGAGCGAGGACGAGACGCCGCCGCCGAACAGTGTGGACAGCCCGCCTCCCTTGGCCCGGTGCAACAGGACGAGCAGCATCAGAAGCACACTCGTGATGATCAGGACAACCGACAGCCCAACAGTCATCTCCGGACCCGCTCCCGCACCGTCATCCAGTGATCTCGTAAACCTGCCGGCCCTGCCGCATCGTTTCGCGGCGCGACAGGAACCCCGACGCGAGGAACCATCATCGCGCCTCCTTCGACATACCCATAACCCAAGAGCCTCCGGCGGCGCGACGAACCATGATCGCGCCTCCTTCGGCTGGCCGGCTGACTGACGACACTGACTGACTGACAATCGTGCCAAGGTACCGCACGGCGATCCCGCGGCCGGCACAGCACACCACCGCCAGATCATGCCCGTCCGCACTGCGGCCCCTCGCCGGGGCCTGAGGGGACGACCTACGGTACGACACCGAGCGAGGCGAAGTCCGTCATCATGTACCCGGGCGAGTAGTGGATGTTGGTGAGCCGGCTGCTGTAGACGTTGAGCGCCCGGTCGTAGAGCAGCGGGATGTAGGCGGCAGACCCCACGACCGCCCGGTCCGTCTCCGTCCAGACGCTCGCCGCATCCTCGCCGTCAGCCGTCCGGATGCCCTGGTCCAGGCGCTGGTCGACCGCGGACAGATCCAGTTCGGCGATGTTGGTGTTGTGCTGCGGCCGGATCGCGCTCCCGGCGGCGAGAGGGGCGAGGAAGGCGTACGGCGTCGGTCGGGTACCCGCCCCGGCGGCCAGGGCGAGACCGTACTTCATGCTGTGGACGCGCTCCGGGCTGTCCAGCGCCGCAGCGTATCCGGCGTCGTCGAGCTTCTCGACGGTGACCGTGATGCCGACCCGGGCAAGCGAGGTGCGGACCGCTTCGGCCTGGGCGAGGGAAAGCGGGTCCGAGCGTGTGGCGAGCGTGGTCGCGAAGCCGTTCGGTTGACCGCAGGTGTTCAGTTCCGCCCTGGCCCTGGCGATGTTCCCGGTGCTGCCGGGGCTCGGGAAAAGATCGAACCAGGAGAAGAACCGCACCGGTGGGGTGAGCATCGTGGACGCGATGTCGCCCCCGAGGAGGGGACCACCGCGCGCGGTCTGTTGCGCCTTCTTGTCCAGTGCCCAGACCACGGCGTTACGGCAGGCGACGTTGTCCAACGGTGTGACCTTGGTGAGCACGGCCAGGTAGCGCAGCCCGCCGGTCGCTTCACTGGTGGTCCGGGCCGCGCGCAGGCCGGGATTCGCGCTGATCCGGGCGGCGGCTTCGGCTCCCACCCCGCTCTGGTCGGCGGAGACGTCGGCCTGGTCGGTCAGGATGCGGCTGTCGACGTCGGCCGCGGCGAGCCCCATCCGCTCCACGATGCGGTCGGGGTGGGCGGGCCGGTTCGGGTCGGTCCGCGGATTCCACTGCGGGTTACGCACGAGGGTGAGGGACTCGCCCGGACGGTAGTTCTCAATCTTGTACGGTCCGGAGGCCACCGGCCGGGCTCCGTACCCGGCGCCGGTGTCGTGCGCCCGGGGCACGGGCGTGGAGACCGGGGAGGCCATGACGAGGTTCCAGTCCGCGAACGGCCGGTTCAGCCGGAACGTGATGGTCCGGTCGTCCGGCGTCGTCACCGAGGCCAGACCGAGGCGGTCAGGCGTCGGGTCGCTGTAGGGACCCCGGTAGGGGTTGTTCTCGTCCTGCAGGAGCTCCACCACCTCACCGGAACCGCCACTGATCACGTCC
>NZ_CAAAFO010000051.1:1570-4242 GCF_900634715.1 Candidatus Protofrankia californiensis | reverse complement strand
ACGTCGGTGGCGAGGTCACCGGCCAGCTTGACGACGCCGGGGCTGGGGGCGTAGGTCACCAGCTGCCGGGAGAGCCACCGCTGCTGGTTCCAGCAACGGGTGGACGAGGTGCGCTGGGGATCCCAGGAATCGCAGTCGGTGGTGGCCAGCACCCGCAGCGTCCCGCCGTCCCGCGGCGAGACGGCGATGACGCGGTTACCGATCGCCGCGGGCGGACCCGACGGGTCGGATGGGGTCTGCTGCCCTCCCCCACCTGTGCAGGCCGCGAGGAGGAGTCCGAGGACGGCCGTGACGGTTCCGACCCGGATGATCGGGCAACAGCGTGGCATGGTCCTGCCGACCACTTGGGTGAGCCCCTTCCCGGCGGGGCCGCACCCCACCACCGCCAGTCACCCAAGCACACTCCGAGCAGGCCGCGTCCGGCGGATGTTCTTCGCACCGCCGACGACCCGGAGAATCAACGGTTGAAGGCGGCACAAACGTGATCTTCATACCGCCGGCGGCCCGGAGAATCATCGCCGGGATCACGGGCCACGCCTGCCGGCACGGCCCGTGATCCTGTGATCCCGTCAGCTCGGCGGGGCGCTACGGACGATCACCGCGAACTCCGCCGCGTCCAGGCTCGCTCCACCGACGAGTCCGCCGTCGACGTCGGGCTGTGTGAACAGCTCCGGCGCGCTGGACCCCTTCACCGAACCGCCGTAGAGGATGCGGATGACCGCGGCGACCGCCGCACCGAAGTGCTCGGCAAGCCGGTTACGGATCGCGGCGCACATGTCCTGGGCGTCCTGGGCGGAGGCGGTCCGCCCGGTACCGATCGCCCACACCGGCTCGTAGGCGACGACCAGCGTGCGGGCCTGCTCCGCGGTGATCCCGTCGAGCGAGCCGTCAAGCTGGTCCAGGACGTAGGTGACGTGGTTGCCCGCCACCCGCACCTGCTCGGGCTCGCCCACGCACAGGATCGGGGTGATCCCGTGGGCGTAGGCGGCCCGTGCCTTGGCCGCCACGAGGGCGTCGTCCTCGTGATGGTCCGCGCGCCGCTCGGAATGGCCGACCACCACATAGCCGCATCCCAGCCGGGCGAGCATCGAGCCGCTGATGTCACCGGTGTGAGCTCCGGAGCTGTGCGGGGAGAGGTCCTGAGCGCCGTAACCGATCGCGAGCTTGTCCCCGTCGACAAGAGTCTGGACGCTGCGCAGGTCGGTGAACGGGGGCAGGACGACGACCTCGGCGTTGTCGAGTTCGACCGGCTTGAGGTCGAAGGCGATCTTCTGGACCAGCGCGATCGCCTCAAGATGGTTGAGGTTCATCTTCCAGTTACCCGCGACCAGGGTGCGCCGACCCGTGCCCCGGGGCTTCTTCTTGTCGTTCTTGTCGTTGGCCATCATGTCTCCAGGGCGGCGAGGCCGGGCAGGACTTTGCCCTCCAGGTATTCGAGGCTGGCACCGCCACCGGTGGAAATGTGGGTGAACGCCTCCTCGGCGATGCCGAGGGTGCGCACGGCCGCGGCCGAGTCACCACCGCCGACGACGGTCAGACCGTCAAGTCCGGCGATCGTCTCGGCCACCCCGCGGGTGCCGGCCGCGAACGGCGGGAGCTCGAACACACCCATCGGGCCGTTCCAAAAAACGGTGCGGGCGCCGCGCAGTCTGTCGGCGAACAGGGCCACCGACGCAGGCCCTATGTCGAGGCCCTTCCGGCCGTCGGGGATGGCATCGGCCGCCACCACAGCGGTGGGCGCGTCGGCGGAAACCTCGTCGGCCACCACCACGTCGGTGGGCAGCACGATCCGATCACCACCCTCACCGAGCAGGTCCTTACAAGTGTCGATCATGTTTGCTTCCAGCAGCGACCCACCGACACCGTGCCCCTGGGCTGCCAGGAAGGTGAAGCACATCCCGCCGCCCACCAGCAGAGCGTCGACCTTGGGCAGCAGCGCCCGGATCACCCCGAGCTTGTCGCTGACCTTCGACCCGCCGAGAACGACGACGTAGGGACGGGCCGCGGAGCCCGCGAGGGTCCGCAGCACCTCCAGCTCCCTGAGCACGAGCTGCCCGGCCGCGTGCGGCAGCCGCTCGGGCACGTCCACGACGCTGGCGTGCGCACGGTGGACGGCACCGAAGGCGTCACCGACGTAGTACTCGGCCAGCCCGGCGAGCTGGTCGGCGAACGCGGCCCGCACGGCCGCGTCCTTGCTGGTCTCCCCCGGATGGAACCGGAGGTTGTCCAGGAGCGCAACCTCACCGTCGCCCAGCCCGGCGACGATTTTCTGAGCCTGCGCCCCGGCGACGTCGCCGGTACCGTCACCGGCGAACGCGACCGGCCGCCCGAGCAGCTGCGCGAGCCTCCCGGCGACCGGGGCGAGTGAGTACGCCGGGTCGGGTGCACCCTTGGGTCGTCCCAGATGGGAACAGACGACCACCCGGGCGCCCCGGTCCAGCAACGCCCGGATGGTGGGCACGCTTGCGCGTACCCGTCCGTCGTCGGTGATCCGGGGTGTGTCGCCGGAACGGTCCAGCGGAACGTTCAGGTCGCTGCGGACGACAACCCGCCGCCCGCCAACCTGTAGATCGTCAATGGTCGTCACGCCGTTACTCCGAAGTCCTAACCGGCCAAAGGCGATGCGACCATGATGTTCTTCGCGTCGCCGGAGGCCATCAAAGTTTCCACGG
>NZ_CAAAFO010000051.1:0-1196 GCF_900634715.1 Candidatus Protofrankia californiensis | reverse complement strand
GGTCCTACAGACGAGGTTCTACAGCCGCCCGCCGACAAGGGCGGTGAGGTCCACCAGACGGTTGGAATAACCCCACTCGTTGTCGTACCAGCCGATGACCTTCACCTGGTTGCCACTGACCATGGTGAGCAGCGAGTCGAACGTGCAGGACGCAGCCGTCCCCACGATGTCGGAGGAGACGATCGGGTCCTCGGTGTAGACGAGGATGCCCTTGAGTGCGCCCTCGGCGGCGGCCCGGTACGCGGCGTTGACCTCCTCGATCGTGACCTCACGCTTGAGCGTGGCGACCAGGTCGGTCACCGACCCGTCGAGGACGGGAACGCGCATCGCCAGTCCGTCCAGTTTGCCCTTGAGCTGCGGCAGTACCAGGGACGTCGCCTTGGCCGCACCGGTCGTCGTCGGGATGATGTTCTGGGCGGCGGCGCGGGCACGGCGCAGGTCCGAGTGCGGGAAGTCGAGGATGACCTGGTCGTTGGTGTAGGCGTGCACGGTCGTCATCAGGCCGCGCTCGATACCGAAGGCGTCCTCGAGAACCTTGGCCAGCGGCGCCACGCAGTTGGTCGTGCAGGAGGCGTTCGACAGGATCGTGTGCTGCGCCGGGTCGTACACGTCGTCGTTCACGCCGATGACGACGGTGAGGTCCTCGCCCTTGGCCGGAGCGGAAATGATCACCTTCTTCGCGCCCGCCTGGATGTGCTTGCGAGCGTCCTCGGCCTTGGTGAACCGGCCGGTGGACTCGACAACCACCTCGACCCCGAGGTCTCCCCAGGGCAGGGCTGCCGGGTCGCGCTCGGAGACCACCTTGATGAAGCCATCACCGACTTTGATCCCACCGTCACCGAGACTCACCGGCTCCGACAGCGTGCCCAACGTCGTATCGTACTTGAGTAGATGCGCAAGTGTCTTGTTGTCGGTAAGGTCGTTCACTGCAACGATCTCTATGTCGTTACGCTTACTAGCCTGAAGCGCCCGCCAGAAGTTGCGGCCGATACGGCCGAAGCCGTTGACACCTACTCGCGTAACCACGTCAGAGAACTCCTCTATCGTCGATGCATTCCGTTGTCGCAGTGAGCCTAAACGACTTTGGGCGTCACCGGCCGGCATCCTCACAGATCGACGCCCAGCGTGTCCAGAACTACCCACCTCGACTCTTTTTCCAATTCTGGTAGACTGCGGGATGATTTGACCCTATCGGG
>NZ_CAAAFO010000050.1:57887-59707 GCF_900634715.1 Candidatus Protofrankia californiensis | reverse complement strand
ATTTCGCCGCGTAATAGGGAAAGCCGACGATTCACCACGAGGTCTCTTATGACCGGGCCGGAACTATATGCACGGTGTCGGGGCCGGAGCGCAATACGGCCGGACGTTCGCGCCGGCCGGGAGTTCGGATACCGTCGGGATTCGAGCAGAGCCGGTCACCGGGCGCCCGTCGGTCCGTCGAACTAATACGCCGGGACACCGATCGGCCGCCGGCCGGAGTTCGACGGGGACGGATACCGGATAATTGGGAGTGGACGCGGGCGCCGGACGCGCCCTAAGCTCCGAAACAGTTCAGCAACCGACCGGCCTTCCAAAGAGGCGGAAAGACGCTGGATGTTGGTTGTTCTTCACACTCCAAGTTGGTTTCCGGTGGCGCGCGATACTGCCCCTTTTTCGCGTCGCCGGGGACTTCCGGGGGAACCATAAGCTCCTCGGTGGCCGGCTGACCGTGCCCCGGCCACCGAGGTCGAACTGGTACCGGCGATCCCCGCCTCCGTCCCCACTCACCCCACCGGGGTGGGGACCGCCGGTACCGTCCCGCGGGTGCGGCGGCACGAGTCACGGCGACAGCCCCCGGTCGTGACGACTTGTGCCGCCGCACCTTTACAGTGCGCCAGCTGCCACTACCGACACCACTGCGGAAAGGCGAGGCCCGGTGGTGTCCGGAAGAACGGGATACGGCCGTGACGATGCACCAGACGACGCACCATGAAATGAGCCGGTCGACGCTGCCGGTGCGGGTTCATCTGTTGTTGTGCTCCGATGACAGAATTCTTCTCGCCACCGGTGACGAGACGTCGCCGGCACAGTGGCGGTTGCCGTCCGGAAACCTCGAGGGGCAGGCCGCGAGCGACGCCGCGGTCCGCATAGCGTGCGAACAGGCGGCGTTGGTGACCACGGCCGAGGATGTCTGGCTGGAACACGTGGCACATCACTGGGTGGACAAGAAGGAACAACTGGGTTTGTTCTTCCATGTCACGCGCACACATGGCCCTGTCACCCCTGGTGCCCACCGCCGGTCGCGCAGGCTGGCGTGGCATCCTCTGGACGCCTTGCCCGAACGGTTCGCCCGGCCCGATCAGGACGTTGTCAACCGCTGGGCGAGAGGCGAGTTCTTTTCGCATGGCGGCTGGACAGCCCGTCGAACCACGACGACCCTCCTGCCTACCGGTGTTTTCCAGGCGGCCTCGACCAGACCGCCGTCAGCTCCCGCTGCCAGTTCTCGATCGTGAACGGCGAGCGGACGAAGTGCCGCAACGCCGCTCGCCGATCATCGAGCAGCGGCGGAACAGCGGTCAGCGCCCGAGCGGTGTCAGCCCATATCTCGTCCGTGGCGGACAACGGCAACAACGTGATCCCCGGCAGCAGCCGGGCGATCTCCCCGACCCCGGGCAGATCCGTGGCCAGCACCGGAGTGGCAACCGCACATGCCTCGAGCACGACGCTCGGCAGGCCCTCGTAGTACGAGGTGAGCAGTAGCAGCGACGCGGCGACCAGCAGCCGGGGGACGTCGTCGCGCTCGCCGAGCATCTCGACACGATCACGCACACCACCCGCGGACGCCCTGGCGAGCAGTTCCGCGGTCTCCGCCGTGTCCTGGCCTCCGATGATCTGCAGACGCGCGTCCACCCCCCGCGCGCACAACGCAACGAGCACATCTATCGCGCGGACCCGGTTCTTGTTCGCCTCCGGCCGTCCGATGTGGACCATGACGACCGGGGTGTCAGCCCCCTCGGGAGCGCTCTCCAGCGCACGCCGCCGGGCCGCGATGGCGACGCCGAACGGCTCGACCTCCAGTCCATTGTAGATCACCCGGCAAC
>NZ_CAAAFO010000050.1:56341-57850 GCF_900634715.1 Candidatus Protofrankia californiensis | reverse complement strand
ACTCCGGGCGCCACAGCTCGCGCATGACCGCCTCGCACACGGCCAGGAGATCGGTCGCGTTCGCGTCGAGCGCCGCCCGTCCCACCGTGCGCCGCAGAAGCCCACCGATACTCCGCCCACGCCGGTTGGCGCTGTCACCAAACTGCCCGTTTCTGCTATCAAACTGACTGTTTCTGCCACCAGACCAGTCGGCGCCATCACCGAACCAGCTGGAAGCGTTACCAAGCTGTCCGGCACTGTCACCAGGCCAGTCGGCGCTGTTGCGGAAATGCGCGACACGGCGCGGCACACCGGCCATCCGGGCGATGCCGAACACGAGCCCGGTGGAATTCGACGCGTACGCATGGACGACCTGCGGACGCAGGCGGCGAAGCAGCAGGTAGAAGGCGAGCGGGAAGGCCGGGCCGAGCCGGCAGTAGTACACCTCGCCGCCGAGGGAGCGGATCTCGTCGTCGAGGGCGCCCCGCCGGCCGCTGAGCGAGCAGAACACCAGCCGGAACTCGTTCGGATCGAGCCGGCGCATCAATTCGACGGTGCGCAGCTCCGCACCACCCCGGTTCATCTCCCGGACAAGGTGCATCACCGTCTGCGGCTGCCTGCCGGGCGACCCGGACCGCTCGAGGTGTTCAGTCCCGATTTCCGGCCGTCCGGGATCACCGACCCGGCTCGCCGCGGGCAGGTCGACAAGGGGGTCCACAGAGGACAGGCCGGTCGTCATGGCTGCCGCACCGCCTCACCCGCGGCAGACCCGCCTACGGCGGACCCGACCACACGGACAGTGACCGTCGGGGATCTGTCCGCCCCGGCCACCTCGGTCGGACCACCCGCCTTGCCCACTGCTGCCTCCCGTCCCATGTCCGCCCCGGCCACCTCGGTCGGACCACCCGCCTTGCCCACTGCTGCCTCCCGTACCATGTCCCCCCCGGCCACCTCGGTGGGACCGCCCACTCCGGTGGGACCGCCAGCTCCGATGCTGCTGTCCGGTAGCCACTGCAACGGTGCATCCGTCGCGACGACGACCCGCATGCCGCCTCCCTGCTCTCCCGCTGGCCTCCGGGTGTGCGAAACACGCGAAACAACCGCGATCGCGCACCCTTCGGCCAAGCAGTCCCCTTCGGGGTCTCCCACCTCGGGTCCCTCGCCTCGGAGCGGACCGGCGGCACGCACACCCACATTCACGTCCACAGGAAACTTAACCTACAGGAGTCGACATACTACCTTTGGTTACAGCCAAGAATGGGCTCCAATGGAGCACATATCAACGGGATCCCACGAATGTAGCAACGCTCTGACTCTCCGAAGCCGCCCTACCGCTCAGTCGCCAGACAGATGACAGATGAATGTTGGGTCTTGGATACGGTCCGTACCGCTGGATCATCCCGTTCACCCGCTGGCCGACGCCTGCCCACCGGTACCGCGGGCAAGATCCGCCCGCACCTGCGCGACCCGCTGATGGGAGATACCGAGCAATTCGGCGACGTCACGCACCGACAGCGAGTCAGATAGCCG
>NZ_CAAAFO010000050.1:54499-55606 GCF_900634715.1 Candidatus Protofrankia californiensis | reverse complement strand
ATGCGGATGCGGATGCGATGGGTGCGGATACGGATACGGATACGGATGCGGTGGATACGGCTGTGGGTGGGGGATGGTCGAGGTTCTCCCAGAATTCGGGCACGCTCCGGTAGACCCGGCCGGTCGGGCCGGTCCAGGTCACCACCGCGTCCGCGGCCCGCGTCACCGTCCACCCGCCCTCGTGCTTGGCCCGGTGGTGCCGCCGGCATAGCGCCAGCAGGTTCGCCTTCGTGGTCGGCCCGCCGTCGGCGTAGGGCCGAATGTGGTCCAGGTCGCAGGATCGGGCGGGTTTCCGACAGCCCGGAAACCGACACGTGCGATCCCGGGCGTGGATCAGCCGGGTCAGCCCCGGGGCGGGAAATCGGCGGCCGACGTCCACGACTTGGCCGTCTACCGGGTCGGTCAGGATCCGCCGCCAGGTCGCCTCCTGGGCCAGTGCGCGGGCGGTGGCGGCGGGGATCGGCCCGTACCCGGCGAGCTCCCCGGGGGCGTCGGCCACCCCGGCCAGGGTCGCGACCGGGACGAGTACCCCGACCTCCACAGACACGTCGGCACCGCGGTCACGGCCGAGCAGCACATCGACAAGCACATCCGCGCGGCGGGCGTCCATCCCCCGGGAATCCTCCGACGATGCGGCGCGGCGGGCGAGGGTGTCGAGGCGCTGGTAGGCGGCCTGGGCGTCGGCGGCGGGCAGCAACGCCCACAGTTCGGCCATCCCGTCCTCGACCGGTCGCACCCGCACGTGCCGGTCCCGGCGGGCCTGCACCTGCCGGCGGCGGGCGCCGTCGGGGTCAGCGGCGAGCACGGCGCGGCGCAACGCCTGCCGGAACAGGCTGTGGCTGGCCCGCCCGCCGCGGGCGAGGACCCTCGCCTCCACGGCGGCGGCCTGCTCGTCGGAGAGCGCGGCGGTAGCCTCGACCGTCGCCCGCAGACGGCCCAGGTCGATATCACCGGTGTCCAGGGCGGCCAGGGTGGCGGGTAGGCGGCTGACCGCGGTCACGGCCAGCTCCAGCTGAGCGGCGGCGGCGGCCGGAGACAGGTGCAGCTCGGCGGCGATCTCCTCGGCGGCGAAACCCGCCCCGACCGGACCGGCCGACCCCGGACCGG
>NZ_CAAAFO010000050.1:43746-54311 GCF_900634715.1 Candidatus Protofrankia californiensis | reverse complement strand
CCGGCACCGCCCTCGGCGGTGCCAGCGCTGGTGGCGGGCACGGGGGTGCTACCGACAGGCCGCGCGGATGGGCGGGTGCCGGCTGCCGGGTCGGAGACGCCCACCTCGGGTTCGAACATGTGTACGATTCTAGTCGCTTATCCGGATATTTCCACCACCGACGACGACCATTCTCCCCACCCCCACACATGCGCGCTCCGGGTCGAGGGCAACCGGTATCTGCAGAGCAATTCCCCCGGCCGCCGTGCACACGATGACGACGCAGCCCGCGAAGGGCGACCCGCCAAGTAATTCCCCACAACCACCGCGCATACGTCCGATCCGGATGCCTCTGATCCAGGTATCCGAAACCAAATAAGGGACGTCGCTATGACCGTTCGACCCCGCCCAGGATGGGATGGCCCTGCCTTCGTACAACGTGAAAGAACCCGCAAAGGTGATCATTTCAAGACGGCTCTTCCAAGCCCGCGGGCCCGCTACCGGGTGGTGAAGGCACCGCCGTTGACGTGGATGGTCTGACCGGTGATGTGCCGGGCGCCCGGACCGGCGAGGAAGTACGCCGTCTCCGCGATGTCCTCCGGCGTCCCCGGTCGCTTGTCGTGCGTCTCCTGGATGAGCGAGTGATGGCGTTCGTCGGTCATCCGGCCGCGGAAGAAGTTGGTGCCGGCGATGTAGCCGGCGGAGATGACGTTGCTGGTGATGCCATGGGCGCCGAGCTCGGCGGACAGCGAGGCATTCCACGCGGCCAGGGCAGCCTTGGCCGCGCCGTAGGATCCACCGCGACGTTCCGCCCCGATCGAACCGATGCTGATCACCGAGCCACCGGGGGTGAGCCTGTCCCGGATCGCGGCGGTGGTCAGGACCGCGCTGAGCAGATTCTGGGCCAGGGCAGCCTGCCACCCGGCGACCAGCGTCTCCAGACACGACCCGTCGCCGGACGGCGCCTCGGCCAGACCACCCGCTGCGTTGACGAGGACGTCGAGCGCCTCACCGAGTCGGGTACCCAGCGCCGCGACCTGCCCGGGATCGGTCGCATCGCAGACAACACCGTGTACGCCCAGTTCCTCGGCGGTCCGCTCGACGGTGTTGGCGTGGCGGCCGGTGACGAAGACCTCGGCCTCGTCGGCGGCGAACCTCGCGGCGATGGCCCGGCCGATGCCGCTGGTGCTTCCGGTGACGAGCACGGTGCGGGTCAAGAATCCTCCTACCCACTAGTGTGTTTAGGCCTAAACATAGCCGACGTCAACAGAGGATCACACCATGAGTGACGCCGTAGCCGCTGCAGGAGGTCCCACACCCTCCTATCCCGCCGCGGAGATCGCGGCAGCCTGGCAGCGGGAACGGCCGGGCACCCCGACCGAGTCGATCGAGATCGTGACGCCCATCCGGCGGTTGGCGAAGCTCTTCGCGGACGACCGTGGCCGGGTTCTGCGCGCAGCGGGGATCGACGCGGCCACCCTCGACCTGCTGGCGGTCATCCGCCGCTCCGGGCCGCCCTATACCCTCAGCACCCGCGACATCGCACAGCGGACGCTCGTGACCGCCGGTGCGATCTCACAGCGCGTTGGACGGGCCGAACGGCACGGACTCGTCCGGCGATCATCAGGAACAACCGGCCGTCGGAGCGTCCTGGTGTCGTTGACGGCCGAAGGCCACGCGCTCGTCGAACGGTCCGTCGACATGGTCCTCGGCCGTGAGGCCACGCTCGTCACCTGCCTGTCGGAGCCCGAACGCGCCACACTCATCGGGCTGCTGGAGAAACTGATCGTCGATGTCGGACGACGCACGGCGCCAGCTTTGCTGCCGTAGCGTGCGCCACGTGCGCCACGTGCGTCCGGATCCTCGAAACCGCCAGTCCACCCGGGCAGCGGCCCACAGGCCGGGGCCTGCCGGACCTCCCAGATCGGCTTCCGGAACCCCGGATCCGGCAGGAAGCCCGAGCGTGAGCAAAGCATGATCGCGCCGCCTTTGGCTCGCTGGCGTCGAGGCTCCCGGGTTCGTGTTGACGTCCATGTGATGGCATGCCGGTACCGGCGGATCCTGTTACTCGACATCCTGCTCATGGATGCCGGTGCGCCCGCGAGGCCGCCTGCGGCCGTTGCGGGCGCACCAGTACTCTCCTGGGCGCACCAGTACCGTCCCGCGGGCATCCACCATATGGTGCATCCAGTCTCACCCTCAGATCGCTCATGCACAGACCCTTGTCACCCACCGGGAGATCGACGATGACTGCTGCGGAACCGGCTCCCGTTCACGGCCCCACCCATGTGACGACTACCGAGCACGTCGCACATCTGGTAATCGATCATGGTGCGGGCAACGCCGTCGACATCGAACTGGCCACCGCCCTCGTCAGCTCCGCGGAGCAGGTGCAGGAGCTTGTCGCCAAGGGAACGTGCACTGTCGTGGTCGTCCGGTCGGAGGGAGCGAACTTCTGCGTGGGTGGAGATCTGCGCACGTTCGCCGCTGCCGGTGACGATGTCGGGACCTACATCGCCGAGCTGGCGAACACCGTTCACAACGCGTTGCGGATCCTCGCGGGGCTGCCGGCGCCGGTCGTCGTAGCGGTACGCGGCGCCGTGGCGGGTATAGGCATGGGCCTCGCTCTGGCCGGCGACATTCTGGTCGCCAGCCAGAGCGCGTCGTTCACTCTCGCCTACTCCGGGGTCGGACTGTCCCCCGACGGCGGCACAAGCTGGCTGCTCCCTCGCCTCGTCGGTCCCCGTCGCGCGGCAGAGTTCGCGCTGACCAAGCGCTCCCTTTCAGCCGCCGAGGCTCTCGACTGGGGGCTTGTCACCCAAGTCGTCGAGGACAGCCGGCTCGATGACGCGGTCGGGGCGGTCGTGGAGCAGCTGACGGCTGTTCCACCGGGCGCGCTGGCCCGGACGAAGAAGCTGCTCGCGGAAGCAGGGCAGCACTCGTTCGACGAGCATCTCGATCTGGAAGCGGCGGCAATCGCGGAGTCAGCGGTGGACACGCAGTCACGGGCGCTGGTCGCGGCCTTCATCAGCGCTCGGCGCTCCCGGGCACGGTAGCCCGTCCGTGTCCACCGAATGACCGCCACCTGTGTCCGCCGGCCGCTGTTCGCCTGGAGGGCCAAAAGCAGCGCGATCATGTTTTTCTCGCGCTGCCGGAGGCCCAGGTCCTCCAGCCACTCAGAGCAGTTCGATCTCGGCTCCCAAGACGCGCGCCGCGTCGTGGCGTCCCGACCTCTGCGTCGGCAACCAACAGCGGGTGTCGAGCACGGCGCGAGCGGTGCGTTTCACCAGCTCCCGGGAGAACGCATCGTGATCGACAAGGACGATCACGAGATCGGCAGCAGCGATCTCCTCGGCGTCCGCCTCGACCAGGGCAACCCCCGGTGGCAGGCATGACTCGTCGACATGGGGGTCCGCGGCCCGTACGTCCGCGCCGAGCCCGGCGAGCAGAGCGGCGACCCGCACCGCCGAGGACTCCCGGGCGTCACCGGTGTTCTTCTTGTAGGCCAGCCCCAGCAGCAGGATGCGGCTGCCGTTCACCGCGCTGCGCCTGCGGTTGAGTATCTCCAGGACCCGGCGCACGACATGGTCGGGCATGTGGTCGTTGACGTCGTTGGCAAGTTCGACGAAACGGAAGCTGCGCCCGAGGCTGCGCCGTACCCGCCACGACAGGTAGGAGGGGTCGATGGGCAGGCAGTGCCCGCCGACCCCGGGGCCGGGGGTGAACCGCAGGAAGCCGAACGGCTTGGTGGATGCCGCTTCGATCGCCTCCCACACGTCGACACCGAGCTCATGGGCGAACATCGCCAGCTCGTTCACCAGGGCGATGTTGACATGGCGGAAGGTGTTCTCCAGCAGCTTGGTCAGCTCCGCGGTGCGGACCGAGGCCACCGGCACAGTCGTCTCGACGATCGAGCCGTAGAAGGCCCGCACGGCTTGCAGGGACTGCTCGTCGATGCCGGAGACCACCTTCGGGGTGTTGACCAGGTTCCAGCTCTGGTTGCCGGGATCTATCCGCTCGGGCGAGTAGCCGAGGAAGAACGAGTCCCCGGCCACGAGCCCTGAGGTCTCCTCCAGCAGCGGCCCGAACAGCTCGTCGGTGGTGCCGGGATAGGTCGTGGACTCCAGTATCACCGTCGCCCCTGGCCGCAGCCGCGGCCCGAGGCTGCGCCCGGAGCTCTCGATGTAGGAAAGATCCGGGATGCCTTCACGCAGCGGGGTCGGGACGGTCACCACCGCAACGTCGAATCCGAACGCGTCCTGGTAGCTCGATGACGCCTGGTAACGGCCGCTACTGATCGCGGCGGCGACGACCGTGTCCGGGATGTCCTCCACGTAGGACTCGCCGCTGGTAAGCCGTTTGACCCGTCCCTCGTCCACCTCGATCCCGACCACGGACCAGCCGACTTCGACGGCCCGCATCGCCAGGGGCAGACCCACATAGCCCTGGCCGACCACGACGAGCTTTCCGTAAATCTTCATAAGCAGAGCGTGACATACCGAACCGACACCAAAGCGGAAGCATGCTACGTGTCGCGCCGCAAGCTCAAGACCATGAACAGACAACACCTGACAGCCAACAGACAACCAACCAGCGCGGACGGCACCGCAAGGCCTCGGGCAGTCCCACGACACCGGCAGCCGTCACAACGCCGGAGCCATCACGATCCCGACAGCGATGTCGGACGCGACACGACGAACACCGACCCACACTAGTAGTAATGTTTCTGCTACCGAATGTAACTCTCTCGATCTTCGACAAGAGCCGGCCCCAGACGGCCGAAGGCAGCGCGACCATGCTCTTTCCGCGCCGCCGGAGGCCCAGGCCCCGGACCACCAAGAGGCGGCGGACGACGTGGTGCTTTCGGCAGCCATCGCACTTCTGATCACTGCGATCACGACACCGGTCGTGATCGCAGTGATGCGGCGTCTCGCCGTCGTGGACACCGTGACCGAGCGATCGTCACACTTGGTACCCACCTACCGGGGTGGCGGGGTGGCCATCGCCCTCGGTCTGTTCGCGGGAATGCTGGTACCCATCGTCAACCCGGACGTGGACGCCCCCGCCGACCTGTTCACCGTGGTTGTGGCGGCGTCGTTGTTCGGTCTGCTCGGCCTCGCCGAGGACACCCATGGCGTGGCCGCCCTTCGTCGACTCGGCCTGCAGATGGTGGCGGCAGCCGTGACGATTGCCGCCTGGGTCGTCGTCGCACAGCCTGATCTGCCGGTCGCCACCATCCCCCTGGTCGCCTGCGCGGCCCTGGTGTGGATCGCCGGCTTCACCAACGCCTTCAACTTCATGGACGGCATCAACGGCATCTCGTCAGCCCAGACCCTGCTGACCGGCGTGGCCTTCGCCATCATCGGGCACCGTAGCGGCCTTGACTTCCTCACCTACGGCGGAGCCATGGCAGCCGGGGCCGCACTCGGCTTCGGCCCCTACAACTTCCCGCGAGCAAGGATATTTCTCGGTGACGTAGGCAGCTACGCCCTTGGCGCGCTGATCGCCGTCCTGGCGCTGCTGGCCGTCGGGCACGGTGTGCGACCCGACGCCGTTGTCGCCCCGTTGCTGGTCTACCTCGCGGACACCTCCTGTACGCTGCTGCGGCGGGTAAGGTCCGGTCAGGTCTGGTATGCGCCGCACCGCGGCCACGTATACCAGCTACTCACGGTCGCAGGATGGTCGCATACCCGCGCAACGCTCGTGGTCTCCTCGGTCACCGTGGCAACCGCCGGCCTCGGACTAGTGATCTACAGTGCCGACGTGGCGGTACGGGTGGCGGCCGACATCGTCGCCATCCTGCTCGTCCGGGGTTATCTTCTCCTCCCCCGACATGTCGCCCGCGGGCAGCAACAGCCCCGGGCCAGTGCGACCGCACCCGGCCGGCACCGGGCCGCGAAGGTTGGCGGACGAAACGAACCGCTGCACAACACCCCCGCGGTGTGAGGACCCTGCACGGTGATGGCACCCACGCACACACCCCATGAACATGCGGTCGTCGGCGCTGCCCCGCCGTGGCACATACTGATCGTGTGTACGGGGAATCTGTGTCGATCACCGATGGCCCAGTACCTCGCCGCCGCGTTGTTACAGGCTGGTCTGGGCACCGCCGCGTCCGGAGTGATCGTTACCAGCGCCGGAACCCGCGCACGTGACGGCACACCCATGCATCCCCACGCCGCATCCGTACTGGCCGGTCGCGGTCTTGACCCACGTGGTTTCGCAACACGCCGCCTGGACGCCAGGCTGATCGGCAGCGCCGACCTGGTGCTGTGCGCGGAGCGCGAACACCGCGCAACCGTCGTGACGGCCGCACCAAAAGTCGTCAGCCGCACCTTCACACTGCGAGAATTCGCCCGGGTGACCGCCGGAATCAAGCCCGTTGACATCAGTCCGGACAGCGCCCGCCTGGACGAGGCCCGCCCGAGCAACGCCCACCTGAGCAACAGCCACCCGGACGAAGCCCTCGTGAACGGCACCCCCGCGAGCGGGGTTCCGGTCTCCCGGGACAGAGTCCGGATGTGCTGCGAGGCTCTTGTCGCCCGTGCACTGGCACGCCGCGGTCTTCGTCCGCCCGCGGACCCCGCCGATGCCGACATCCCCGACCCGATCGGATCGCCGGTCGAGGCGTTCCGGCTGTGCGCCGAACAGATCAGCGACGCGTTGGCCCAGCCGCTGGAGCTGCTGGCTCGTGCCGTGAACATTACCGGCTAGACGACGACAGCGACGACGGTGGCTGCGACAGCGGTGGCTGCGACAGCGGTGCCGGCACCGGCGCCGGCCGGGACGGACGGGTACGCCGGGCCCACTGCCGCAGCCAGGGAAGAACCTGCTCACCGACCATGGGAGGCGAGACGAAGTAGCCCTGTGCCTCGTCACATCCCCAGCCCGCCAGCAGCGCCCATGACCTGTCCGTCTCGACACCCTCAGCGACCATCCGCAGGTGCAGGGTGTGCGCCAGAGCGACCGTCGATCGGACGATCTCCCCGGCCGCGGGGTTGCGCTCGATGTCCCGCAGAAAGGCCCGGTCGAGCTTGATCTCGTCCGCGGGAAGATCCCGCAGGTAGGCCAGGGAGCAGTAGCCGCTGCCGTAGTCGTCGAGGCTGACCCGCACGCCGAGCGCACGCAGCCGGGCGAGGGTGTGCTGCGCGCTTTCCCGCTGCGTCATCAGGGAATCCTCAGTGATCTCCACACAGAGCGCGGACGGGGGGACGCCCGCCCCGCCGAGCGCGTCATGAACACCGTGGACGAAGTCGGGGTCGACGATCACGGGTGCGGGCACGTTCACCGACACCGACAGCTTCGCCCCGGCCGCGTGCCAGCGCGCGCAGTCCGCGAGCGCGGTCGTGAGGACCTGTCCGGTCAGCTTGGGCATCAGACCGGCGGCCTGCATGTCGGGGAGGAAGGTGTCGGGCGGGCGGATTCCCTCGACCGGATGCCGCCAGCGCACCAACGCCTCCATCCCGGTGATACGTCCTGTGCGCAGGTCGGCCTTGGGCTGGTAGTGCGGTTCGATCTGCCCGCTCTGCAGGCACGTGCGCAGCTCGGCGCGCAGCCGTAGCCGGGCCGGGCTGATCCGGCCGCAGCTCGTGTCATACACGCGGTGGCCGGCGGGTGACTTCTTCGCCTCCCCCAGGGCGGAGGTGGCGTTGCGCAGGAGTTCGAACACGTCCCGACCGTGATCGGGAGCGATCGCGATGCCGATGCTCGCCTCGACCGGCACCGGCATGCCGGCCAGCATGACCGGCTCCCGGAGGGCGTCACGGACGCTGACCGCCGCGGCTTGCGCTCGCTCGGTGCCCGCGCTGCGCAGCAGTACCGCGAACTCGTCCCCGCCGATCCTTGCGACGAGGTCGCCGGAGCATCCGCTCGCGCGGACCCGCTGGCCCACCTTGACCAGCAGACGATCGCCCTGCTCGTGACCGAGGCTGCTGTTGATCTCGCCGAAACGGTCGATGTTGATCAGCATCAACGCACCGGCGACATGGCCGGAGCGCTCCGGCTCGCCCCGGCCTCGGCCCCGCCCCTGACCCTGGCGTCGCGCCGGGCGGCCGTCGGAGTGTTCCCCGAGCAACCGCGCGGCCTGACCGAGAAATCCGTGACGGTTGGCAAGGCCCGTCAGCTCATCGGTGTTCGCGAACTCGTCGCCGACGCGTTTTCCCCGCAGCCGGCACAGTAACAGCATGGTCGTCGCGATCACGATCAGGATCAGCAGACACGCCAGGCCGGTGAACCACCGACCGAACCCCCCGTGCAGGGTCGTCCAGACCACCAATGCCGTCGAGGCTGCCGTCCAGACGACCAGCGTGGCCGCGACAGCCCACGGGCAAACCGGAAGCACCGGTGTGGCGCGTCCGGTCGTCCGGTCGGTCAGGCGACCGATCAGGCGACCGATCGGGTCCGCGACCGGGCGAATCGACCGGTGGGACAGGCGATCCCGCAGCGCGTATCCGTCCGGGCTCCGGTGTCGGGCCCGACGCTCGGGCGCGAACAACGTCACCATTGCGCTGATGGTCTGGTAACGGGATCCCGGCCGGTGCGGCCGCTGATGTCTGCAGGCATCGATTCCCCTGAAATCCGGACTTGGGTGCTCTTGGTAAGCGGTCCGAGAGTAACGCGTCGGACTCGCCCGGTATGGATGAACTCCGCTTTCCGGAGAGGGACTTCTCAGCCTGCGACCAGGCAATTCCCGGCCATCCACGCGATATTAGGCGCAGGGAGTCGCCAGCGCCCACAGCGTGGTCTGCTTGAGAGCTCACAACGTGGTCCGTCCGGAGCACGGTCCGCTTACACCACTTGCGTTACTTACATCGGTGGACGCTTACAGCATCGGATGCTTAGACCAGCGGAGGCTTACACCAGCGGATCTGTCATCCGCGGCAGCGGGGAGGAATTCC
The DNA here is from genome assembly GCF_900634715.1 of Candidatus Protofrankia californiensis. GTDB lineage: Bacteria > Actinomycetota > Actinomycetes > Frankiales > Frankiaceae > Protofrankia > Protofrankia californiensis. Next base: position 45,435 of record NZ_CAAAFO010000050.1, on the reverse strand, counting down.
GCAGACCAACATCAGAAATACTTTCGACGGACTCGGCGAGGATGTCGGTCGGCCGCCGGCCGCGACATCCGTAATCGCCGGCGAGCAGTATCTCGGCGATCCGTTCACCAGCGTGTCCGTCCCACAGCGCGGGCCGCCGCGGCCGTGGTGGGCAGGCGAGTACGTCAGCTGCCGCTGCCACGATCCGCTCGGGATCGGTGCCGATGACCTGATTAGTACCCTCAGCGACAGTAATTCCTCGTTCGGTTGTGTCGCGCAACGTCAGGCACGGCACCCCCAGGACAGTCGTCTCCTCCTGGACCCCGCCCGAGTCCGTCAGGACGACACGCGCGCCGGCCTGCAGGGCGAGGAAGTCGAGATAGCCGGCGGGCGGGAGCGTGGTCACGCCCGCCGGCAACCGGCCCTCGACTCGGGCGCGGGTCCGGGGATGCAGGGGGAACATCAGGGGGCACCGCTCGGCCACGGTCCCGAGCGCGCCGAGCAGCCTCGCAAGGACACCCGGGTCGTCGACGTTGGCCGGGCGATGCAGGGTGACCAGCCCGTACTCGCCCGCGCGCAGACCGAGCCGGGACAGTGTCGGGCGGGCCCGCGCCCGTTCGATGTTCGCCAGCAGGGTGTCGACCATGACGTTGCCGACGAGATGTATCTGGTCGGGCCGGTAGCCCTCCCGGCGGAGGTTGCCGGCGGCGTCCGGCGAGGTGGCGAACAGAAGATCGGAGACCCGGTCGGCCACGACACGATTGACCTCCTCGGGCATGGACCAGTCCCGGCTGCGCAGCCCGGCCTCGACATGGGCGAGCGGGATGCCGGACTTGGCCGCGACCAGCGCGCAGGCAAGTGTGGAGTTGACGTCGCCGACCACCACGACGACGTCCGGGCGGACGAGGGCGAGCAGCGGCTCGAAGGCCGTCATGACCCCGGCGGTCTGGCCGGCATGGCTGCCCGAGCCAACATCGAGGAAGTGGTCGGGGGCCCGCAGGCCGAGCTCGTCGAAGAACACCCCGCTCATCGCGGCGTCGTAGTGCTGACCGGTGTGCACGAGCGTGGTGACGGCACCACGACCCACGGTTGCGGCCAGTACCGGCGCGACCTTCATGAAGTTGGGCCGAGCACCGGCGACGAAGAGTACATGCACGACGGAACTCCCTACTTAGAGCGTCAAACCGACCGTCGAGCGGCCGTCGAACCAGCGGCCGTCGAACCAGCAGCCGGCCGGCTGGACGGCTGGACGGCTTGTCCCTTGCCGGACGGCTTTGAGGCGAGTAGCCGGATCGCCGCGCCCGACGTGTGCATACGGATCGTATCCAGTCGACTACGATAAGCTCTGTCACACCGACAGTACGTTTCCCACGCCATCTCGTACTCAGGAGACAACCGTGAAGTTCGCCCACATCGCGTACGCGGCGTCGAGGTAGCTACGGTGACCGAACCAGCAGGCCAGCGACCGCTGCGCGTACTCCTGATCACCCATTACTTCCCGCCCGAGGTCGGTGCCCCGCAGGCCCGCCTCGCCGAGACGGCACAGGCATGGGCGGCGGACGGCCTCGACGTCACGGTCCTGACCGGGATGCCCAACCACCCCACTGGCATCGTGCCGCCGGAGTACCGCGGCGCACGGCGGCGGATCGAACATCGCGACGGCTACCGTGTGATACGGACGTGGATATACGCCACCCCGAACGAGGGCAT
>NZ_CAAAFO010000050.1:41082-43216 GCF_900634715.1 Candidatus Protofrankia californiensis | reverse complement strand
TCATACCGGCGCGGCCGACGTCGTGGTCGTCTCGTCCCCGACGTTCTTCCCGCTCGGCTCGGCGTGGCTGCTGGCCCGGCTGCGGCGCGCACGCCTGGTGGTCGAGGTCCGCGACCTGTGGCCGGCGATCTTCGTGCAGCTCGGCGTCCTGCGCAACCGCCGGGTCATAGCCGCGCTCGAACACCTGGAGATGGCCGCCTACCGAGCCGCCGACGCCGTCGTCACCGTGACCGACGGTTTCCGGGACGACATCGTCGGACGCGGCATACCCGCGGGCAAGGTCCACACGATCCACAACGGGGCCGACCTGAGCCGCTTCAGCCCATCCAACTCGCCGTCCCCGGCGGAGTCGCCGTCCCCGGCGCTACGCGACCGTCTCGGCGCGCGCACCGGCGACACCCTCGTCGTCTACATCGGGGCCCACGGCATCTCCCAGGGCCTGGTCTCGGTAGTGGACGCCGCAGCCGAACTCGCCCGGGATCCGGTACACCCGGTGCACGTCGCCCTCGTCGGCGAGGGAGCCGACCGGGCACGGGTCGCCGACCGGGTCACCGAGCTCGGACTCACCAACGTCACCATGTTGCCCGCGGTCAGCCGCGACGAGGTCCCGGCCATCGTCGCCGCGGCCGACATCTGCCTGGTCCCCCTGCGGGACGTGCCGCTGTTCTCCACCTTCATCCCGTCGAAGATGTTCGAGCTGCTCGCCGCCGGACGGCCGGTCATCGGGGCGCTCACCGGCGAGGCCGCCCGGATCCTCTCCGAGGCGGGCGGGGTCGTCGTCCCGCCCGAAAACCCGCTGGAACTGGCCGGCGCGATCCGCACCCTGGCCGCGGACCCGGCCCGGCGCGCGGCAATGAGCGAGCGGGGCCACGCCTACGTGGCGACACGTTTCGACCGCCTGGTACTGGCCCGTCGGTACCGCCGCCTCCTCGAGGAGGTAGCGGGCCGTACGGTCGCCGTCCCCCGGCAGCGGAGCGCGGACACGGTCGAGCCGTACCAACCGGCGACCGATCCGGTGACCGATCCTGCGCAGGCGGTAGAGGCGTCCGGCGCATACGAACCTTCCGGGTCCACATCGTCGGGGTCCGAGTCGTCCAGGTCCGAATCTTCGGAGTCCACATCTTCGGAGTTCGAGCCTTCGGACGCATCCTGGATCGCCGAAATCGCCGGGCACCGGGAACGCGCATGAGATTGGTGGTGACCGGCGGAACCGGGTTTCTCGGGCGCCGGGTGGTCGCAGACGCGATCCGGGAAGGGCATCACATCACCGGACTCGCCCGCAGCGCAGCGGCCGTTCGCGCCCTTGAACGCGCGGGCGCGCAGGCCGTTCCGGGCGATCTTGACGACCCCGCCTCGGTGGACGCCGCGTTTCGGGCCGCCAAGGGCGACGTACTGATCAACATTGCCTCCCTCGGATTCGGGCACGCGAACGTGATCGTGTCGGCGGCCGAGGCGGCCGGGCTAAATCGGGCGATCTTCATCTCCACCACCGCAATCTTCACGACGCTCCCCGCCGCGACAAAGCAGATCCGGACGGAAGCCGAAAAAACGGTCACCAGCAGCAGCCTCGGCTGGACGATCCTGCGACCTACCATGATCTACGGAGGCCCGGACGACCGGAACATGGCGCGGCTGCTGGCCGCGCTGCGCCGATCCCCGCTACTGCCCCTGCCCGGTGGTGGCAAACGCCTGCAGCAGCCCGTCCACGTCGACGATCTCGCCTCCGCTGTGCTGGCGGCGGTACGGCTGGACGCTTCCATCGGCCGCTCCTACACCATCGCCGGGCCGGAAGCGCTGACCTTCCGGAAGGTCGTTGAGGAGGCCGGCGCCGCGGTCGGACGCCGGGTGGTCACCGTCACGCTCCCGCTGCGCACCACGCTCGCTGTGGCCCGCGGATACGAACGGCTGGCGGCCCGTCCGCTGCTGCGCGCCGAACAGATCGCCCGGCTCGCCGAGGACAAGGCGTTCTCGATCGCCGACGCAGCCACCGACCTCGGCTTCGCGCCGCGGCCGTTCGACCAGGGCATCCGAGCCGAAGCGGCGCTACTGACATGACCGACCTTCGTGACGTGACCGGCCTGCACAATCCGTCGGGCCCCGAGGTTGCGACCGCGGTCAGCGGCGTCCCCACCGA
>NZ_CAAAFO010000050.1:38621-40745 GCF_900634715.1 Candidatus Protofrankia californiensis | reverse complement strand
TGGCCGCGCCGGAGATCGGCTGCTGGCCGCCCTCCTTCATACCGTTCGACGGCCGCTGCGACGCGGCCTGGCCGGACCCGGCCGAGATCCTCGAGGGAGCGCTGACCCTGCTCGGCCACACCCGCCGCCTGCACCCCCGGGGCGGCAGCCCGTCCGAGCTCGACTGGGAACAGGCGAGCGCACCACTGCTGTGGCGCTACCACCTGCATTACTGGGACTGGGCCTGGTCGCTGACAGCCCACGGTGACCGCGACGAGGCCCGGGCCGCCTTCGCCCGGCTCTACACGTCCTGGCGGACCGCCACAATGATCGACAGCGGCCGGATCGGGATGCCTGACGGCGGCCGGGTAGCGATGCCCCACGGCGGCAGAGCCGCGACACCCGATGGCGGGAGAGCCGCGACGCTCCATGGCGGCACCGCATGGGCGCCCTATGTCGTGTCCCTGCGCGCGTGGACGCTGTGCGGGCTGTTCGAGCCGCTCGCGCGGGACAGCGCGGTCGGTTCGACCGTGCGTGCCGACCTCGGCCGGCACGAGGCCTTCCTGCGGTTGCACCTGGAGACCGATGTCGGTGGCAACCATCTGGTCAAGAACCTCAAGGCCCTGATCGGGCTGGCGGTGGCCGGCGGGAACACGGCGGACCGCCGGCGGTGGGTCGAGAAGCTGCGCGGCGAGGTCCGCCGGCAGGTGCTGGCCGACGGTGGTCATTTCGAACGGGCACCCGCCTACCACTGCCAGGTGCTCGCCGACCTCGACGACGTGGTCGGCCTGCTGTCGGCCAGTGGCGCGGTGGTACCGGAGGAGCTGCCGGCCGCGGTCACCAGGATGCGCCACTGGCTACGCACGGTACTCGGCCCGGACGGCAATGTGCCGCTGTTGAACGACGGCTACCCGATCCCGGCCGGCATGGTGGACCACCTGTTGCCAGCCGGGCGGGGAGCCGGAGGGCCGGGACCCGTCGGGTGGGGATCCGGCAGGCGGCAGGTGGTCCACCATGCCGACGACAGCCGGTCAGGCATCCCTGCACCTGCCGTCACCGGGACCGGATCACGGCTGCTTGCCGACACCGGTCTCGCGGTGTTACGGGCAGGGGGCTTCCACCTCGTCGCCGATGTCGGACCGGCGTGCCCGGACACCCTCCCCGCACACGCCCACGCCGACACCCTCGCGTTCCTGCTCTGGTGGAACGGCATCCCCCTGATCGTCGACACCGCGACCTCGACCTATGACCCGGGAGCCGTCCGCGACCACGAACGCTCGAGCGCGGCGCACGCGAGCCTCGTCGTCGACGGAGTCGACTCGACCGAGGTCTGGGGCGCTTTCCGCGCCGGCCGCCGCACCCATCCGAAGATCGTCCAGATGGCGCTGGACGGCGGCACAGCGGTACTCACCGCCTCCCACGACGGCTACCGGCACCTGCCCGGACGCCCGGCGCACGAGCGCACCTTCACAGTCCGGCCGGACCGGGTGGAACTCACCGACCGGGTGGAACTCACCGACCGAGCGGGCGGGCGGGAAGCCCACCGCGTCGAGGTTCTCTTCCCGCTCGCTCACGACACGGTCGCCACTGTGGACGACCCCGCCAGCACGATCCGGGTCCGCACCGCCGACGCCTGGGAGATCGTCCTGCGCGCGCGGGGCACCGCGACCACCGCCGTGGAGGGTCGCTGGGAGCTACGCCGGACACACCGGGCGATCGGCTGGCAGGACACCGTACCGGCGTTCACCGCCGCGTACGTCGTCGACCGCGAGCTGCCCGTCGAGATCCACACGGACATCGAGGTCGTCCGACCGGACGGCCTCCGGCCGGAAATACCAGACCGGCCGGAAATACCAAGCCGACCAGGAACGCCAGGCCGACCAGGAGCGCCAGGCCAACCAGGAACGAAGGGGGTGGAGCGGACGTGAAACAGGTGGTGCAGGCAATCCGTGGGGGCGCGGTCGAGGTTCTCGACGTCCCCGCACCACAGATCGGTCCGACCGAGGTTCTGGTCCGTACCGCGGCGAGCATCGTCTCCCCCGGGACGGAACGGGCGGTCACCGCGCTTGCCCAGTCGGGACTCGTCGCCAAGGCCCGAGCCCGTCCCGACCTGGTCCGCCAGGTGGTCCGGCGGGCCCGTACCGA
>NZ_CAAAFO010000050.1:34521-38315 GCF_900634715.1 Candidatus Protofrankia californiensis | reverse complement strand
CCGGCTGGGCGAACCACGCCGAGGTGCAGGCGGTGCCCGGTCTGCTGTGCGCGCCGGTTCCCGCCGGGGTACCGGCCGTGGACGCGGCGTTCGCGACGGTAGGTTCCATCGCCCTACACGGGCTGCGCCTCGCCGACGTCGGGCCGGGTGCCAAGGTGGTGGTCGCCGGACTCGGCCTGGTCGGCCAGCTCGCCGCCCGGATCGCGCTGGCCAGCGGATGCGACGTGGCCGGCATCGACGTCGCCGACCTGCCGCTGGCCGCGGCCGGCCGGGCCGGCGTCCTCACCCTGCGTGAACAGGGCGAGGCCACGACGGCCGCGGTGCTGCGCTGGAGCCGTGGACGGGGCGCGGACGCCGTACTGGTCTGCGCCGCCACGCGGACGTCGGATCTCATGGGCAGGGTGCCGGCACTGTGCCGGGACCGCGCGACCGTGGTCGTCGTCGGGGACGTGGGGCTCGAGCTGAACCGCACGCCCTTCTACGACCGGGAACTGTCGGTACGGTTCGCGCGCTCGTACGGGCCGGGTCGCTACGAGCAGGCGTACGAGGACTGGGGCGTGGACTACCCGGCCGGCCAGGTCCGCTGGACCGAGGGCCGCAACCTGGAGGCCGTCGTCGACCTGCTGGCCACCGGCCGCCTGGAAGTCGCCGATCTAGTTACGCACAGTTTCGCCATCGACGACGCCGCGGCCGCCTACGCCCTGGTCGAAAGCAGGAGCGAACCGTACCTGGCGATCCGTTTCGACTATGACGTGTCCCGGACGCTCCCGGACAGCATCGTCCTGCCTTCCCAGCGTGGCCACCCGAGCCGGCTGCCGGGGGTCCAAGGGCTGGCCGGGCCTGCCCGGCTCCCCGGCTTTCCCAGGCTTTCCAGACCTTCTCGGCTTTCCGGATCTTCCCGGCGTCCCGAGCTCCCCGCGGTCCCGGGGCTGGCCGGGGCACACCGCGTCACAGGCGGGGGCACGGCACGGGCCTCCGGCGGAGGCTACGGCGTCGGCTGGATCGGCGCCGGCGCCTTCTCCGCCACGGTGCTGCTGCCCGCCTTCCGCGCCGCGGGCTTCGACCGCTTCGTCACGGTCGGCTCGGCCGGTGGCCTGCGCGCCAGACGGTTCGGGGAGCGCGCCGGTTTCGCGAAGATCGCCGGCAGCGCGGACGCCGTCATCGACGATCCCGACGTCGACGTGGTGGTCATCGCAACCCCGCACGACGCCCACGCCGACCTTGTCGTACGGGCGCTGGACGCCGGCCGGCACGTGTGGTGCGAGAAACCGCTGGCGCTGTCCTTCGACGAGCTGCAGGCGGTGGACGCCGCCGCCCGCCGCACCGACGGCGTCCTGTTCGTCGGCTTCAACCGGCGCTGGTCACCCGCGGCCCGGCTCGCCCGGGAGCATCTCGACGCCCGGACGTCCCCGCTCACCATGATCTACCGGGTCGCGGCCGGGAAGATCGCGGACGGGCACTGGTACGCCGACCGCCGCCAGGGCGGGCGGCTGCTCGGGGAGGTCTGCCACTTCGTCGACACCTGCACGTTCCTGAATCCCTCCGAGGTCGTGTCGGTGCAGGCGCACCCGGCCGGCGGTGGGGGCGTGCTGCTTGCCGACGACGTGACGGTCGTACTGGGACACGCCGACCAGTCGACCTCGGTGATCGTCTACTCCTCCGCCCGCCCGGCCGGCATCGGCAAGGAGCACCTGGAGGCTCTGGCCGGCGATACGCACCTCGTCCTCGACGACTTCCGGAATCTGACCGTCGGTGGCCGCAGTGTCTGGCAGGGACGCCAGGACAAGGGCCACAACGCGGCCGTCCGCGAGTTCCACCGGCGCCTACGCAACACCACCGGTGACGCCCCGGAGCCGGACTTCGGCTTGGCCACCTCGGCCCACGTCCTCGCGGCTGCCGTCGCGGCGACGGCAACCACAACGGCGACCACACCAGCAGTGCCGGCGGCGCCGATGGCGACCCGCGGCAGTGTCCAGCCGGCGGACCGTCCCACGCCCGGCACGGACGGCACGGACGGCACGACTACCCCGAACGCCGTGACGTGACAGCGCAGGACGCCCAGGCCGGCAGCGCCGCCGTGAACACGGTCACAGCGCCCGGCAGGCTGCCCGCAGCCCGGCACCGGCGGCCCCGGCGGGTAGCGCTCGGGCGCCCGACCGTGCCGTCGGGGATCGCGGTCGCCGCAGGCAACGCCTCCGGGATCCTGATCGGGCTGGCCTCGGGGATCGTGACCGCGCGGGTTCTCGGGCCGACCGACCGCGGGGCGTTCGTGGCCACCCAGACGATGTCGGGTGTGGCGGCGGTCGTGCTCACCCTCGGCGTGACGCAGGCGGTGGTGACCGACCGTAGCAGTGACAGCGACCTTGTCGGCCCGCTGCTGGCGCAGGTCGCCGCGGTCGCGCTGGCTGCAACGGTGTTGTTCGGGGTGCTCGCTGGCGCCGGGGCACAGCCCTGGTTGGGCATTTGCGGGGTTGTCGGCGCGGCGGCGGCCACCGCCGGGGCGGTGGCCTCGTCGCTGGCCTCCGGCATGGCGCAGCGCCGGTCGCGGATGACCGGCGAGTTCCAGGTCGTGCGGCTGGTGCCCACGCTGGCAGGCCTGTTCCTGCTGGTCATGGCCTGGCGGGCGGGAACGCGCGACGTCGGTGTCTGGCTGCTGTGTTCGGGTGTCGGCGTCGCCGTCCCGGCGGTCATGATGCTGGTCCGGAGCCTCGGTGGCCTGGAAAAGCTACGCCGGCTGGCCCGGATCGTCCCGTCGCGGGCACTTGTCCAGGGTGCCGTCGCAGCGTTGCCCACGGCCATCGGGGCGCAGGTGATCTATCGGCTCGACTCGGTGGTCGTCGCTGCCGCCCTGCCCACCGCCAGCGTCGCGTTCTACGGTGTCGCGGCCACCGCCAGCCTCACCTGCACCGCACTCGGCCAGGCGGTCGGGATGGTCGCCTTCAGCCGGCTGCGGCACGCCCGTGGCGCGGACCAGCAGCGCCTCCTGATCCAGCGCGGAGTGAAGTGGGCGCTCGGCGTCGCGGCCGGCGCGGCCCTGCCGGTCACGATCTTCGCGCCCGATCTGATCACCCTCTGTTATGGCCGGGAATTCCTGCCCGCAGTGGACCCGACCCGGGCTCTCGTCCTCGCGGCGATCCCGCTGTCCGCCGACTATCTGCTGATTCATGCCCTGCTCAGCCTTTCCGGCCAGCGCAGCGTGTACGGGACGCAGGCGCTGGCGGCGACCCTTACCATCATCGTCCTGTGCGTAACCGTGCCCACGGGAAATCTCGCACTCGTCGCCACCGCGTCGATCGCCATCTACACCCTGTCCGCGGCACTGATGTTCGGTGCGGTGATGCGGCGCACCGCGCCGGGCCGCACCGCGCCGAGCCGCACCGCTTTTGTGGAGCAATCATGAGGAATATCGCATGAGGAATATCGCGGTTATCGTGCACTGGGGGCCGGCCGAGCCCACCGTCGAACTCGCCTGTGAACTGAACCGGAGCACGCTGCTGCATCGGGTGGCAGTCGTGGCCAATGATCTGTCGGAACGCCCCGAGGGTATTCCCGCGGAGATCGCCTGGATGGTCCCGTCGCGCAATCTCGGTTTCGCCGGCGGTTTTCAGCACGCCACCCGGGTCTACCCGACCGCGTCCTGTTATCTGCTGCTCAACAATGACATCCGGATGGATGACGCGACGATCGGGGCATGCCTTGACCTGCTGTCCGCCGACCGCGTCGGCGTGGTCGGCCCGACGCTGGTCAACGCCCGGGGACTGCAGTCGGGCGCCGCCGTCCTCACCCGGTTCCTC
>NZ_CAAAFO010000050.1:21814-34256 GCF_900634715.1 Candidatus Protofrankia californiensis | reverse complement strand
ACGCCGTGCGCAGGCGCGGGTACATGTCCTGCCTGCTTGCCTTCCACGGTCTCGTCGACGGGCTGCTGCGCATGCCCGCCGACGGCGCACCCCTGCCCGACGAACCCCGTCCCGCCCGCTGGGTGTCCTGGTCCTAGGTTCCTCGGGGCCTCCGAGCGCGCGAGAAGAACCATGATCGCGCGCTCTTTGGCCAGCTGGCCACACGTCCCCGGAAAAGAAAAGGAGGAATGATTGACATGACGGATCTCGACATATCACCGTCCGTTGGACAGGAACTTCCAGAACGGTATGTCCACCTGCTGAAGGAGGTACTCTCCTTCTCGTTGTGGGACGGGCAGGACGGCGCGGTCTGGCGCGGTCGCAAGAGTGCCCAGATCCTGCAGCGGCTGCTCGAGCGCCGCAACCTGTCGGTGGCGAGGATTATTTCCCCGGAGGTTCGCCAGAACGGTCAGGACTGGCCTCGGCTTGCACATACCATGGTGGGCGCCAAACGGCTGGACAACCTACAGGAATGCATCGAGACAATCCTGCTCGACGGAGTTCCCGGGGATCTGATCGAAACAGGCGTCTGGCGGGGCGGTTCATGCATCCTGATGCGAGGAATACTGGCGGCCCACGGAGTCGAGGACCGCAGGGTGTGGGTTGCGGACTCGTTCTCGGGGCTGCCGAAGCCCGATCCCGCGCGTTATCCCGCCGACACCGGCGACCGGCACCACACGGTGACCGAACTCGCCGTCTCGCTGGCGGAGGTCAAGGACAACTTCCGCCGGTACGGGCTGCTCGACGACCAGGTGAGGTTCCTGCCCGGCTGGTTCTCCGAAACGCTGCCGGGTGCGCCGATCGAAAGGCTCGCGCTCATGCGCCTGGACGGCGACATGTACTCAAGCACGATCGAGGCCCTGAGCGCGCTCTATCCCAGGTTGTCCGACGGTGGCTTCTGCATCATCGACGATTTCGGTGCGGTCGAGGGCTGCCGGCGCGCGGTCGAGGACTTCCGGGCGGCCGAGGGAATCAACGCCCCGCTCGTGCGGATCGACGCCTGCGGCGCCTACTGGCGGCGGTAGCCCCGGGTCGCTCGGCGGGTCACGCCGCCCAGCTCGGCAGCGGTCGGGCCAGGAACACCGCCTGCCAGCACAGCAGGTTCGGCCGCCGCCGGGCGGCCCACTGGTCGAGCCGCCCGGTCACGCCCGAGGACAGCACGTTGCGCAGGCGCCACCAGGGAAGCCCGCCGTCGGGCAACGTCGAAACCACGTCGAGGCCGCTGTCGCGGACCATCTGGAGAGCGGAGTCGAACGTGAAGAACCGCAGGTGGGTGGCGTCCATCACCCCGGTCTGCGTGTATTCGAACCGGCCACGGATGAACTTGGCCCGCTGGCTGTAGTGCAGGACGTTGGGCAGGGCCACCGCCACGAGCCCGTCCTCGGCAACGACCCGCCGAGCCTCTGCCAGCAGCCGGGCGGGGTCGACGAGGTGCTCCAGGACGTGTGACAGCAGCACGAGATCATAGGAGCCGTCAGTGGCGAAAGGGAGACCATCGGTCAGGTCGCGCAGGTACACGGCTTCGCAGACCTCCTCCGCCACCTTGAGTTCGGCCGGATCGTGGGTGACCCCGGTGACACTCCACCCACGGCCGGTCAGCAACCGCGCATTGTCACCGGCGCCACAGCCGCAGTCGAGCGCACTGCCGGGCTCCCGGCGGATCAGGTCGAGCAGGATCTTGTTGCCGGCATTGCGGTATCGCAAATCGGTGGCCATCAGACTGTTCCCCTACGTGCGGTGACGATGGACGATGCAGGCACACTACTATGTGCAATATATCGCGCACTTCAAGTAACGGAAAGAGGGTGCCATCGCATGCCACACGCACTGATCACCGGTATCACCGGCCAGGACGGGCTGTACCTGGGCGAGCTGCTGATCGACAAGGGCTACGAGGTCTTCGGGCTCGTTCGCGGCCAGTCGAATCCGAAGGTCGCCATGGTCGAGAAGACGCTGCCGGGAGTCCGGCTGCTGGAGGGCGACCTGACCGACCTGCCGTCCCTCATCGGCGCGGTCGAGATCGCCCAGCCCGACGAGGTATACAACCTGGGCGCGATCTCCTTCGTCGGCCTGTCCTGGCGGCAGGCGGAGCTGACCGGCGAGACAACCGGCATCGGCGTCCTGCGGATGCTCGAGGCGATCCGGATAGTCACCTCGGACGAGATGGGACGCATCCGCTTCTACCAGGCGTCAAGCTCGGAGATGTTCGGCAAGGTGCGCGAGACCCCGCAGCGTGAGACCACTGCCTTTCATCCACGCTCCCCGTACGGAGTCGCGAAGACCTTCGGCCACTACATCACCGTCAACTACCGCGAGTCCTACGGCGCCCACGCCGTGTCCGGCATCCTGTTCAACCACGAGAGCCCGCGACGGGGCGTGGAGTTCGTGACCAGGAAGATCAGCCGAGGGGTCGCACGGATCGCGCTCGGAGCACAGGAGAAGATCGCGCTGGGTAATCTCGAGGCGCGGCGCGACTGGGGGTTCGCCGGCGACTACGTCGACGCCATGTGGCGGATGCTCCAGCGTGACACCGCCGATGACTACGTCGTCGCCACCGGGGAGACGCACTCGGTCCGCGAGCTGCTCGACACCGCGTTCAGCCATGTCGGAATAGACGACTGGAGCCCGTACGTCGTCCAGGACCCGCGCTTCCTGCGGCCCGCCGAGGTCGACGTGCTCGTAGGCGACGCCTCCAAGGCACGGGATCTGCTCGGCTGGCGACCGGCGGTCGGCTTCCGCACCCTTGTCGAGATGATGGTGAACGCCGACCTTGCCGCCGTGCGCAGCGAGCTCGACCGTGAGGACGCCACCCTGCGCGGCGACGCCGCGCAGCGGGCCTGAACAACATCAGATCACAGTGGGCCCGACCAGCCTGCCATGGCGCCGGGACGGCCCGTCGCGGCCGGGGACGGCCCGTCCCGGCCGAGGAGGATCCGGCAGGTCTGCTCGGCGTAGGCGTCAGGATCGGTCACCATCCGCGCCCATTCACGCGCACGCCCGCCGGCCTCGGCAAGGCGTGAGCGGTCGGAGAGCAGCTGTAGCACCAGCTCGGCGAGGGCCGGAGCGGATTCGTCCGCCGGCGACCAGCCGGTCACCCCGGCGACATAGGCGTCGGAAGAGCCACCTGAAAACGGCGCGACGACCGGGCAGCCGGCGAGCTGCGCCTCGACCAGCACGATGCCGAAACCTTCCCCGCTGCTGGGGGGACGCACCCGCGTCCGGGTACACAGCGTGAACAGGTCGGCGGCGCCGTAGAGCTGCGCCAGCTGCGCGTCGGACGGCGACACGTGCAGCTCGGCGTCCACCCGGGCAAGCAACTCGACAAGGTCGGACGGAGCCGGGCCCTGACCCGCCACGACCAGACGCACCGCACCGATGCGCTCGCGTACCTGTCGGGTCGCCTCGACCAGCTCCGCCACGCCCTTGCCCCGCCAATCCGGCAACCGGCAGACGGTGAGCAGCACCGGAACGCGCTCCGCCCCGGCCGGACGCGGCGTGTCCAGCAGAGTCCGACGCCAAAGGGGGTCGATGCCGGGCGGCAGAACCGCGGGGATACCCAGGGACACCATGGCGCCCGCGCTGAAGCTGCTGATCGTCAGAGGGCGGGCCCGGGAAAGCCGGGTGAGCAGTGTCCGGCGCAGCGGCCGGGTACCCCAGATGTCGGTGCCGTAGAACGCGACGAACGAACGCGGCGGCCTGGCCGCCGCCGTGACCGCCGCCGCCACCGGGATGAGGCCGGGATGCCCCACCAGCAGGCAGCGGATGGGCGAATACCGCCGCGCGGCGATCAGGGCCCGAGCAGTAAAGGCAGCCTTCACGGCGAGCGTGGGGCGGCGTCCGGGAGAAAGCAGGTCTACCCTGCGTACCGGTGCGCCCGACCCGTCGAGTGCTTGTTCAAGCGTGGCGAGATAGCGCTCGATGCCGCCACCGAGTCCCAGCGACGGTGCGAGTAGCAGCACATCGCCGGTTCGGCCGGTCTGCTGCGCGCGATGATCGTGACGTATGGAGTTCTTCATGTCACACATTGTGCTCGAGAAACACCCCGAGCCGACGGCACCGACGCGCCAGCCCCGCCATCCCGTGCACGACATCCCGTACGCGCATCCGAGGCCCTCGGGCCATCGCGGTGGAAGCGCACCGACCGAGGCACGCCAGAAGCCGCCATTGAATTCTTAGCGTAATTTCTCTGCTACTCTTAGTAGACATCGATGTGTCACCTGGGAGCAGGAGAGCGCATGGACTGGAAGACTGCGGTCGTCCGCCTCGGCGGCGACCTCCGGCAGATAGCCGCTGTGGCCGGCCCGGCGACCGCGGGACGATATACCGCCGCCACGGTTGCTCGACTACCAGCGGTCGTTCGACAAAGGAACCTGAACGCGGTGGACGGAGCCATGGCGAACCGGCCGTGGAAGTTCCGCCCGATGCCGGGAGTCGAGGTCATGCTGCCCGGCCGCATGTTCGGCGGCGCGCGGGAGATGTACTGCCGAGGTGTTTACTTCGCCAGGCCCGGCTACGCACCCGCTCCCGGCGACACCGTAGTCGATCTCGGTGCCAACCACGGACTGTTCTCGCTGGTAGCCGCGGCAGCGGGCGCGCAGGTCCTCGCCGTCGAAGCGCAGCGCGGCTTTGGCGCGATCATCCAGGAACACGCGAGCCTCAACGGATGCGCGGAGCGCATCCGGGTAGTGCACACGCTTGTCGGTGCCGATACCGGAGTCCTGGCAAGCGCGGAAGGCCGGCGGACCGCCAGCCATTGGGCCGGTGACGTTCCCACCACCGGAATGGTCGAACTCCTCGACTCGGCAGGCTTCCAGAGGGCCAGCCTCCTGAAGATCGATATTGAGGGTTCCGAGTTCGCGCTGTTCCAGGAACGCGGATGGCTCGACCGTGTCGACCGCATCGTGATGGAGGTCCACACGGAGTTCGGCGACCCGCTGACCCTACTGACCTTCCTGTCCGCCGCCGGCTTCGACACGGTCCTGCTCAACGACACCCTGCGGCCGACAACAAGCCTCGGGCGCGACCCGTCCGGCTACATCTACGCGAGGCAGGCATCGCAGCGACTGCCCAGGAGGCGTCCCCTGACCGAGGCGTCCGCACCGGCCACGCCGCCTGCCTCTATGGCCGGAGTTCCCCCGCAGACCGCCGCCGACGAGCGGACGATCCAATGATCGGGTCGAGGCACTCCGAGACAACGACGCTCTCCCTGCGGTCCATCGCGGAGCGTGCGTCCCACCGGGTCGTGTTGCGCCGCAGGCTGCCCGCGCCCTTCGACCAGACCCGGATCTACGTTTCCTCCGAGGCCGGGCTGAAGTTTCTGCGCCCACGCCTGACGGGCGTCGACCCCGTCCTGCTCGGCCTGGTCGGCGAAGTGGTCCGGGCGGGCAGCACGGTATGGGACATCGGAGCCAACACCGGTCTGTTCACCTTCGCCGCCGCGGCAGCGGCCGGCCCCGGTGGAACGGTACTCGCCGTCGAACCCGACACGATCATGGTCAACTTGCTGCGACGGTCGAGCGCGCTGTCCGGGCAACGCGCTGGGATAGACGTCCTGCCGGTAGCGGTCGCGGCCGATCCGGGTGTGAGTAGGTTCTGCATTGCGGCGCGCAACCGGGCCACCAACCACATCGAGGGATTCGGTAGCAGCCAGACCGGCGGCGTACGCACCGTCCAGGTCGTGCCGACGGTCACCCTCGACTCGCTCCTCGACCACTTCCCCGCACCCGACGTGTTGAAGATCGATGTCGAGGGAGCCGAGCAACTGGTCCTCGAAGGCGGACCCCGGCTGCTGCGCGAGACCCGGCCGGCCGTCATCTGCGAGGTTGCCCAGGCCAATGCCGGTCGGGTGACACAGATCTTCACCGAACACGGCTATCAGATCTTTGACGCCTCCCGTCCCGCCGGTACGCGCCAGCCCGTCGACTCCGCCCCCTGGACCACGCTCGCGCTCGCCACGGACCGCACCAGCCGTCCCGCCAGCACGGATGACGGATGACGGCCGCTCACCGACCACCGGCCCCGGGGAGGCAGCTGTGATCACCAAAGAATGCCCGTTCTGCAGCGCTTGTGGCGCTCGTTACTACGGTAGTCGGGACGCGGCAATCTGGGCCGCCTGCCGCGCCTGCCGATCGATCTTCCGTGACATCTCCGCAACCGACTTCGAGGATCTCCACAAACAGGCCGAAGACGGTTCGACCCTGATTCCCCGCGCCGTCGGGGCGTCGGGCAACCAGCCGCATGCCGATGTCTGGCGGGCAATCGGCCTGGCCGGATCGACCGTCCTGGAGATCGGACCGGGCTCCGGGCATCTGCTGGCCGCCGCACGGGACGCCGGCCGGCAGGTGTGGGGCGTGGAAACAAATCCGGCGCACCGCGCGCACATAGCGTCCACCTGGGGGATCCACACCGTCCACCCGGCGCTGTCGGATCTTCCGTCCGGCCAGACCTTCGACGCGATCGTTGCGATCAACGTCCTGGAACACGTCCACGACATCCAGGGATTCCTACAGGCGCTGCGAACGCGCCTGTCACCGAACGGCGAAATCTTCATCTCGACGTCGAACTCGTCCTGCATCGTGCCCCGCGTCGTCGGCCCGTGGTGGTCGATGTTCAAGGAGGTGGACCACGTGGCGTTCCCATCGGCCGCGGGAATGTCGGCCGTCGCCGCCACCGCGGGCCTGGCGGTCGGTCGGGTGTGGACGAGCGAGCTCCCGCTGGAAACGCCGATCGGATTCGCGGTGGCCGCGCGCGACTACCTCCGGCGCCGGCGGCACGGGGCAGGCCACCGGGACGCCGCACCCGGCCGTCCGCCGGCTGCCGGAACGCCTGCCACCCGACCCGCCCACGAAGTCGTGGACCGCAAGGCGATCGGACGGGTGTACCGCTTCCGGCCCGGCTGGGAGCCCAGCGCCCGGCTGATGGCCCGGCTCGGGCGAGCCGCCTCCATCAAGGCTGTCCTCACCCATCCGACCAAGGACCTGACCCATCCGACCCAGAGGTAGGCCTCCCGGTGATGCCCCGGTGATGCGACGCACCCGGTCCAGTCCTCGCATTCCGTAGTAGAGTCGCTACTCTGAGCGTAGATACACCACCGTCTGCTATCTACCGACCATCCGTTCGAGGACCGGTACGCGCGATACCCGACCGCCTCGGCCGTGACAGCACCGCGACCACGGCCAGCGCTCCTACCGAGAAGGCCGGACATGCCGGGAATGCCTGAAAACACTGCCTCCCAGTACCGGGTGGCAGTCACGCGGACGCAGGCGGCGTCATATCCGGACGTCGCACCCTTCTCGCCGGACACCGCATATCCCGAGTACGCGCACGGGCACCTCGGCCCGACGACGAACCCGGTGTATTCCGGTGTCCGCCGGGTCCTGGCGCTGGCCGGGATGGACGCGGCACACGTGGACACGGCCCGTTGGAATCCGCTGGGTGACTTCGTCCCACCGGGTGGGACGGTCGTCCTCAAACCCAACCTGGTGCGTGAACGTCACCCGCGGGATCCGCAGGGTTGGCAGTACGTGCTCACACACGGCTCCGTGGTGCGCGCCGTCGCCGACTACGCGTTCGCCGCGGTCGGGACCGCGGGCCGGGTGGTGGTCGCCGACGCGCCGCAGACCGACTCGTCGTTCTCCGCGATCGTGGGCGTGCTCGGCCTGGACAAGCTGCGCCGTTTCTACCGGGAGCGCGGGCTTCGCCTCGACCTGATCGACCTGCGCCAGGAGGAATGGACCACGGTCGACGACGTCGTCGTGGCCAGGCGCCGCCTGCCGGGTGATCCCGGTGGCGCGATCGCCTTCGACCTCGCCGCGGCCAGCGAATTCGTCGGCCACGGCGGAGCGGGTCGTTACTACGGCGCCGACTACGACAGCCGGGTGGTGAACTCCCACCACATCGGGGGCCGGCACGAGTATCTGCTGTCCGGTACGGCGCTACGGGCCGATCTCGTGGTGAATCTCCCCAAGTTGAAAAGCCACAAGAAGGCCGGGATCACGCTCGGTCTCAAGAACCTGGTCGGGATCAACGCAGACAAGAACTGGCTACCGCACCACACGGAGGGCCGGCCCGACACCGGTGGCGACGAACATCCCAGCCGCAGCTCCCGGCACTCGCTCGAACGGGCCGTCGCCACCCGGCTGCGTCGGGCGGCAGCGGTCTCGCCTCGCCTGGGGGGCCGCGTGCTGAGGGTCGCCCGCCACGGAGGCAGTCAGGTGTTCGGAGGCGGTGACACCGTGGTACGCAGCGGTAACTGGTGGGGTAACGACACGGTGTGGCGCATGTGCCTCGACCTGAACAAGATCCTGGAATACGGCCGGCCGGACGGCACCGTGGCCGAAACCCCCGACCCGAACCGGCAGCACATCGTCCTCGTGGACGGGGTGATCGCGGGGCAGCGCAACGGTCCCATGAATCCCGACCCGCTGCCCGCCCGGTTACTGGCCTGCGGGACCACACCGGCCGCAGTTGACGCGGCCGTCACGTACCTGTTCGGCTTCGACCCCGAGCGGGTGCCAGTGGTCCGCCAGGCGTTCGCGTGCCGGAGCCTGCCGCTGGCCCACGGCGACTGGCGCGATATCGAGATCGTCTCCGACCACGATCCCTGGCACGGCAACCTCGGATCGCTGCCGGTCGAGGCGGTCATGCGGGCCGAGGCACACTTCGCCTGGCAGGGGTACGTCGAACACGAGCCACCTCCGGCGGTCCCTCGATGACCCGGACGAAGGCGAGCTCGGTGTTCGGGTCACGGGCCGGTGCCGCCGCGTTCGGCGCCGCCTGCGCCAGCCCGCTGGTGCAGGGCCACCTGCGCACACTCGCCCGGCTGGAGTCGGCCGACGCGGCCGAGGTCCGCCAGTGGCAGTTGTCCCGGCTGGCCCGGTTCCACCGGCGATGGGGCCGGTCGGTGCCGTACTACCGGGCACGTCCGGAATACCTCCAGGGCCCACTCGACGATCTTCCGGTGTTGGGCAAGGAAACCGTTCGCAGCCTTGCCGGCTCCTTCACCAATCCACGGGTGCCCGCGCGGCGGGTCACCACGGGCGGCACCGGCGGGCAGCCACTGGACCTGCGGATCTCCTACTCGTCGTTCTTCACCGAATGGGCCCACATCGCCCATGTGTGGGGACGGGTGGGAGTACGGCCGACCGACCCGAAAATCACTTTTCGGGGAGGCAGCCTCGGCGCGGGCTTCGCCGACCGTCCCATCCTGTTCCAGCCGGCGTACAACCATTTCCTGGTGTCCCCGTTCCACCTGTCGGACCGGACCTTCGCGGATCTCCTGGACCGGCTCGGTGAATTCCGGCCGGTGGCCGTCTGGGGATACCCGTCGGCTGTCACGCCGTTCGCGCGCTGGGTGGCACGGACCGGACCGCATCGCGCATTGAATCGCATTCGTGCGGTGCTGCTCGCCAGCGAGGGTGCCTTCGACTGGCAGCTGGCGCTTTTCCGGGACGTCTTCGCAGCGCCGGTGGTCCGCTGGTACGGGCAGAGCGAGAAGGTGGTGTTCGCCGGCGAATGCCCCCGCCGCGCCGGCGCCTACCACGTCGCACCCACCTACGGCCTCACCGAGATCGTCGGCGGACGGATCGTCGGCACCGGAATGACCAACGCCGCCATGCCTCTGGTGCGCTATGACACCGAGGACGCGGGCACCCTCCTGCCCCCGGGCCCGCATGACGCCCGCTGCGTGTGCGGTTCGTCGTTCCCGGTACTGACCGACGTTCGCGGCCGCTGGGACCAGTCCCTGGTCTACGGGACGGACGACGAGCCCATTTCCACCGCCGCCCTGAACTTCCATGACAGCGCTTTCGCCGTCTTCGACAGGTTCCAGTTCCGGCAGGAGCGGCGCGGCGAGGTGGAACTGCGGGTGGCCGCCGCCCGGCCGCCGGAGACCGGCGACCTCGCCCGGGCCCGGCGCCTCCTGCAGGAACGGGTGGGCGACCGCCTGCGGGTGTCCGTGACCGTCGTCCCCCCGGACACGCTCCTGAGCGTCCGCGGAAAGGGCGTGATGGTGGATCAGCACTATCGACCGGCCCAGGCACACAAGCAGGCACGGGAGCATCCCGGCGTGCCCTGACCATGACCCGCCGACCCCGGCCACCAGATCTGAACGTCACCGACAGTTTTCCGGACCGACCGAGGAGAGAAGTGGGACGAACATGGACGTTATAAACGGATCCGAAACCATGGGAACAGCGACGCCGGTGGCGGAGGAGGGCCCCATCCTCATAGACTGCGCCGGCGCCCGGATGGGCGGCGCGCTGCGTTTCCTGCTTGAGCTCGACGGGCATCTGGCCAGGAGCAACCGCTCCAACGTCCGGGTCATCGGCCGCGACCGGGCGATCACTGCGGCCTGGCTCGCCCGTCGTGAACGACTGGGGCGATTCGCCCGGGTGATTTCACTCAACAACGTCGGATTCGCGGCGACGTCCGGGGCGCGTTATGTTCTGCTCCGTAATCCGCTGCACTTTCTTCGGCCGGCTGAGCTGGAGCGCATCAGCTCGCGGCTGGACTCTCGCATGGTGCGGCAGACACGGATCGTCCGGCAGGCCGCTCGCCGCGCCGACATCGTGGTCGTACCGGCCGCCAGCATGGCCGAACGGGTCCTCGAGGCGGCCCCGGAGCTGGTGTCACGGCTGACCATCCGCCCGCACCCGCTGTCCTGGCCCGACCCCGTACCCACCCAGCCCCGTGAGCCGCACCTGTTGCTCTGCCCGGTGCTGTTCTCACCCTGGAAGGCCATGGCGACGTTGCTACGCCTGGTGGACCAGGCGGTCTCGGCACTTGCCGCCGAAACCGGTGTCGACCTGCAGGTCATTGTCACAGCCACCCGGGAGGAAGCCACGGCCGAAGGCCTCGGCCACACCAGCCATCTGCAGTTCGTCGGCCGGCTGACCCCGCGGGAGCTGGCGCACTACCAGAACAGATGCCGAGCGCTGATCTATCCGACGCGTATCGAGTCGTTCGGATACCCGCTGGCCGAGGCACGGCTGGCCTCGCTACCGGTGGTGGCACGCAACATCGCTCACAACCGTGACATCGCCGGACCCGTCCTGGTGCCGTACCAGCAGGAGGAACCAGCGGAAATCGCCGCAGCCATCCACCGCGCTCTGAACTCCACCTTCACGCCGGAACCGGTCAACCCGTTCGATCCGGACCGCTACTTCAGCTGGTTGCTCGGAGCACCGGAAAAGGCAGCTTGAGGACCCGGGGATCGGGCCACTATGAAGACTGAAAGCACAGCTATGAAGACTGAAAACAGAAGCACCGTCCTCGTCGACTGTGCAGGTGCACAGATGGGTGGCGCACGGCGGCTGCTTCTCGAGCTCGAGGGCTACCTGGCGGACAACCATCGCCCCGACGTCCGCATCATCGGTCGCGACCAGCCGGTCAACCCGAGCTGGCTGATCCAACGCGAGCGGCCGTGGAAACACCGCCGGGTGGTCTCCCTCAACAACGTCGGGTTCGTGGTGACGCCCGCCCGGCGATGGTTGCTGCTCCACCAGCCACAGCACTTCCTGGATCCCGGGGAGATCAGGAATCTCGGGAACCGGGTCGATCGGGAGATCCCGTGGCAGGCCCAGGTGGTACGCCAGGCTGCCCGCCGATCGGACATGATCGTGGTGCCGACCACCGGAATGGCACAGCGGGTCGCCATGGCCGCCCCGGATCTCTCGTCGCGCATTTCGGTACGGCCGAATCCGCTGTCGATGGAACCCGAGCCGGTCGCCGACCGAAAACCGGGCGTCTTCCTGTGTCCGGTGCTTTTTGCCAGATGGAAACGGATGGGAGACATCCTCCGGGTCATTGACGACGCGGTGGAGATCGTCCGGCACAGATACCGGACAACAGTCGAGGTGCTGATCACCGCGACTCCCCAGGAGGCGCATGCCGAAGGGGTGGGCGACGCGCGTCACCTGCGTTTCATCGGCCGGATCACGCATGCCGAGGTGACGAGATACCGAAAGATGTCGTGGGCGACCATCTACCCCACCCGTATCGAGTCGTTCGGCTATCCGCTGGCGGAGGCACGGCTGACGGCGCAGCCGGTTGTCGCCCATGACACGCCACACAATCGGGAGGTCGCAGGCAGCGCTCTCGTGCCGTTCACCCAGGAGAATCCGGAAGAAGTCGCCGACGCGATCCGGCGTGCGCTGGAGACCCGGGTGCCACGGGAGCGGGAAAACCCGTTCGATCGCGACCATTACTTCAACTGGATGCTGGGTGAAGCAGAGGCGACACCATGATGTTCCGATCCACGGCGATGTTCCGATCCACGTCAGCGCGGCCGTCACAGCCGCCGCTGCCGTACGCGGCCCCTTCCACAGCCGCTGCGAAACTGTCGCCGCCACCGGGGTCCGTACCGGTCACCGCAATCATCCTGGCGCGGGACGAATGCCTGGAC
>NZ_CAAAFO010000050.1:17999-21239 GCF_900634715.1 Candidatus Protofrankia californiensis | reverse complement strand
CTGGGCGCCACGGTATGGGAGCAACCATGGCGCGGCTTTGCCGGCCAGCGAGAGTGGGCAATGCGCCATCCCGACATCGAGCATGACTGGGTGTACTTCCTCGACGCCGACGAATGGGTTCCCATCGAACTCGCGGCGGAGATCGCCGAACGGCTCGGGCGGGAGGACTGTGCCGCCTACACCCACCGTCGCCGGTTCTTCTTCCTCGGACGCTGGATAGCCCACTGCGGGTGGTACACCAACAGCTGGCAGGCCCGGCTGCTCGACCGGCGATTCGCCTCCTTCGCCACCGCAGAGGAATTCAGCGAACGCGCGTCGGTCAACGGCGCAACACTGGCTCTCGAACATGACGTCATCGACCAGGACAGCAAGGGACTGGCCTCCTGGCTGCACAAACACATCACCTACGCGGAGCTGGAGGCACGCCGTCGAAGCAGCTCGACCAGGCCGTTCCAGCGGCTTCGGCAGGTGCTCGTCGACAACCGGACGACGAGTACCAGACCGCTGTCCCGGGCCATCGCCCGGGACGTCGTCTTTCCCCTGGTGCCCTTCAAGACGCCGGCGATATTCTTCTACATGTACGTGTTCAGAAGCGGCTGGCGGGACGGCTGGCAGGGGCTGGCATTCTGCCTGCATCGGGCCTGGCACGAGAAAATGATCTATCTTCTGAACACCTCCGTGGCGGCACCGCAGGAAGCTGTCTACCCCTTCGAGACGGTACCTGCCAGAACGGTGCCGCTGCCTTCGCCTTCGCAGTCCCGCCTGGCGGGGTGAACCCACCATGTGAGCCGGCTGAACCGGCGGTGGCCGGTTTACGATGAACCGGCCACCGTGGGCTGGCTACGGTGCCGGTGCGGATTCCGCCTGCGCGTCCCGGCCCGTCCCGGCGGGATCCTTCTCCCCCGAATCGCGCCGGCGCGCGGTGAGGACGTTGAGGATGCGCTGGTCGGCGACAGCGTCCGGGCCCGGTGTGCGCAGGCGGACCGGCGCGATGTCGACGTCGACGAAACCCGCGGCCCGCGCCAGGCGAAAGATACGCATCTGGTCGGCACCGGCACGGGCCGGACCGTTGTCCTCGTGAAACGTCTCCGTGTGGAATGCGTCCGTGTGGAATGCGTCGGTCCCGGTGCGCTCCTGCCCACCCACGGTGTTCGGTTCGCCGGCACCGACACGCACCAGAAAACCTCCGCCGGGTCGCAGTGCGCGGCAGACGGTTTCCAGCGCCCCGCGCAGCAGATCATCGGACAGATCCTGGGTGAGCGTGAAGGAGTAGGCGAAGTCCACGGTCCGCCCCGCACGGTTGAACTCCTCCGGAGTCATGTACTCGATGTCCGGGTCAGGGTTGATCGCGCGAGCGCAGGAAAGAACGCCCCGTGAGGTGTCCACCGCGGCGACCGCGTCCACATGGCGGACAGCCTCCCTGGTCGCGAAACCCGGTCCACAGCCGAGTTCCAGCACGGTCATGTCAGCGGTGAGGGACGGGCCGAGCAGATCCCGGACGAGTCCGTCCCAGGGAATGCCAGCTCGGCCCACCCCACTGCCCCCATCGGCTGCGCGGGCGTACCGGGAATCGAGCGAAAGCAGCCATGACGCCACTCGTCGGCGCTTGTCCGACGGGGTGGCGTCAAGCAACGCCGGAACCCAGCGAGCATCCAGGACCCGGCGCTCCCGAAATTTTTCAGGAATCGACCGGAGCGCCAGGCGGACCGCACCCATTTTGCTCCTTCTCCTTATCCGTGGACCTTGTGCACCAAAGCGCGGCGAAACGACCCGGGAGCGCCCCTTGCGAAGCCCGGACGACCGACGTCGAAGGCGGTCGGGGCATGCGGCCGAACCCTGCTGGGAGCACGTTCGCATCAATGTTTCCGATTTTAGCGGCACACCGGCCCGGACAACTGCTCTACCACCATCTACGGGCGTGTCGGAAACCTTGAGATCAATCGATTCTCGCTACCATACGTCACATTCAGCTCCCATTAGGAGCCGACCGTAATCACAGCAATCGGAGACATCCGTGTCACATCGGACAGAGACAAAGGTGACCATCGCCACCGGATTCAGCAAGGACAACAGTCTCAACTTCATGCGCCTGGTGTTCGCCGCAACCGTCGTCATCGTTCACACCTGGGCGCTCGGTGGGTTCGGCCAGATCCACATCGGTGACTACGATCCGGCCAGCATCGCCGTGGACGGATTTTTCGCCATCAGCGGCTTCCTGATCACCCGAAGCCGACTCGGCGCAAGAAGCACGTCCCGCTTCCTGTGGCACCGCGCCCTGCGCATCCTGCCCGGATTCTGGGCGAGCCTGATAGCCGTGGCGTTCCTCTGCGCGCCACTGGCCTGGCGATACGAGCGAGGCTCCTTCGACGGCTACCTGACCGCCAGTCCACACGGGCCGATACAGTACGTAATCGCCAATTCCTTGCTGAAGGTACGCTTCTACGACATTGCCGGCACGCCGTCCGGGGTACCCTTCCCACCGTCGAACCTGACTGTCTCGATCGGCTGGAACCACTCCATGTGGACGCTTTACTGGGAGGCTCTGTGCTACCTCGGCATCGCCGTCCTCGCGCTGTTCGGCATCATCCAGCGGCGGCGTGCGTTCGTCGCGATGATCACCGCCTGCCTGTGGGCCGTCCTGGTACTGCACCGACTGGCGCCCGGTTTCGCCCCCGGGCTTCTCGGCAACACTTTCGCAGACGGTTTCGGCCGATTCGTCCTGATGTTCCTCGCCGGCTCCGTCCTCTACCTCTACGCCGACCGGATCCCGCTTTCAGGCATACTCGCCGCCTGCTGCACGGCCATTCTGATCGTCTCGATGTTCCTGAGTGATCCACATATACTGCTGAATCTTCCCCTTGCTTATCTGTGTATCTGGCTCGGTATACGCCTGCCGCTGCACCGGATCGGCGCGGAACACGACTTCTCCTACGGCCTGTACATATACTCCTTTCCCATCCAACAGCTTGTGGCGGTGTACAAGGTACAGCAACACGGCATCGCGGCATACTTCACACTCTGCCTGTCCGTGACCGCCGCCGCGGCGGTGCTGAGCTGGTTCGGCATCGAACGCCCGGCCCTTCGGCTGAAGAACTGGACGCCCCGCCCGTCGGGGACCATCCGCGTGCTGTCGCGGCTTCGCCTGCCCAGACCCGAAGAACCGCTTTCCCCCGGCACCCGGGTGGAGGAATCGTGAGCAACCACACCACACCGGGCACACATCCGTCGACACGCTCGCAC
>NZ_CAAAFO010000050.1:17216-17895 GCF_900634715.1 Candidatus Protofrankia californiensis | reverse complement strand
TCGTCATGATTGGCCACGGATGGGCGCTGGGAGAGTTCGGCCTGTTCCGGCTCGGGCGTTACGAGGTGAGCGCGCTCGCCGTCGACTCGTTCTTTGTCATCAGCGGGTTCCTCGTCACCCGCAGCAACGTGCAGGTGGGCACGACCGCCCGTTTCCTGTGGCACCGCTTCCTACGGATCTACCCGGCCTTCTGGGTCTGTCTCGTCGTCGTCGCCGGATTCTTCGCACCGCTGGGCTGGCTGCACGCCCACGGGTCACTCGACGGCTTCCTGAACGCAGACCACGGACCGGTCCAGTACATCGTCCGGAACGGCACGCTCCACATGCAGTTCTACGACGTCTCGGGAACCCCGGCCGGCAACGCTGCGGGCGCGGCACCCGCCACGGATTCGGGCTCCTGGAACGGTGCGCTCTGGTCGTTGTGGTGGGAGTTCCTCTGCTACCTCGGTGTGGCCGTTCTAGGAGCGATCGGCGTGCTGCGGCGGCGGCGGGCGGCCGTCGCCGTGCTGACCGCCGCCATGTGGTCCGCACTGGTCGTACACTGGCTCGCACCGGAGGTCGCCGGCGGTCTGCTCGGGAGTTCCATCGCCGAGGGAGCCCTCCGGCTGGGCCCGCTGTTCCTCTGCGGGTCCCTGCTGTTCCTCTACGGGGACCGGGTGCCGATGTCCGGCCAGCTCGC
>NZ_CAAAFO010000050.1:9637-16827 GCF_900634715.1 Candidatus Protofrankia californiensis | reverse complement strand
TCTGTGCCTGTGGCTGGGAATCCGGCTTCCGTTCCACCGGGTCGGGGCAAGAAACGACCTCTCCTACGGCCTGTACATATACTCGTCCCCGGTGCAGCACCTCATGGCGATCCACGGGCTGCACCGGTACGGCGCGCCGGTGTATTTCTTGGCGTTCACAGTGGGGTCGGTCGCCCTTGCCGCGGGCAGCTGGTTCGCGGTCGAGAAACATGCGCTGAAGCTGAAACACTGGACGCCCACCAGGCCGAAGACGAGGCAACCGTTCTTCTGGCACACCCGGGCCGCTCGGTGGCGCATCGGCAGCCGCGTCGCGCCACAGGTGGCGCTCCCGCAGCAGGAGAACAGGCTTGGGGAAGCCGTCGGCAACACCCTTCCGGAAGCCGCGACCACCGAGCCTCCCGGCACGACCGGGAAATGAGACAGGACACGCGGCAACGCTGACAGCCGGGCCGCAGAAGGTCGCGTGCACTTCTCCGGCCCGGCTGTCACAAAGAATTTTTCAGCGGCGCTCCCACGCTTTTCCGAACGTTATCGGGCCGACTTTCATCGACCAGGAAGAGAAGCGCCAGAAAAATCCAGATGAAAAGCGCCACGCGGTTGGCCGTGAAAGCGGGAAGGCCCGCGGTCGCCGCCACGCTCATACCGAGCACCGATGTGGCGAAGGGGCGCTGTGGCCCCGCCGGCGCCGGTCGCCCGCTGATCCACACCCCGATCAGAACAGCCAGCACGAGTGCGAACAGCACCACCCCGACTATCCCACCGACGATGACCGCCTCGACCCAGGAACTGTCGTACGACACG
Organism: Candidatus Protofrankia californiensis; assembly: GCF_900634715.1. Taxonomy (GTDB): domain Bacteria; phylum Actinomycetota; class Actinomycetes; order Frankiales; family Frankiaceae; genus Protofrankia; species Protofrankia californiensis. The sequence continues at coordinate 16,026 of NZ_CAAAFO010000050.1, read as the reverse complement.
GCGAGTCCACCGGCTCCGTAGCCGAACCAGGGCTGGGTGGCGAGGACATAGTCGAATGCCACCCCGGACGCGCCGTTCGACCCCAGCCGACCCGCCGTGTATTTTTCCACGGTGCTGCTGCCGTCGTTTCCGCTGAAGAGCATGGACAGCATCCACGCGCCGCGCCACTGCGGAATGTCGACCTGGGTGAGGGCAACCCTGATCATCCCCGCCATCCCGACGATGACCAGCACCCGGCGGACCCGGCGGCCCTGACGTACCGCCTGCCACAGCGCCAGCGGCATGCCGACCAGCAGGAACATCTTCGATGCGCTCAGGACACCACCGACGAGCACGGGCGTGGCAACGAGCCCGAGCGGAACCGGTCGGTCCCGGCCGGGTCGGGCGAAAAGATAGACCGCCGCGAACAGCGCGAGGGAGTAGGCGATCCCGGCCTCGGCCGGCTGCGCGAAGATCCCGGTCAGCCGACCGTTGCTGAATGCACGGACGGCGACCGTCGTCTCGACGGTGGCCGGCGCGTAGCCCCAGAACTTCTGCAACCATCCGGTCGGATTGACGAAGAGACCGGTGAACGCAATTATTCCATTACCGGCGGCCAGCGCAACAAAGGCTTTGCACACGACGTCCAGCAAGGCCAGCCGTGTATAGCCGGTTGCCATCCAACAGCTCACCAAAAGCAATACGGCCAGCGGGTACAGATAACTGTCGACCCCCGACAGCGGACTGCCGGGGAGAAAGCGACCGGGTATGGCGGAGCGATCCGGGTTGATTATTATCGAAAATGCCAGCAACGCCCATAGGCCCAGTACACACGCGTACAGACCGCCGAACCTCAGCCGCGACACCAGAAACGGCAGTGCGGCCAGCAGCGACCCGTAGACCACCAACTGCTCGGTCCTGACACCATTTGTCAGGTAGGGTCCGAACGCGGCCACAACAACGATCACAGGCCAGGCGCGGACCAGCAGACGGCGGCGGCCGGTGCGGGACAGATCCATGTTCAGCATCGGCCGCGGTGGCCTCCATCCTGTTCGTTACGGGGCTCTGTTCGGTGCGGGGCGGCCGGCAGCGACGTTCGTCGCAAGGCAACAGACCACCAACAGACAACGATGTTCGTCGCAAGGCGGCAGGGAGCAACACCCCGTAATTCATTCGTCAACGGTCACCCGGGCGAGTGGAAGGTGGGGTTCGACGACCGGGAAGACGCCGAAAAGAAGGCCGGCGGCCACCGCCGCGGCGAGCAGGACCATCAGCACGACCTTCGATGCGAATCCGCCGGGTAGACGACGAAAAATCCATCCGTACACCCCCTCACCCCCCGGCCAGTTCAGGGGGCTGCCCGGCCGATTTCAGCCAGGTGCCGGTAAGCTCGCCGAAAACGATCAGCCGGGTGCTGGCCGAGTATTTCGGATTGCAGGTCGTAAACGTCAGCAGGCTTTTCGTGGGCCGCGCGCCGGGCCGCTCGGGTACCGGCAGGATCACGTCCGTCCGCGTGGGGTCGACCACGTCCGAACCGGTCACCCGATAGACGAAATAGCGGTCCCGCATCTCGACCACAACTGGTTCGCCGACCTGCAGCTCGTCCAGCCGGCTGAACGGACGGCCGTATGTGGTGCGATGCCCGGACACGACGAAGTTGCCGACCTCGCCGGGCCACGCAGTCCCCGGATAATGTCCAGGACCTTGTCGTAACGCGCCGTCCGATACCCCCTCGACGACAACCGGAGCGTATCCGCTGCCGAAACGGGGTATGTGCAGCACAGCCACACCGTTACCGACGGCCGGGGGCGCCGGTCGCAGCCCCGATGAGCCTTCCGGCCATGTCGCCGGGGCCGTGGCCACCCACTGCTGGGACAGTTCGGAGCGCAGCCGGCTCTGGGTGCGCGCCTGCAGGATGTCGGTGACCCACAGCTCGTAGACCACGAAAAGCGCCACCAGAAGCCCAACCGTGATCAATAATTCGCCGAGACCCCGCACGAGGCGTCCGGGCAGCCTGCCTCCACCGCGTGACGCGGGCTGCCGACCATCCGCAGCGGCCTGTCTGCCGGGTGGACGCGTCAACCCGGCCCCCACCACGGCAGGGGACTCACCCGCCTGCGTCCGCAGCCCGTTCCAGGGCTCGGGAACGCTCCAGGACTCGGGAAGAGGCAGCACAGTACCCATGCGAGCACTTTAAGTCATCAGAGGACTACTACCCCACTCAGACCCGCAGGGGCGGCTCCAACCGGTTTGCCGGCGTCAGGGCACAACCGGCCCCAGGGCACGGCCATGGGTCACGTCGTCACCTATCGTCCGGAGCGGGCCGGTATTGGTCGGCATGCCGGTCGAGCGCCCATGCCAGTACACCGATCACCACGACAGCGACCGCCACACCACCGACGACATCGGTAGCGTAGTGATAGCGCAACACGACGACGCCGAGGCCGACGCCGGCGCTGAAGACGGCGGCCACGTACCAGAGCAGAATGCGCACGAACCCTGGCAGCCTCCGCCGTAGTGCCGCACCGGGTAGCAGGAGCAGCACGAGAACGGCCGCGACCGCACAGGCACCGGTGGCATGCCCGCTGGGAAAGGCAAACCCTCCGCCCAGCCTGCGGTCGATCAGCGGCTTGAGAACCCACTGTGTGAGCGCTGCGGCCGACACCGGCCCGGACAGGCTGAGCAGGGCGGCCCGGTGAACGCGAAATACCATGCACAGCCCCGCCAGCGCGACGGAGGCCAAGGCGACGTTTCCCGGATTTCCAAGCTGGATGACTATCTCGAACAGGTGCCACTGCCGGCCGAAGCGATGGACCAGCCGCGGGTCGACCACTGCGTCGACGTAGCTGGGGCCGCGCCGGCCCGCCAGCTCCCAGGACAGGACTCCCAGGACGAGCAGCCACGGCAGCACGATCAGCGCCCACAACCGCTGACGCAGCAGGGGCGGCAGCAGCGGAATCGGCGATACCAGCGGTATGGACGGCGATACGCCGGATCGCGGATGCGGGTGACGAGATACCCTCGCGGGTCGTCTACTCCAAATAGTCACGCAGTTTCTGTGACCGGGACGGGTGACGCAGCTTCGACAGTGTTTTCGACTCGATCTGCCTGATGCGTTCGCGGGTGACCCCGAACTCCCGACCGACCTCCTCCAACGTGCGCGGATGCCCGTCGGTCAGCCCGAACCGCAGCTGGATGACCTTCTTCTCCCGGTCGGAGAGCGTGTGCAGGACCGAGTCGAGCTGCTCCTGCAGCAGGATGAAGCTGGCCGCGTCAACCGGCACGACCGCGTCGCAGTCCTCGATGAAATCACCGAGGTGGGAGTCCTCCTCCTCACCGATCGGCGTCTCCAGGGACACCGGCTCCTGGGACACCTTGAGGATCTCACGCACCTTGTCGGGCGTGAGGTCCATCTCCTTGGCGATCTCCTCAGGACTCGGTTCACGACCCAGGTCCTGCAGGAGCTGCCGCTGGATGCGGATCAGTTTATTGATCGTCTCGACCATGTGCACCGGGATGCGGATGGTGCGTGCCTGATCGGCGATGGCACGAGTGATCGCCTGACGGATCCACCAGGTGGCGTAGGTGGAGAACTTGTAACCCTTGGTGTAGTCGAACTTCTCCACAGCGCGGATCAGACCGAGGTTGCCCTCCTGGATGAGGTCCAGGAACAACATGCCACGGCCCACGTAACGCTTGGCGATCGACACCACCAGCCGCAGGTTCGCCTCGACGAGCTTGCGTTTGGCGATCTGCCCGTCACGCTCGATCGCCTCGAGGTCGCGGCGCATCTGCGGAGCGGTCTTGCGGGTGGCCGCCGCGAGCTTCTCGGAGGCGAACAGGCCGGCTTCGATCCGCTTGGCGAGGTCGACCTCCTCCTCGGCGGTCAGCAGCGGAACCTTGCCGATCTCCTTGAGATACATGCGTACCGGGTCGGAGGTCGGCGCCTTGAGCGCCAGCTCCTCCTCCTCACGACGACGCCGGGCGAGCAGGTCACTGTCCTCGGCGTCCTCCCCACCCGCCTCGAGAATCTCGATGCCCTCGTCGTTGAGGACCTGTAGGACGGCGTCGGTCTGCTCCGGCGGCAGCTCGGCCGCCTGCAGGGCGACCGTGACGTCCTCGGTAGTGAGGAAACCGATCTCCTTGCCTCTGGTGATGAGGTCCTTGACCTCGTCCACCTGGGCTTCGCGCGGTAGGACGGCTGGACTCATGGTCGGAATCTCGTCACTTCCTTCTCGGGATCGACCCAGGTTACGCGGCACCCAGGCCCCGCTCCCGGAGTTGGCGCTTGTGCTGTTCCAAGGCGATCAACTCACCATATGCGTGCTTGAACGTCTCGGCGTCGGTTACGGGATTGAGCCGCTGCACACGCGACTTCAGATCCGCAATGCGACGGGTCACCTGCAACTCCTGTACGCGTGACATCTGCTCATCGACATACCGGTCGTCCACATCGTGGTCACAGAACACCGCCTCCACGGCAAGCTCGATGACGAACCGCCGAAGCTCGTCCTGCCCGGCCGCCTCCGCCACCGCGGAAACCCAGGTCGAGACGTCACCAGCGGCGGACAGACCGGCGCACACACCGCCTGCGGCGGCGATGACCTCACGGACGCCACGATGCGCCCGAACCGTGAACAACTCCGGCGACAGCGTGTCGAACACCGGACCGGCAAGCCCCGGATACTGCAGGGCGACCTTGAGCACCTCCCGTTCGACCGCCACGACGGCGTCGTCCGCGACGGCATCGCGCTGACGCGACCGGTCCGGCCGGTCGACTCGGCCGCGGACGGGGCCGTCGAGGGACTCCGCACCACCAATGCCACCACGTGGCTGATGCTCAGCGACCCGCCGCACCACGAACTCCTCGTCCAAGAAACCAAGCCAGTTATCCAGATTAACCGCGTAACGGTGTCGTAGCCCCCGGTCTTTCAATCTGTTGATCAGAGGTGCGGCCGCATCGAGCGCTGCCAGGCGTCCCTCCGTGGTGTTGAGGTCGAACCCGGCCAGCTTCCCGCGGATGGCGAACTCCACCAGCGGGACACGGTCGGCGACCAGGTCGCGCACGGCCACGTCCCCCCGCTGGATTCGCAGATCGCACGGGTCCAGCCCGGACGGCTCGATCGCCACGAAGGTCTGGGTGACGAAGCGTTCCTCGAACTCGAACGCACGGATGGCGGCCTTGCGGCCCGCCTCGTCGCCGTCGAAGGTGAACACGACCTCACCGCGGTGTTCGCTCTGATCCATCAGCAACCGCCGCAGCACCGTCACGTGCTCGCTGCCGAACGCGGTGCCGCAGGAGGCGACCGCGGTCGGCACGCCGGCGAGATGACAGGCCATCACGTCGGTGTAACCCTCGACGACCACGACCTGATACCGCCGGGCGATCTCCCGCCGGGCGATGTCGGCCCCGTAGAGCAGGTTTGCCTTCTTGAACAGCGGAGTCTCGGGCGTGTTGAGGTACTTGGGCCCGGGGTCGTCGGCGGCGAGCCGGCGGGCGCCGAAACCGACCACGTCCCCGGCAAGGTCGCGGATCGGCCAGACCAGCCGGCGGTGGAACCGGTCGATGAGGCTGCCGCGGCTGCTCTGCTTGGCCAGGCCACCGAGGACGAGCTCCGCGGCGGTGAAGTGCCGGCCCATCAGATGGCGGGTGAGGGTGTCCCAGCCGGCGGGCGCGTAACCGACGCCGAAACGCACCGCCGCCTCCCGGTCGAAGCCGCGGGCGGAGAGGAAATCCCGACCGTCACCTGCGTCGGCGGACTCCAACCGCTCGGCGTAGAACTCCGCGGCCACCCGGTGGGCGTCGAGGAGCCGCTGCCGCTGGCTGGTGACCGCGCGGCTGGTCACCCCTCCGCCTTCGTAGGTGAGGGTGATCCCGGCACGGCGGGCGAGCCGCTCGACCGCCTCCGGGAAGGACAACCCGTCGATGGCACGGACGAAAGCGATCACGTCGCCACCGACGCCGCACCCGAAGCAGTGGTAGGCACCAACCTGCGGCCGGACGTTGAACGACGGTGTCTTCTCGTCGTGGAAGGGACACAGACCCCGCAGCTGGCCGCTGCCGACGGGACGCAATTGCACGTAGTCGCCCACGATGTCGGCGAGCGGCGAGCGGTCACGCACGGCAGCGACATCGGCGTCACGGATGCGTCCGGCCACACGTCCCTCCCTGCGTCCCGGGTGGAGCGCCAGCGGGCTGATGTCGCGGAGGTCCGGCGCACCCCGTGTCACCACCGGCCGCCTTCGGCCCTCCAGGAGACTGCTTAGGACCCCGCAGACCCGCATTCTTCCTCGATGTTACTTGTCATCTGCACCGCAGTGCCGATCTTACGACCGCAGCATGTGACACGCCGTGTCCCGGACACTCCCAACGGACCGCCAGCACAGGGTCACCGTCGCGGATCCCGGCA
>NZ_CAAAFO010000050.1:4973-9022 GCF_900634715.1 Candidatus Protofrankia californiensis | reverse complement strand
GGGTAGCGCGGTGCGGTCGAGGCGACCAGGTCGGCCCGCTGCCCCGGATCCTCCAGCCGGCCCAGGTCGATCAGACCCGCGACCACCCCGTCCTCCAGGTCGTGGACGCTGTAGGCCACGTCGTCGGCCCAGTCCATGATCTGGGCTTCCATGCAGCGCCGGCCCACCGGCGCACCGTCCCGGACCCAGTCGAAGATCGGCAGATCGTCGGCGTAGACACCGAACTTCGGTGTGTCGGGCCGCCGTGCCCACGGATACTTCAGGGACGCGTCCAGGGTGGCCCGGGTGAGGTTCAGGCCGGCGTCGCACCCGTGAACATCAACGACCTTGACCTCCAGACGGGTTAGCTCCCGCAGGCTCTGCGCGTTGCCCTCGAAACCCCCGCAGTCACGAGCGGCCGCGTCCAGCGCGGCCTCACCGTTGTGGCCGAAGGGGGGATGACCGATGTCATGGGCGAGGCAGGCCGCATCGACCAGGTCCGGGTCGGCACCCAGCGAGCGCGCCAGGCCCCGTCCGACCTGGGCGGTCTCCAGGGAATGCGTGAGGCGGGTGCGCGGGAAGTCGTCGTCGAGCGGGCCCACGACCTGAGTCTTGCCGGCCAGCCGACGCAACGCGCTGGAATGTAGGACACGCGCACGGTCCCGCTCGAACCAGTTCCGATCGTCCGGTGTACTCTTCTGTCGCTCCTCGCCCCAACGGACCACGTCGGACGCTCTGTACCACCTCTCGGCCACAAGCTGAGCGTATAGGCGCGATTTCCGCACGTCCGAGGTGCGAAGCGGCGATACTTTGTGGTCAGCCCTCCCAACTTCGGCCCGGAGGCCCGCCGTGGACAAGATCATTAGATACGGTCTCATCGCGTTCGTCATTTTTTTCGTTGTGAGCTTTCCCGCGAGTGCCGCCAACATCATCGAACGGGCCATCAACGGCTTGGAGTCCGTCGGTAACGGTCTGTCCGATTTTGTCACCGACACGGTTCTGTGAAGCGGTGTGAACCGCCAACCCGATCCGGGAGACGATGGCCATGGTGAGAATCCGGATCCCTGACCCCACCGCCAGGGACGACAAGTACCTCGCCGCCCGCGAGCGGCTGGTCGTGAAGGTCCGGATGCACTGGGCGATCCTGCTGCCCGTCTTTCTGCAGACCCTGGCGTCCATCGTCGGTGTGATCCTGCTCGCGATTCTGCTGAATGGTCTGGATGTCGGCGGGTACGTTTCCGCGCTGCCATGGTGGTTCGCACTCTTTATGATCTTCAGGATGCTCTGGAAAGTCGCCGACTGGCACTTCGAGCACCTGATGGTCACGGACAAGCGCCTCCTGAAGGTGTCCGGAATTTTTTTCCGCAAGGTGCAGACCATGCCACTGGAAAAAGTGACGGACCTCACCTACAACCGGGATCCGATGGGTCGACTGCTGGGATACGGCGAGTTCATCGTCGAATCGGCCGGGCAGGACCAGGCCCTGTCAAAGATCCAGTTCTTGCCTCGGCCGGACCGGCTCTACCTGACGATGTGCGACATGATGTTCGGAGGTGCCCCGGCGCCCAGCGGCTCGGACGACTGAAGCTTCTCGGACGCCGCCTTCGGCGTCCGCCCGCGCCTCTCCCCGACGCCGGCTTCGGCGTCTGAAGCTTGTTCCGAACGGCATCCCTTCCAGGACGAGACCCCGCACCCGCTCCTCGGGCGCGGGGAACTCTTTGTGCCCGGTAAGGCCTGCCCAATAAGGCTTGCCCGGTCCAGCTTGCGCTGGTCAGCGCAGCAGGGCTCGGGCTGCCTCCACGATGTGGCCCGAGGCGATGCCCGCCGCGTCGAGCAGTTCGGCCGGTGTGCCCGACCCGGGTAGTTCGCGGACGGCAAGATGACCGAGCCGGACCTGCACCCCGGCCGCGGCCACCGCCTCAAGGACGGCGCTGCCCAGCCCCCCCTCGGGATAGTGGTCCTCGACCACGACGAGACGGCCACCGGTCGCCCGCGCCGCGTCCGCCACGGTGACGACGTCCACTGGCTTGACCGAGTAGAGATCGATCACCCGGGCTGAGATCCCCTCGGCCGCGAGTACATCCGCTGCGGCCAGGCAGTGGTGCAGGGTGACACCAGCACCGATCAGGGTGACCGTGTCGCCGTCCGACCGGCGCAGCACCTTGGAACCGCCGACGGTGAAGGACTCCTGCGGCCCGTAGATCACCGGGTAGGCACCCCGGGTTGTGCGCAGGTAGCTGACCCCGTCCAGATCGGCCATGAGCTCGACGAGCTTGACCGCGCTGGTTGCGTCGCTGGGGTAGAGGACGTGCGAGCCGTGTACCGCTCGCATCATCGCCAGGTCTTCCAGGGCCATCTGGGACGGGCCGTCCGGGCCGATCTCGACTCCGGCGTGCGAGCCCGACAGGCGGATGTTCGCCTGAGAGATCGCGGCCATCCGGATGAAGTCGTAGGCGCGCGAGAAGAACGCAGCGAACGTGGATGCGAACGGAACATAACCCCGTACCGACAGCCCGACCGCGGCCGCGACAAGCTGCTGCTCCGCGATGAATATTTCGAAGAAACGGTCCGGATGGGCCTTGGCGAAGTCCTCGGAATAGGTGGAGTTGCTGACCTCGGCGTCCAACGCCACCACGCTCGGCCGGACGCCGAGGGCGGCGATCGCCTCGCCGTATGCCTTGCGGGTCGCGATCTTCGCACCGAGCGGGTAGGTCGGCAGTTCCACCTTGACCGGCGCCGAGGGCGCCGGTCGCTGGACGGAGGCGGGCGGCAGCGGACCACGGACGTGCAGGTGGCGCTCACCACCGAGCTCGGCGATCGCGCGCTCGGCCATGTCGGGCGGCAGCGGCTTGCCGTGCCATCCCTCGGCGTCGGCTGTCTCGGAGAAGCCCTCACCCTTGCGGGTGCGGGCGAGCACGACCACCGGCCGGTCGGATCTGGATGCCTCGGCCAGGACCTCGTCGATCGCACCGACGTCGTGTCCGTCGACCGCGAGTGCCTGGCATCCGAACGCCTCGATCCGGCGGGCGTAGGCGTCGAGATCCCAGCCGAGCTCGGTCGGGCCCCGCTGGCCGAGCCGGTTGACGTCCACGATCGCCGTCAGGTTCGACAACTGGTAGTAGGCCGCCTTGTCCAGCGCCTCCCAGATGGATCCCTCGGCCATCTCACTGTCCCCGCACAATACCCACACCCGGTAGGGAAGCCGGTCGAGGAAACGGCCGGCAAGCGCCACCCCGACCGCGTCGGGTAGTCCCTGCCCGAGCGAGCCGGTGGCCACGTCGACCCACGGCAGGATCGGCGTCGGATGCCCCTGCAGACGCTGACCGTGACGACGGTAGCCGGTCATCAGCTCGTGGTCGGATACCACGCCGACGGCCTTGAACATCGCGTACAGCAACGGGGACGCATGCCCCTTGGAGAAGATCAGATGGTCGTTGGCCGGGTCGGCCGGGTTGTCCCAGTCGTACCGCAGGTGTCGCCCGACCAGCACCGCCATCACGTCCGCGGCCGACATCGACGACGTCGGGTGGCCCGACCCCGCGGACGTCGAGGCCCGGATCGAGTCCACCCGCAGCTGCCGAGCCAGCTCGCGGATCTGGTCGAGGTCGGTCGGGTCGATCGCGATCTCGGACACGGGAGTTGCCACACCAGCCTCCTGTACGCCTGCATATCCGTGCATGAGCAGTAATGGAAGGTAGCTATCCAGCCGCGTTACGGACACAGATCCTGCGGTAACACCGGATGCCTTCAGGGCGTTCACGCCGTCCGCCACAGGCAGTCACATGTTGCAGGCGACCCTGAACCCCATGACCACCAAGCCCTATGACTGTCCGTCTCCTATGTGGGTGCCCGCCATTGCCGACCGTCCGCCTGCCCGGGAGAACACGCTTGAACGATGTGAGCTCTACCCCGGGTTTCACCGTCCCGAACGGTACCAGCGGGCAAGCTTCACGGCCGCGGTGCGCAGAACCCGCCCGCCGGATCGGACCGGACCGGGCTTCGGACCTGCTCGTCTAGACCGCTCCGGGCGCGGCACCGACCGGCGTCGCCCGATGAAAGAGCTGGTAGAA
>NZ_CAAAFO010000050.1:4092-4617 GCF_900634715.1 Candidatus Protofrankia californiensis | reverse complement strand
TACTACAGCAGCGACCGGGACGCCGCGGGAGGTCAGGTAGCTCGCTGCGGCCTGCGCCTCGGTGTAGACGTCACCGGCTTGGGATCCCCCGACCGTCACGATCCGGGGAGCGACACCGGCGCGGTAGAGGGCCAGCGCATGGTCGAGACGGGCCGCGAACACGGCGGACGGGCGACCGTTGAACTGGGAGGCACCGAGCACGATCAGGACGTCCGACCGGCGCTGATCGTCCGAACGCCCCACCACCCATATCTGGATCATCGTGACAAAACTGATCATCACCCCGGCGAGGGCAAGGACCATGACCACCCGCAGCAGCCAGACCCACCAGCGCGCGTGCAACCATCGCGCTGTCCGCTGCCGCAGGGTAATAGCCACAGGCAGTCACAGTATGCCCAAATCAGCGTAAGACGACGGGTGGTCTGTCGCACAGTTACAGGGTTACCCCCTCGGGGTCTCCGAGCGCGCGAGAAGAACGAAGAACCATGATCGCACGCTCTTCGGCCAGCTAGCGGTCGAGGATGG
>NZ_CAAAFO010000050.1:3413-3911 GCF_900634715.1 Candidatus Protofrankia californiensis | reverse complement strand
CCCGCCCCTCGTCGACTGCAAGCTGTACCAGCCGGCCGACCCCATCACGGTCCAGCGACTCGAACGGGGACACGCCGAAGATGCCCAGATCGAGGTAGCGGGAGAAGAACGACGACTCGACGTCATCGCGGGAGAAACCCCAGCTCATCTGGGTCAGGTCGTTCGTCCCGAACGAGAAGAACTGCGCGGCCCCGGCGATCTGACCCGCGGTCAGCGCCGCCCTCGGCACCTCGATCATCGTACCGATCAACGCCTGCACGTCGACCCCGGTCTCCACGGCGACCTCTTCGAGCACCTGCTCGGCCTGCTCGCGGACAACCTCCAGTTCCTGGACCGCGCCCACCAGCGGCACCATGATCTCCGGACGCGGGTCCCCGCCGCGCCCGCGGCAGATGACCGCCGCTTCCGCAATCGCACGTACCTGCAGGGCGACCAGACCCGGGATGAGCAGTCCGAGACGCACCCCGCGCAGCCCGAGCATCGGGTTCTGTTCGTGCA
>NZ_CAAAFO010000050.1:0-2871 GCF_900634715.1 Candidatus Protofrankia californiensis | reverse complement strand
CCGGCGAGCGCGCTCGGCGTCCTCGGCGGTGTCGGCATTGGCGCGCACAGCGAGCCGGGCGGCGCCATCCGCGTGGGTCATGATCCGGTGGACGGCGTCGACCAACGGGTCGGAACCGTCCGCGACCAGGTTCCCCTCGAAGTACTCAACGACCGGGGAGGGCACCACCGGCACCTCACCGAGGTAGACCGCACCGGAGGACCCGTCGATCGAGATCACGTCCCCCTCGTGGACGACGACACCACCCGGTGCGACCGCTTGTCGCCAGTGGGCGTCGACGTCGATCTCCTCGGCCCCGCACACACAGGTCTTGCCCATACCGCGAGCGACCACCGCGGCGTGCGAGGTCTTCCCACCACGCGAGGTCAGGACGCCCTGCGCCGCGATCATGCCATCGAGGTCGTCGGGATTGGTCTCCCGGCGGACCAGGATGACCGGGATACCGGCGGCCGCGAGTTCCACAGCCCGGTCGGAATCGAAGACGGCCAGCCCGACGGCGGCCCCGGGGGATGCGTTCATACCCTGGGCGATCCGGTCCGCCCGCCCGTCCGCGGCGAACCGCGGGAACATCAGCTGGGCGAGCTGGGCACCGGTGACCCGTGTCAACGCCTCGTCCATGGTGATCAGACCCTCGTCGACGAGCTGGACGGCGATCCGGAAGGCCGCGCCGGCGGTGCGCTTTCCGACCCGCGTCTGCAACATCCACAATTTGTTGCGTTCGATGGTGAACTCGATGTCACACAGGTCGCGGTAATGCTGCTCGAGGGTCGCCATGATGGACAACAAACGGTCGTACGCGGGCGGGTCGATGGACGCCAACGCCGTGAGCGGCAGTGTGTTCCGGATGCCCGCGACGACGTCCTCGCCCTGGGCATTCTGCAGATAGTCGCCGTAAACGCCCTGGTCGCCGTTTCCCGGGTCCCGGGTGAACGCCACTCCGGTGCCTGAGTCCATACCCAGGTTGCCGAACACCATCGCGACCACGTTGACCGCGGTGCCGAGATCCGCGGGAATGCGTTCCTGGCGGCGGTAGAGGCGGGCGCGTTCACCGTTCCAGGAGTCGAAGACCGCCCGGATCGCCAGGTCCAGCTGTTCCCGGGGGTCCTGCGGGAAGTCCCGTCCGGCCCGGTCGCGGATAATCGTCTTGAACGTCTCCGCCAGCCCACGCAGGTCGGCCTCGTCGAGATCCAGGTCATTACCTGCCCCCCGGGCCTTCTTCGCCGCGTCGAGAGCGTCGTCGAACAGCTCACCGGCCACCCCGAGGACGGTCCTGCCGAACATCGCCAACAACCGCCGGTAGGAGTCCCAGGCGAAACGCGGCGAGCCGGACTGCCTGGCAAGACCGGACACCGAGGCGTCCGACAAACCGATGTTCAGGACGGTGTCCATCATTCCCGGCATGGAGAACTTCGCACCCGAACGCACCGAGACGAGCAGCGGATCGTCGGCCTGACCCAGCCGCCTGCCCATTGTCTGTTCGAGTGCGCGCAGATGCTCGCCGACCTCGTCGCGCAACGCGTCCGGCTCTTTGCCGTGCGCAAGATACTCACGACAGGCGGCGGTGGTGATCGTGAAACCGGGCGGGACGGGAAGCCCCATGTTCGTCATCTCGGCGAGATTGGCGCCCTTACCACCGAGAAGATCCTTGAGGTCCTTGTTCCCCTGCTGGAAGTCGTACACATAGGTGGTCATGGCCGCCCTCTCGTGTCCCGTCTCCCGCGAACCACCGCCGAATCGACCGTGCCACGTCACCCCGGCTCGCGCAGGTCACAGACAGATCTGCGACTCCTCTCCCGACTTGTCGCCCGGCAGTCCGTCGGATTGGCCCCTGATGGCCCAGGAGCTTACCGCCCCGGGTTGCCTTAAAGCGTGTTTGAGAACCATCCGTCCGACTCGCCCCGTCCGGGTGGCTTCCGGCCATGCTCTCGATCGAACCGACACGACTCGTCCGATGTCGGTTCTCGTCCGGTGATGGAATTACCGCATATTTATGGCAAAGCGTTCTCAACCGGATAAACGAGAGGGATATTGGAGGTATCGGAACAATGAACAGAGTTCGTACAGATATCAAACCCCGTCAGCCGGGGACCCGTCTGGCATGGCAGACGGACCATGATGCACACCGACACACTCGGACCAACAACACCGGAGGAGGACGCCGTGCGAGGTCGCCGGGTTCTCGGGCTCGCGCTTGCCGGGCTGCTCACTCTGGGCGTCATCGCGGCGATCATTATTCCATGGACCCGATCCGCTCCGAACGAGAACAAGACCACGGTTCGTGCGCTGGTCTCGTCGGAGAAGCAGTCCTTCTTCGCCGATCCGGACGTGGTTACCGCCCTCGACCGGGCCGGTTACCGACTTGAGATCACTTCCGCCGGATCGCGTGAGATCGCCACGACCCGCGAACTGTCCGGTTTCGATCTGGCCTTTCCGGCCGACGGACCGCAAGCCGAGCGCATCAGGCGCGATCGTAAGATCAGCACATCCTATGTGCCCTTCTTCACACCCATGGCGATAGCCACCTTCTCCCCGATCGCGACACTGCTGACCACGGCGGGTGTCAGCACTCGGTACGGCGACCACTACCTGTTCGACATGCGCAGGTATCTCGACCTGGTGGCAAAGGACACCCGGTGGTCGCAGCTACCCGGGAACAACCTCTACCAGACCGACAAGTCCATCCTCATCAGCTCGACCGACGTGCGGACGTCGAACTCGGCCGCCCTCTACCTGGCGATCGCGTCCTATGTGAGCAATGGTGGGAACGTCGTCACCGATGCCGGGACGGCCGACCGGATCACGGACAGGCTCGCGCCCCTCTTTCTCAAACAGGGCTATCTGGAGGCGTCGTCCCAGGAGCCGTTCGACGAC
>NZ_CAAAFO010000049.1:39404-50638 GCF_900634715.1 Candidatus Protofrankia californiensis | reverse complement strand
CACCGCCGACCAACCCCCCACCCGCAAACCAGGCCAGACCGACCACCAGCGGCCTCCGGCCCTCACCCTGACCGGTTGTCGGTGCCCAGGCTTTCGATCGTATGCTGCCCCGCCCGGGGACATATGACCCCGAGTATTCCCGATAGTCGACGAGGCTGGATGAATACCGTCAACCTCGGGGAACGTACTCGCCGGGCCGTGTCAGCTGTCGGGGGCGGCGTCGATGGCCTCCCGCAGCGCGTCATCGAGGGCGGTCGTGGGCATCCCTCCCCCGAACGTGCGCAGGACGGCCGCACGCGCCATCGCAGCAAGCAGGATCCGGCGGGTGTGGAGATCGGTATCCGCGCCGGATCCCGTCAGGATGCGCCGGGCCCGTCGCAGTAACACCCCCTCCTCCGCGTACACCTCCGCGGCGCCGCCACCGGCAGGCGCAGGCGTGCGGAGCCTGGCCGCCAGCTGGCTGTCGAGGGCGTCCAGGACGGCTGGATCAGCGTCGATGTCGACGAGGAGAGCCTGAGCGTAGACGTCATGCCAGAAATCGTCCTTGTCCAACGCCACGTTCTCTCCCTCCCCACCCACGTGGACAGTGGGTGGCTGCACATCAGCGCGGAACAGCAGACAGTTCGCGGCACAACTCCACAGGAGCGCCGCCGGGTTTCCCTGCACGGGTACTCTCCTTCGTCGGCTCCCCGATCTCCAAGATTGAATCTTCTCTATATCTCTGCGAGTATGAACACGCCCGTCGAGCCGGCGTTCAGGGGGTCCAGTACCGGCAAGCCGGAAAAGCACATTGGGTTGATCTTGAGTGGCGACGGTGGAACCAGCGTCATGTGGGTGCCTCGCAGCTGAGTTGCCCCCCGGACACGGGGAAGGCATGGTGTGCGGGTCGGTGCCGATTAGGGAATGGTGACACCGGCGACCCGCAGCGCGGAGACGAGGAGGGCCTGTGGGGTTTCCGGGGAGAAACGGGCCTCCCACAGGGTCCGCGTCACAGCGCGGCGGACAACGGTGACATGGCGGGTGTGGTCGATGGTGACCGTGACCCGTCCGGTGGTAAACGCGACGGGCGGGTCGGTACGGGTGAAACCGGCGTCGAGGAGAACATCAACAAGATCATCGGCTGTGGTGGGGTCGACCGCAGACTGCTCATCCTCTGAAGCCGGCATCGAGGAAAACGTGGGCATGGGAGGGTCACCTTCCTGTCGTGGCAGGGGTTGCGGGCGGCGGGCGCGACGGTAGTCGACGGTCAGACCGCCGGGCAGGATCCGGGGCGTCGACCAGAACGCGATGAAGCCGGCGATCCGGCGGACGTCGCGGGCCAGCACGTCCGGACCGACGTGGGGGTGTCCGTCCAGGTGGTAGAGGGCGTGGGTGGACAGGTCAAGCCACGCCCTCACACAGAACGCGTGCAGGCCGTCCTCCATCCGGTGGACACCACAGCCGCCGTGCTCGAGCCAGCGGGCGACGGCGGCGACCTGATCACGGGCGGCCCGGTGCGCTCCCGCATCGGGCAGCGGGCCGGACGGCCAGACCGGCTGGGCCGGCGCGAACCCCACCCGGGTAAGGAACGCACGCACCTGGGTGAGGCTGTCGGTCAGCAGCCCGAAAACCCGTTCGGGGCGCAGCCGCACGTCGGATTCCACCAGCCGGTCGGTCATCTCTTCCTCATCTCCCCTCCGTACATTCACCAGCCCCATCCCCGGCAGCGAAATGCGGCGCACAACACCGCATCCGGGCCGGAACGTCGACCGGGCACGACAGAATGCGGGCCGGACACGGCCGGGCGTGTGGAAGATAACTTGATTGTTGCGGGTGTGGCAATCGGTTCGGGAAAAGAGTCATGAAACCGGTGAAGAGACCTGGGTCACATTCGGCGGGGGCTGGATGAATCTGGTCGCGCGGAGGTATTCCTGAAGCCCGGCGCGGAAAAAAATCCGCGCGCCGACCATGGGAGAAACCGCCATGACGACAACCGCCGACATTCCCATTCCGGATCAGAAAACGTCCGCGCAGGACACCGTGGTGGTCGCGCTCGCCACCACCGACGGGCCGGTCACCGTCACCGAGCTGACCGCGGCGACCGGGCTCTCCCGCTCCAGCGTTGCTGTGGCGTTGACCGCGCTGGAGACTGCCGGTCGGGCCCAGCGCCGCCGGGGCGAGCGGACCGGCGGGCGGCCCGCACCCGACCGGTGGGCACGGACGTCCACCGACCCCACCGACGATCCCGCCACCACCGGCAGCCCGCAGACCACCACCCCCGGCACGGTCGCGGTGGACGCCGACGCAGCGGCCACTGCGACGCCGGGGACAGCCGGCCCAGCACCCGACGACAGCCTGCCCGCCGTCCCTACCACGACGCCCATCCCGGATGCCGAACCCGCGCCGGACGGTGACCCGGCCGTGGGCTCCGGCGGCGACCGCGGGGACGATGGTCCGCCGGACGGCGGGGTAGATACCCCGACCGGCCCCGCGCGCGAGGACGGTGACAGCGGGGACGGCGATGTGGCGGTGCCGGCTGACGGCGGGCAGGAAGCCACCGTGGACGGGCAGGCGGCTGCCACCGATCTGCCGCCCGGGGAGCAGGACGGGGACGGCGACCCGGCCGGCGGCGTGCCGCAGGACGAGGCCGTAGCCGGCGGCCAGGAGAGGGCACCGGCCGGCGGTGTGCCACGGGACGAGGAGACGGCGACGCTGGCCGCGGCCATCGTGGACGCGGTGAAACTGGTCGCGGCGTGCGCCCAGGTGTGCCCCAGCGCGCGCTGCCCGCTGCAACCGGGCCGGGTACCGCGGGACCGCCGCCGACCGGTAGCGGAGCCGACGGCGAACAGCGACGGGCAGCCCAGAATGCGCCCGGGCGAGCTGACCCAGACGGTGCTCCGGTTCCTGCGGGACCACCCGGAGGGCACGTTCACCGCCCCCGAGATCGCCCGGGAGATCGGCCGCTCCTCCGGTGCCATCGGCAACGCGCTGGACAACCTGTCAGCCTCCGGCGACGCCACGCTCCTGACCGGCACACCCCGCCGCTACCAGGCGACATGACACACGCGGGCCGGACCAGCCCGCGTCGCGCCCTGTGAGCGGTCGGCGCTGCCCGGGTCCGGCCACACGCCGCCCCTGGCTGGCCGGCTGCCGCCCGGCCCCGTCACGCACCTGCCCGCACCGGCGACCGCACGCCGGCCCGGCGGCACCACCAGCACCCTTCCCGATCATCCATTTCTGACCGTTCCCTGGAGAGATCTGATGTCCGATAACCCTGACCGCCTCGCGCGCCTGGCACTGTCCGTGATCGAACCGAGCCCGCGGCTGCGCCGCGCGGTACGCGCGCGGGGACCGGCCGCGGTCTGGGCCGATCTACCCGCCCGGTTCCCGGGCATCGACCCCGCCGCGATCCTGACCGGCTATGCACGAGACGGCTGGCGGCTGGTCTGCCCCGGGGACGAGGAATGGCCGCCCGCCCTGGCCGGCCTCGACACCACCGCCGACGACACCGGCGGCCTGCGGGCGCTGTGGGTCCGCGGCCAGGGCCATCTCGCCTCCGTCACCACCCGCTCGGTGACAATCACCGGTAGTTACGCGTCTACCAGCTATGGCAACCACGGCGCCCAGGATCCCGCCGAGCACGACAACGCCACCCACCATCAGATGATCGTCGCCACCTGGCTGCTGATGGGCCAGACCCTGGTACGGACGCAGACCGAGACCGCACCCCGCCCGGCCCGCACACGCATCGCCCGCATCGACCCGTCCCTGCCCGCCGCGGTCCGCTGCGTCGACCTCCGCCGGATTCGCAGCAACGCGCCTGACAGCGGCGTGCCAGCCAGCCGCACCTACCACCGTCGGTGGGTCGTCAACAGATCGCTGGCGCCGCCAGTGGTACCCCTCCCAGCAGCGGCACCGGCCGATCTGGATCGCACCCCACCTCGCCAGACCCGACGACGCCCCCCTTCTCGGCGGGGACCGGGTCCACGTCCTGCGCCGCTGCCCCCCGGGCAACGACCGGACAGGCGCGGTGAGCTCAGATGTTCTGTGTTCTGGATCTGACCGTGCCGGAATCAACCCGCCGACGCCCTCACCCGGCCACGGGCCGTCAGGCTTACCGACACCGGCTCACGGTGACCCCGAGGGCCGCGGTGACGTCGTTACGGTGACGATGCGATCGTCTTGCCGACCGCAGACCGGCGCTCGTACCACCGCGCCCCCGGCGTGACCGGGCTGGTGACGCCGGGCGGGCGACGCCGACCCTCGTGACCGGGAGCGCACCGCCGTTCCGGGTAGCGACGATGCGCCGCAGCCCATGACGCCGCAGAGGCGCGGGACCGCGGCGCGCGCCCGCGTGGGCCGGGCCGGGGTGGATGCCGGGCACAGACGCATGCGGCCCCACCCCCGGGCTGGGGTGGGGCCGCACCGTCCGGCCCGCGGGCCGGGTGGGGGATTTAGCCGGCGGTGGCGCCGACGGCGAGCGCCGGTTCCTTCATGCGGCCGATCTCGTCGGTCCACGGGAACGCGATCGTCAGGGGTGTTCCGGCCGGCACCTGGACGGGGTCCGACACGAGGTAATCGGTCCGCCAGGAGGCGATGCACGCCGGGCACACGGTGGTGGAATGCGGGCCGTCGTACGGCCGCTGGTCGTGCGGCCATCCGGCCGGGGCCTGGTCCGGGCAACCGTCGGGGAAATACGGCCCGACCTCGGCTGCGTGCAGTTTCGGGTCCGGGTAGTCGGTGGCGTCACGCAGCCACATGATAACCCGGTGGTCGACGGCGGAAACGTCCATGAACAATGCCCTTCCGTGCGGATTGTTTGTCCCCGCGATCACACGCCATCTCGATGGTTGGAATTGCCGCAACCACGACCGGTCGGTTTTTCCATGACTCTTTTCCGCCGGCCGTTTCCGGGGTTCGACAAGACCGGGCGGACGGATTCCACCCGGTTCTCTTAGTCGTCTGCTCACGCCGGAGGGGGTTTTCTGGTTGAGCTCGGGCGATGGAGCGATTCTGCGCCGTCTCGCCGGGTGCGGCGGTGGGCAGGTCGATAGGGAGATGCAGACCGTGGATGGAGGCGGCGACCGGGTCGGCGCAGACGCGACTCAGCCACGTCTGCGGGCTTGCCGGCGGCGGGCTGCACCTCGGCGCGGAACGACCCGGTACCGAGAGCGACAGTGGTCTCACGCAGCGTTGGAGTGATCGGACCCCCGCCCTATCGGAGGAGGGGTCCGACCAGGACGGGCTGGCCGCCCAGGTCAGCGGCTCGACGGGAAAGAGACGGTCGTAGCCGTCCTCGTTGACGTCCAGGATCGCGCTCGGGCGGGACGGGACTGTCGGGTTCGAGGTAGCCGCCGACGAGCACCTGAAATCCGGACAGGTGTCGGCGGCGTCCCCGCAGATCGGAGCGTAACGGCCGGATCACGTCCACTGACATCATGATCATCCGAATCATCGTCGATGCTGTCGACGCGGTGGACGTGGACAGCGTCTTCAGGGGTGGGTGCCGTCCCAGAGCATGCGCGGGGTGCCGGGGAACGCCGGGGGACGGCCAGGGGGCGTGCCGTCGACCGTGCTCAGGGACCGGTGCTGCCGGTCGGCACCGATGGTGTGGGGGCGAGTTCCTCCCCGGTGATCGCATGCTCGGCGTGCACGTCGGGATGCCTGTCGGCGACCCGGTCGAGGAGCTGCTGGGCTTCGTGGCGGTGCAGCCAGGTCGCGGTCAGCCGCCGGCCGTTCCACACCCGCCACTCGGCGAGTTCCGCCTCGATGACGGGCAGGGCGTGGGCGCCCGCGTACCGGATCGTGGCGCTGATCAGGGGCAGGGGGGTGCCCGGGGCGAAGCGGGCCGACCAGTCGACGAGCCGGCCGGCCGGATCGGTGTACCGGGATACGGTCACGAAACCGTCTATCTGGACAGCAACCTTTCCCTGGACATAGGTGTGCGCGGCCCGAACGTGAAAGCCCGCAGCCTCCAGAAGCCCGATAAGCGCGGCGGACGTCGCTGCGGGCATCGGCCCGGCCGTGGGTGGGGCAGGGTCAACCATGGTGCACATTCTCCTTTCGCACCGGGAGGGTAAAAGCTCCCGGTGGACAGCCCGGCCGGAATGGCGGGACGCCGGCCATCGCAAAACGCGTATGGCGTGGCGACAGCGCAGGGACCATAACTCGACCGAATCCGGCCAGGCAAACGTTTTCCGGGTGGCCGTCGCACCATTCTCGGCACCGTGCCTTATCGAGGGTGATCCCTGATGCGGCCGGCGGTGGACACGAAACCGGGCGGCGGCCGGTGGCCGGGTCTACGCGGTGCGGCTGCTGGGCATCAGCAGGTGCCGGAAGACCGGCGGGGTGGTGGGCGGCGTCGGGGGTGTCGGTGAACAGCACCGGGCAGCCCGGGGTGCTGTAGTCGTGCAGGGTGACGGTGTCACCGGGGACGCTGGCCAGCGCGTCGACCAGCAACCCGGGGCGCAGCCGCTCGTAGGCGTCCAGTCCCGCGCGGGCCGCGTCGAGCAGGCTGGGGTAGCTGCCGGGGAGGGTGTCCGGCACGGTGATGGGGGCGAGGGTCCGGCGGGTGCCCGCTACCGCGATCGCCCCGGCCGGTCCCCGGGTGTCATCCACCCGGGGGTCACCGGAGTCGATCAGCTCCGCGGCGAGTGTTCGTGCCTCCTCCCACGGCCGGGGCCGGGCCTCAATGACGATCACGGTGGTTTTCTCGGCGATGCTGTCGGTGTAGCCGCTGTGGCCGTGCTCGGTGCGTGCCGCCTCGACGGCACACCGGAATGCCTCCTGGAGATCGGTTCCTTCCTGGTAGACGACGAACGCGCACGCGTCCACGGCACTGTTTCCTTATCTATGGTCGTGCCAGACGGGCCGGGATGATCGGTAGCGGCCGGGGTGCCGCCGGGTACCGCATGGCCGGGCGGTCGGGTTCGGGGTGGGGGTGTCAGTCTCGGGTCGGGGTGGGGTGCACACCCAGGCCGTTGTCCCTCGAGGCGGTCTCGGGCGGTGTCACAGGTGCGGGGGTGGGCGTGGTGCCGGTCAGGTGAACGAGGAGCCGGTCGAGATCCACCGCATCCATCACGATGTTCGTGGGGGCGGCGGGGTCCATCCTGATCGTGATGCCGTGGTCACCGCGGACCCGGCCGATGATCGCCTGGGTGTGGCGTTCGGTCTGCGTGTCGGCGGTGAAACGGGCCTCCCACTCGGCCGCGCGGGCCTGGTAGCGGCGGCGGGCGGCCAGGTGCCGGCCGCAGAGCCCGGCCTGGCGCTGGTCGTCGGTGTGCAGCGGCCGGTGGCAGGGCACGAACGCCGCCCCGGCTGGGATCCGTTCGGCGCAGCGGGCGGATGCCGGTGGCTTCCGGCTACGGGTGGCCGGTGGGGTCGACGGGTGCTGCGTGTGGGGTTCGGGGGCGGTCATCGTGTTCTCCGATCGGACGGGAACGGGGCTCAACCCTGGGGTGATCGATCATCCCGGGCGGGGAGCGTGGGGGCCGGTCAGGCGTGGCGTAGCGCGCGGGTCGCGGCCGTACCGATGGCCACGGCGGCGTCGGCGGGGTCGGTCAGGCGTACGACCTGGGCGCCGGGCATCGGGTCGGTGAACCTGCCGAACGCGAGCCAGAGCACCCCGCAGCCGGCCTCGACGAGCCGGCGGACCCGCTGCTCGCCTCCGGTGCGCTGGGTGGGGTGGAACTGCCCGTCGGAGACGATCACGAGCAGACGGGCCGCGCCGGGGCGGGTGAGTTCGACGGTGTGGGTGAGCGCGTCCACCGCCTCGCCGAACTTCTCGTAGCTGTCATGGGAGTGGAACTCGGTGACTGTCGCCGGGGCCACCCCGGGACGGGTGATCGGCCGGACATGACGGCCGAAAATGACCGTGGCGCTGCGGCTGTCGGGCACGTGCTGGACCGCGCGGGCCAGGATCCAGGCCGCTGAGGCCACCGGCGCGGCGAACGCGCTCATCGACCCGGACACGTCGGCTGCGATCCCGACCCGTAGCGGCGGGGTCGGGGTGTGCCGGCTGCTGGTCCGCGTGAACGGCTGGGCGGTCGGGACCGCCCCGGCGGCGCGTTGGGCGTCCGCGGCGAGCGCGGCGCGCATCCGTAGCCGGCCGGGCGGGGTCGCTGAGCTGATGGTGGTGGGGACCCGGTCGCGGGTGCCGGCGTCGCGCAGCGCGCGGGCGAGCCGGGCCGCCGCAGCCCGCTCGGCAGGCGTCGGTAGTCGGGTGCCGCGCAGCGCGGTATCCCCGGTCTCCTCATGCCCGTGCGGGATCCCGAAGACGCGCCCGGCGGCGCGGGCGGCACGTGTGCGGGCCCTCTGATCGTCCGCGCGGCGCTCGTTCCGTTTCCGCCGGTCGCCGCCCCCGCCCCCGCTGCCCGCGGTATCGGTGGTGGCGGCGAGGGTGGTGGTGATCGCCGCGGCCAGCGGGGACGGTGTCCCGCCGCCCGGGGGCGGGGTGGGCGCGGTGGGGTCGATCCCGAGTACCGCGCACCAGCGGGCGCCCAGGGCGAGCATGCCTTCCCCGTCGTCGTCGGCGGTGTCCTGCGCCTGCCGCCAGATGGCCTCCAACGCGCTCAGCCGCTCTGCGCCGAGGATCGCCTCGACTTCCCGGGCGACCGGGGCCGCCTCGTCGTCGTCGAGGACACCAGCGTCGACCCGGGCCAGGATCAACCCGGCAGCCTGGCCCGCCGCCGCCGCATCCATCCCGATGACCACCCCCGGCGCGGTGGCCGGTGCCGTCCCGGTCGCAGCCGGTCCGCTCCCGGCAGAGGGGGATGCCGTGGCGGTGGGAACCGGCCCGCCCGGGGTCGGCGGTGTCGTGCCCGTCGGGATGCTTCCCGCCGCAGCGGAACCGGACACCGGGTCAGGCGTGGGGGTGGTGAAGTCAGCGAGGATGATCGTGGCCGTGCAGGCACGCAGCCAGTGACGATCACCCGGCCGGCGGGCCAGCTGCGTAGCCTCGATCCGGGACTCCTCCAGCAGGAACGCGGCCTCGCGGACGGCCGGGGGCACGGTCGGGGGCACGGTCGGGGGAAGAGCGGTGGTCCAGCGGCTGTGGGCGGCGTGCGCGGCTTCGTGGGCGAGGATGCCCCAGAAGGCCGGGTAACGCTCCCGATCAGACGGTCGGGCGGGGTCGGCGGTGGCCGGGTCGACACCCAGGTGGGCGCCGTCGAGTTCGATCGTGGCCGTCGGGGGGTGGAAGCAGCCCGGTGCGCCGCCCCCGGCGCCGGGGGCGCACCGCACGACCAGGTCGTCCCGGTCGGCCAGGGCGGGTACCTGGTCGGTCAGGGCCGCGGACAGCGCGTGCCAGGCCGGGGCGGTCGGGGCGGTGGGGGTGCTGGCGGGGTCGGTCGCCAGGTGGGTCGGGGACATGACGGATGCACACTCCACTCACAGGAACATCAGGACGGGGCGGACGGCAGGGGTGGGGCGGGGTGCGGCCTCCCGGGGAGATCACGGGGTGGCGCGCGGCGGGTCGCACCCGGCGGGGATGACACGGGTTAGATCTGCCGGCCGACCGCGAGAGGCTGCACCGCCTTGCCGTACACGCTCTCCACGACCGCCGCGACCACGTCGCGGTCGTCGTCGGACGCCAGACCGATCAGGTTTCCCATTGCCGCGTCGACACCGAGCGCCTCGATGATTTTCTGCGTGGTGATCAGTTCGCGGAGTTGGGGTACCCAGGTCACCTCGCCTGCGGCCTGCCGGGACGCCAGGTTGCGGGCGACCCGCACCGCCCGCCGGTCGATCTTCAAACTTGAGGCCAGGTCGTAGTCGGAGCCGACGTGGACCTGCGCGCCGAACCGCGATGCCAACGCCTCGGTCAGCACGGCGCCGTGCACGCCGGGGTTGTGACCGGCCACTACAAAGAACCCGTCCGCGGCGATGATCGTCTCTCCGCGGTGGGCCTTCACGGTGATCTGCCGGCGGCCGTCCATCGCGGGATACACCACGGCCAGGACTTTCGGGCTGATCAGGGTGGCGTCGTCGATGAACAGGCACCGTCCCTGGGTCATCGCGGTCACCAGCGGGCCGTAGACGAACGCGTAACCCTTCCCGCCGGGGGCCTGGGTGTACTCCCCGACGAAATCGGCCACGGTGGTGTCCCCGTCCCCGGCCACCGTGATCAAGTCGGGGTAGGCGGCCTCGATCAGCGACGTTTTCCCGGTGCCCGGCGGGCCGTAGAGCAGGACGGGTATGCCGTGGGTGCGTAGCTTGCGCAGCGCGGTCACGTCGGGCAGGTCGGCCAGGGTGCGGGGACGGTAGATCTGCCCGTTGGGTCGGGTCACGACTCCCGTGACCGCCACCTCGCCCGTCAGCTCCCCGGCAGGCGCGGCGGGGGCGGCAGGTGGGGTGGGTGCGGGTCTCGGCGCTGCCGGGCGGGGGGTGCGCGGGGAGGAGACGGTGGTGAGCGCACTCGCCTGCGGGGTGGTCGGGGTGTCGCGGTAGCGCACCGGCATCTCGGAGGTTTTCACCGCCTGCCCGTGCGCGGCCAGCGACTCCAGCGCGTTGCGTACCGCTCCGGGGGACCGGTCGGACAGTCCCCGGGCGATATCCGCGGGGGTGAGGTCCGTACCGGTGTGGACGAGCAGATAGCCCGCGACCAGGCGGCACAGCTCTCCGCTGCCGAGCTTCCCGGTCGGGCTCCGCCGCGCATGCGCCACGTCCAGCAGCCACCCCCCGGGCACGGCCGGGGCCGGAACCCCCGGAGCGGACGGCGCGGGGGTCGGTGCGGCAGCGGGGTCGGAGCCGGGCGTGGGCGTGGGGGTGGTCATGGTGGTCTCCCGGAGGGCACAGAGACAGGGGTGATCAGATCGGGGATCCACTCCGGTTGTCCGGCCCGTGCGGGGCCGGACAACCGTGGACGATCACCGGGTGGGGGTGGGGGTTACCAGCCGATCTCGCGGCGGACCGTGTCGGGGAGATAGCCGATCTGCTCGCCGGCGACGAGGTGGACGGTGTCGTTGCCGGGCACGCCGAGACAGACTGCGCGGAGGGGGTGTTCCATCGGCCAGCCGGGTTGGAGGGCGATGCGGACCTCGGCGGTCGGGCTCGCACACCCCCAGCAGGCCGATGAGTTCCTGGACAGTCACGGGGGCTCCTCCGGCGGAATCGGACGGGATGGGGTCACTGCCCGGCGGGGTAAAGGGCGGTGATCTCGGTGAGGAACGCGTGCGCACCGCGGGTCCGCAGGCTCGCCACCAAGGTCGGGTAATCCGGGTAGGCACGCACCGTGGTGGCGGCGTTCTCTGGGACCG
>NZ_CAAAFO010000049.1:36791-39254 GCF_900634715.1 Candidatus Protofrankia californiensis | reverse complement strand
GCCACCAAGGTCGGGTAATCCGGGTAGGCACGCACCGTGGTGGCGGCGTTCTCTGGGACCGTCCGGAGATCTCGCGCGACCCACGCAGGGGTGCGGGCGATGTGGGGGGTGGGGAGCACGTCCACCTGCCCATCGATGATCACAGCGGCGATGATCTGGGTGGGGTCGGACAGGTCCGGAAAAACGTGGATCTCATCGCGGTCGTGGGTGGGCATGGGGAACCTCCGGAAGGAGCGGGGCGGGTGGAAGGGGTATCAGCCGGCGGTGTCGGTGGCGATGGCGAGAACCGCGACGATCGCCATCAGCGGGGTCGTGGGGGCGAACGCGGCCGACCACAGCGGCAGCCGGGCGGGGGCGGCGCCGCGGGCGTAGATCTCGACACGCCCCTCTTCGTAGATCACCTGGACGGGGCCGCGCTCGACGACGGCCGCCGGCTGGCCGGGTAGCGGGGTCTCGCGGGGGGTGAACCCGAGGGCGCGGAGCAGATCGATCACATCCACGCTGTCGGGCCGGGGGCCGGTCATACCGTCTCCGCCGCGACGGGTTCGGCCGGCCGGTAGCCGCCCGCGCCCATGACGGGGCACAACGGTTCCCCGTCGCGGTGGGACCAGGCGGGTGTGCTCATCCCGTGCACGGCGTACCGCAGGAGGGTGCGCGGGGGGCGGGCAACCGCGGGCTCCCCGCATTCCGGGCACACCATCGCCCGGGGTGGGGCGCCCGCCGCGGCGGGCACGAGGGGGGCGTTCATGGACGCATCCACCTTCTTTCCGATGGGGTTTACATTCCCGGAAACCTGTTTCGGCGTTTCCCGTTTCGGTGTTTCCCGGGTGCACAACAAACGTAACTCGCCATCCCGGACGAGCAAAGGGTATTTCCATGACTCTTTCCGGGAATGTTCACGGAAAGAGTCATGGAAAGTCGCTTGCCTTCCGGCATACGTGGAGGTAATTCGCGTACACACGGATAAACAATGACGAGAAAGAGTCATGGAAATGGCGGCGGGAATGGTTGCATGGGGGGTGGGGTCGAGCTAGTCTGGATTCATGCCCGCCAGCCATCACCACCCGTCGCACCCCCGCGCGCATTCCCGCCCGCGCGCCTTCTGTGGCCGTGCCGCGCGTGGGCGGCGGGGGCGGGAAACCGCCTGAGCGCACCGGTCAGGCCGGGGGCGGGAGCTCACGGCCGTAGCCCGGGGCCGGCCGGTGGGACAGGGCTGCACAGACGACGGCCGGGTTGGTGGGACGCCCCGGTAGGGGCGGGCCGCCGGCCCGGCCGTCGTCTGTGCATGCCCGCCCACCGGGCAGCCTGGCTGCTCGGCGGAGGGGTTCACACCCGCGCTGAGCTGGGCTGTGAGGGGGGTGCCGCCCCCTCCGGCTTAAGCCGGACCGGGCGGCGGACCGGGTGACGGAGGGGGTAACGGACCGGGTGACGGCAGGCACCGTTATGGATCTTCCAGGTGCGGGCGGGACCCTCGGACGATCTCCATGGACATGGATTCCCAGCGGCTTTCACGGGGGATTTTTCAGGCAGGCGCGGGGCGGGCGGCGCGGAAGGTGGCCCACCGGTAGGGTTCCCGGCGTACGCTTTTCCCTGCCCCGGGGGCGTCTATCATCTGCCCGTCCCTGACAATAATACCTACATGGGTGATGCTGCCGGTGGAATCGCCGAAGAAAACAAGGTCGCCGGGGAGCAGGGGGGTTTCCGGTGGCAGGCGGGGGCCGGCGTCGTACTGGGTTTGCGCGGTCCGGGGAATGGTGATGCCGGCGGCGACGTAGGCGGCCGTGGTCAGCCCGGAGCAGTCGAACCCCGCCTCACCGGCGGCCGGGCCGTCCCCGCCCCAGGAATACGGCAGGCCGAGTTGCGCGGTGGCATAGCCCACCGCGGTCAGCGCCGCAGCCGACGGATGTCCCGGGCTGTTCCCGCCCGTGGATAGTGCGCCGGTGCGCGGGTCGGTGTAGCTGTCGAGCGATCTCGAAGGCTTCAGGAAGGCGGCGCTCGGAGCTGGGCACTGAAGTCTCGGAACGTGCCGATAGGGCCGCCCTCGGTCCGGTGGATCTTTCAGTTGAGGGGCCGCTGAAGCACCAGCTTCAGCGGCGGCGCTACCCAACCCAGGCTCCGGCGGCCCCGAGTGGGCGTCGCCTTGGGCCCTTGACAGGCGCCGCTGCTGGGTGGCTGAGGACGATCGTGTCGTCGAGGCCATGGGGCGCAGAGATCAGCATGGTCGAGGCTCTCACCCCCGTTGACCAGCATCTTTGGGTCCTATCCGGATCGAACGCTATTGCCTGTTCGCGAACTGGGCTAAACCTGTCGTACCTCCCAATTACCCTTCTCGTAGCGGAACGGGGGCGCTGTCGCCTGCTGAGCAGCGGGGCGCCGGAGGCGAAGGGATGTCCGGGATGGCGCACGGTCGTAACTATGCGGCTGGAACCCGCGAGGCACTGTTCATGCTCAGCCGGGGCTATT
>NZ_CAAAFO010000049.1:32494-36269 GCF_900634715.1 Candidatus Protofrankia californiensis | reverse complement strand
GTTACGAACCGAACTGCAAGGCGCGCGTCATGCGCGCGGTCGGAGATCGCTGGAGAATCAGCGTCATCATTGCTCACATATATGGCTTGAACGCCAAGAGTGCGCGTCACGATCCCACCAAGTCGGTGGCCTATCTCAACAGTCCGAAGAACCTTATTCTCCTTTGCGTGGAACATTCCGACATGATCGACGGCCCGGAGCGGAGAAAATACCCTGTCGAACTTCTTCACCAGTGGAAGGCCGCGAGGGAGGGTGATGCTGCGGACGAGCTCGACAAGCTGGACTGGCTGAACCGGGAAAGACTCCAGGAACTGATGAGCGAGGCCATCGTTGACACCAGGACGGAAATAGTAACCGCGATCGATAAGGTTTCCGATATCAGCGAAGGAACTCATAGAATCTTGAAGGAGATCGTCACCGATTCCTTCCGTCTGGCGTATCTTGACGCTGATACCGTCGCATCCCTGGAGAACTCGGCTAGGGTGTTTCGAGCACTTCCGGATCATGTTCCTTCTCTGGAGAGTTCGGCGCGCGACCTTCGATCCCTACCGGATCATGTGGAGCTGCTGCTGGCCGCAGCACGGAATCTTCGAGATCTTCCGAGTCATGTTGACGAGCTGCATGGTGCAGCCGATCTCCTCAGGCGTCTTCGGGGAGAGTATGTGGAATTCGTGGAGCTGCTCGGCGTTCACTCGGAAAGCCTGCGACTGTCGGTCCGCAACGCTCAACTCTACGAGCTCACCGAAGAACTCCAGGGTGTGAACAGGCTGGCCGATCAGGTTCACAGCGCTTCGCGTTCTCTGGCAGGGAGAGCTGACACGATTGAGGCGATGGAGCGAGCGTCGAAGAATCTCGCAGCGGCTGCCGCGGCGGCGACAAGGGTGCAGCTACCACAGCCTCACCAGTGGTCCTGGAAGTCCTTCGGGTGGGGTGTAGCGGTCTGCGCCGCGTTTGTGATCGGGGTTCTTATCCTGTGGGTCAAGGGAACAACCGCAGGCGGATAAAGATCGACACCGATCAGCTTGATGTTACCGGTTCACCGGTATTGGCGATGTCCGACCGGGACTCAGCCGATGGACGCCCCCGTTTCTTTCCCTGCGAGGATGACCGTGTCCGCCGGTAGTTCTCCTGTGCGAGCTCGCTGATCTCAATGGTGTCCATGAGGGTGCGGGTGATGGCTTCCTCGCCGGTGTGGATAGCTTCGACAGCGGATTCACGGATAAGGTCGGACAGGCCGCAGATGCTTCCTGCACTGCGGTCGTGGAGGTAGCTCCAGAGCCGGACAAGGCTGCCGGGCTGGTGACGGTGGAGCAGAAGAGCGTCTTCCATGGCCTTGATGACGCCGACCCATTCCCTTGTCTCCTGGTCGCTGTTGAGAGTGAAGGGCCTCATTTTGTGGAGGGTGTTGCGTCCTGAGGTCTGAGTGGCGCGGGTGCTGCCGTGGCCTTCGAGGAACAGGCCGGAGGTTTTCAGGTCGACGCCGGTGTAGATGAAGGTGGCGGCAGTGTGGTTGGCGAGGTATTTGAGATGGTCGTTGACGATTTTTCCTTCGCGGGCCGACAGGTCGAGGAAGTGGACGTCGTCGATGATGACGAGTTCGACGCCGCAGAGCCGCATGGCGTCGAGCACTGATTTGGTGATTTCGTTTTTAGTGGCGTGGTTGGAGTGGGGGTGGCCGAGGTAGTCCGCGAGGATGACGGAGAGATCTTTCGGGGTTGCCTGGGAGGGGATGTTGAGGTAAACGACCGGGGTGTAATCGACAAGGTAGCCGTTGATGACGCTGGGTTCGGTGTCGATGGCGAATCGGTCTGGATAGCGGCTGCGGAGAGCCTGCTCGAAGTCCGCGGCGAAGATTTTTACCAGGGTCGATTTCCCGATGGTGGCGGGCCCGTCGAGGACAATGCCGCGACGGGCGCCGGGGGCTTGCCGCGCGTTGGTGCGCATTCGCCGATGAATCAGGTGGTGGATGCGTTTCATCTGGTCGGTGCGGACGAGGATCAGGGCGCTGTGGTAGTCCTCGCGGGCCTCGTCGAGGAGGGCGCGCTGGCCGGGGTCCATGCGCAGGTAGGCGGCGTGGGAAGGCATGGGTTGGCGGGGTGGGCGGGGCGGTGTCGAGGTAGGCGCGCCATTCTTCTTTGGTGCGTGGCTCGGCAAGTCCGGGGTGCGCGAAGTGCATCAGGGGGTCCGAGAATGGTGGGGTTTCCAGGTCTCGGCCGCGGGGATCTCGTCGAGATCGAACTTGTCGGCGGGAGCTGGTGGCAGGTCCGTCGGGGGTTGACGGTCGTCGGCCGCCTGGCCTGCCCGCTGGGCGTCGCGGTGTGCTGTTCGGCCGCGGTGGCTGTCGCGGGCGTGCCGGCTGCGGGCGGTCCGGGTCCAGGTCGCCGGGTCGTCGGCGCGGTTCTGAAGGTCCAGGAGGGCGGTGGCGATGTCGTCTTGGTCGGTGGGGTTGCGTCCGCGCTGGGAGACGAGTCGGCGGGCTTCGCGGATGGTGACGTCGGTGAACGGTTGGTGGACGTCGAGGGCGTGGGTCCAGCGCAGGACGTGCCAGCGCCCGTCGTCGGGGTCGTGGAAGTAGGCGTGGAGCAGGTTGCGGGGGTCGCGGCGGATCGGCCAGAGGCCGTCCGGGTAAGGCGAGCGGGTCTTGCGGTAGCGGTAGAGGATGTCGGCGTTGTAGGTGAGATAGCCGATGCGGACGCCGGCTGGTTGGATCGTGCGGCCTTTGCCGTCGGCGATCGGCAGGAGTTCGTAGTAGAGGTCGGGATCGTTGGGGCAGTCGACGTAGCCCGCGGCGGCGATCGCCATGGCGTATGCCTCGTTCGGCGAGGCGCGTAGGTCGGGGAAGCCGTGGAGGATCAGGCCCTGATGGTGGCGGCGCTGGTAGATCCCGACCGCGTATTCGGCGAACAGCTCGGCGATGTCGTCGATGCTCCACCGGGCGGTGTCCTCGGCGTGCAGGCCCCGGTGGGTGATGTCGGAGCCCTTGTAGCCGGCCAGGTGTTCACAGAACTGCCGGTTGATCGTTGCGAAGATGCGTTCGACGTGGGGTTTGTCGGTCGGGGTGAACATCCGGGCGTCCTGGATGCTGATCCCCAGCCGCCGGCATGCGCGGGTGACGACCTCGGACTTGTAGGGTTTTCCGTGATCGAACAGCAGCGTCTCCGGGTAGATGACCGGCCGAGCCGCGGCGTGCGCGAGGCGCTGGTCAACGGTGAGGATCCGCTCGTGCGGGATCCGTAGCGACGCGAAGCGCAGCGCGTCGGGCCAGTGCGGGCGCATCGGCTCCGGGGTCATCACATCCGCGAGCAGCAGGCCGATGTCGACGCTTTTCGTGCCGCGTGGGGTGAGTCGCCAGGCGAGCAGGGACCGGGTCGCCAGGTCGAGGGCGACGGTGAGCTCGACCGGCACGGTGTCGTCGGTGTCCGGGTCGTAGGCGATCACGTCGAGTCCGGTGGTGTCCATCATCACGACCTCACCCGGGCGGGTGGCGGTCGCTTTCCCGAAGGTCCGGTCCGGCTGGTTCGCGGTGCGGATCCGTAGCGTTGCCGGGTCGTCGGGTCGGGGTCCGACCAGCGCCTGGTGGACGATCCGGCGGAAGCGGTCCTTGCCAGGTAGGACGACCTCGCCGGGACCGTGCTGGGCGTCGAGCCGGTTCTGGGTGCGCCGGTGGAACCGGTTCCCGATCGTCGCGGAGGACTCCAGCCGGTCAGCGGCGGCCTGTTCACGGATCGCCGTGATGATCCGCGGGTCGACGGGGGCTAGCGGGGCGCAGGGGCGG
>NZ_CAAAFO010000049.1:28969-32435 GCF_900634715.1 Candidatus Protofrankia californiensis | reverse complement strand
CGTGATGATCCGCGGGTCGACGGGGGCTAGCAGGGCGCAGGGGCGGGTCTTGCGCCGGTCGGCGAGGCCGACCAGGCCGTCGTGCTGCCAGGCCCGGCGTAGTTGCCAGAGCCGTCGGCTCGTCAGACCCAGCTCGGCCGCCTTGGTGTCGATCCGCGTGGTCAGCGTGGTCTGGGCGGGATCGTAGGCGGGATCGGGTTCACTGTGATCGGCCGCGGTGCCAGTCGGGAAACCGGTCTCGACCTGGTGCAGGTGTTTCTCCAGTTCTTCCACGCGGGCACGTTCGCCGGCGGGCAGGCCGAGCAGGATCGCTTCCCGGTCCACCGCCCCGGTGCGCACCTCCCCTGCCTCCGCCGCCGCGCTATCGGAGATGGTGCGGAAGTCGGGGGCGGCGAGCAGCGCGGCCAGCAGGATGATCTGCATGCGGCCGGTCTCCGACCGCAGCCGCACGCCGGTATCGGTGAATCCCACGATCTGCTGGGTCTCGTTGTCGAACGCGACCCAGTCACCCAACGCCAGCCTGGTCGGCGCGGTCATCGCAGGCGCACCCAGGTGCATTCGGACAGCGGTGTGTCCAGATCGCAGACCAGCTGCTGACGC
The DNA here is from genome assembly GCF_900634715.1 of Candidatus Protofrankia californiensis. Classification (GTDB taxonomy): domain Bacteria; phylum Actinomycetota; class Actinomycetes; order Frankiales; family Frankiaceae; genus Protofrankia; species Protofrankia californiensis. Next base: position 31,835 of record NZ_CAAAFO010000049.1, on the reverse strand, counting down.
CAGAGCAAGTGGAAGATCACCGGACGGGCCAGTTCCGGGGCGCCCGTCGCGGCGGCCAACTCCGCCACCGTGGTCTGCGCTGCGGCCTGGGTCGTGATCGACGCTGTCAGCCTGCTGGTGGCCCGCAGCGGCCGGCGGTAGCCGGCCAGCCAGGCGACGTTGGCGTAGCGCTGCGTGGGCGGAACAGTCACCATCTCGTAGGCCCAGCCGATCCGATCGCAGGCGGTGGCAGTCCGTTCGGCCTGCTGGACCACCCGCGGATCGTGCCGGCGGCGAGGATTCTTCACATCGACGATGAAGACCGACCCGTCCGCGCGGCGGGTGAAGATGTCCGGGACGTGCCGCCAGTCACCGGCGGCGTCGGTGCCATGCAGCTCCAGGGCCTGGGTGGCGATCGCGGTCACCGCGGCGTCGAAGTCCAGCAGCGTCAGCCACTGGCGTTCCAGGAAGCTCTCGTAGGCCAGCAACCCGCCTGTGGTGGCGGACCAGTACCAGCCTGGCGTGTGGCGCTGCCCATGGTAGGCGGGGATCACACGCACCGGCCGGCAGGACTCGAAGGCGACGTTGCCGGCTTCCTCGGCGAGGACCAGCCGATCGACCCCACCCGCCTCCACGTAGCGGATCTTCAGTCTTCGGGTGCTGTGTCGGCTCATGACGGGACCCCTCGACCGGCCAGCAGGCGAGCGCCGTAGCGGAGCAGCTCCTCGCAGGCCGCAGGCGGCAGGGCTGCGACGAAGCGACGGCGGTGGGCGCCGTCCAGCCTGCGAGCAGTGCCCCGCGTCGGGCGCCCGTCCGCAAGCCGGGCGGGATAGGCGGGGGCGTCGCGGATGTCCCCACTGGTCACCTGCGCCCAGACCCAGGCAGCAGCGTGCCGATATTGCCCCGGGCAGGTCGGCATGCCCGAGCGGACAGCGATCCGGTCCAGCACCGCGGGGGCTATTTCCGTCAGGCGGGCAAGCACCTCGCGGCGCGCCGCGTAGTCGACCGGCCCCCGGGTCGCCAACCGGTCCATCACCTCCGAGACCGCTGTCCAGAACGCCTCCGGGTCCGCCAGACCTCGGATCGCGCCGGCGTTCCTGCTCACCACCCCGGCATGGCCGGGCATGCCCAGCCTGCCCGCGGCCAGTTCCCAGGACCGGGCGCCGAGCAGACGGCCGCACGCGGCGGCGGTCAGCCGCCGCCCGGCGACCTCCGCGACTCCTGGCAGGCAGGAGGCGACCAGCTCCCCGTAGTCCGCCACGTCGATCAGCTGAGGGATATGGCGATACTCCAAGCCGGCTGCGGTTGTCGTTCGTAGCACCGGACGCACGTCGGCGTCGAAGATCCGATGACGGGAACGGCGGATCGCTTTCCATAGCCGCGGCAGAATGCCCGAGCAGTCCACCGTCCACATGCGGTCACGCCGATCCGACGCTCCGGTCAACAACCGTGCCTCGGCTGCCGCCAACGGCAGCAGCAGTTCCGTGCAGGCACCCGGATCCGCGGCGGCCAGAACCGGCACGGCCAGAAGCAGGTCCGCTGCCGCGTGGGCAGCGTTCGGCGGGTTCCGTATCCGCAGCGCGCCTTTCTCGTCCCGGTGCGCCGCCGCGGCCATGAACGCGTCGGCCGCCTGCGGCGGCATCCCCGGATAGCCCGTCACATAGTCGACCGGGGCGAACAGGCGGTGCAACGCGGCAGCGAACCGCAGGCTCTCAAACCACTCCCGTCCTGTGACCGGACCACCCGCGATCGACCCGGGACCGCCGAACGCCATCTCCAGCACCACACGCTGCACGGTGAGCAACTCAGCCGTAGCCGGACAGCTTTCCAATACGTCCAGCCGTTGCTGGCACCTCGACGGATGCTGCGGACCGGCGTTCCCACATTGCAGCGGGTCAGCACCCCGCCGCCGGGACACATCACTGCGCCGGAGGTGCCCACGGCGCAACGGCATACCGCAGGCCGGGCAGCGGTCCTGCAGAAGCAGGCCATGCCGTGGACACGCCGCCGCCACGCCGAGCCGCCACCACAACGGCCAGACCCCACCCGACTCCGCCAGACACGCCGGGCAGGCCCTGCTACCGAGGAACAGCGCCCATTCCCGGTGCGGCAGCGGCCGGAGTGACGAATCATCGGAGAGATCCAAACCGGTCAGGTCCAGTGCGGTGTCCGCGAACCGCGCCAGGCACATCTCCTCGAACCGCTCAGCCGCCAGCCCCGTCGCGGCCGTCAACCCCGCGATGCTCGCCGAAGTCAACCCCACGCCGTAGAACCGGGGGCGCATCGTGCTCCCACCTGGCCCGAGGCGGCACTCCAAACCCAGCCAGCGCGCCGCGTTCCCCGTCGACGTTCCGAAGTCGGCCGCGACCCGATCAACCCACGAGCCCAGCGCCTCCCCGTCAGCCGGCGGAACGACCACCGCCAACCGGCGCACCCGCGCCGGGAAAACCCCAGCGTTCACCATCGCATCCCTCTTTCTCTGACGAGCGGCACCATCCCCACCGAAAAACCAGATCCACGATGAATAATCGCGGGCGCACCGGACACGGCCATAGTCATCACCGGCGGCAAGCCGGGATAGACCACAGACCCTCCACTACCGCGCCGGCCTGGACGCACCCGCATAGTCCGCGAAGCTACTGAAATCCCGGGCTGTCACTGTTCTCCCAAAATCAGGTGCATCGACCATCATGGTTCCCCCCAAAGAGATTCCGACGTGATGAATGTTGCCGGGGGTACCGAAGAACACCAGGTCACCTGGTTGCAACGGTGTTCCGGACGGCAGCAACGGACTGGCGTCGTACTGCGTCTGGGCTGTCCTCGGAATCTGGATACCGACCACGGCATACGCCATGTGAGTCAACCCCGAACAGTCGAACCCGGGATC
>NZ_CAAAFO010000049.1:12081-28923 GCF_900634715.1 Candidatus Protofrankia californiensis | reverse complement strand
GCCGTTGCCGCCCCACACGTACGGCTTACCGATCTGCGCACAGGCGTACGTGACCGCCGCCAGCGCCGCACTACTGAAACCATCGGGACCCGACTGAACTGTCGACTGAACAAGCTGGCACTCTACTGAAGAGTTCGACGTCGGTTCAGAGTACTCGGTGGCCTGGGTGACGACCTGCGCGACGTAGGCGTCTGAATGGTTATAGGCCCACAGGGCACCGGTCAGATCGGCTGCGACATGATTATCGCACAGGTAAAACGCCGCAGCATAGACAGCGTCCTGGGCGTTGTAGAGCGACGGCGGGTTCGCGCCACCCACCGGTAGCTGGTGACGGGCGACGACCTCGGCGAACGTTCCGGCGAGGAACTGCATGGGCCCGCCTGATATCTCTAGGTTAATCATGGAAGTGACTGTCAGAGCGCCTTTCCTGAGTGAGGGACGTTGGGCACGTGGGGGCGGGCGGGTGCTTCCCCTTCTGGCGCGCGGAGAGGGCTGGTAGCGAAGTCGATGCCTCGCTATCGATCTCTGGGTGTGCCGGGAGCCGGGTTTCCCAGCGCGAGACTGGTGGCGCTGTTCTCGCCGTGGCCGGGTTGCAGGAGTTCGGCGGCACGCAGGATGAGCAGCGTGGCGGCGGCGTTGCCTGACCTCGAAGGCGGCGACGGCGCCCATCAGTGGGCCGAGGCCGGCGTGCAGGACCGGCCGGACCCGGATTTGCAGCGGCGCCCGCTCGCGGGTCTCGGCTTTCGGGGCGTGGCGGATGGCGTAGACGGTCGCGGCGGTGGCGAGCAGGCCGGGGAGGACGGACAGGCTCCCGGCGCCGTCCGGCAGCTCTTCCTGGTGCTCTGACCCCGCCGGCGGGTTCAGCTAGGGTTTGGGGGTTGTGATCTGGGCGGCGACACCGGTCGGGCGTGGCGTGCGCGCGCTGACGGTCGCCGCGATGGCTGTCGGGCTGGTGGTTGCCGCGCACGTGGTGGCCTGCGGCGAGTTGCCGTCGGTGCCGGTCGTCGGCGGCGGGGCCGGGCTGGCCGCCCGGGTGTGCTGGGGTGCGGCCGGCCGGCGGATGTCGGCGCGGCGGCTGACCGGGCTGGTGCTGTGGGTGCAGGTCGGGCTGCACGTCGCGTTCGCGGTCACCGCTCCTGGCGTCGGGTCGGCCGCGGGCCACGGCAGCCACCACGGGGCGCACGCCGGAACCGGGGTGGAGCTGCTGCCTGGCGGTCCCGGGATGGTGCTGGCGCACCTGTGCGCCGCACTGGTGCTGGCCTGGTGGCTGGCCGCTGGGGAGCGGTTGGTGTGGCGGGCGGCCCGTGGGGCCGCGTCGGTGGCGCGCCGCGCCGCCGGGCGGCTGCGTCGGCGCCGGTCCGGCTCCGTCTGCCCGGCGCCGCGCCGCCCGGCGCCGCCGGTCCGGTCCCGCCCGCGGCTGCACGGCCTGGTCGGGCTGGTCCATGTCGTCGTCCGCAGGGGTCCTCCGGTCGCCAGCCCGGCCTGACCGGAACCGGAGTAGAAGGCGCCACCGCCCGCCGGCCACCGGTCTGGGCTGCTGCCACCCGTCCCGCGTCGCACGCGGGACGGCGCCCGCCGCTGATGTCTCCGACCACACCCGATGCCTAGCTACGCCTGTGGTCGGGTCGTAAACGCGGCGGATCTTGACGCCTTCCGTGCTCCTGACCGCTGTTCGGAGACCCCTGTGACTACTGTTGACCATCCTGGGCTGCCCCCAGGCGAGCCCGCCGCCGCACCGGGTCCGGCCGGTGCCCCCGATCCCGACACACCCCGTGTCGACCCGAGCGCGGCGGGGACGTTTCCACTTACCTCGACCGGGTGGCGGCAGCTGCTGATCCGGCTGCACTTCTACGCCGGAGTGCTGGTCGCGCCGTTCCTGGTGGTGGCCGCACTGACCGGACTGGCCTACACCTTCACCCCGCAGCTCGACCGGCTGGTCTACGCCGACGAGCTCCACGTCGACCAGGCCGGTGCCAGCCCGCGTCCGCTGGCCGAGCAGGTCACCGCCGCCCGCGCCGCCCACCCGGAAGGCACCGTCAGCGCCGTGCTGACCGGCGACGGCGCGGACCGGACCACCCGGGTCGTCCTTGACGTCCCTGAACTGGGTGAGAAGCAGCGCACCGTCTACGTCGACCCCTACACCGGCCAGGTCCGGGGGGCGCTGACCACCTGGTGGGGCAGCACCCCGCTGACGACGTGGCTGGACGACCTGCACCGCAACCTGCACCTCGGCGCGGTCGGCCGGAATTATTCGGAGGTGGCGGCGAGCTGGCTGTGGGTCGTCGCGCTCGGCGGGCTGGTGCTGTGGGTGGCCAGGCGCCGCCGGGACCGGCGGGTGCGTCGGGTGCTGCTGCCCGACCTGGCCGCCCGCGGGCGGCGGCGCACCATGGCCTGGCACGGCAGCGTCGGAGTGTGGCTGGTCGTTGGGCTGCTGTTCCTGTCCGCGACCGGGCTGACCTGGTCCCACTACGCCGGGGAGAATTTCTCCGCCGTGCTGGACGCCACCGGCAGCCGCACTCCCGAGTTGGACACCACTCTGCCCGACCAGCCGCAGCCGGCGTCGGCGGGCGGCGGCCACCACGGGCAGTCAGTCGGCGAGCCGTCCGCTTCCGGTGACGCGCTGATAGCCGGCCAGGTCGACGCCGTCCTCGCGGTGGCCCGTGACGCCGGCCTGGACGGGCCGGTCGAGATCAGCCCACCGGCAGACGCCGGTACCGCGTGGACGGTGGCGCAGACCGACAACCAGTGGCCGGTGCGGCTCGACCAGGCCGGCGTCCACCCCGAAAGCGGGCAGGTGGTCCGCGAGCTGCGCTGGGCGGACTACCCGCTGCTGGCCAAGCTGACGAAGCTCGGGATCACCGCGCACATGGGCGAGCTGTTCGGCCTGGCGAACCAGATCCTGCTCGCATCCCTGATGCTCGGCTTGCTCTGCGTGATCGTCTGGGGCTACCGCATGTGGTGGCAACGCCGGCCGACCCGCCCCGACCGGCAGGCACTGGTCGGCCCACCGCCGGCCCGCGGTGCCTGGCGGAAACTACCCAGGCCCGGCCTGGCGGTCACGGTGGTGCTGACCGCCGCGGTCGGCTGGGCGCTGCCCGTCCTCGGGGTGATGCTGCTGGCCTTCCTCGCCGTCGACGTCGCCGTCGGCGCGGTCCGGCGCACCCGCCGGGCTGCACGCCCGCCAGCCTGACCTGACCCCCTGTGCGGTGTCCTACTGCGGCCTGCCGGTCGCCGTAGGACACCGCCCGCCGCAACGCTCGGCGTCGCCGTACGACGACCGGGCGCCAGACCCGGACAGTCACAACGCCTCGAAGGAGCACGCAGTGCCGCCCAGGAACCCGTGGTACCGACTCGCCGGCCTCGCCGCCGCGACCACAGCCGCTCTGGTCATCGTCGCCGGGCCTGCCGCCGCGCACACCGAAGTGTCCGCGCAGCCCGCCCAGGCCGGCGCCTCTGACGCCGTCTTGACCTTCACCGCCGAAGCCGAGTCCACGACCGCCGGGATCACCTCGCTGCAGGTGCTCCTGCCCGCCGGGATCACTCCGTCGTCGGTCAGCTACGTCTCCGGCCCGCCCGGCTGGGCACTCACCCCCACCGCGGACGGCTACACCGTCGCCGGACCCGCACTCCCCACCGGCAGCGACGCCGAATACCAGGTGAAGATCGCGAAACTGCCTGGCGAGACGACGTTGGTGCTCAAGACCCTGCAGTCCTACAGCGACGGCCGCGTCGACCGCTGGATCGACGTGCCCACCCCGGGAGGGGCCGAACCCGACCACCCGGCACCGGTTCTCACCCTCGCCCCGGCACCCACCAGCCCGCCGACGGCGGCGCAGCAGCCGGCTGCGACAACGCCGGCCGTCACCCCCACCACCGCCCCGCCGCCGGCAAGCCCGGCCGCCGACCGCGACGACGACGGAACCCCAGTCGCTGTCTGGATCGTGGTCGCCGTTGCCGCGGTCGCGATCGCCGGGACCCTGGCCTGGGTGCTGCGCCGCCGCACCACCAGCCGACCGCACTGAAAGCCCCCAGAGCAGGGCCACACCCGGACATGCACGTCAGGTCGCAGTGTCCCGCGTCAAGATCTTGGCTCAGAAATCTTGACCTGAAGGTTGGGCGTTCTCGATCTTGGTTGGGGGTTGAAGAGCGGGATTGTTGTGGACCTCGATCGGCCGGCGCTGGCCGAGGGACTCGTGCGGCCGGACGTGGTGGAAGATCTCCCGGTAGGCGTTCGCCTCACGCGCCAGGTCGTCGAGGGTGTCGATCTCCTGCCGGTAGAGATGTTCGTACTTCAGCGAGCCGAACGCGCGCTCGCGGACACCGTTCTGGCCGGGGCTGCGGCGCCGGGTCCGGATATGGACCAGCTCGGGACGTGACGCGACGAACCGGGCGAAGGTCGCGCCCTTGAACGCCGCCCCGTTGTCGGTCACCAGCTTGATCTTGTGGATCTCGCCGGTGTCCGGGTCGGTCAGCCGCTCGACGAGCGGGCCGCCGGCGAGCCGTTCGGTCTCGGCGAGAGCCAGCCGCACGGCGGCGACGGCGTCGGTGCCGGTACAGGTCGGGCCGATGTGCCAGCCGAACTCGTACTTCGAGAAGTAGTCGCACACCCCGGCCAGCCGCCAGGTCCCCCCGCTGGTGGTCTCGTACTCGGAGAAGTCCAGCTGCCAGACCTGGCAGGGGCCGGTGGGCGCCTGGGCGAACGCGGCCTTACGGGCCCTGGCCAGCTCGCGGCGTTCGCCCTGGTAGTCGACCGGTTGGAGCAGCCCCCGGCGGCGTAACGCCCGCTCGACCGACGAGGCGGAGGCGGTGTGCCCGTCGACGGCCATCAGCGCGTGGATCTTCCGATGTCCCCAGGCCAGCCAGTCGGCGGCGTACTTCGCCGCGACCGGCTCGACGGTGTCGACGACCGGCGCCGGCCACGGGCCCTTCCCAGCCGGCCCGCCGGCCCGAGCGGTGGCCCGCCAGCGGGCGTAGGTCCGGCGCGGGATGCCGATCAGCTCGCAGAACCTCGACGTCGGCATCGCCGCGTCTTCACGGATCACCTCGAGGTCCTCGTAGGGGCCAGCCGGCCCTCCGCCGACTTCTTCCACACCCGCAGCTCGACATACGCCTCACCGAGCGCGGTCTTCCAGCTCCTCGACCTCAGCGGCGAGCACTTCCTCCCGGCTCGACGGACGCGACGAGCCACCAGCCGCCAGCCCGGCACGGCCGGCCTCGAGGAACTGCTGCTTCCACTTCCCGACCGATGTCTGGAGACACCTTGTTCCGCCGGGCGGCCTCCGCGATCGTCACCTCACCGGCCAGCACCGACAACACGATCCGGATCTTGTTCTCGGCAGGGAACACCGGGGGACGACTCATCACTGATCTCCTTGGGCTCAGGGCCAACAAACCCCTGTGCCAAAAATTCTGACGCGCGACAGCCTGCGCGCGCCCGCATAGTCGGAGAAACCACGGAAGTCACGAACCATAACCGATCTTCCGAAATCCGGTGCGTCGACCATGACCGTCCCCCCGAGCGAGATCCCGACGTGGTGGATGTTCTGCGGCGTACCGAAGAACACCAGGTCACCCGGTTGCAGCGGTGCCCCGGCGGGGAGCAGCGGCCCGGCGTCGTACTGGGTTTGCGCGGTGCGCGGGATCAGGACGCCTACCGCGGCGTAGGCGGCGTGGGTCAGCCCGGAGCAGTCGAACCCGGGGTCGCCGTTGCCGCCCCACACGTACGGCTCGCCGACCTGCGCGCAGGCGAACGCGACCGCCGCCAGCGGGGCGCTACTGAAATCATCGGTTCCGTACTGAACTGTTGACTGAAGGGTAGGGCACGCTACTGAACTGTTCGGCGTCGGTTCAGAGTAGCTCGCGGCAATCGTGAGGACGCGGGCGACGTAGGCGGTGTCGTGATTGTACTGATAGAGCGCACCGGGAATGTCCGCGCCGTTCGCCGCCCCGGACGCGCACAGGTAGGCTGCGGCGGTGTAGACGGCGTCGGCGGGGTCGTCGATGCGGGCACCGCCGCCGTCGGCGTCCACGGCGTAGGCGGCGAAGGTCGCCGGGAGGAACTGCATCGGGCCTTCGGCTCCGGCGTCGGAGGTCCGGCTGTCACGACCATGATCGCTTTCGATCTTGCCGACCGCGGCGAGCACCGGGGCGGGTAATCCCGGGCAGGTCGCGGCAGCGGCGGTGTAGAGCGCGGCGTAGCCGGCGGGAAGATCGGCAGAGGCGGTCATTCCCCCGCCGCCGGTGCTGAGGAGGCCGGTCAGGGCGGCGGCGGCCAGCAGCGGGATCAGCAGCGTCCCGGCGGCCAGCCCTGCACCCAGCCAGGCGATCACAGGTGGGTCCCGGGGATGCCGTGGCGCAGCACGGGGGGCTGGGGGTAGGGGGCGGCGTCACCGGTGGGCTGCGGGGAGCCGGGTGGGCTGGCGGTGCCCAGCCGGCCGGCGAGCTCGTCGATGGTGAGGCGCTGGCCCCCGCTCAGCGGCAGCCAGACGGCCCCCGCCGGCCCGCCGCAGCGGGAGCCGGCGGGGGTGGTGAGCGGGCTGGCGGTGACCACGGGCACCGCGGCATGCCCGGGGGTGGCGGTGAGGCGCCGGCGCAGGTGGGTCTCTCTGCGGGCCGCCGGTAGCCAGATCAGGAGCGGGCTGGTGATCCCGCTGGTAGCGGCCAGGCGGAGGTAGGCGGGTAGTTTCCGCAGGACCTGGCTGAGTCCCTCGGTGCCGGTGTCGTACTCGCAGAAGAAATCCATCCGCTTGCCGGCACTGCCGTGCCAGATCCCGTAGCCGTCGGGCCGGACCGCCCCCGCCCACGCGGCGGTGGCGCGGCGTTCGGACCACCACACGGTCAGCCCCACCCCGGCGGGCAGGGACCGGCTGGCGTGGATGAGCGCGGTGAACAGGCCGTTGGTCCCGACGAGGTGACCCAGCCGCGGGGAGCCCGCGAGCGTGGGGAGATGGTCCGGGCGGTAGCCGAGTGCGGCGACGCTCAGCCCGCGGCGGCCGGCGAGTAACCGGGCACCCGCCAGACCGAGACCGTAGTGGTACGGGCTTGCCTGCATGCCGTACTGCGGGCGGATCCGGTCCACCGCCTGCATCCTGTAGAGATCCGCCAGCCGGTAGCGGGTCTGGCGCTCACCCGTGAACGCCGCACGGGTGATCTGGTCACGGGTCAGGATCTGATGCTCGGTGAGCATCTCCAACAGCCACCAGTCCCGCACCGTCAGCCGGCCCGCGAGCGCGGCCAGCATCTCCTGCGAGATCCGTTCCCGCCCCCCGCGCGCAGGCGGCCCGCCCACCCTGCGGGTCACGGGTGACCTCCCCTAAGGACAGCGGTGTTCCGCGGGTCCACCCCCGGCCCCGTGCCTGGCCCGGTGTGCCGCCGCGCCGCCCGGCGGATCTGCGCTGCCCGGCCAGGGACGGCCGGCGGCAGCGGCCGGGTTCTGATGGTGAACGCGGCACTGTCCGCGGAGGCGACGACCAGGCGGGCCGCGGCGGTGAACGCCGGCAGGCGGGCCAGGTCATGCTCAGACAGCACCGGGGCGGTGTGGCGGGCGAGGGCGCGGGCGTCCCCGGGCGAACAGGTAAACAGAATCTTGCTGCGGGCGTTGGTGGCCAGGGCGTCGGCGAGGTCCCTGGGCAGCTGCGCAAGGTTCTGATGCGCCAAAATCAGTGACAGCCGGTAGCCGCGGGCCTCCGCAAGAAGGTCCTCGATCGAACCCGTGACGTTGAGGAAATTCTGGCATTCGTCCAGATATGTACTGGCGTCGGGCCGCTGCTGAGGGAGGCGGGCGGCGCGTTGCAGCACGGCCTGCCAGATCTTCGCCAACACGATCGACCCGATGATCTGGCAGGCGTCCTCCCCGACCGCACCCTTGGGAACCCGCACCAGCAGGATCCCGCCGCGGTCGAGGATGCCGGTGAGATCCACCGTGGAGGGGCCGGCGGCCAGGACCTTCGTCGCGAACTTCCGCAGCAGCAACGCCCGCAACTTATTCATGATCGGCCCGATGATCTGGGCGCGGCCGGCATCGGACAGCGCCCCGTACCAGGACCAGAACCCGGCCAGGATCGGGTCGGTCATCCCGGCGGTGACCCGCTGGCGGTAGACACCGTCGGTCAGCAACGTCACGATATCCCGCAGCGTCGGCGCCCCGGCCGTCACGCTCGTGCTACCCGGGGTGTCGAGCAGGGTCAGGCACGCCGCGCGCAGCAGGTCTTCGCTTCGCGGCCCCCAGCTGTCCGCCCAGATCCGCCGGACAATCCCCACCAGCTGATCGGTCGCCAGATCCGGATCGTCGCCGTCCAAAATGTTCAGGCACGGCGGCGCTGCGGCATCATCGGGATCGATCAGCACCACCCGGTCGGCGGTCCCGGCGGGCAACCGCGCCAGCAAGTCGTTGACCAGATCGCCCTTGGGGTCGATCACAGCCAGGCCCCGGCCCGCCTGCGCATCATCAAGGATCATGTTCGCCAGGAGGGTGCTTTTCCCCGACCCGGTCGCGCCCAGGATGTGGACGTGGTGGCGGGCGTCGGGGACCGCCAGCCCGACCGGGCGGGCCCGCCCGGCGTCGGCGTCCCCGATGCTCTTCACCGCCGGGCCGGGCCGGGGAATGCCGGCGGGTGGGGCGACCGCCGCCGCACCCGCCCGTGCCAGCCCCGGCACGGCCGTGTCGACCGGCAGGTGCGCGAGCGCGGCCAGCTCGGCCACCCCCAGCAGGTCACCGCGGCCGAGCCGGCGGGCGGCGAGCACCGCGGCCGGCTGCGCCAACTTCCCGCGGTGAAGATAATTGTGCCCGGCATACAGGCTGTAGGCGGAAGCGACCGCGTGCGCCCGCCCCCGCAGGCCCGCGTCGCTGCGTCGGCGTGCCGTCCTGGCAGGAACGGGCAGCGTCGAGGCGACCGCGTAGCGCAAGGCGGCTTCCCAGCGGGGGCCGACGGCTTTGCCGCCGATCGCGCGGGATTCCGCGGACTCCTCCGGCGGTGTCGGACCGCGCCCGGCCGCCACCCCCGCAGGTCGTGCCGACCCGGGGTGCGGGGTGAGTCCGTCCAGGACGCGGGACAGCAGGCTGGGGGTGCGCTGCCCGCGGTGGGCGGCGGCAGCCCGCCGCGCCGCGGCCAGCCGCCGGCCGGTCACCGGCCGGGCCAGCACCTGTACCACGACGTGTTCGGCCGCGTCCAGGTCCGCGGCAGCGGTCAGCAACGCCCGCACCGGATCAGCGTTTTTCCATTCCGCCCGCAGCGGCAGCACGTCCGGGCGGGCCAGCCGCAGCTGCCCCCCGGTCGCCCGCACCCCGGCTGGCAGCGGGTCGTCGGCGGGCCGGGTCGTCACCCGCGCCCCCGGCCACGCCGCGCTAACGGCGTGTTCCACCATCCCCGGCGGTACGACACCGGGCACCCACACCCGCACCCGGCTGCCCGTCTCGTCAAACAGCCACTCCCAGCCCAGGTGCGGCTGGCCGTGCAGCAGGCGTTGCAGCGGGGGGCGCAGGAGACCGCTCATCTGCGCCCAGAACACGGCCGCGGCCTCCGGTCCCACCTCGGGCGGCAGCTGGATCTCCACCGTGCGGGCGTCGGCGCACAGCCGGGCATGCCAGCGGGCCCGCACCCGACCCCGTATCCACACGCCGGTCAGCACGGTGAGGGTGACCGCGGCGGCGCTCACGGCCAGCTCCACGGTATGGGCGGCGGCGTAACGGGTGAGCAGGCCGGGATCGGCCAGCAGCCGGGGCAGCCAGCCCGGCCCCGGCGCGGCCGGCGGCGGGGCCGGTGGGGATGGCGCAGCAGCGATGAACGTGCGCACAGCAACCTCCACAGAACGCGAACAGAAAGGATCACAAACAGCGGGGCGAGGAGGAGCGACAGGACGGGAGGGGTACTGCGGACGTATCGGCCCCGGCCCCGGCAGGGATCAGCAGCAGGAGCCGTGCCCGGGGCTCAACAGGGGTCGAGGTCCTCGCCGCCACCCGATGCGGCGATATCCGGCAGGGGGATCGGCGGGAGACCGGCAGCGGGGGTGAGATCGACCGGATCGGTCGTGATCAACGCATGCTCCTGCCGCGACGCGTCGGCGTGAAAGGCCGTCCGACGACCCGGCCCGATGATCAGCAGGGCGTCGCCCGGCCGGGCGGCAAGGAGATGACCGACCTCTCCCTCGCTGAGGTGGAAGGTGGCGCGGATGTCGGTGATGACGGTGGGGTCCTGACGCAGCAGGATCTGCGTCGCGGCGTTGGCGACGACCGCCCGGCCCAGGTCCGAGCTGAGCAGGTCGGCGGCGTCCTGGGTGACCACGGCCAGCCCGGCCCAGTGTTTGCGGGCCGCCTTGGCGAGTTGGAACAGGAACCGGGCGCCGGCCGGATGCGCCATGAGCAGCCACGCCTCATCGACGACGACGAGACGACGCCGTCGGTGGGCGGGGTCGGCGATCTGCCGCCAGATCGTGTCCAGGGTGAGCAGGGTGCCGGCCGGTTTCAGCTCGTCGGGCAGGTGGCGCAGGGAGAACACGACGAGATGCCCGGCCGGCGCGGTGGAGGTCGGCCCGGCGAACAGGCCCCGGTGGCTGCCGGTGGTGTAGGGGGCGAGCCGGCCGGCGAGCGCCGGCCCGACCGGATCCGGATCGGCGGCCAGCGCGGCGGCCACATCGGTGAGCAGGGGGGCGGGCCGCTCCCACGTCGCGGGGTCGGTGGTGATCCCGGCGTGCCGGTAGGCGGTGAGGATCGCCCGGTCCACCACCGCCCGCCCGGCCGGATCCACCCCACCGTGGCCGTCCCCGTCGCCGAGCAGGGTCGCGAACAGGGTGTGGCAGAACAGCACCCGGCGGGTGAGCAGGTCCGGGTCGCCCCTCGCATGGGCGGGCAGGTCTAACGGGTTGAGGTGGACGCCGGGGGCGCCGAGCGCCAGGTGGGTGCCGCCGACCGCGGCGGACAGCCGGGCGTACTCGTCCTCCGGGTCGACCACGGCGACCTGAACGCCCTGATACAGGCTGCGGAGCACGTCGAGTTTGGTCAGGTAGCTTTTGCCGGCGCCGGAGGCGGCCAGCGTCACCGAGTTGTAGTTCGGCATCGCCCACCGGTCGTGGACGACCAGCCCGGCGGAGTGCAGGTTCGCGCCGTAGACGACCGGGCCGGCGCCCGGCCGGTCGACGTCGGGCAGCGGCAGATCCGGGGTCGAGAACGGAAACGCCGCGGCCAACGCCTGGCTGTCGAACGTGCGGCGGAGGCGAAGCAGGTCCACCCCGAGCGGCAGGGTCGTCGCCCAGCCGGCCAGCGCCCGGAAGACCGCCGGCTGCACCGCCAGCAGCAGACTGTGCGCAAGCGCGACCACCCGCGCCCGCTCGTCGTCCAGCTCCTGCGGGCTGTCGGCGTAGACCGTCATATACAGCCCCAGGCTGAACAGCCGGGACTCGCCGCGGGCGAGCCCGCCGGCGAGATCCGCGGCGTCGTGGGTGGCGGCGTCCAGCTCCGGATCGGCGAGCCGGCCGGCGGCGGCCTCGGCGCGGCGGCCGGATTCCAACCGGCCCAGCTGCCGGCGCAGCCGCATCGCTGCCACTGGCGGTGGGATCGGGTCCACGTGCACGGCGACGTCGAGGCGGCCTGGGTAGGCCAGCAGCGGCTCCAACCATCCCGGGCCGACCTCCCGCGGGTAGCCGACCACCGCCACCGACGCGGCGCAGATGTCCCCGATCTGCAGGTGGCGGGCGGTGATCTGCAGGCCGGGCGGGGTCAGCAGCAGCGGTCCACCGCCCACCGGCACCCCCGCTCCCGACCCCGCCGCCCTGCCCAGGCGGGGCCGGCGGGGCGGGCGGCGGCTCATCGCCCGCTCCCCGCGGATGCGGTGGTGATGGTGCCGGTGGCGGTGACGCCCGCGGGTAGGGGCGGGCTGCCGGGCTGGGCGACGGCGGCGAGCAGCGCGGTGACCGCGTCGGCGTCGAGGATCCGCACGGTCAGCCCGGCGGTCGCGAGCAGGCCGGCGGCGTCCTCGATCCGCCGCAGCGCCCGGCCGGCGGCGGCGTCCCGGCCCCGGCCAGCCGCCGGTACGGGTGCGCGGGCGGTGAGCAGGATCTGGCGGGCCAGCAAGGTCCGCCGCGCCGCCAGCCCGTCGAGGAACGCGGCGTGGTCGACGGCGGCGGCCCGCAACGCCGGGTGCGGCAGGCCAGCGGCCTGCTCACGGATCCGGGTGAGGTGCGGAGCAAGGCGGACCGGCGCGGCCCGCACCGTGATCTGCACCGGCCCGGACAGCGCGTTGAGCATCCGGGTGAACGCGGCCACCTGCGCCTGCCGGTCACCGGCCGTACCGAGAGCGAAGTTGACGCCGTCCACCTCGGCGATCACAGCGACGCCGTCCGGGCCCAGATCCACCACCCCGGCCGCGTCCACGCCGTGGGCCAGCGGCCGGGCCGCCACCGGTGAGGTCCGCCGGGCGGCGTCGAGGTCGGGCAGCCAGCCCGGTTGGGCGGGCAGCCCGTCGGGGGCGGGCAGGTGCAGGTGCGGGCTGCGGCGGTGGGCCAACGCGGCGGCGGCGTAGCGGTCCGCCGACAGCCCGCCGCGCTGGCCGAGTGCCAGCGCGGCCCCGGCGGCCAGCAGCGGGATGCACAGCGCGGCGACCACCGGCAGCGGTAGATGCGGGGATGCCGCCCGATACAGGCCGGCGACCGCGAGCACGGTCGGGGCGAGCAGGGCGAGTTGGCGGGCGGTCAGACCGGCGAGGATCCGGTCCGGCCGGTCCACATCAGCCGGAATCCGGACCCGGTCGCTGGACGTGGCCGGAGTGGACAGCGGGGCGGCAGGCATGACACCTCCACAACACGAACGACAACGAGGACAGAACGAGAAGGGAAAGACGGCGGGTCGTGCACGGCGTACCGGACAGCGCTGGAGCGGGGTGGTGTACGGGCGGACGGGAGCAGACTGGAATGCGGTCGGGACGGGGCTGTGGCGGTCACCGTGGTCGGGACAGGGCTGGACGGGCCGCCGGACGGCGGGTGTCAGACGCGGATACCGGCGGCGGCCAGCCCCGCGCGCAGCAGCCGGTAACGGACCAGGCTCAGGACCATCGACCGGCCGCCCCCGCCGCGCAGCACCAGCTGGGCCACCCAGCCCTGCAGCCGGATCGCCGTATACAGCACGGCCGCGGCCACCAGGATGTTCACCAGCGCATCCCCGGCGGGCAGCAGACCGCCCGCGCCGTCCCCGGACAGCAGGATCCGCAACCCCAGGATGATCAGCAGGCTCTGGCCGATCTGGATCGCCAGACAGCCCGCGACCGCCCGCCACCACAACGCCGCCGCACCTTCCGTCCACGGCAGGCCGTGCCAGATCAGCAGCAGCGGGCCGGCGACCGCCAGCAGCATCATCACCGTGATCCGCACGATCCACCCGACGACCAGCATCGCGGCCAACCCCGCCACGACCAGCCCCAGCAGGATCAGGAAGATGCTGGTCACCCGCCCGGCCGTCAGCACGGTCAGCAGCAGCTGCGCGGTCCCGTCGGCGTCCAGCCGCTGTCCGGTCAACGCGGCGGACAGGGCGTTCGCGAGCCGGATCGCGATCCCGAGCAGGGTCAGGCTCAGGTTCGCCATCCCGAACCCGATCACCATCCGTGGGGCGAGTTCCTTGGCGGTGGCGCGGGTCTGGACGCTGTCATGACCCATGACTGCGATCCCGCCGACGGTGAGCACGAGCAGGAACACACTGTTCGCGATCACCACACTGCCCTGCCACAGCTCGACGACCCGCGGCTGGACGGTCACGTCCGGGGTGGACAGCACCGTGCGGCCCAGCAGCCGCAGCGTCGGCTCCAACGCGGCTTCGACCAGGTCGGAGAACCAGCCGTTGATCGCCTGGGCGATCCGGCCGGGAATGTCCAGCCAGCCGAACAGTCCACCCCCACCGTCGCCGGTGGCCGGCGGCGGGAGAGGGGACGGCCCCGGGGTCGGTGTGGGAGTCCGGTCCGGCTGGCCGGCGGCCGGGTCGGTTCCCGGGTCGTCCGGCGCGTCCGGTGCCGGCCGGGCGGCCGGCGGCGCCACCCCACCCCCGGCGTCCGGCCCGGCTGGGGTGCCGGCTGGACCGGACACCGGGGGTGCAGCCGGGCCGGGTGCCGGTGCTGTGCCTGGCTGGGCCGGGATGCCCCCTGCCGCCGGGGCCGGAGCCGGGGTGGTCGGTGCGGAGGACGGCGGTGTCGGGGCCGGGCCGGGCATCGGCGCGGGGACCTGCGCGGTCACCGGACCCGCCGCTGCCAGGATCCCGGTCACCGCGAGCACCACCGCCGCGACGGTGCACGCCCCGCGGTGATGGCCCCGGCGAGCGTCCACCCGCCCGCCGCGGACCGGCGCGGCACGGCCGGAGAAGGGGGCCATCAGGCACCCACCACGGACTTCAACGCGGTCAGGAACAGCGGGGCGAGGATCGCGAGTCCATAGCCGACCGCCGCGTTGCGGAAGGCACGTTTGGCGCTTTCGATCTCGCCCGGATCCCCGTTCGCCCCCATGTACCGCAGTCCCCCGAGGGTGAAGAACAAGGTGGCGGCACCGGCGCAGATCCCGATCAGCCAGTTCCGCAGATTTTTGATCACGGTGTCGAGGTCCGGGGACGCCGGTGTCGGCGCGGGCGGCGGGGGTGCCTGCTGCGCCAGCTGCAACGGGTCCGCCCACGCCACCCCTGCCGCCAGCACGACCAGCAGCACCACGGCCACGGCCACCCACAGCGCCCGCCGGGCCCGCCACCCCCGCCGGGGCGGTTCGGCTCCCGCATCCCGGCGCACGCCCGGGGTGCCCAGGGTGGGGCCGGTCAGGATCCCGACCATCCCGGCGACAGCTGCGACGATCAGCAGCCTGCCGGTGGACAGCCCGCCTGCCCCGGCCAGCCCCCACCGGGCCGCGACCACCATCCCCACCAGGACCAGCACGACACCCACAGCCCCGGCGGCCCGCGCCCACACCGCCATCCCCCGCCCCACCCGGCGGATCAGGCCGGCGGCACGACCGGCCCCCGCCGCACGGGACGGGCCCGCCGGTGCGGAACCGGGCCGGCGGGTCAGCACGGCAACCTCACCCCGACCCGACCGGTCACGATCGCCTGCGCCAGCCGGGTCTCCGCCCGACCGAGCCGCACCGCCAACTCCTCCCCCGGCCCGGACACCGTGGACAACTCCGCCAGCGGCACCCCGTCCAGCCGGCTCACCTCGATCAGCGCGGCGTCGGCGGCCGAGAGCACCCCCGCGGCCACCGCCTGGGCCAGCACCCCCCGCGGCGCACCCCAGGGAGCCGGCGGCATCGCCGCCGCCACCGGCAGCCCGCTGCCACCCCCCGGCAGCGCCACACTGTGCCGGCGGGCCTCGTCCACCCCGGCCCGGTAGGCCGCCCACGCCAACCGCACCCCCAGCCGCGGCGCCGCGGGCGACACCCGCCGCAGCCCGACCAGGAACCCGGTGAGGACCTCGGCGTCCAGATCGGCCGGGTCACCGGGGTAGCCGGCGGCCAGCCGGCCCGCGGTCCGCCGCAGCACCGGCATCGCGATCCCGACCGCGCCCACCTGCCACGCCGGTTCCTCCCGCCGGCCCACCAGATAGGCCCACACGGCATGCCGGGCCGCCGCCGACGTCGCCGGGTGCGCCAGCAGCACCCGCAGCTCCCGCAGGCCGATAGGCCGCTGCGGCAATCCCGGATGGATGACGGTGCCGTCCACCGACAGGCCGTCCGGGGCAGCGGTCAGCGTGTAAAAAGCCGCCTCAGCGGTATCCAGCGCCGAGCCGCCTGCCGGAAAAAAAATATCAGGTCTGGTCATAGCTGCCGTCCTTTCATCCGGGCGTTGAAGAACGCCGGAATTCAGGACGCCACACCCCATCTAACACCGATCTGACGGTGATCTGACACCAATCTGACCCGGCCACATGAACAGCGCACACCGGTCTGACGGTGCACGGATATTCCTCTGACGGTGATCTAACAGCGAACGGCTCTCCCGCCGATGCCCGGCCCGTCAGATCACTGTCAGACGCCATCGGTTTCACTCGGAGTGCACCTCAACCGCGCGATTCCCGGGGTTTCTCACCCCCCGCGCCCTCCCGCCCCGTCCGAAACTCGGCCGTGGGCGCGGCACGCACCCCCCTGTGACGGAGGAACACTCGTGTCCCTGTCCCCACCCGCCGTCGGCGACCACCCCAGAACCGTTCCGCTCACCGTGTGGCCCACCATGACAGACGCACCGCCCGGTGATATCCCACCAGCCGCCGCCGCCCGCGCTGTCGCCGCCTTCAGCACACCGAACGATCTCGTTGTCGTCATCGACGGTCCGGCGATATTCCGCGACGCCACCACCCATCTCCACCGTAGATATATGGCCGTCAGCCGCCCCGGCGGGGAAACCGACGGTCCTGACTTTTCCCCGATGGCCGGGACAGCCGGTCTGGTCATCGATCGTCCACCGGCCGGCACACCGCAGGTCCTTCTCCCCGGCTTCGTCCGGACCGCCGGCATGCTCCGTCCCGGCGGCATCCTGCTCACCGTCCCCACCCCCACCAGCGGTCCCACCGACCCACTCGCCGCCGGCATTACCACCGCCCGCGCCGCCGGCCTGCGCTATCTCCAACACATCGTCCTGCTCACCACCCCCATCACCGATGGCCACCTCCACCCGGCCGGCCCCCGCAGACCAGCCGGCGGTCTGCTCACCCCGGTGCACACCGACCTGGCGGTCTTCACCACCCCGGGAGGCGGCCGTGGCTGACCCGCACCGTCCGATTCCCCTGTCGGTCTGGGCGACCGCCCAGCAACACCCCCGCGTCCAGCGCATCGACCGTTACACCCCGGAATCGGTCGCCCATCCCGCGAAAATGCTGCCCGCGCTCGCCCGCCATA
>NZ_CAAAFO010000049.1:0-11685 GCF_900634715.1 Candidatus Protofrankia californiensis | reverse complement strand
GGGAGAGCTGATCCTCGACCCGATGTGCGGGATCGGGACCAGCTGCGTGGAAGCCGCGCATCTCGGCCGCCACGCCCTCGGCATCGAATACGAACCCCGCTGGGCGACGATCGCCCGCGCCAACGCCGCCCTCGCCACCCGCCAAAACGCGGACGGAACCATCCGCATCCTCACCGCCGACGCCCGCCGACTGCCCGCGATCGCACCCTCCGATATCGCCGGAAAGGTCGCGCTGGTTCTCACCTCCCCGCCCTATGGGAAAGCCACCCACGGGCAGGTCCAGGCCGACCGCACCCGCGGCGTCCACAAACGCGACTACCACTACGGCCACGGCACCGGAAACCTCGCCCGCCACGACCTGCACGGCCTACTCGCCGGATTCACCGACATCCTCACCGGCGCCGCCGCACTCCTGCACCTCGACGGCCTGATCGCTATCGCCGCCCGCCCGTACCGCCAGGACGGGGAACTCGTCGACCTCCCCGGTGCCATCCTCGACCTCGCCACGCACGCCGGCCTGCTCCGCGCCGACCGCGCCGTCGCGCTGCTCACGGGCCTACGCGGCACCCGCCTCGTCCCGAGGACCACGTTCTTCGCCCTGCACAACACCCGGACGGCCCGCGACGCCGGCACCCCGCTGCACGCCGTCGCCCACGAAGACGTCCTCCTCCTGCGCAGGCAGGACGGATCCGATCCCGATGGGAGGGCCACATGAATGGACTGCAACCTTCTCCCGCCGGCCGATCTGACACAGCCGCGACCTGCGGGAACACCAATCTGACCCGCTCCCGATCAGCCCCGTCTGACACTCCGCTGACGACCATCTGACGAAACGTGCACGTGCAACAAGCGTCAGATCCGGCAAGGGACGCACAGGCCGGCACCGACGGCCACAACCCGTCGGGCAGACACCCTGCCGCGCGACCTCGGAGCCGGAACCCAGATCCGGCCCTGACCCGAAACGTGCCCCGCAGCGGGTCGGGATCAACCTGCCCAACCGTGCCCATCCCCAGCAGCATGACATCTTTCCGCACCATCCCACAGGGGCGCCGGCAACGCCGTCCGGATCCGGGAACTCGCTTTTCCTTCGCAGGAGGACCCTCCGTGTCCCGTCATTCCTGGACCGCCGAACGCGTCATCGCGCTCGGCTCCACCACCACCCTAACCACAGCCGGGCAGATCCTCGGCATCGGCCGCACAAAAAGCTACACCCTTGCCCACGCCGGCACTTTCCCTGTTCCCGTTATCCGCATCGGAACCCGGTACACCGTTCCGGTCGCGCCGCTCCTCGCCCTACTCGGAATCGGAAAAGAAACCGGTGGTATCCGCTTGACGGAAAACGATGGGTCGAGCATCAATGAAAACCCAGCGGCACCAACCCGGCCGTCCCACCACACCAACCCGAGAAAGGAAACCGGCCATGGAGAAAGAGGGAACCACCTATAAAAGATGCAGCTGCCGTGACCCAAACGGCAGAGAACAGGGAAGGACCTGCCCGAAACTCCGCCGCACCGGCGGCGGATGGAACCCCACCCATGGCACTTGGTACTACGCTATCGACCTCCCCCACCACCCCGATGGAAGGCGCCGATACGCCCGCCGCGGCGGCTTTCCCAGCCAGCAAGCCGCCCAGGACCAGATCACCCACATCCAGGCTCTGCTCGCGATCACCGGAGAAGACGACGATGCCGGTCTGCGCCGTATCGCCGACCTCATCACCGCCGCGATCCGCGGGAAACAATCCCTGCCCGGTGTCGAGGACATCCGTCGGCGTTTTCACCGCAACGCCGACCTCAACCCCACGATGACCGTCGGGCAGTGGCTCGACCAATGGCTCGCCGGCCGCAAAACCATCCGCCGATCCACCCTGCTCGGCTACACCTCCTACGTGAATCACCATCTCAAACCCGCGATCGGGGACATCCGTCTCGACCGGCTCGCCGTCTCCCACCTCGACGCCATGTTCACCGCCATCGACGAGCGCACCAGCAGCATCCGTGCCGCCCGTGCCTCCACCGACCCCGACACCCGGCTGTCCGTCCGCGGGCAGCGGATCACCGGGAACGCCACCAAACAACGCATCCGCGCCGTCCTGCGTGCATCCCTGAACACCGCGATCAAACGCGGCCTCATCACGCACAACCCCGCCGCCCACGTCGAACTCGCTTCCGGGAAACGCCCCAAAGCACTCCTGTGGACCCCGCAGCGCGAAGCCCGCTGGCGCAAAACCGGGGAAATCCCCTCCGCGGTCATGGTCTGGACACCCGCCCACATCGGCGCGTTCCTCGACCGCGCCGCCACCCACCGCCTCTACCCACTGTTCCGACTCATCGCCTACCGCGGACTCCGCCGCGGCGAAGCCTGCGGCCTGCACTGGGCCGACATCGACTTCGACCACGCCACCATCGACATCCGCTGGCAGATCGCGCAACTCGGCTGGGCCACCGCAATGGACCGGCCGAAATCCGACGCCGGCGACCGCACCGTCCCCCTCGACACCGCAACCATCGGGCTACTCCACGCCTACCGGGCCTGGCAGGACAGCGAACGCACCGATTACGGAGACGGCTGGCCCGACACCGACCTCGTCTTCACCCAATCCGACGGCCAGCCCCTGCATCCCAGCCAGGTCAGCGACCTGTTCCACGACATCGCCAGCGCCCTCGAGCTGCCACCGATCACACTCCGGGACCTCCGCCACGGCGCCGCCACTCTCGCTCTGGCCGCCGGAGCCGACCTCAAAGCCGTTCAGGAACTCCTCGGTCACGCAACTATCACCCTCACCGCCGATACATACACACACCTCCTTCCTGATCTGGCCAGCGAAATCGCCGAGAACGTCGTCCGACTTATCCCTCGCCGACGCAAGCAGGACGACGATCCTGACGATCCTCCGGCCACTGGACTTGTGGCTGGGGGCCGGTAGGTTGACCGCGGTGGCGTCGGAAAGAGTGATCGCTCCGCGACTGCGCCTGATGGTAGTCGGGAGTCCGGTATCGGGCTGGTACATCCACGCTGGGCTTCTGACGGCGGACAGCACGATGGTTCCGGTGGAAGGTCCCTACGCCGGCAGGGACTATGCCGAGTTACGGCTCGCTCGTCTCGTACCCCGCGACATCATCGAAGCTCTCCTGATCTTGGCCGAGGCTGCGATGAGGTCCGGGCACGCCAGCCCGGTTCTCCGCATGTGAATCCACCTCCAAGACGGCGCGAAGGTCACTCCTTCGCGCCGTCTTGGAGGTTTACCGATCGGCGTGTGCTCCCAGAGCGAGTTTCGGCAGGCTCGTCACATCCTTGATCGCACTGTCTCCAGCCAGATATAGGACGCCTCGGGCGATGTGGCGATGCAGCTCCTCCGATGTCGTCTGCTGATCCCAGGGCAGTCCGTCGTCATGCAGGCGGGTGAGGAACAGCAGCCACCACAGTTCACTCAGATTGCCGGCGACGAGCCGCCAGGCGATATCGACCGCGGGTTCTCCCCGTGGGGGTAGTGCGGGGGGACGGGACGGTTCGGCGAGCGATCGGCACAGTGCCCAGCGGCACAGGACGTTGCGGTGCTTAACCCCGGTGCGTCGGACGAGCGTCATCAGGGCGTCGCGGATGTCAGAGCCGAAGCGGATGGCCTCCGGCGGATCGGGACGGTTCGCGGCTGTCACGCGTAGCTCCCCACCGCGGCGCGGCTAGCGCGCCGGTCGTGAGTGGCTGCCATGTCTACCGCTGGGGGCAGCGGGAGTGGTCCCTCGCGGACGACGGTGCCGCGTGGGGTGGTTGCGAGGTGCAGGGTATGGCTGATGAAGGTGTCGGCCCGTTGCAGGGTGTCTTCCCCGACCTCGGTGTCGGTTGCGAGCACGATGACCTGGTGGGCGGCGTTAGGAAGGTACCGCTCGGCGAATCGTGCGCGGTGGGGACCGTCGAGACGGCCCAGCGGCGTGTCGATGATGACCGGAAGCGGGCGGCCAGCAGCCCGCGCGAGCCCCCACAGCAGAGCGACACCGAACAACTGGCGCTCGCCG
This sequence comes from Candidatus Protofrankia californiensis, assembly GCF_900634715.1. Lineage (GTDB taxonomy): Bacteria > Actinomycetota > Actinomycetes > Frankiales > Frankiaceae > Protofrankia > Protofrankia californiensis. Next base: position 7,672 of record NZ_CAAAFO010000049.1, on the reverse strand, counting down.
GCGGACAGGCTAGTCGTCTCGACAGCGCGGCCGTCGGCTCCCACCAGAGTCAGTGCATAAGTAGCCGGATCGATACGGACGTCCGCGATGAGATCCGGCTTGTGGAAGAGGGTTCGGCACGCCTCCAGAACCCGGGCCTGGATGCGGCTTGCGTGACGTTCCGTTGCGGCGAGGCGGAGGTGGGCGAGAGTGTCCCGTGCACGGGCGGTGTGTTCGAGGAAGCGCTGGGCGTCCTCTTCTGCGAGTTGGGCTTGGCCGATTTGCTCGAGGAGGCTGTGGCGTCGGGTCTCGGCACGTCCGCGGGCACGAACCGACGATGCGACAGCAGCCTCCGCGTTCTTGACCGCTCTCGCCGCTACACTGACCACTTCCGCTGCCTTCGCACGGGAGGCGTCAAGGTCCTCGATGACGTCTCCGTGTGGGACGGTGTCGAGATCACGTTTGGCAAGGCCCTCTTGCACCACCGCCTGTTCGTGCTCGTCGAGGAGACGCGTGAGCACCATGCGGGCTGCCGCAAGACCGCTGTCGAGGAGCTGGTCGAGTGTGGCCAGCGCATCCGGTGACATGCCGAGCCAGGAAGGCGCCGATACTGTGCTGCGCCGGTCGCGGTCCTCGCCCATCCATTGCGCGACAGTCTCGATCGCCGGCGGGGGAAACTCGCCTGAAGAGGCCAGCTCGCGCAGGACATCGAGCAGCTGGGCATCGCGGCTGGCGAGGATCTGCGCGAGGAGCTGGTTGTCCGCCTGTTCCTGTTCGCCGTGGGCTTGCCGGGCGAGACGTGCCAGAAGGTCCGGTACGAGCAGGAAGGGAGCGGACTCGCCGACGGCATCGACGAGGCGTGCCCGTACTACCGCCACTGCTTCCTGCGCCGCCTGTGCACGTCTTTCAAGCGTGAGGCGGTCCCGGTACGCCCGCCCGCCTTCGCGGACGAGCTGCTCCTCAATGTATGCGAGCTGTTTGTGCGCGGCGGTCAGGTCGGCCTGCGCGTCCTCGTATGCATGCCGGGCCTCTGCCACTTCCCGCTCGAGCTGGGTGATGTGCTGCTCGGCGGCAGTGAGCTGCACGGTGGTCTCGTCGCTGGCCGCCTCCGTGCGCCTGCGGCGTTCGAGGAGGTCGAGGTCGCTGACGAGACGATCGACGAGATCGAGGCCGAGAAGCCCACCAATGGCGGTTTGGAGAAGCTCCCGGCTGGCGGCAAGGTCGGCGAACGCCTCGATCTGTTCACCGTCGAAGAAGAACAGCCCGGCAATACCGCGGGGGACGAGCGTCTCCACGTGCTCGGTCCAGGCTTCCGCGAGCCCGGGATCATCCTGCCCGTCGACGCTGACCCGTAGCTCGTCACGGACGCGTCCGCCTCCATGCCGCCACCGGCGCCTAATTCGGTAGGCGCGTTCGACGCCGTCGATGTGGGCACGGAGCGCGAGCTCCACCGCGGCCCCCCGGCCGGGGTCCGCCGCGTGGTGAATGGCTCGGGCGAGGTAGGTGTCATAGGCGAGCCCTCGGCGGCTAGTCGGAGGCGCCAAGGGACCGTAGAGGGCGAGCTGCACCGCCTCGAGCAGCGTCGTCTTGCCGCTGCCATTGAGCGCGCCGATGACCACCACGGGACGGTTACCGTGCAGGCTCAGAGGCACGACCTGCCTGCCTGCGAAGGCACCATAGTCCTGCAGGACGACCTCGTCGAAGATCACAGCTGTCCTTCGTCGATACTGAGTTGATCCACCCGATCCACGTCGGTGACCTGTCGGGCGTTGTCCTGTGCCTCGCGACGACGCTGCGCCCGTGCTACCGCGTCAGCCTCGTCGGCGTAGAAGCCACGAGCGAGCGCCTTCTCCAACGCCCCATAGACACCCGTCCGGCGGACCATGTGCCGGTAGCGGCGTTCCACGTCGAGAAGTTCACGGACGGTCTCGAAGTGCAGCCGGTCCTCGCCGCAGATCTCGGCAAGAAGATCGAGTTCGACCTTGCCCAGTGGAAGCCGCTCCCCAAGATCACGGCCCGGGTAGCCCCGACCGGTCACCTCCTCATAAATGTCGGGTAGCCGGTCTTCGAACTCGTGTTTCTCCACAACCCACAGCCGGCGGATCTCCTCCAGTTCAGCGAGGGTCACGAGTTCGATGTTCCGAACCGTGTCGGGACCATGAGCACGCACGTACTCCTGGGCCGCGAGGAGTTTCCGCAGCCAGTTCTCCCGGGCTGCCTGCATGTAGGGGCCGGGGATCGGCTGGTCGTGAAAGAGTTGGACCGTCCCATTCATGCGACGAAAGTCACGCAGGCTCCTGTCGTCGGAGACGTCGAGTTCGTCACGTAGCTCAAGAAGCGGGAGCATCCACTCCTTCTCACTGTCGTTGAGGATCATCGCGGTCATCGACTTGTCTTTGTCGACGAGCGTGCACGTCCAGCACCCGAAGCGGCTGTCGCCGCACGACGGCGTACTGCTATCGACGACGAGGGGGCATTCACCGTCCGCAGACGCGCCCTGGTACAGGGTGAGTAGGTCCCGGTTGGAATAGCCCCACGGATTGTCGACCTGCATGAGAAAGGTCCAGATGTCATCGCTGGTCCAGTCCTCAACCGGTGTATAGACGAGCGAGTTCGGGAGCTTGCTGTTGGGGGAAAGACGGTCTCGGACACGGCCCTGTTCAAGAGCGGTCATGACCCGGGCGCGGGTCGCAGACTCGGCCTTACGGGTGCCCAGTACGAGGATCGCTTCACCGTGCCGACGTACCACGTTCCGGATAAACTGGTTGCTCGGCTTTATCTTCAACCGTTCGGTGCACCAGCGAAACTTAGGCCGCGGCGCCGGGTAGCCACGGCCGATGAGGTTCACCCAGAACGTGTCCTCTACCGCCGGGGTGAGGCGGTGCGGCTGGATCGGAAGCCCACATCGTTCCGCGGCGGACCGAAGAACGTCGAGGCTTTGCTCGACCCACGCCGCGACGATCGGGTTCTCCACAAGGGTATCAGTGGTGATGACGTGGACCGGCTTCGTCCGCTGTGCCTCGGGCATGCGCGCAAGGGCGAGCCAGACGAGCTCCAGGACCGCCGTGCTGTCCTTGCCTCCCGAGTAGCCGACGACCCAGGGCACGTCGTCTTCGCGGTAGAGGCGAGCGATTTCATCAAGTAGCCCGTCGACTACCACTCTCATACCTTGATCGGCGAACGCAGACCGTCGGGATATCGTGACCGCCGTGGTGCGCCGAGGCTTTTCTGAAGCTGGGCGAGCTACAGGGCCGTGCGTGGTCATGCCGTCCCCTTCCGTTGCTCGGACCGTGCTTCGGTGAGTTTTTGTTCGGCCTGTTCCTCGTCAGGCGGAAGCGCCAGACCCAGATGTCGTCGTATCGCTGCTGTGGTCAACAGCAAGTTGGTGCGCGCCTTCGATACAGAACCTCCAACAAGTGCTCGCCCTTCCCAAAGCGGATTGGACCGCGACCAGTCTACCGTTGCCAATGCGGACAACGTGTCGCGCCATGCCACCGGATCGCGTGTTTCGCGAATTATAGTATTGCCGATGCGTCCGAACGCGGCAAGGGCGATACCGTGGCTGTGGATAAACTGCGCGCGCAGGTCGCTGGAGCGGAAACGCTGTTCCCGCACCTGCGCCCATCCTGACATCAGCGAGCCAATGACAGCCCAGTAGTCAAAAGCAATCGCACGACGCTGATCGTGATTGAGGTCGTCGAGACCATGCAGGAGAGTCCTGGTGGCGCCGTAAAGGGCCGACAGCGTGAACAGCTTTCCTGACGCCTTCGGCAGGCTCGATGACTCCATGTCAACGAAACCTCGGAATATAGGATGTTCGAGCGCTAGCAGCCGGGCCAGCTGGCCGTCGGCGTCGCGACGGTCGTAGAGGACGCCGAGGGACGTCGAGGGACGGACGGCATGTCGGTTCAGGTCGGCGAACATCTGCTGGCAGCGCTCAAGTCCCGCGTCGAGAAAGAAGACGACGCCGATCGTCTCGTCCGCGAGACGAGGAGCTTGCCGGATCGCTTCGCAGATCGCCGCCCGCCGATGCTGACCGTCGTTGATGACGAACCGAGCGTTCATGGCAACGTGCAGGGTACCCAGAGGAGACGTTCGAAGATCCGTTCCTGGCAGTGAGGAGAAGTAAGCCGCCCCGTCGATACTGACCGTCAGTGCGGAAAACACGTAGCTGGTCGGGTTGTCGACCATGTAGCGGACCAGTTCGGGAAGGCGACCCTTGTTGAGCGCCCGCTGCGCCCGAAGGTCCGCTTGCAGCTCCTCGCTGTCATAGACGAAGAGCTTGGCGACGACCCTCAGCGGACACGTGGACACGAAAAACACGCGCCCTGCCTGCACCCCTCGTACAGCCGGGAAGGCGTACTCAAGGTCCGGCCCCTGCCACACATCGGCTGCCGCGACGTCTCGACGAGGGGCCCTGCGGGGATCGGTAGTGTCCGTACCAGCAGCAGGGCCGCTCGGCGTCACGGCTAGATCCAAACGGGCGGGCTTGGCGGGCTCCCGCCTCGCCTGCGGGGCTGGGGTTGGCGGCGAGGTCACCCGCGCACGCTCCTCCCACGTCCCGCAGCCGCCCCTGGGATGGCAGGGCGGCCGTCACCATCGATCAGGCTTACGTCAAAATACACACGTAAAACGGCATCGAGCCAACCTCGACCCCGTTGGGCAAAGCGTGTCACGCCGGTGGACGGGATCGAGCCTGCCCGGTCGCGAGATCGTGCCGTTCGAGGAAGGGACGCCTGTGATTGCCTACTACGACTGCAGCGCCACCACGCCGGTGGACGAGCGGGTCGCGGCCGAGGTGCTTCGACTCATGACCGCCGAGTACGGCAACGCCGGTAGCCGCACTCACAGCTACGGGCGGGACGCCCTCGACACCGTCACCCGAGCTCGCCGGCAGGTCGCGGATGTCGTTGCCGCCAGCCCCGACGAGATCACCTTTACCTCCGGTGCCACCGAGGCAAACAACCTCGCTCTTCTCGGATTCGAGCCGGAAGGCGAGCGCTCCAACCGTCGCCACATCATCAGCACGACGATCGAACACAAAGCGATTTTGGAGCCCCTAGCGAGACTCCGTGACCGAGGCTTCGACGTCGACCTAGTGCCCGTCAACAGCAACGGCCGCATCAACGCCGACGATGTCGCTCAGCGCCTGCGCGCCGACACGCTGCTTGTGTCCGTCATGCATGCTAACAACGAGACTGGAGTGCTCCAACCAATCGATGAGGTGGCCGCTGCCATGGCCGGCCATCCGGCATGGCTCCACGTCGACGCCGCCCAGAGCTTCGGCAAGGAGCTGGAGGCGCTCCGAGACCCTCGCATCGACCTCATCAGCGTCAGCGGGCACAAGATCTTCGGGCCGAAGGGGGTCGGCGCGCTCATTGCTCGTCGGCGGGGCTACCGGCGGCCCCCGATCACCCCCCTGCTCGTCGGCGGCGGTCAGGAACGGGGCCTGCGACCCGGTACCCTGCCGGTTCCCCTGATCGCCGGTCTCGGTCTCGCTGCCGACCTCGCTGTCCGCGAGCACGACACCCGCCGCAAGGAATGCCTACGGCTACGCACCCAGGTCCTCGACGGCCTAGAACCCCTCAACCTGTCAATCAACGGGGATACGACGACGGCCCTTCCTCACGTGCTGAATGTCAGCCTTCCCGGGGCCGACGCCGAGGCTGTCATGGTCGCCTGGCGCGAACTCGTGGCCGTCTCCAACGGCTCCGCGTGCACGTCGGCGAGCTACAAACCCAGCCACGTGCTGACCGCGATGGGCCTGCGAGAGGACCGCGTACGGAGAGCCCTTCGGATCTCCTGGTCCCATCTGTCGCCTGCAGTGGACTGGGCCGAAGCCGTCGCCCGCGTCCGCGGCCTGGCCGCGCCAATCCAGTAGCGTCTCCCGGCCTGACGATGACGACCCGCAACGGTGCGCCGACTATCCGACGCGAACGCACCGCCATGGCCCGCACAGGTCTCTCGGTCCCGGCCCGACAGGCGCTGGCAGACAAGATCCTCGACGGGCGGACCGTTCTGGACTATGGCTGCGGCAAGGGCGGCGACATGCGCCGCCTCGCCGCCGCCGACATCACCATCAGCGGTTGGGACCCCCACTACAAACCTCATCCTCTGCCGAGCCCCGCGGACGTCGTTCTCCTCACCTACGTCCTCAACGTCATCGAGGACCCGGCCGAACGAGCCCACACCCTTGTCACTGCCTGGCAGCTCGCCCGCGAGTGCCTCGTCGTCGCCGTACGCACCCATCACGATGCCCGCCGACTCCACGGCACTGCACACCGCGACGGACTCCTGACCTCCCGTGGAACGTTCCAGGTGCTCTCGCACCCCGAAACCTTCGCTACCTGGGCGCAGCAGGTCGTCCCAGTACGCGCGGTGACAGCCCGTCCCGGCCAGCTCTACCTCTTCCGAACGCACGAGGCACGTGCCCGCTACCTTGCCCACAGATACTCCACCGGCCCCGATCTCATTGCCGGGAGCGACACCCTCGCCGATCTGGCTTCATGGCTGCGCCACCATGGACGCCCTCCCAAAGAAGACGAGGCGCACGACCTGTACGCGCATGCTGAGCAGCGCTTCGGGACCCTCACCCGCGCAACGAAAGCGGCCAGCGAACTCCTCGCCCCCGAGGAACTCGACGGCGCACGCAGGCGCCGCAAGACTGACCTCCTCGTTGTCCTGGCCATGGACGCCTTCCACGGCCGCTCCCGGCTGAGCGATCTTCCTCCCACGCTCCAGCACGATGCCCGCTTCCACTTCGGCACCTACCACGAAGCGAGCCGCAGAGCCGACCAGCTCCTCGCCGCTCTCTCCCAGCCCGCGTTCATACGGCGGGCGACACACGCCAGCCGTATCGGGAAGCTCACACCGACGGCACTCTACGTACACACCGACTGCGAACCCTCTCTCAGCGCCGCGCTCCGCGTCTATATCGCCTGCGCCGAACTCGTCGCTGGTCGCCCACCCCTGGCCAACATCCTCAAGCTCCACCACGACCGACCAGCGGTGTCCTTCCTCGAGTACCCCGAGTTCGACGCAGAAGGCCATCCACGCCTCGCGACATCGACGCTGGTAAATCTTGCGCAAACGAAAGTGGAGACTCGCGACTACACGGCCTCCGCCAACCGCCCGATTCTCCATCGGAAAGAAGAATTTCTGCCCTCCCGGCACCCGCGCCGCGACCTCTACGCACGACTGACCAAACGTGAAGTAGCGGCCGGGCTCTACACGGAACCGCACCTTATCGGGACTGAGCAAGGATGGACAAATGTTCTCGAGGCCGCAGGATTGCACCTTAAGGGACACCGCATCGTGAGGGATTAAAGGCTCGTATCCCGATGGACGGCGGTCGGACCCGCGCTCGATGTAACTTTGGCTGAGCCACCTCGGAGAAAGCCTGGATCAACATGGCTTACGGCGCCCGTCCTGTTGACGATGCATGCAGTATCAGCCCACAAGCAGGGGAGTCTTATAACTCTACGTAGTCCCTTAAGTGCACACAGCTCCACGCAAGACTTCACAGGGGCCCAAACGATTCGTGAGAGCGGCCCACCACCTCAATTGGAGATCAACTATCCGCCACCTAACGTTACTTCACGGGACTCCCGAAAGTTCACCGTCGCAGCTGTGGCAGACTGTGTGTAATCTGGCATCCAGAGATACTGGAGCCTCGGTCGCACAATGAATTGCG
>NZ_CAAAFO010000048.1:1517-3926 GCF_900634715.1 Candidatus Protofrankia californiensis | reverse complement strand
GACGCCGCCCGCGCGTACGCCGGGACGATCCACGGGTCCGAAAAACCATGAACGGTCGTCACCATCGGCGCCCGGACATGCGCCGCGAACGCCAGCGGCAGCCAGTCGAGACGGTGGTGCACGACGTCGAACTCGCCCGACCGGATCAGCGCGTGCGCCACGTGCAGCGCCTCACCCACGCGCCGTCGAGCACAGGATCCTCGGCATACCCGTGCGGGCACACCCCCTCCAACGCGCCGGCCGTTCGCGAATCCCAGCGTCGCGAACAGGGTGACGTCCACTCCACGCTCGACAGACCCTCCGCGAGCTGGCTGGTAATCTTCTCCCGCGAACCGTAATGCCGCGGCGGGGTACGCCACGCCACCGGCGCGAGCAGCGCGACCTTCATCCGGCTACCGGCGCGATCAGACCAGGTATTTCGAACATAAGCGTGACCGCCTTCAACACGAAATTCGGGTGAAAACCTCCGGCGACGTTCCGGCAAGTCGACTTCCTTATATCCGTGAACCTTACTCTTTTTGCTGGTCGAAGGTTTTGGGCTCGGCGTGGTGGTGGATACCTGTGCCTGGCCGACGGTCCCGGTGTCGGCGTCCACCAGCGCGTAGACGAAGATCTACCTCGCCATCGCGCGTGCAGGTGCAGGGCATGGCATAATTTAAGCAGGCCGGAAATTCACGAACGTCGGCACGAAGGTCGGCGTCGTTCCGGTCATGGCCATCCGGCGGTTTTCGCCGTCGGGGTTAGGCGGCCGTCATGACGACGAGCCAGATGATTTCCCCTCTCGACCGGGTCGACCTTGCCCGGTTCGACGACGACGGCGGCGCTCCCACCCGGCTCCGTCCCCAACCCACAGGCACACGTACACGACCGGCCGATCCGACCTCCAGAGTCCGTGGAGACGTACCACGCCTGTCGTTGACCCCGCTCCGCGGCCAGGGATCCTTCGACGGCGGCTGGTGGCCACGAACCCTGACTCTGGCCAACGAGCTTCCTGGACTCGTCACGGCATTGACGACTGCCGACGAGACGATCACCCGTGTTTCGGTCAACGGTGATACCTGGACTGACATCCCCGACCGGCTCACGCAACCCGGCCGGCCGACGCTGCGGGTCAGCTGGTTTCGGACCCTCGACCCGCACGTGGTCACGGTAGGCGACGGAACCCGGCCGCGGATCCGCCTTCTCGTGATCCCTCCCGACGCCGCCGCCGGACCGGCACACGAGGTGCTCCGGTTGGCTGCCGCTGGCAGGCTGGCCGGTCCGCCCGGCCAGATCCTGCACGACGCCAGCGCGGCACCATCGGAATGACCGCCCCGCAGCCTGACGACCAGCGGACGCGCATCCCTCCCGCCGACGCCGGGAGGGTGGTCACCTGCGACCTCGCCTTCGACGTCCGGGAACCCGCGGACATCGCACTCCAGGTCGCTGCCGCCCGCGGGCTCCGGGTACACGCCGAACGGCTCGACATGGCGACGGAGGGAACGTCACTCGTAGGACCGGCCGAACTGGCTGCACCGCACGGCGGACGCCTGCACCTGCTGCGGGCGCCCCGGGGAGTCCTCTCCGTGTCCTACCGGGCGGAACTCGAACGCCCCGAGGCCGATCGCCAGCACGGCGACGCCGTTCTCGACGGCGACCTGCTCGACATGGAGCAACTGACCTATCTGCGGCCGAGCCGCTACTGCCCATCGGACCACGTCGTCGGTCTCGCGGTCGCCGAGTTCGGCGGCCTGCCACCAGGACGGCCTCGGGTGGACGCGATCGCCACCTGGGTGCATCACCGCGTCGGCTACGTCGCCGGCTCCAGCGCGGTCCACGACTCCGCCGAGGACACACTGCTCACAGGGCAGGGCGTGTGCCGTGACTTCGCCCATCTCGGCATCACGCTGTGCCGGGCACTCCAGATACCCGCCCGCTTCGCCGCCGTCTACGCGCCCGGGCTCACTCCCATGGACTTCCATGCCGTCTTCGAAGCCTGGATCGACGGCGCATGGCGGACCTACGACGCTACCCGCAGGGTTCCCAGACCCAGCCTGATCCGCATCGCGACCGGCCGCGACGCCACCGACACTGCCTTCGCCAGCGTCCTGCGAGGCATCGCCACCCTCCAATCAATCGAGGTCACCGCGACCGTCACCGGCACTCTCCCCGTCGACGACCACTGGACCGATACCCAGCTCAGCTGATGTCCTCGACGGACAATTATTTCAGTTATTAGCAGTATCTGTGTCTGCAGCACAATGCAGAGCTGATCCTGGAAATGGGTGACGAGGGCCGCCTGGACGGTGTCGGAGGCCTCCTCAACGAGTACGAACGAGCCGCCTAAAAGTCCAGGTCACGGCCGGTGGCCGAGTTCTGGCACCCCGGTGCGCCACGAGCGCGGAGAGCGAGGTCGACAGGTAGGAGATC
>NZ_CAAAFO010000048.1:0-1426 GCF_900634715.1 Candidatus Protofrankia californiensis | reverse complement strand
TTGTTCGATGCGGTGCTGCGTGGAAGATGAAGGATTTGTGGCCCTTCGACGTCGCCCTGCGGGGGGAGGCGTCAAACCACCTCATGCTGCGTTGGCTGAAGACCGTCGTGGTGAGCGATGAGGAAAAGGCGCATCAGATGCGTCAGGTGGGGACCAGGAAAGCGAGCGTGAGCGAATCGCTGTCGAAGTGTCGAAACCAGATCAGACGGCATCGAAACTGGGGCGCTTGGGGTTGCTTCAGGATGAGCCTGGCGGGAGCCCGTGTATTGGCCAGGTGGTGCCCGGCATGGAGGCGGCGCGAGCCTGGTCTGCGGCTTTCACGTGGAACGTGGGAAGGCGGATGCCGACACTGCGTGCCCGCCCTGTGGGGCGGGTGGGTGAGAGGGAGCGCGTTGAGCGGCAGGAACCGCAAGGCGCTGAGTACCGTCGCGGCGTCTGCCGGCGGACCGGCTCGTAGTAGCGGGGAAGCCCCGGTAATCGGGGTGGATGCGAAGGGGCCGGCTCATCGATGGGTTTGTTGCGCACGAGCAACCGGGGTTTGTCCCGGGAGGAGACGTGTGAGCAGGTCAGGTCCGGAAAGCAAGCCGTTTCAGATACCGAAGCAGCTGGTGTTGGAGGCGTACCGGCGTGTGAAGGCCAACAAGGGTGCCGCAGGGGCGGACGGGCAGTCCCTGGCTGAGTTCGAGTCCGATCTGAGGAGCAACCTCTACAAGATCTGGAACCGGATGTCATCGGGGACCTATTTTCCGCCTCCGGTGATGGCGGTAGAGATACCCAAGGAGTCGGGGGGCACGAGAGTTCTCGGCGTGCCCACGGTTGCTGACCGGGTGGCGCAGACGGTGGCTGCGTTGGCGCTGGAAGCCCGTACGGAGTCGATATTTCATGCGGACTCCTACGGTTACCGGCCTCGGCGTGGCGCGCTGGATGCCGTCGCAAAGTGTCGCCAGAGATGCTGGAAGAAGGACTGGGTCATCGATCTTGATGTTCAGAACTTCTTTGATAGTGTGCCGTGGGACCTCATGGTCAAGGCGGTCGAGGCTAACGTCACCACCGGCCAGAAATGGGTGCTGCTCTATGTGAGGCGGTGGCTTGCCGCTCCACTGCAATTGCCTGATGGGACCCTGGCCAGGCGGGATCGTGGGACCCCGCAGGGTTCGGCGGTATCACCCGTGCTCGCCAACCTGTTCATGCACTACGCGTTCGACTTGTTCCTGGCTCGGGAGTTCCCGGGTGTGCAGTTCGAACGATATGCAGATGACGCGGTCGTGCACTGCGCGTCGGAACGGGAGGCTTGCGTGGTGCTGGCCGCGCTTACCAGCCGGATGGAGGAGGTCGGACTGCGACTGCACCCGACCAAGACCAAGATCGTGTACTGCAAGGACGATAGGCGGCGTGGCTTGTACGAGCACACCTCGTTCACGTTCCT
>NZ_CAAAFO010000047.1:2195-3214 GCF_900634715.1 Candidatus Protofrankia californiensis | reverse complement strand
GTGTGCCACGAACACCGAGAGGGGCTTGATGTAGGTAGAGCTTTCTTGAGGTGATGCTGTGCGAGAGATGAAGGTAGGCCCTTCGGAGCCGCCCTGTGGGGGGAGGTTTCAAACCGCCACCTGCTGCGTTGGCTGAAGACCGTCGTGGTGAGCGAGGTGGAAAAGGCGTCCTGGAGGCGTCAGGTGGGGACCAGGAAGACGGTGCGCAGTCCCGGTGACGGGATCGCCGTTGACGTGTCGTTAAGCAGAAGTGGTGCCAAAACCGGGGTGTTGCTCTGTGTCCCGGGATGAGCCTGGCGGATACCCGCTTACTGGCCAGGTGGTGCCCGGCATGGAGGCGACGTGATCCTGGTCTGCTGCTCTCGTACGGAACGTGGGAAGGCGTGTCCCGATGCTCTCCGCCTTGTTTCGGGCGGGGGAGAGGAAGCCTGCCAAGCAGGATGAATCTGCGAGGTAGTGAGTACCGATGCGGGATGCGCCGGCGGACCGGCTCGTAGTAGCGGTGAAGCTCCTGCTGGGCGCGGTGGGGGTGGAGCAAAGGGGCCGGGTTATCCGTGGCCTTGTTATGGGGTCAACCGGGAGACCGGGAGGAGCTCGATGGACAGGCTGAAGCCATCAGGGAAACCGTTTGAGATCTCGAAGTGGGAGGTGTGGGAAGCCTGGAAGCAGGTGCGGGAGAACCAGGGTGCCGCGGGGGTGGACGGCTGCACGGTAGCGGACTTCGAAACCGACCTGAAGAACAATCTGTACAAGGTCTGGAACCGGATGTCCTCGGGTAGCTATTTCCCGCCCCCGGTGATGGCGGTGGAGATCCCGAAGTCGCACGGTGAGGGGACGAGGGTGCTCGGGGTGCCCACGGTCGCGGACAGAGTGGCCCAGACGGTGGTGGCACGGCGGCTCGGGGCGAAGGTCGAACCGATCTTCCACCTCGACTCGTACGGCTACCGGCCCGGACGGTCAGCGCTGGACGCGGTCGCGGCCTGCCGGCAACGCTGCTGGCGTTACGCCTGGGTGATTGA
>NZ_CAAAFO010000047.1:0-1666 GCF_900634715.1 Candidatus Protofrankia californiensis | reverse complement strand
GTGCGCCCAGTGATCAGGAGGTGGCCCGTGAGGCCATGACGTGATCTGAAGCTCGTCGTCGCTTGCCGGTGGGAGTCCGGTCCGGGTAACTGCCAGGAGGCCCGGTAGCAGGTTGCCGGCGTCGGGGGGAAACGCCCGGCGTCGAAGCGCAACGTCAAAAGCCCTGAGAAGGGGGAGCGACTGGACGGTCCGTAGCATAAAGCGAAGCCTGCAGCGCCGTTAAAGTGCCCGCCGCAAGGTGGGAAGAGGGAGAACTGAGCCCCTTCAATCAGGGCGAAGGCCACGGAAGCGGTGAAGATCCTGGAATGCATCCGCGAGGAACTCCCCGGCGTAGGGGGCACGGAACGTTCAGACAGCGACGGCGGGAACTGGGGAGGCCCTCCCCGGCCGAAACAGGCCGCGGAGACCTGCGGAACGGCGACGTCCTATAACCGGTGAGGAACCGGGAAATGGGCGATCGTGCCGGGAGGGCGTCGGAGGCGGCCATATTACCGGTCGAGCCGGACGGACAACATAACCGTCGGTGAGGGAAGGGCCGCTACTTCGTCTACGCGCTGGATGTGAGGATGACGGATCGGTGAGTGCCGTTACGGCTAGGTCCACCCTGGCGGCTGTCCGAGGGGACAGGGTCCGCGCCTTGCAGCATGCGCTTTACCGGGCGGCCAAGGCCGATCCCGGACGGCGGTTCCACACGCTGCACGACAAGGTCTACCGCAAAGATGTCGTGGCGCGGGCGTGGGAGCAGGTGCGCCGCAACCGCGGCGCAGCCGGCATCGACAACATCACCCTGAGCATGGTCGAGGGGTACGGCGTGGACCGGCTCCTCGACGAGCTGGTCTGCGAACTGCAGGACGGCAGCTACCGTCCGCTGCCGGCCCGGCGGGTGTTCATCCCCAAACCCGGATCGGAAGAGCGGCGGCCGTTGTCAATTCCCGCAGTACGCGACCGGATCGTGCAGACAGCTTTGAAGATCGTACTCGAGTCGGTCTTCGAAGCTGATTTCCTTGGGTGCTCGTTCGGCGCTCGGCCGAAACGGAGCACGCACGATGCCCTCCAGGTGCTGCTGGATGAGTCCTGGCGGGGCCGACGCTGGGTGGTGGAAACGGACGTCGCCAACTGTTTCGAGGCGATTCCACACGACAAGTTGATGCAGGCGGTCGAGGAACGAGTCTGTGACCGGAAAACCCTCGCCCTGGTGCGTGCCTTTCTGGAAGCCGGGGTGTTGGAAGGCGGGTCACCGCGTCGAGTAGTGACCGGTACTCCCCAAGGGGGATGCGTCTCGCCCCTCATGGCTAACGTCTACCTGCACCGGCTCGACCGGGCATGGGATCGCGGCCGGGACGGGACGCTGGTCCGTTATATCGACGATCTCGTGGTGATGTGTGAATCCCGGCAGCAGGCCGACCACGCGCTCGCGCGGATCACAGCCCTGCTGGCCGATCTCGGCCTGGAGCCGAAGGCAGCAAAGACCCGGATCGTGCATCTGACCGAAGGCGGCGAGGGATTCGATTTCCTCGGTTTCCACCATCGGCTGGTGCGCGCTCGGGGTCGGACCGGGGCCAAGCGTGTCGTCTTTCTTGCCCGCTGGCCCTCCCGCAAGGCGGCTCAGCACGCTCGTGACCGGATCCGGGAACTGACGGCCCGGTCGCGGCTACTGGTGCCGGTC
>NZ_CAAAFO010000046.1:4007-10329 GCF_900634715.1 Candidatus Protofrankia californiensis | reverse complement strand
CCGGAAACACCGATCTTGAAACAGTCCCGGTCGAGGCCAACGTCACCACCGGCCAGAAATGGGTGCTGCTCTATGTGAGGCGGTGGCTTGCCGCCCCGCTGCGGCTGCCCGACGGGACCCTGGCAAGGCGGGATCGCGGGACCCCGCAGGGGTCGGCGATATCACCCGTGCTCGCCAACCTGTTCATGCATTACGCGTTCGATCTGTTCCTGGTCCGGAAGTTCCCGGGTGTGCAGTTCGAGCGGTATGCGGACGACGCGATTGTGCACTGCGCGTCGGAACGGGAGGCCCGCGTGGTGCTGGCCGCGCTTGCCAGCCGGATGGCCGAGGTCGGGCTGCGGTTACACCCGACCAAGACCAAAATTGTGTACTGCAAGGACGACAGGCGGCGTGGTTCGTACGAGCACACCTCGTTCACGTTCCTGGGGTACACCTTCCGGCCCAGGGGAGCCAGGAGAGCCGACGGGACGATGTTCGTGGGCTTCCAGCCCGCGGTCAGCCCCGAGGCGCTGGGGAAGATGAGCCAGCGGGTCCGCCGATGGCGGATCCACACGCGTGTCAGGCACGACCTGAGCGAGCTCGCCGCGCTGATCAACCCGGTCGTGGCGGGCTGGATGAACTACTACGGCCGGTTCTACCGGTCGCGGATGTCCTCCCTCCTGCAACGCATCAACACCTACCTGATGCGGTGGGCTGGCAAGAGGTACAGACGGCTTCGTCCGTTCAGGCGGTTCAGGGCATGGTGGACCGGGCTCCTCGATCGAGAGCCCGGACTGTTCGCGCACTGGGCCTGGGCATCCATGCCGACCGGATCACGGTGAGAAGAGCGGAGTGAACCGAGAGGTTCACGCTCCGTTCTGTGGGAGCCCGGGGGTGCGATCCCCCGGGCCACCCGACCAGGCCTCGACGCTGCCTCTCCGGAGGCGTTCGAGTTGCTGCAGGTAACGGTCGACGATCGGCCGCGGCCGATCCGCCGGAGCGCGCGCTCCGGCGGCCAACTCTTTACGGTGCATACGGGCGGCCGTGAGCCGGAACCCACCGAGGGCACCAGGATCTCCTACACCTACCGGGCGCTCGTCCAGCAGCACGGCCATGTGCTGTATCTCGATTTCGACATGCCGGCCAAGGGCGTGGAGGTCGAGCTGGCCTACGGCGACTGCGGCATCCGGCACGTCAACGTGCTCGACTTCATCGCTGGCGCCCAGCCCACCCGGGTGTCGCGCAGCCCGAAGGACGTCACGCCGCCGACGGTCGGCGTGCGCTTCGACGGGTGGGTCTTCCCGAAGAGCGGGGTGGCGTTCGCGTGGGTGTTGGAGCGGGAGATGGCGGCCCTGCCACGCGCCACGTCCCGATAGTGGTCACCGAAACTCGCAGCGCGGTCGAGCGCTGGCCATGAGACTGCTTTCCTCTTGTTGTCCCGGGTCAGGCCGGTACTTCCGTCGCCCTCGCGATGACCTCGGCGATCTCCGCTGCGATCTCTTCCAGCGTGCTGTCGGTGGTGCTGCGAGCGAGCTTGTCGGCCAACGATGGGCTCTGGGCCATGACTTCAGCCTTTGTAATCTTGTGCCAGAGCGGCAAAAGCACCTGCGAGCCGTCGACACTGCGAATGACCAGGCCATCGAGCTCGTACTGCGTCCAGTTTTTGGCGAAGAAATCGGTCGAGAGCACCACAACGCCGAACGCGCTGCGGGCGATGCCCTGATCGATCTTACGACGCAAGCTGTCGCCTATCCTGAGCTCGAATTCGTCGTACCAGACCCGTAGGCCAAGTTCTTGGAGCGCGTATGCAAGTGGGCGCACGACGTCGTTTTTGTCTTCGGAGGCATGCGAGATAAAGACATCCCATTCTTTGGGGATGAGGTTGTCGTCGGCATGGTTGACCGCGGCGACCGAGTCAGCCAGGCGGTCCAGCGGAGCCACGGTTCGTTCCCGCAGCGCAGGCAGCCTGCCGGGCAACACTTGTACGCCGGCCCGACCACGGCCAGCGAAGCCACCGTAATCGATGACGACGTACCAGTGGCCGCTGCGGGGGATCTGGAGACGGATCGGTGAGCGGGTGGCGTGGCCGCCGTAGCCCGTGGCGCGGCGACCTGCCTTGAGCGAACGGAAGTTGGAGCTGTCAAACAGTCGGACGTTGGCAGCGTTCCCGCTCAGAGTGATCTGGACAATGGCGCCACTCGGCTGTTGGCCGAGATCCCAGTAGTTGAACTGCACAGTCGATGCTCCATGCCGACGAGTCTTGGCCGCACCGGTTGTGCCGCCGCTTCCATCAGGAGTAGCACACGACACCGACAGATCTGCGAAGCAGAGATGCGCTCAAACCCCTGGATCACGTAACCCAACAGTTCTCCCAGCATCTGGTGATCATGCTCGTGGCGTCATCCGGTGCTCGTGATCTACGCTGGATCGCAATGGCAGGCACGCCACTCCTCCCACGGGACCTCGCCGTCGGCGTCCTCCGCTGACAAGCGTCACCAGCGTCGCCGCCGCCCCGAACGACCCCTGACGCCCTCACGACCTGCTGACCACGACTTTGCCGAGGCCCTGCTGGCAACCCACAGCCGCATGCACGCCTCGACCTCACCTTTTTACCGCAGGCAGAACTTGCCGGCCATGGCTTTCCGGCAAGAGCAACCCATTCCAGGCCACTACCTGGTGACAAACTATTGACAGGATGACAAACCAGCGGCGGACAGGCCGAATTCTTCCGGTGGATGTCATTCGCCGGTCAGATAGCAGGACCCGAACAATCATCTGTCTAGCGGACGGTTGACAGGCTCATTTCCCCGCCTCGAAGAGGAGAGCCGTGTTCCGTTCCCTTGCCCTGTCGCGCCGCCGCTGGGCACTCCTGACCAGCGCGGCACTGACCGCCGTCGCGCTGGCGGTGCTGACGACTCCGGCGTCGGCCACCCCACCCAACATCCCGAGTAAGTCAACTGCGCAAGCCGAGCTCAACGCGCTGACCGTGGCCGCCGAGGGCAGCATGACCGGCTACTCGCGGGACCTGTTCCCGCACTGGATCACTATTTCCGGCAGCTGCAACACCCGGGAAACTGTCCTCAAGCGCGACGGCGCAAACGTCATCGTCGACGGGGCCTGCTACCCAACCTCCGGCTCCTGGTACAGCCCGTATGACGGCGCCACCTGGTACAACCCGGCCGACATCGATATCGACCACGTGGTGCCCCTCGCCGAAGCCTGGCGGTCTGGGGCCAGCAGCTGGACCACCAGCAAACGTCAGAGTTTTGCTAACGACTTGAGCTACCCGCAGCTCATCGCGGTCACCGACAACGTCAACCAGGCCAAGGGCGACCAGGACCCCTCCACCTGGCAGCCGCCGCTCTCCGGCTACCGGTGCACCTACTCGAAAATGTGGATCAGGTCCAAGTATCATTGGGGCCTGAAACTCCAGGCGAGTGAGAAGTCCGCCCTGCAGAGTATGCTCAACACCTGCTCCTCATGACCAGACCATGACAAGTTCATGAATGAACTCCAGTCCCCATTCACCGCCCCACCGGACGGGGTGTGGACCGACGAGGTCGGCACGATCACCGGCGCGCTCGAACTGCGCACGATCTGCACCGACGGAGAGGTCGTCGCGCGGGTGCGCTACGCCGGAGCCCTGGACTGGTACACCCTCACCGGCGGCCGGACCCGATTGCACGACCCGCGCGATCATCAGGCGGTACACGAGCTCCTGGTGAACGTGCTCCACCGCCCCCACGGCTGAACGACCCCGATCATCGAGCAACGCCCACGCCCTCGCCTGGTTCCCCGCATACCGGGGAACCAGGCGAGCCCGAAGGGCGAAGAGATTCCTCACCTCGCCGACGGAGACCCGGAACCGGTAAATGGGCAGGGCATCGACGCATCCACTCGCCATGCCTGACCAAGGACCCTGCGGATGCAACAGACCCCGTCAAAGAATGATCTGCCGCGGATGGCCGATCTCCCTGCCGCCGCTCACCGCCTCCACCCGGCCCAGCGGGTCGGCCTCGGCAACCGAGCCGAACGACAGCCGGGTCAGCTCCTCGATCCGCCGCACCGGGACCTGGTAGGTCTTGTAGGCGCCGTAGGCGAAGGCTTCCGGCGCGACCTCCAGACCGTCGAGCAGGCTTTCCTGGCTGAGCAGGTAGGCGGTGGCCGACAGCCCGCCGCCGTCCTTGACCATCACGGCGACCTTCCAGAACTGCCGGGGCAGCTGCACCCCCCGGTAGGGCTCGTCGTCCGGGCTGAGGACCGGGCCGGTGAACACGCTGACCTTCAGGTCGCGGTTGTCGGCGCTCTCCAGGACGTAGTCCTCCAGCCCCGCCCAGGTGGTCTGGTTCTGGTTGAAGTCGGCGTGCTGCGGGGTGCAGTTGGTGAAGTGGAACGTGTCATCGTTGGCCAGCTTGGCGGCCACCCGGGAGGCCCCCCAGGCCGGGTCGAGCCGGCGGACGAGGTGGCCGCGGTCCAGCGGATTGTCGCGGTAGACCCCCTCCCCGGTCTGCTCGTCGGCTGGCACCCGCGGGTCGAACGACCAGCGGTCCGACTCCCGGCGCAGCCGGAAACTAGCATTGCCGTCGATGTTGACCGCGGTGAAGAACGCCAGCCGCCGCTGTCGGTTGAGCACGACGCTGAAGTGATGGTAGGGCAGGACATAGGCCGGGTCACCGTTGGCGGCGAGCCGGTTGACCGCCGCCAACGGCACCAGATCGGCATGCAGGGTCGGGAGCGGCGCCCGATGCCCATCGCCGAGGAAGTCCGGATCGTAGCCGCGCCGGCTGGCGTAGTCCGGGTCGATTCGGATCGCCTCCCCGGCCGCCACCGGCTGGCCGGGGCTGATCAGGTCGGCGCGCAGCCGGATGTCGAAGGGGACCGTCAGCGCCACGGACTGCCGCGCACTGCCGGCGGGCGGTGGTGCCACCGGTTCGGCGGGCCGGGGAGCCGGCAGCCCGGCCTGGGTGGTCTGGTTGGTGAACAGCCGGTCGAGCAGTGTCTGCTGGGCCGGGGGAAGGTGTTGGGCGCGCAGGAACGCGGCCAGCCGGCTGACCCGGATGCCCTCGTTGATGGTGCCGCCGAGTTCGCCGTCTGCGGGTGCCGGGACACCGGCGTGGTGCAGGGCGACGATCTCCCACTGGTCGTTGAAGACCGGGGAGCCGGATGAGCCGGGTTCGGTGTCGGTCTCGTAGTGCAGGAACCGGTCGAGGAGGTCCACGATCCGGTTTTCCCGCAACGCGACCTGTTTCTTTTCGCCCTGCGGGTGCTGAATGATCGTGACGAAGTCCCCGATGATGGCTTTGCCCTCGGCCTCGACCAGCCGGTTGTACCCGAACGTGGCGAGCTGCGCCGGGGTTGCCTGCACCGCGATCAGGGCGCAGTCCAGGTTCGTGTCGGCGAGGAAGAACCGCTGCGGGGCCAGCGCGAAGCCCTGCAGCGGCAGCGGCCGGCCGTCGACCCCGTCCTGGTAGTCGAACTCGACGCTGCTGGAGGCCGCGGTGTCGGCGTCGGGCAGAACGTGCTGGTTGGTCAGCAGCAGGTCTGGGGAGACCAGCGAGCCGGTGCCGTAGCCGATCAGCCGGCCCCGGCTGTCGCGGATGTTGATCCGGCCCACGGCCCGGGCGGCGGCCACGCCGCCTTCCAGATAGCCCACGCCGAGGAGGTCGTTGACCTGGATGATCCGTTCGAGGATCGCACCGGCCGCGGCCACCGCGGCTGGTTCCCCGGTGGCGATTGCCGCCGGGTTGACCGGCCGGACATCCGGGTGGTAGCGGCTGAGCCGGTCGATCCGGGAGGCGACCCGTGCCGGTTCGTCGGCGCGGGCGATCCCGCCCGGCTGGCGCAGGGTGTCGATGGTCCCGCGGCGTTGTCCGGTCCGCCTTGCCACCCGCGTGGCGACGGCCTCCCGCTGCTCGGGAGTTACAGTCCCGACCGGATCCATGACGATCTCCCCCTTGGCGTTCCGAACGCGGCCGTTGGCGGGGTCGGCAGCCCTGGGTCTGTCAGCGCCCGCCCGGTTCTTTCACAGTGTGACCGGTTGGCGGCGGGAGGCAGCAGCTACCCTACGAAACCCGTGGGCCGGGTACCAGACAGCCCCTGTCGTGGCTGATGGCAAGCGACCCGGCCGCCCGTCGCTGGAGGGTGGGCGGCGACGGTGAAAGTGCATTGCGCGACCCGCAGCCGCTGCGGGGCCTGACAGAAGTCGACAAAGGCCGAGCCCACGCTCCGCACTGGACCGGCCACCGCGTACCGTGTGCTTCCTTGCAGATGATTGTGACGCACCGCCACGAACCACCACCTATCATCGTGGCAGCCACTGCCCGGACCGTAGGGACGTAGTGGT
>NZ_CAAAFO010000046.1:0-3982 GCF_900634715.1 Candidatus Protofrankia californiensis | reverse complement strand
CGCGGCCAGCGGCGTGGTCGACAGCCCTGGGGTCTGTCAGCGCCCGCCCGGTTCTTTCACAGTGTGACCGGTTGGCGGCGGTAGCTACCCCGCGGGCGTGTATGCCAGGTAGTGGACGTCCGGATGCGGACCACAGGCAAGCGGGGCGGCTGCGGCCTTGGGAACAGGCTGCCTCCACAGGTCGATCGACGCTTCCCTCCCGATGCCCCCACGTCTTAACCAGAAAATATACCTTGATGTTCATATGACTTTGGAGGCATGCTTGTGTGGTGGACGGGTTCGCCCTGATCGCAGATCCCACCCGACGCCGGATCCTCGATCGACTCCGCGCCGAGGAGCGCGATGTCGGCGGCCTCGTCGAGGTTCTCGATCTGCCGCAGTCCCTGGTGTCCAAGCACCTGCGGGTGCTGCGCGACGCCGGCGCGGTCACCGCCGCAGTCGTCGGCAGGCGTCGAGTTTACCGGCTGGCCGTCGATCCACTGCCCGACGTGCTCGCCTGGGTGGCGCCCTACCACCGGATGTGGAGCACCAGCCTCGACCGGCTGGCCCAGGCGCTCGATGAAGAGGAGGCATCATGACCGACACGACAGATCCGGTGACCGCCGAGATCGCCGCCCATGGCGCTGATGCGATCCTGACTGAGGTCGCCGGCCGCTGGGTGTTGACGATGATTCGAGAACTGCCACACTCGGTCGACCGCGTGTGGCAGAAGCTGACCGAGCCCGACCAGCTTGCCACGTGGTCGCCCGTGGTGCCGGATCGTCCTCTCATCTCCATTGGGCCCGCCACGTCGCGTGAGACGCCCCAGGATCAGAGCGTTGACGCCGAGGTGCTAGTCAGCGACCCACCGCACGAGCTCGTTCATCGCTGGCGTGGCCACCTTCTCCGCTGGACCCTCACGGCGACGCCGACGGGGTCACGGCTGACGCTTGAGCACACCTTCGACGAGCGTACGGAGCGGGGGATGTACGCCGCCGGCTGGCACATCTGTCTCGCTGTCCTCGCGGCGGTCCTCGACGGTCACGCTGTTGGCCGTGTTGTGGGCAGCCGTGCGAATGACTACGGCTGGTCGGCGCTCAGAGATCGCTACGACGCGAACCTCACCTGACAGTGAGTTGTGTTTCGCGGACAGGAGGCGTGGCCTGTCCAAGCGCGTGCTCATAGCCGCGAAGCGGGCATTCGCCGCCGGCCGGAGGCGCCTTCTACTGTGGTGGGGGCGCCCCCACCACATCTTTGATGCGGCGTATGGCTTGTTGTCGCCGTGTAAGCCCAGCCTGCGGCGCACCGCCAGGTAGTCCTCGCTTGGGCTCGGATGGTCGCGCACCTGCCGGCCTATGGCCGCGCTAACATCCGTAGCGCCTTATGGTCCACTTTGGCGTAGACGATCGTGGCGAGCTGGCTGCGGCGCCGAAGCACTTGGCCGATCTTCGCCAACGGCGCTCCTGCCTACAGTATCTGGGTGGCCAGCGTGCGCCGCAGCCTGTGCGCCCTCAGGCGGAGCAGACCGTATTGGGGTAACCCAGGTCCGGGTAACTGTCAGGGCGCTGTCGGCCCCCACCGGTGATGTTCTACTTTCTATGAGTGACGTGCTGACAGGTGGTCGACGAGATCGATGCTGAGAAACCCATCAATGGCGGTTTGCGAAATAGGGCCCCTTAGGATAACGAAAGTGCAGTAAAAGATCTGATTGCCCGGACTGGGATGTTTAGTTCGGTATGGGTGCGTACTTGTGGTTTGCGCAGGATGGGGCCACGCTCAAAACAACGCCCTTTTGGATGCACTCGCCTCAACGGACAAGCGATCATCGCGGACAGATACTGCCACTTTCCGTAGCCGACGGTGCCAAGAATTACTGAGCCTGTCACTCGGCAGTCTACGAAGGCCAACCCGCTGAGACCAAGGTGATTTGTCTTCCAATCGATCCATCGAACCGTGAATGACAACACAACCCCGCTCTCACAATCCGCGACCGTCACTACGCGAAACAAGGACAGGAGATCCCGGACAGGATCACAGAAATCGATTCGGTACATTCCAGGTTACCGATCTCGGTACCAGGCAACACTAGAGGTGAAGTAGGCGACCATGCTAATAAGGTGATCTTTGCATGTTCGACCGACTTTGCGGCCGGCGAAATCACCCCATAGGTGCCCTGGATGGTAAACTATGACAAACGCTGTGTCCGACCGTAAGCGTGATCCCCGTACGCCGGAAGAAGTGAAGATCACGGAAGAGCCTCGTCCGCCAGAGACGGATCCCACTCTGGGAATTCAAGTGGATAGAAACAAGGAGGGTGAGCCAAAGCATCGGATCGTAGCTATTGGCGATTCGTTGACTCACGGCTTTCAAAGCGGTGCGATATTCAACACTGACTTGTCATATCCGGCCATCATCGCCCGCGAATTAGGTTGGTCGGGACAGTTCCGGTATCCAGCGTATGGTGGCTACGGCGGCCTCCCGTTTAACATCGAGCTGTTCGCGCGCGACTTGGAGCGTAAATTTGGTGAAAAAATCGACTGGTTCGAGACTCCGCTAGCGCCATTCTACGCACGGCAGTTCGCGGATGAGGTGGAGGACTATTGGGAACGCGGGCCGGGGGCAAGGAACCCTGCAGTCACCGGAATCAACCATGCGCTCGCGGTGTATGGTTGGGACTTGCGGGACGCTCTTGAGCGGACGCCTGCGATCTGCAAGAGTGAAATGAAGGCACCCAAGGACAGCTTGCTGAATCAGATCGTCGAAAATCATAACAACCTGGCAGCGCTGCGCGTCCTTTCGGATTTGGGACAGAACCAGAACAGTACGCTGTTCGACCTCGCCGGGGAGCTTGGCAACGATGGCGGCATTGAAACTCTGATCGTATTCTTGGGGGCCAATAATGCCCTGCCCGCAGTCGTTCAGCTTTGCGTCGTGTGGAGCGAGGAAGATAGATACGACGATCTTAAGCGTAACCAGATATACACGGTTTGGCGCCCCAGCCACTTTACACGTGAGCTGGACCGGATCGCAGAAAAAGTTTCCGCAATAAAGGCACGTCACGTCATCTGGTGCACCATCCCGCACGTCACAATTGTGCCGATAGCGCGAGGCGTCGGGGTCAAAGTCGAGCCCGGCTCGCGGTATTTTCCGTACTATACCCGTCCCTGGATCTCTGATCGGGAATTCAATCCCAGAAAGGACCCGTACATCACCGAACAGCAGGCTCGAGCCATTGACAGCGCCATTGATCAGTACAACCAGGCCATTGTGAACCAGGTGAGAAGAGCCCGGCAACGCCGCCTGGACTGGTACGTCTTCGAGACCGCCGCCCTACTGGATCGGCTGGCTTCACGTCGCTATATCGACGACCCAGTAGCCCGACCCTCCTGGTGGGCACCCTACCCGTTGCCATCCGAACTGGCGGCGCTCAACCCCGTGCCCGACTCAAAATTTCTCACCAGCGAAGGGCAGAAACGAGCTAGCGGCGGTCTGATCTCCCTGGACGGCGTGCATCCTACCACCATCGGGTACGGTATCCTTGCCCAAGAACTCGTCAACTTGATGCGGAATCAGGCCGGCGTCGTGTTCAGATATCCTGACGGTCAGCCACGACCAGACCCTATTACCGTTGACTTCACTAGGCTCATCCAACGGGACACCCTGATCAACCAGCCTCCCAGCAACATAAAGTCAGGGCTCGATTTTCTCGGATGGGCGGACCAAACCACCTACCTGCTGCGACGCGCGCTGTTCTTCAGACGCGCGTGCCGCGACTTTTGGGGCGTCTGATCCCAATAAGAGCGACCGACAATAGGGAAGTTGATCTCGAGGTGATGGAGAGATCCACCCTGGTTGTTAGTGCGGCGACCAGCGCCGGGTAGGCGGGAATCGCACCCGCCGCCCCTACAGATCCCCGCATGGGAAGGAGTTGCGCCAAACTACATTGTCAAAGATGTTCGGATTCTGACGGCAGTGATTGTGGCCCACAGCCCCAGCTAATACT
>NZ_CAAAFO010000045.1:22747-23533 GCF_900634715.1 Candidatus Protofrankia californiensis | reverse complement strand
GCGCCGGCGAGCCCGCAGGGGAGAAGGCCCGTGCGGAGGATACCGGGGATGCCGAGGATACCGGGGATGCCGAGGGCAGCGGGGATGCGGAAGGCGGCGGGGATGCGGAAGGCGGGGGAGAGGACGCCGACGACTCCCTTGCGGATGGACGTTCGCCGGCGGATGAACGCTCGCGTCTGCGCCGTGTCACCGGTCGGATCCGCCTGCCCCGCTCGCTGCGAGGGCGCGTCGTGCTGGCGGTCGTCCTGGTCGTGCTGCTCGGCGGTGGGGCGGGCGGCTACCTGTGGCATGCGTCCACCACGCTGCCCGCCGGCGTCGCCTTCCGGGTCGGCGATCAGGACGTCAGCGTCGACGAGCTCGACCACAAGGTCGACACCCTGCGCGCTCTCTACGGGATCCAGGCTCCGACCGATCCCGCCACGCTCGACACCTTTCACCGTGATGTCGCCAAGTCCTACGCGGTCAGCATCATCCTCGACAACGCCGCCGCCGATGCGAAGATCGTGATTGCGGACAAAATGGCGCAGGACGCCCTGGGCCGGTTCATCGAGCAGCAGTTCGGCAGCGGCAACGATGCCAGGGACCGGTTCGTGCAGGCGCTCGGCACCGTCGGCACCAACGAGCAGGCAGTGCTTACAGAGATCAAGCGCCAGCTTGCCGTCAACCAGCTCTTCCAGCACACCGCCGGAACCCCCGAGATCTCCGACGCCGAGCTGCACACCCAGTTCGACCAGCACAAGGATCAGCTCGCCACCCCGGAACGCCGCGACCTGCGCAACATCGTCA
>NZ_CAAAFO010000045.1:21082-22275 GCF_900634715.1 Candidatus Protofrankia californiensis | reverse complement strand
GGGAAGGGGCGGTTGGGGTCTGTTGCGTTATGGGAAAGCAAGACATGGCGGATCCTGCCTGAATGTTGATCAGACAGCCAGTGCGAGCTCGGTGAAGGCAGCCGACAGCCGCGGGTGCGGGTCGGCGTCGAGGCCGAGTTCGTAGTGGCCACGGCGGATGTTCTGCACGAAGGCGTGCCCGGAGCTGACGGTCTGGGAGGAGCGGAAGCGTTTCAGCCCGCGCATCGGCTGGAGTCGGGCTTTCAGCTGGCTGTGATCGGACTCGATCCGGTTGTTCGCCCGCCACGCGTCGGTGTGGTGGGCGGCGGGCAGCAGCTCGTCGAGGATCCGCGGATAGGCCGAGGTCTTGTCGGTGGTGATCTCGACCGGCCTGCGGCCGTGGGACAGGGCGGTGAAGAACCACCGGGCCGCGGCCAGGTCCCGGTGGTCGGAGGCGAACACGTCGATGACCTGCCCGTCCTGGTCGACCGCCCGGTACAGACAGATCCACCGGCTGGAGACCTTCACATAGGTTTCGTCGACGAACCACCTGTCCCCGGGGATGTGCCGGCAGGGCCGGGCGGCGTCGATCAGTAGCGGGGTGAACCGCTGCACCCACCGGTAGACCGTCACATGATCGACGGCCAGGCAGCGTTCGGCGAGGAGCTCTTCGACGTCCCGGTACGACAGGGCGTAGCGCAGATACCAGCGGACCGCCACCATGATCACCTCGGGCGGGAGCCGGAACCCGGTGAACTCCGAGACCGGAACCGGCGGACGGACGGGACGTCGACGTATCCCTCCACCATGCCCGATCAAGGACCCCGCGGATGCAACAGACCCTGCGAGCGGAATCGGGAGTCCGTGTTGTGTGCTGGAACACAGAAGCTATTGCGACCCGGCGCACGCCTCATCGCTCGTGCGGGGTGTTTCCATCCCTCGATGGGAATACTTCACCCGGTTCCGCACCCCGATCAGCTGTTACTTTCGTTGCACGGCAGAGGAAGGGAGCAGCAATGGCGACTTCACCCTGGCACCGCGGCACCCCGTCCGCACGGCCCTGTCCGCACCCCGACAGCGCCGGCGAGACCCCCGGCAGACGACGGCGGAAAGCATCGTGACGAGGGCGGGCGAGGACGCCGGAAGGAACGCGGTGGCCAGCCGGCCCCGTGGTTTCCCAGCGGCGCTCGGCGTGTCCGTCGTCTGCTGGTCGG
>NZ_CAAAFO010000045.1:18250-20832 GCF_900634715.1 Candidatus Protofrankia californiensis | reverse complement strand
GGTTGGGTGAGGGCACGGTACGCACAACCGCAACGGTGCAGCCGCAGGACCTGCTCGCGCTGGGCGTGGGCATCGCCGTCCTGGCCGCGGTCGTCGCCCTGCTGCTGCGCAGACGATGGGCCCAGCACGTGCTGCCGCTACTGGCCGTCCTGTCGGTGATCGTGCTGGCCGCCGGCGGCCACTGGGAAGCCGCGCTGGTCTTTCTCGCGTTCGTGATCGGCGCGGCCGTGCTGCTCGCCGAATCGACGCAGAATTATCTGAAGAAGAAATAGCCGATGGCGGGGCCGCCTCCCAGCCGGCCCCGCCATACTCCCTCGTACCCCGATCCCTCCCTCGTGCTCTGTTCCCTCGTAGCCCCGCCTCCGCTCAACGCAACCGACGGGTCTGACGCCCTTATGTTCGTCAAGCCACTGTCGTGGCTGATCCGGTCGTCCGGAGAACTACGAGGCGCTGCTCGCCGCCGCGAAGGGCGCCACACCGATCACCCGCGCCGTCTGAGCGTCGGTGCCGGTGTCGAGTTGGCACCAGACCGTCTTGCCGGAGTGGGTGGGTCGGGTGTCCCACCGGGTGGCGAGTGCATCGACGAGGATCAGGCCACGACCGTATTCTTCCTGCTCGTCGGGGTGGAGGATACGGGGGAGGCGGCTGTCGCTGTCGGAGACCTCGATGTAGAGGGCCGTCGGGGCGCTGCGGAGCACGAGTTCGCCGGGGACTCGGGAATAGCGGATAGCATTGGTGACAATCTCGCTCACTAGGAGTTCGGCGGTATCGACGGCTTCGGGCAGCTGCCAGCTGCGCAGTGCGGTGGTGACGGCGTGGCGGGCCTGCCCGACAGCACTGAGGTCGGGGGTGAGCGGGATGGTGAGCGTGCGGGTGTTGGTGGCCGCGGCGGCCCGAACAAGCAGGAGCGCCACGTCGTCGTCCCGACCGGCGTGATCGACCAGGCGCATCAGCCGGTCGGCGGTGGCGTCCGCGGTGCCGGCGCCTGCGAGAGCCTCCTGCAGCCGGCTGATCCCCTGGGAGACATCGATGTCGCGTGACTCGACGATGCCGTCTGTGTAGAGCGCGAGCGTCGCCCCGACGGGAAACGGGTGGCAGGCCTGGACGAAAACCTGTCCGCCGATACCGAGAAGCGCGCCGTCCCCGCCGGCCAGGAGGCGGACACGGCCATCGGGATCACGCAGGGCGGGAGGGGGGTGGCCGGCGTTGGCGAGGACCATCGTCGCGGTGGCAGGCTCGAAGATCGCATAGACGCAGCTCGCCAGGGCACCGTCAGGCCCTGCCCCGATGGTCTGGACGAGGTTGTCCAGATGGGTGAGCACGTTGTCGGCGGGCAGGTCGAGCGAGGCGAACGCCCGGGTGGCGGTGCGGAGCTGACCCATGACGGCGGCGGCGGTCACACCGCGGCCGACCACGTCTCCGATGACGAGAGCGACCCGACCCGCCGAGAGTGGGATGACGTCGAGCCAGTCCCCGCCTACCTCGACACCGATCGGCGGACCCGGCCCGACGCGAGGCGACCGGCCGGAACCGGACCCCGGCTCGTACCGCCAGGCGATGTCCATTCCAGTCACGGCCGGGATATCGGGTGCGAGCAGGTTGCGCTGCAGCATGACAGAAACCTCCCGCTCGCGAGCGTACGCGCGGGCATTGGCGATAGCGGCCGAAATACGCTCACCCAGGTCGGCGGCCATCTCGACGTCGTCGTCGGTGTAAATACGCCCGGAAAGGCCGACATGTGCAACCATGGCCCCGTGAAAGAAACGCCCCACCAGCAAGGGCACCGCGATCCCCCAACGCAGCCTCAGTCGCCGGAAGTAGTCGATGAAGCCAGGGGTCTGGTATCCGCTGATTAACGATTCATCGTCAGCCGCGTAGTGAATTGGACGACCCGACGCAAAGGCTTGGTAGATCGGAGAATTCCGGTTGCAGGAAAGGATTTCTCCGGCAGCCGAGAATGGGATGTCGCAGCTTTTCAAGGGCGGATCGAAAACGCGTGTGATTATGGCCCGGCGCAATTCCAACAGCTCCGGTCTGGCGTCTTTGCCAAGAGGCTCGTCGAGCAGGTACACGCTGCAGGTGTCGGCGAATTCCGGTACCACCAGATCGGCTATACCCTCCAGCGTGGCGTCCAGTTCCAGGGATCGCCCGACGAGTGCGCTCGCCCGGCTGTGCAGCCGCAGTCGCCGCTCCACCCGCGCACCTTCCCGCTCGGCACGGCGCTGATCCGTCACATCGACCAGTATCACGCCAACTGCCGCGGGCACCCCCTCGCAGTCCCGGAGCGGAAAGTACGAAAAGCGCCAGATACGTTCCTCCTGCGGGAACATCACGGTCCTACCGGTGATCTCCGTGTCTTCAACCGGTTCACCGGTGGCCAAGACCCACCGGGCAAGCTGCCACACCCGCGGGTCCACATCCGGCAGCAGCTCAGGGATGGGCGTGCCCGCCATCCGCTCGCGAGACAGGCCGCTTATCGCCCGCAAAGCCCGGTTGCTCCGTCGCACCCGCAGATCCGGATCGATGATTGCCATCGCCGTCGGGCTGAATTCGATCATTTGCGTGGCCAGTGGCGCGTCGAG
>NZ_CAAAFO010000045.1:17143-17662 GCF_900634715.1 Candidatus Protofrankia californiensis | reverse complement strand
CCCGACATCCAGTGAGTGGTCGGACAAAACGTCCTGCAAGGTCCTCTTCGGCTCAGATGTCGTAAGCCACCTCCCCTAATATGGGACAGTCGCTATAGCTGACAACCTATCCAGGATCTTGTGAACGGACAAGTCAGTTTACCCGCCGGGTGGCCCGGGAGGATCTCACCCCCGGGCTCCCACAGAACGGAGCGTGACAATCTCTCGTCACTCGATCGCGGTGGGTCTGTTGCGTTCGCCGGGTCCTTGATCGGGCAAGGTGGGTGGATGCGTCGACGTCCCGTCCGTCTGCCGGTTCCGGCCTCGGAGTTCACCGGGCGTATCGTTCGGCCAGCCCGGGTACCTGCTCCCGAAACGTCTGCTGTGCACAGTCCAGGCTCGGACACGCCAGCCGCCGCACGGTCACCTCGATCACGACGGGTCTGCCCCCGACCGGGAGATCGGTAAGCCGGCGTCGGTGATAGCCGTGCACCCGTGCGGTGAGCGTCCCGCAGCGCGGACAGGCCACCGGCCCGGCCC
>NZ_CAAAFO010000045.1:10691-17056 GCF_900634715.1 Candidatus Protofrankia californiensis | reverse complement strand
TGCCCCTCATCGACAACGCGCTGGACCAGCACCGCGGCCAGCTGAGGAAAGACCGTCTTCAACAGCTCGGCGTCACACAGTTGCCAGCCTGTCACCGCGACGACGGCCTGTCACCACCGGAATCTTGGCAGAGCCGTTTCTTGGGCAGACCCCCAGGCACTTCCCCGGGCGCCGGTTGTGCATGTACTTGCCATCGTGAGGAGTTCCTGCGCAAACGCTGAACCTGTCTACACAAGCTGACGCGCGTGTTTCACCTTCTGTTCATGTGAGCTAACTTGTCTAGTCAAGCTGAAGGGTGACACTGTGCTAGTACGAAGACCGGCCGCAAAGTGGCGAACTGATCACAGGGAGTGCCCTGCATCCGGTCGCGGTCCCGCGACGGTGCGTTGTGTTCAGGGTGGCCAAGCTTGGTGTGTTCGTGAGTGAGCCGGTGTTCGTATTGCTTGCCGGGCGTCGGCTGTCGCCGCCGAAGACTTGGGTCAGGGATTGAACGAGGCGTTCGTTGAGCTGTTGACCGAAGGAGCGTGTGCGTGAGTACGCAACGAGCCGAGCCGCTGTGGCTGTCGCTGAGCGACCAGGTGGAGTCGGAGCTGAGCCGACTACCGGCCGGGGCGCCAGCGCCGTCGGAGCATGAGCTGGCGGCGCGGTTCGGGGTGAACCGGTTGACCGCGCGGGCGGCGATGCAGGAGTTGGAGCGGCGTGGGGTGGTGCGCCGGTATCAGGGCCGGGGCACGGTGGTGGCGCGCAAGGTGGAGTACCGGATCGGTCCGGATTGGATTCCGTCGTGGACGCGCACGGTCGCCGCGGCCGGCGTCGAACCGCGGACGGTGACCGAGGATGCGGCGACCCGCCGCGCGCGCAACGACGAGCGGGCCGAACTCGATCTTGGCGGGCATGATCGGGTGGTGCAGCTGGATCGGTTGCGGCTGTGCGATGAGGAGTGCGCGGGATACCAGACCAGTGTGCTCCCGGCCGCGCGGGTGCCCGGGTTGCGGGATGTGGTGGGTGTCGGCGGCTCGGTCTATGAGGTGCTCACCGAGCACTACGGGTTCGCCCCGGGGCGGGTGTGGACGCGGGTGGAGCAGATCAGTGCTCCCGGGTGGGTGGCGCGGCGGCTGGGGATGCGCGGGCGCCCGGCGGTGGTGCTGGTGCGGGGCCGGTTGGACTGTCAGCGCACCGGTGCGCCGCTGGAACTGACGTTCGCGTGGCTGCGGGCGGACATGTTCGACGTGATCGTCGAGGTGGGCGAGTGGAAACGCTTGCCGGCGCCGATCCCAGTCCGGAAGGCGGACGCGTCATGAACACGGCGAACGGGGCGCGGTTGAGCGCGGAGCGCCGCGCGGAGGGTCTGGCGGCGGCGGCTCGCACCGATCGGGCGGCCTTGCTGGCGTTGGCTGAGCCGATCGCAGCCCGAAGTGATGCGGCGGTGGAGGTGGCACCGGAGCCGCGAACGGTGATGACGGTCCTGGACACCCCGATCGGCCAGCAGTGCTTGACCGAGGTCGTGGTCACGACCGCCGTGGTCACCGTGGCCGGCACCCCAGGATGGGGGTGCGTGCTGGGGTGGGATGCCGAAGCCGCGTTGGCTGCCGCGCTTGCGGATGCCGCCGGCCAGGCCGGGGCCGACCGACTCGCTGAGGCCGCGTTGCGGGCGGAAGAGGCGGAACGGGCCGTCCGCATAGGGCAGGTTCGCACGACCCGTATGGAGGTGGCATGACTGCGCAAACCGAGATCGTGCTGCACGACGCGTTTCGCGCCACGCTGGTGGCGCTGTCCCACCCCGGTTCCGTGCAGCCGGTGCCCGGTGCCGGGGATGTGGTGGAAGCGGTTCGGCTCGTGCTGGACGCCACCTGGGAGCCCGAGGCACTGCCGGTGGTCATCACCGGTGTTCCGGAGCCGGGTGAGTTGCTCGACCTTCCGGTCGGCACCGAGGAGGAGCCGGAGCTGGGCGCCACCGTGGTTGTTTTGGTTGACGAGGACGCGCCGGTGACGCGGGTGCGGTTGTCCGGGCCGGGCGTGGACGGTGACCTCGACACCGACCTGCCGTTGGCGGCGGGCGTGCTCGCCGAGCGGGAGCAGGCGTGTGCCGCCTGGCCACGGGGGATCGATGTCGTGGTGGTCGGCCCCGGCCCATGCGTGGTGGGCTTGCCGCGCACCACGCGGATCGCGCTTCTGGGGACGGACTGATGTACACGACGGTGCGGGAAAGCCAGAACGCGATCGACGCGTCGGCCCGGTTGACGGACCAGCAGCAGGCGGGGTTCGATGGCCACGATCGGGCCGGCACGGTGGGTGCGCTGGTGCCGCTGCTTGTGGATCAGGTAATGGCCGAGGCCGGTGTGGTCGAACCGGCAGTCGCCGCAAAGGCGATCGAACAGGCCCGCGGGGATGTCAGCCGCGCCGTGTCGCTGCTGCGGTCGTGGGTGTCCTGCCTGCCCCGCGAGGGCACGTCTGTTGTGGCGTGCAGTGATATCGAGGTGGAGCGCCGGATCACCCCAGCATTCGCCGAGCCGGACGGCGGCCAGTTCCTCGGGGCGTCGCTGGACTACGCGCCCCGGCTGCTCAACCTCGACGTTACCCCGGCAGGCGGCCGGGCGAGCGGCGATACCGGACCGGTGGCCGAGCCAGACCCGGAGCCGCTGGTGTTGCCGCGAGCCACCACACGGCTAGAGGAGCAAGATTTGATCGCCGCCACCGAATCGACCGAACCCGTGGATCTGACCCGGCGCGCGTCGGCCGCGGGGGCTGGGCGGGGCGCCTTCCAGCATTTCTTGTCTCGTGCGGAAACCGGGGCGCTGACTGCGCTGGCCTACACCGCGGTGCGGGAGGGACCGAAGCAGGCCGATCCCACGCTGGTGGAGCTGCGGGCCGGGCGACTGCCGGTGTCGGTGACCCATCCGCGGACCGGGAACCCGGTGCGGGTCGGGTCGGTGGCGGTGACCACGTGTGAGTTGGTGCTGTATCACGTGCAGGTCGATTCTTCCGGTGAGCACACCGATTCCCGGTTCACTCTCGGCTACGGCGCCACCGCCGGGCGGGTTGAGCGGCGGGCGATCAGCGCCGCGATGCTGGATGCCCGGGTCACCCGCGCCCACGCGAACC
Source organism: Candidatus Protofrankia californiensis (assembly GCF_900634715.1). Lineage (GTDB taxonomy): Bacteria > Actinomycetota > Actinomycetes > Frankiales > Frankiaceae > Protofrankia > Protofrankia californiensis. Next base: position 13,954 of record NZ_CAAAFO010000045.1, on the reverse strand, counting down.
CACCGGGCACCGCCAAACCGCCCTCGGACGACGCCGATTGGTTGGTCACCGCGCTGGACGGGCAGGAAGCCACGGGTTTCGTCGAGCATCTCAAGCTGGCACATCACGTCAGCTTCGCCTCTGACCTCGATCGCGTCCGTGCGCTTGGCGAGCACATCCGGAACGACGAGGAGTGAAGGTCATGTCCGCACTGTCCGATCTGCTGCACCGCGCCGAACCGATCCACATTTCTGGCTATCTGTGGGCGTATCTGGATGCGGCATCGAAACGGGAGATTCGCCGGGCCCTACTCAAGGCGGTGTGTATCCCTGGGCACATCACCCCGTTTGCCTCGCGCGAGATGCCGGTGGCCCGGGGGTGGGGGTCGGGTGGTTTGCAGGTCACCCTGGCCACCATCGTCGCCAGTGACACCGTGAAAGTGATCGATCAGGGTGATGACGAGAGCCTCAACGCCCGCACCATGCGCGCGCTGATCGCCGATTCCACGGGGGTGGAGACCGCGACGGACGCGCGGGCGGCGACGTTGATCCAGACCCGGCACCGGATCCCGGAGGACGATCTCGACGATCGCACTGTGTTGGTGTTCCAGGTGCCGATCTCTGATCCGTTGCGGGAATTCGAACAGCGACCGACCGCGGCGCGGCGGATGCATGCCGAGCGCGATTACGCGGTGATCTGGCTCGGGCTCTACGAGGACCACGCCCGGTTTTCCCGGTCCCGGTTCTCGCATTCCTATCCGTGTGAGGTGGAAGGTGGCTACATCATCTCCACCACCCCGATCCCGCGTTTCGACGTGCCACGCCTGCACCAGGCGCCCTTCCTGTCACTGTTCGGCGCCGGACGCGAGGCGGCGGTCTATGCGATCCCGCCCTACACCGACGTCACCCCGATCACCTTCACCGACCGCGAATTCGAGATCGAGTCCTTCGACACCCCGTGTGCGAAGTGCGGTGCCGAGGACAGCTATCTGACCGAGGAGATCGTGAACGGGCGCCGGGCGGCGGTGTGCTCGGACACCGCCCGCTGCCGACGCCGCCAGGCCGAGAAAGGCCCGCGATGACAACACCGGCCCTGGAGGTCCGAGAGCTGACCGTGCGCTACGGCGGCACACTCGGCTGCGCCGACATCTCTTTCGACGTGCAGCCCGGGGAGGTGCTGGGCATCGTCGGCGAGTCGGGTTCGGGGAAATCCACGGTGCTCGGCTGCTGTGGCCTGGACCTGCAGCCGACCGCCGGAGTGGTGCGGTTGTCCGGGCGGGACACCGCGGCGGTCGTCGGTGCGCAGCGGCGCCGCCTGCGCAACCAGGACATCGGGATCGTGCGGCAAGCCGCCCATGAGGAACTTCGGCTCGGGATCAGCGCGGGTGGCAACATCGCCGAACGGCTCCTGGCCACCGGGCATCGCGGGTTCCAGGCGATCAGGGCCCGCGTCGACCGCGTCTACCATGAGGTCGAACTGCCGGCCGGGCGGATGGACGCCGCCGTCGCCACGTTCTCCGGCGGGATGCGGCAGCGGGTGCAGATCGCCCGCGCGCTGGTCAGCGAACCCGCGGTGCTGCTGCTGGACGAACCCACCACGGGGCTGGACGTCAGCGTGCAGGCCCGTATCCTCGACCTCATCCGGCGGCTGCAACGGCAGACCGGGGTGGCGATGGTCATCGTCAGCCACGACCTCGCAGTGATCCGGATGCTGGCCGATCGGCTGCTGGTCATGCGCCAGGGCCGGGTCGTCGAGGCCGGGGTGACGGACCGGGTGCTGTCCGACCCACGCCACCCCTACACCCAGCTCCTCGTCTCCTCCCAACTCGAGGTGTAACGCGTGTTGCGGATCCGCGGTCTGACCAAGAGCTTCACCGACCACCTGCGCGGTGGCACCATCCGGCCCGTGCTGCGCGGGATCGACCTCGACGTCGCCCCCGGCCAGTGTGTCGTGCTCACCGGAGCCAGCGGCTCAGGGAAATCCTCGCTGCTGCGCTGTATCTATGGCACCTACGCCGCCGACACCGGCTCCATCCACCTGGACACCCCCGACGGGACCGTCGACCTGGCGCGGGTGCCGGATCGAGACCTGATCCGGATCCGCCGCGGCCAGCTGGGCATGGTCACCCAGTTCCTGTCCGCCCCGCCCCGGGTATCGGCGCGGGACCTGGTGGCCGAACAGGGCATCACCCTCGAGCACTCCACCGGGTTGTTGACCGAACTCGGGCTCGATCCAGCACTGCACGCCCTGGCGCCGTCGACGTTCTCCGGCGGGGAGCGCCAGCTGGTCAACATCGCGATCGCGCTCGCCCGGCCCCGGTCAGTGCTCCTGCTGGACGAGATCACCGCCTCACTGGATCACAACCGCCGCGCCACCGTGCTGCGGGTGCTCGCTGAGCGGAAGAACAGCGGCACCGCGCTGCTGGCGATCTTCCACGAACTGCCCGACGAACCGGGCTTCATCGACGAGGTCCTCCGCCTGGACGGCGGACGTGTAGTGGAGGCTGTGGCATGATCATCACACTACGTGCGGACCGTGTCCTCACCGGCGAATGCCTGCTGACGCCCGGATACGTCACCGTGGACGGTGAGCACATCGCCGCGGTGGGGACCGAACCGCCGGAGGGCGCCACGATCGTTGATCTGGGTGAGCACGATCTGCTGCCCGGATTGATCGATCTGCACTCGGATAGCTGGCACCACCGCGCCCACCCACGCCCCTCCACGAGCTTCGCGCTGGACGAGACGCTGGTCATGCTGGACACCGAAGTCGTCGCTTGGGGGATCACCACACACTTCGTGTGCGTGGCGGTCCAGGACGACGCCGCCAAAGGCCGCACACCCGACCACGCCGCGCAGTCGGCGCGCATCGTGGAGAAGGTCCGCGACCAGTTACGTGCTGATCATCGGCTCCACCTGCGCGTGGAGACCACCAGCGAACGTCTCGACCTCGCCGCGGACATCACCGCACTGGGCTGCGTGTCACTGCTGTCCTATATGGACCACACCCCAGGGCAGGGCCAGTTCCAGCGGGAAGAGGACTGGCGCGCCTACTACGCCACCACCGGCGAAACCGACCTCGACGCGATGCTCGCACGCAGGCGCGCCCGCCAGCTCTACACCGGCACCACCCTCACCGAGCTCGCCCGCCTGGCGCACCAGCACGGGATTGCGCTCGCCTCGCACGACGACGACACCCTGGCCCGGGTGGACCGGGCCCACCGACTCGGGGTGCGGATCGCCGAATTCCCCGTCACCGCCCAGGCCGCCGCGGCCGCCACCGAA
>NZ_CAAAFO010000045.1:5870-10266 GCF_900634715.1 Candidatus Protofrankia californiensis | reverse complement strand
CCCCGGGGAACCGTGCAGACCTTGTCGCGGTCACGCAGCGGGCCGGGCGGCCGGTGGTGGCGCAAACCTGGATCGCCGGCACCCCCGTATTCGGGCCCTGGACGCGGGCATGACCGACATCGTGCACCCCGCCCTGACCGACGCAGCCACCAGCGCGCGTGCGGCGTTGGCCGACGCGCTCACCTCCCACACCCGTACCCAACTGGAAACCGACGACGGCATGGGCGCCGACGGCACCCCGACCATGCGCATCGACACCCTCGTCGAACACCGGATCCTGAACGCGCTCGCCCGACACGGGGTGAACGTCCTGTCCGAGGAGGCGGGATTCCTCGACCGCGGCTCGGCCTACACCATGGTGCTCGACCCGGTCGACGGCAGCGCCAACGCCGCCGCCGGCGTCCCCCTGTGTGCCCTCTCCGCCGCGCTGGCCGTCGACGGCGACTTCCGCCAGGCGCTGACCTGCTGGCTGCACACCGGCGACACCTGGCAAGCCACGGTGGACGGCGGAAGCTACGGCCCCCGGGGAAATCCCTTACGCCCGAGCACCACCACCACGCTCGATGCAGCGGCGGTGTCACTGCTGCGACCGCACACCGCGACCCCCGCCGGTGCCGCGTGGTGGGCGGTCGCCCGGTCCGCACGACGGATCCGGGTGCTGTCCTGCTCCACCCTCGACATTGCGCTCGTCGCCTCCGGCGCGATCGACGCGTTCGCCGACCCCGGCAGCGACACCCACCGGCTCGTGGACCTCGCAGCCGGGGTGGTCTTCGCCCGCGCAGGCGGGTTCGTCCTGCGCGACCTGCACGACCGGCCCCTCTGTTTCACCACCGACCTCACCCAGCGGTGGAGCGGCATCACCGCTGCCACCGAGCACCTGGCCGACGACCTCGCCACCACCATCCACACCGCCCTCACCGATCCCACCCGGGAGTCGCCATGGGTTTCACACTGACCGTGCTCACCTGCGAAGCCGGACGCACCTCCGGCTACCTGGTGCAGCACCACGGCCGCAGCATCCTGTTTGACTGCGGCCCTGGCGTCATCGATGCCCTCCAGCAGCACATCCCGCTGACCCGGCTCGACGCCGTCGTCATCACCCACTCCCACGCCGACCATTGTCTCGACCTCACCGGCCTGGCCTACGCCCTGCGCTTCCCCACGCCCCGCGACACCTCGGTCCCGCTGTGGATACCAGCCGACATGACCGGCTTGCTGACCCGGCTCGACGACCAGTTCGGCGTCCCGACCCTGCAGGCCATGCGCCGTCCCATCCACCAAGCCTTCCAGGTCAACACCCTCGACCTCGACACACCCACCAGCGTCGACCTGCTCGGTGACCTGCAGCTGACCGCCCGCCCTGCACTGCACGCCGTCCCCAGCGCCGCACTACGCTTGACCGACGGTGCCACTACCGTCGCCTTTTCCTCCGACACCGGCCCCACCGACACCGTCACCGCCACCGCGGAGAACACCGACCTGTTCGTCTGCGAAGCCACCTACCTGCAGGCCACGGACGCCGAACTCATCGGCCACGGCCACCTCACCGCCGAGCTCGCCGGGCAGATCGCCGACCGCGCAAACACCCGTCAGCTCGTCCTCACCCACCTTTCCAGTCCGAACAGCGCGCTCCAGGCCCGCGCCGACGCAGGCCACACCTACACCGGCAAACTCGACGTCGCCACCCGCGGCGCCCGCTACACCACCTGACACGTCCACGACCCGACACCACCGCGACCCGTAACCCCCCGGCGCGGTGATCTTCAACAGTGATCGTGACTGCCAGTACACCTCCCGTGAATTCACCGAGTTCCGTGCCGCCAACGGTGTCCGCCGATCGTTGGGGCGACGTGCCACTTGTTACGACTGCGAGCATCATGTTGTCGTGGAATCATTCTTCGTGACCTGTAAGAAAGAGCTGATCCACAAGCGGGAACGCTCCAGCTGGGCCGCCCGATCACTGCTGCCCAAATTTTGTGGTTGTGTAGACAAATTTAATTCCAGCCGTCACCAGGAATTCACTTCGGCTCACTTGTCTATTCAACCTCAAGGCGCACGATATGCACACTGCCATAGCAACATCCCGCAAGCAGAATATCTTCCGAATCCTGTTCATTTTCTTGTTCCTTGAGGTGATCATTCATGCACACAAGCACCGATCGGATTCTCACCACCCACGCCGGCAGCCTGCCTCGCCCGCAGGAGCTGACCGAGCTCATGCACCGCAAGATGGACGGCAAGCTGGTGGATGAGGACCAGCTCGCCGCCGCGATCGAGGTCGCGCGCGCCAACGTGCTGGACAGGCAACTGAACTCCGGGGTGGACATCGTCAGCGACGGGGAGGTCAGCAAGCCCTCCTACGTCACCTATGTCACCGACCGCTTCGACGGGTTCGGCGGGGAAGCGCAGCCGCTCGGGTTGGCCGAGTTCGCCGACTACCCGGAAACCATGCACCATGTCGCAGCCGACCCCGGTATGCAGCACGCGAAAGCCCCCTACTGTATGGACAAGGTGACGTTGCGCGACACCGAAGCCGTGCGCGCCGACATTGCCGCCTTCAAGAAAGCCTTGCAGGGTTATGACCAGGTTGAGGGCTTCATGACCGCGGCCTCGCCCGGCGCGATCGCCATGTACATGATCAACCGCTACTACCGGGACGACGAGGAGTACCTCTACGCCCTGGCTGACGCCATGAAGCACGAATACCGGGCCATTGTGGACAGTGGACTGGTCCTGCAGATCGACTGCCCGGACATCGGCTGCGCGGCCCACCTCGCCTACAAGGACCTGCCCTTGCACGAGATCATTCAGAAGATCGAGATGCATATCGAGGTGATCAACCACGCCGTCGACGGGCTGCCTCCGGACCGGATGCGCATGCACATCTGCTGGGGCAACTACCTGTCCACCCACCACCGCGACATCGAACTCAAAAACATCGCGGCTGCCGTGTTGCGTGCTCGCCCGCAGGGACTCCTCGTTGAAGCATCCAACCCCCGCCACGCGCACGAATGGGCGGTGCTCAAAGAAGTCGGCGTCCCCGACGGAAAAATTCTCATTCCCGGTGTGATCGATTCCAAGACCAACTACATCGAACATCCCGAACTCATCGCCCAGCGCATCTCCAACTACGCCGGCATCGTCGGCCGAGAGAACGTGCTCGCCGGCAGCGACTGCGGCTTCGGCACCCTCGTCGGCATGAACTGGGTCAGCCCGCGTGTCGTCTGGGCCAAACTCGCTTCACTCGCCGAAGGCGCTCGCCTGGCCTCAAACACCTTGTGGGGCAAGAGCTCCCGCTAAACGGCGCAGGAAGGAATATCCCCATGATAGGATCCGGCGCGCGTCTTGCCGGTCTTCTCACCGCTGTGGTGCTCGCGCTGTCGCTGGCCGCGTGCGGCGACGGCGCAAGCGAACAACAGGCCATCCGGGTGGGGGCCATCGCCACGGGGGCGGCCCAGGCCGAACAGCAGCGCTACGAGGCAACCGCCCGGCAACTCCAAGAAGCCCTCGGCACCAAGGTCGACCTGGTCACCAGCACCGACTACTACGCTATCGCCGAGGCGTTGCGCGGAAACCGGATTGATGTGGCCTTCCTGGGGTCGCTCAGCTATGTCCTCATCGAGCCACGCGCCCAAGTCGAGCCTGTGGCCGTCGGTGTGGACGACAGCGGGACACCAGGCTATTTCAGCTACCTGGTGACCAACAAACCCGCCGAGATCCGGCAACCATCCGACGTCCGCGGACACAAACTCGCACTGGCGAGCAAACTGTCGACCTCCGGGTATCTCTTCCCACTCGACGTGCTCCGCAAGACGGGCGTGGATCCGGAGAAAGACACCACGCTATCCCAGGGCGGCAATCACGCAGCGAACATCCTGGCCGTGGCCAGCGGCCAGGTCGACGCCGCGTTCGTCGACTCGGTCGAGTACGAGTCAGCGGTGCGCTCCGGCAAGGTCGACCCCAGCAAGGTCGTGAAGGTGTGGCAGTCCGACCGCATCACCGGTTCTCCGGTCGTGGTCCGCACTACTCTCCCGGCGCAGCGGCGTGAGGGCATCACTCGGGCGCTGCTCAGTTTGCGGGGCAGCGAGCAGGCCCCCATTGGCGTGGAGAAATCCACGCGGCTCGTGCCGGCCACAGCCTCCGACTACAACCCGATCCGCGCACTGGCGCGCCAGGCCGGCCTCTCGGTCGAGGACCTCCGCAGAAAGTAAGCAGGATATGATCTACTGCGACAATCTTACCCGGGCCTTCGGCACTGCCACAGCGCTGGATCGGGTCACGCTGAAGGTTACCGAGGGCGAGTTCGTCGGGCTGGTCGGCTCGTCCGGTGCCGGGAAGTCCACGCTTTTACGCAGTCTCAACGGGTTTGTATCACCGACCGTGGGGCTGGTCGTCG
>NZ_CAAAFO010000045.1:2657-5363 GCF_900634715.1 Candidatus Protofrankia californiensis | reverse complement strand
ACCTGCAACGGCACCGCGCCGAGGTCGGCATGATCTACCAGCAGTTCCATCTGGTGGAGCGGGCCAGCGCCTTCCGTAACGCTCTATCCGGGGCGGCCAGCCGGATCAGCGCCTGGCGCACCTGGCTGGTCGCCGCCCCGATCGCCGAGCGCGCCGCGGCCCTGGACGCATTGACCAGGGTCGGCCTCGCCGACCGGTGGGCACAACGCGTGGACACGCTCTCCGGAGGGCAACGGCAGCGGGTCGCCGTCGCCCGCACCCTGGTGCAAAACCCGCGGGTGGTGCTCGCCGACGAACCCGTGGCCAGTCTCGATCCCGCCAGCGCCGAACGAGTGCTGACCTTGTTGGCCAGCCTCGCCCACGATGACGGACGAACCGTCGTAGCCTCCTTGCACCAGGTGGAGTTCGCCAGCCGGTTCTGCGACCGGATCGTCGCACTCGACCACGGCCACGTGGTCATCGACGCCCCCACGGCACAGGTCACCACCGACCAGTGGGAGACCCTTTACCACGGTGAACAGCACGATCTCGCCGTGGAGGCCGTGTGATGGCGACCCAGACGCCCTCCCGCCACCCGGCGCTGCGCCGCGCACCCAGCACCCCCCTCGTCACGACGGCCTGCCTGCTCGCCACAGCCGCCGTGGCCGTGTGCCTGCACCTCGGCGTGTCCGGGCGGCAACTGGCCTCGGCGATCCCCACCTTCCTCGCGTTCCTCGCCGACACCATGTGGCCACCGGACTTCTCCGGACTGCCGGATCTGCTGCGCGCCACCCTGCTGACCGTCGAGGTCGCCTTCCTCGGCACCGCCGGCGCGACCCTGATCTCCCTGCCACTGGCCCTGCTCGCAGCAGGCAACCTCGCACCACACCCCACCGTCTTCGCCGCCACCCGGTTCGTCATCACGCTCTGCCGCGCGGTGCCGGATTTCGTCTTCGCCTTGATGTTCGTGGCCGCCCTCGGGCTCGGCTCTCTGCCCGGGGTACTAGGCCTGGCTCTGCATTCGATCGGAATGCTGGGCAAGGTCTACGCCGAACGCATCGAGGAAATTGATCCAGGCCCACCCGAAGCACTGGCCGCGGTCGGCGCCCACCCTTTGCAAGTGATTCGCCTGGCCGTGATCCCGCAGGTCGTGCCCAGTCTGGTGGCCAACACCCTCTACCGTTTCGATATCAATATCCGCAGCTCCATCGTGCTGGGCATCGTCGGTGCCGGTGGCATCGGCTTCGAGCTCGTCACCGCGCTCCAAGCCCTGGACTATCGACGTGCAGCGGCCGTGATGATCGTCGTCCTGGTCCTCGTTGCTGTGGTCGAGACCGCCAGCAACCAAATCCGACGCCGTTGCCTGTGACGGCGCCAGCCCCTGCCCGGAATCCATTGTCCTTGTGTAGAAAGGTGATCTATGAGCGCGCTACCGATTCTCGACCTCACTCCGTTCCGCGAAGACGAATCGTCCGCCGCCGCGGGTGAATTCATCACCGCATTGCGCGACACATGCCACACCGTGGGGTTCTTCCATCTCACCGGCCACGGAATTCCCGACGAGCTCAACCAGCGAGTGCATCAGGTATCCCGGGAATTCTTCGCGCTTCCCGAGCCCGACCGGCTGGCCATCTCCATGGAGAACTCCCCACACTTCCGCGGCTACACCCCGCCCGGCGGGGAACACACCAACGGGCGGCCCGACCTGCGCGACGAAATCGACCTCGGCCCTGAGGCCGAACCGATGCCAGTCGGCCCCGGCGATCCGGCCTGGCGATGGCTACGCGGTCCCAACCAGTGGCCGGCCGGGATCCCCGGGTTCCGCGAGACCGTGACCACGTGGATGGAGGAGATGGACCGCCTCGGCCATGCTGTGCTGCGCGCGCTCGCGCTGGCCCTCGGACAACCAGCCATGCGGTTCGCCGAGTGGCTCGACCCCACACCCGAGGCAACCGCGAAACTGGTCCGCTACCTGGCTCCCTCGGCCGAGTTCCCGACCGACCAGGGTGTGGGCCTGCACCGCGACTTCGGGCTGCTGACCTTCGTTTACCAGGACACCGTCGGAGGCCTCCAGGTCGAGCGGGATGGGGATCTCGTCGACGTGCCGGTGATACCCGGAACCCTGGTGGTCAACCTCGGTGAAATGCTGCAACTGGCCACCCACGGCTATCTCAAGGCCACGGTGCACCGGGTTGTCAGCCCGCCCGTCGGTGTGGAACGCATCTCCAGTGTCTACTTCGTCAATCCTCGCCTCGACGCCACCCTGTCCCGGATCGACCTGCCCGGCGAACTCGCAGCCGAAGCGCCCGGCGGGGAAAGCTCCGACCCGAGCAACCCGATCTTGACCACCTATGGCGAGAACATCCTCAAGGTGCGGCTGCGTGCCCACCCGGCCGTGACCCGCCGCCACCACGCCGACCTCGTCGGCACCGCGAACTGATCCGCCCGCGATACACAGGAGCGCCGTAATGACCGTTATTTTCGACCGCACCACCGATACCGCCATCACCACCCCAGTTGGCGAGACCACCACCGCCGACGCCCCACCAGCCCCGGTCAACCCCTTGCACGGTAACCCCGGGGTCGTCGGTATCCCCACCGTCATCGCCGGCGCCATCGGCCTCGGCCTCGTGAACATCGGCGCCCTGCCCGGCGGCGCCACCGGTGCCACTCTGGCCATCGTCAGCACCTGCACCGCGATCGGGTTACTGATCGCCACCATCTGGG
>NZ_CAAAFO010000045.1:0-2248 GCF_900634715.1 Candidatus Protofrankia californiensis | reverse complement strand
CGGCCGGCCTCGGGCAGAACGCCTCCGCCAGCCTGTTCGCCGTATTCTACGGCTTCTACGGCAGCTACGCCGCCCTGGCGCTCGGGCTGTCCCACGGCTGGTTCGGCACCACGGCCGAGCAGGCCACGGACGCCCAGACCGCCTGGCTGATGTGCTGGCTGATCACGATCGTCATGCTCACGCTGGTCACCCTGCGCCTGCCCTCCAGCTTCACGTTCCTGCTCGGCCTGGTGGACATCGCCCTGGCCCTGCTCCTCGCCGGCACCATGGCCGACTCCACCAGCCTCATCCGGGCTGGCGGCATCATCGTCTTCGCCTTCGTCGCGGTCGCCGTCTACCTGTACGCCGACCTCATGTTCACCGAAACCGGCGGACGGGGACTTCCCCTCGGCCGCCCCCTCATCACCCGCTAACACCACCGCCTCATCCGATAGAAAACCTGCGGGACAAGGTATCCTCCCTGCCTCCGACTCGAGGCCAAGATGAAGATCACCCGAACGGACGATGACGTGATCACAATCTCGTGACTACGCTCGTCGCCAACGACGAGATCCGTTCCCTCGCGATCAGCCAGCGCCTGCTCGACACCCGCGAGATCATCCTGATCCACTACACCGACTGCGGCATGCTGACCTTCACCGACGACGCCGTCAAACGCTCGATCCAGGACGAGACCGGGATCAAACCCGAATGGGCCGCGGAGTCGTTCACCGACCTGGTCGAAGACGTGCGCCAGTCGATCGCGCGGATCAAGGCGAGCCCGTTCATCCCGCACGCCGACGCCGTTCGTGACTTCATCTTCGACGTTGCCACCGGACTGCTCACCGAGGTCGCGTAATGTCCGGCGGAAGCGTGGCCTGACCTGGACGGACGCCGGCGACACGCCGAAGAGAGACGGAGGACGGACACGACCCCTCTGCCGATCATGGAGTTCTCGACGCTTCATGTTCGCCGGGGAAGGCCGTGCCCGCCGATGTCATCATCTCCTATCGCCGCTGTGGTCGAGGAGCTCACTGGGCAGCTCCCAAACAGGGTCAGCCAGCCGCATCTGGCTACCGAAAGTGACCAGATTGCGTTACTGGAAGCTCTCGCGCAGGTACCGGACCCACGTCGACGGCGCGGTGTGCGCCACCCCTTCCCCGCGATCATGGCGACCGCGGTGTGCGCTATGATCAGCGGCGCCCGATCGTTCGCGGCGATCGGGGAATGGGCCGCCGACCCGTCCGCGGATGTCCGTGCCGGCCTTGGGATCACCGGGCGAATCCCAGGCCCGGTGACGATCTGGAGGGTGTTGACCAGTGTCGACCGGGCGGCGTTTGAACCCCCCGGGTCTGGTGGAGGCTCTGGACCTTGGAAGGATGAGGGCCGTGCCAACCCCCAACAAGTACCCGGCCGAGCTTCGCGAGCGCGCCGTCCGGATGGTCTTCGAGGTACGCAAGGAGTCCGGCCAGCGGACCGGTGCGATCACAGTTGTCGCCAAACGGCTCGGGGTTGGATCGGAATCCCTGCGTACGTGGGTGAAGCAAGCTGAGATCGACGGCGGCCAGCGGCCCGGAACTTCGACCGCGGACGCGCAGCGGATCGCCGAACTCGAACGTGAAGTCCGCGAGCTGACCCGAGCGAACGAGATCCTGAAAGCCGCGTCGGCTTTCTTCGCGCGGGAGCTGTGCGCCACGAGGCGCCGAGACAATCGAGGAGGGGTGAGAGACCTTTCCCGCTGGGCTGTCGCAGCAGCCCGGTGAAGCCAGGGGGCAGCCTTACCCGGAGGAACGCTGGGGAGGGTGGCAAGCGGCCCCGACGCAGGCGGGCCGCGCCGGGACTGCCAGACGGTGCGGGCCTGTTCGGCAAGGTCAGAAGGTGTAACGGAAGTGAACCAGTGGTTGAAGCTCCGTAACCGCGAAGCCGTGCTCAAATCTGGTGGATACGGGCCGGTGAGCAGCGCGCGACGGCCGGGCGATGGGATGTCCGGCGTTGACTCCGAAGCCGCGTGGTTCCGGCGGTGGGGAGGCCACGGCGAAGGTCTGCGGCGTAACCGTGGCGATGCTGCCGGAGTAGAGCTGGGTGCCTCACTGACCGATCGATTGCTTGGTGAACGTGGGAACCGTCCGTCAGTCGCTCGCGAGTTGTCCAGTCAGGACGGCAGCGGGCAGGCCCGTTCCGGCTGCGGGCTGGCGGACGGGGCGGAGGCTGTGTAGTAGTTGCGGGCGTAGCGACCCGTCTCGGAGTCCGGGAGAGCCGGACGCAGGGC
>NZ_CAAAFO010000044.1:731-4929 GCF_900634715.1 Candidatus Protofrankia californiensis | reverse complement strand
GCATTACTCGATCATGCCTGGTCAGACGTCGAGACGGCGGACCTCAGCAACGCAACAAACCCCTTGGCCACCCTCACATCCAACATGATCACGGCGACTCAAAATGCAACAGCCACCGTGCCGGCACGCGTGTCCCACTCCCGATTCCGATAACCATTCCGATGATTTACCCGGTCGGGTGAGATCTCGCCGTAGTCGGCGCCGCAGAGGCTGTTGGCCTCGGCGGACATCACCGCCTCGGCGAACGTCTTCACCATCATCCCGATCAGGTCGGGACTCGCTGCCAGCAGTTCCTTGCCGAGGGTCTCGGTGACATTCACAGTGGGGTTCGCGGCCATCGCGTTTCTCCTCCTCGAGTGCTTCGCTCGTTCTCGAAATGGACCGGAATTCTTTACCCCGCAAAAGTCCTAGTGTCTCGTGATTCAGTTAGATTTACTTTCCATTGTTGTCGACAAGCTTCTTGATGTTGGTCTGGACGAGTTGAACCTTCGCGAGAATCTCGTCGGCGGTTGCAGTCCAGACGAACGGCTCAGGACTGGTGTTCCAGTGGGAAATGTAGTCCCGGATCTGCTTGATGAGAACCTTCACGGAACTGAATGTGCCGCGACGGATCGACTGGCGGGTGATGACGCCGAACCAGGTTTCGATCTGGTTGATCCAGGACGAGCCCACCGGGGTGAAGTGGAAGTGCACGTGCGGGTTCTTCTCCAGCCACGCCTCGACGTCGGGGGTGGTGTGGGTGGAAAGGTTGTCCAGGACGATGTGGATCTCCTTGCCGGCATGCGGTTTTACGGCCTTCTTGACGAAAGCAAGGAAGTTCTCCCCGTCGCGGCTCGAACGGCATTCACCGAAGACCTCTCCGGTCCCGACATTCAATGCGGCGAACAGGTTCGTGGTGCCGTGCCGGACATAGTCGTGGGTGCGTTTCTCGGTGGCGTCGAACGCGATCGGCAGCAGAGGCTGCGTGCGGTCCAGTGCCTGGATCTGCGTCTTCTCGTCCAGGCTGAGCACGACGGCACCTCCGGGCGGGTCGAGATACAGACCAACGATGTCCGCGACCTTCTCGGCAAATGCGGGGTCTTTGCTGACCTTAAACGTGCCCTGCCGGTGCGGCCTCAGCCCGTTCTCCCGCCACAGCTTCGCCACGTAGTGCCAAGATATCGACGTACCGGTGGTACGGGCGATGTATTTGGCCATCTCCCGACTCGACCAGTGCGACAGGCCCGTCTCTACCGGCGGAGTGGTACGGGTCAAGGCGAGGACCCTGCTGCGGATCCTCGCCGGCACCTGCTCCCGGGGCGCCCCGCGGGGCCGGTCCACAAACCCGCCGACGCCATCAGTCACGTATCGGGAAAGCCACAGGTCCACCGTCGGCCGCGAAACCCCGGCTCGCGCGGCAACCTCCTTTTTCTGAAGGCCCTCGGTGTACCACAGCACGATCCGGGCCCGCGTCGCCACGTTCGCCGAAACGTCCCGGCCGTTCACCAGAGACAACAATTCCGCTCGCTCATCCGCCGTCAACTCCACCCCGCCATTTTAGCCGACGTCATCACATAAATTAATCAGAATCACGCAACACTAGCCGTGTTGGAAGGCGCGGAAGACGCGGTCGGCACGGCCTCCGGTATGGCCGCGTTCTTGGCGGTGTCGTTCGCTCTGCTCCAGCAGGGCGACCACGTTCTGCTCGCTGAGGGAATCTTCGGCACGACGACCCGGCTGTACGCTGGGTACCTGCACAAGTTCGGCGTCGCAACCACCGTCGTGAAGGTGAGCGAGAACGCTGACTGGCGAGGCGCCCTGCGACCCGAGACGAAGATGATCGTGGTGGAAAGCCCTACCAACCCGGTGATGCTTGTGGCCGACCTGCCCTTCCTGGCCAGCCTGGCCCGGGCGAACGGCGCCCTGCTAGTAGTCGACAACACGCTGTGCACGCCAATCTTCCAGCAGCCGATCGCGCTGGACGCGGACCTCGTCATCCACTCGGCCGGCAAGTACATCGACGGCCAGGGCCGGTGCGGCGGCGGCGTGGTGGCCGGCCGGGCGGAGCTGATCGCCGAGGTGCGCGGGGTTCTGCGTACCGCCGGGCCGAGCCTGAGCCCGTTCAACGCGTGGATCTTTCTGAAGAGCCTGGAGACGCTTCCGGTGCGGATGCGCGCTCACGACGCGAACGCCGCGCGGATCAGCGCCTGGCTCGCGGACCGCGACGACGTACGAGCCGTGCACTTCACCGGCAGTCCGACCCATCCGCAGAAGGACTTGGTGGCGGCCCAGCAGTCCGGCCACGGCGGCCTCGTCAGTTTCGAACTCTTCGGTGGACAGCCCGAGAGCTGGGCGTTCATCGACAGCCTGCGGCTGGTCTCAAACACCACCAACATCGGAGACACCAAGACGATGATCACGAATCCGGCGACCACGACGCACGGGCGGCTGTCGGACCAGGAGCGGCGGGCGGCGGGCGTGGCTCCCGGCCTCCTGCGGCTTTCGGTCGGGCTTGAGGACGTGCGAGACATCCTCGCTGATCTGGACCGGGCGTTCAGGGTCGTCCGAGGCGGCCGGTTCGCGGGGTTTCAATGATGCGGGGCGGCACCCACAACGTCCGACGAGGACGAGTCGCCCAAGACGTTCGACGAAGGCGAGCTCGGGTTACTGCTGAGTACGCTCATCCGATTCGGTTCATCGAATCCCGGCGGCTCCGAGCGCCCGATCGCCGAATGGATCGCCGACCGGCTCGCGGACGCTGGCGTGTGCTCGCAGCTCCTCGAGTCGGAACGGGGCCGAGCATCCCTGGTCGCCAGTATCCCGGGAAGCGACCCGCCTCGCCGACGCTGCTTGTGCATGGTCATCTCGACGTCGTGCCCGCGGACGGCGCCAAGTGGTCGCTGCCCCTTCGTCTCCATCGGAACTGCTGATCATTCGGACGCCTCTGGTTCCAGCACCGTCAGCCGCGTCGGCGCCGATGGTCCTTCGGGAGCTGGCGGGTTGCCAGGCCCCGGCAGGCGTGACGCCAGGAGAAGCGAGCCGAGGACGACCAGTGCCTCGATAAGCGCCACCTGAGTGTACGAGCCATGGGACTGGGCCGCGCCGAGCTGGCTGGACAGGGCAGCACCGATGCTGTGCAGGGTCCACACCAGACCGAGCGCGGTGGCCTGGGCACCCGCAGGCAGCGTCCGACCGATCCACAGTGTGGTCGCGACGACCGTCGCCAGGTAGCTGACGCCGAACACCACGCCGAACAGCAGGGAGGTCGCCGCGGTCGGGTGGAAGGCGACCAGCACCATGGCGACGCCCCGCAGCCCGTACCCTCCGACCAGGGTCTCCTTAATCCGCCCCTGGTCACACAGCCTGCCAGCCACCAACGAACCAAGGATTTCGAACACGCCGAGCACAGCCAGGGTGCCGCTGACCACGGTCGCACCCATCCCCGCCATGTCGAGGTGCGTGACAAGGTGGACGTCAACGAACGCCATGGTCACTCCACACCCAGCGAAGGCGAGTGACAACGTACGGAAGGTCCGGTCCCGCAGCACCGTGCCCAGCCGGGCGCGGAACGTAGATACCGCTCCGGCCGCGTCGCCGTCTACCGCCACCTCGGCCGGAACGGCCTCGTCCTCGGTGTCGGCCGACAGCCGCCTCAGCACCAGGGCGAGCGGAGTGAGCACAGCGAGCATCGCAGTCCCCGCTGCCGTGAAGACAAGGCGCCAGCTGACAAAGGTGCCGAGCCACACCCACAGCGGCACCAGAACGACGAACCCGACAGCTGGCCCGTTCGTCATGACCGCATACGCCAGACCCTCACCCTGCTCGGCGAACAGCTCACTCGCAAGCTTCCCCAGCGGTACATAGGAGAGCATGGTGAACGCGAACGCACCGAATACTCCGTAGACGGGCGCGAACACACCCACACCCGGTGCCGCGGCGCACGCCAGGAACGTGACACCAGCGAGCACCGTTCCCGTCACGAGCACCGCTGCACCGCCGAAGCGGTCCGCCAGCACACCGACAATCGGGCTTGCGACCGCGATGACCACCGCGAACGTCGTCGTCGACCAGGCGAACTGGCCGAGCGTCGAGCCCAGGTCCGCGGCGATGGGCGAGAAGTCCACCTGGATCGTGTTCTTCAGTGCTGAGCCGGACAGCGAAAGTGTGAAGGCGAGTACGGCCGCGAACACCAGAACGGTGTTGCGCCGGCACTGTTGCA
>NZ_CAAAFO010000044.1:0-629 GCF_900634715.1 Candidatus Protofrankia californiensis | reverse complement strand
TGCCCTACCGGCAGCCTGGAGCCGTGCTGGTGAGCCTCGGCGTCGGAAGATTTGCGGCCAAGATCTGCTGGTGCATGCGAATGCAACAGTGCCTCTGCCGTTCGACGTGCGGCTTGTCCTTCGGCCTGAACGCCCGGGCCGGGTCGACCAGCACCCCGTAGTGCGCGGCGAGCTCGGCGTAGGAGCGGTTGAGTTTCGGGTCGTAGAGGTCCGGCCGGTCCACCCCGGTCTTCAAATTGTCCGGCACCAGCCGTGCCGGTGCGCCGCCGAAGAAGGCGAACGCCTGCCCGTGCGCCACGGTCCAGGCGTGCTGGTCCATCGTGACGACCGGGCGGACGAACAGGTGCCGGGAGGCGGCCAGCACGAGCACGAACGCCTACACCGTCCGCCGCGCCCCCGACGCCGGGTCGGCCCACGTCCCGAGCCTGCCGTAGTCGATCTCGCCCGGCGCCGCCGGGACCAGCGCCCAGGGGCTGTCATGTTCTGCTTTCGCATAACGCAACAGACCCGTTTGCCGCGGTGCGGGAAGGCGGGAAGAGGACATTCCCGGGCGTCAGCCGCGGGGCCGGGGACGCCGGGTCAGCCCACGTCCCACAGCCGCACGGTGTGGTCGGCGCCGGCGCTGGCCA
>NZ_CAAAFO010000043.1:1231-2710 GCF_900634715.1 Candidatus Protofrankia californiensis | reverse complement strand
CGCCGGAGCCCTGGGTGGGATCACGCAGGCGCGTAAGCGGCTGGGCCGTAAGGTGCTGGCCGAGGTGTTCGAGCAGGTCGCCGGCCCGGTCGGCGAGACGGTCACCCGCGGGGTGTGGCTGCGGGGCTGGCGGCTGCTGGCGATCGACGGGTTCGAGGTCGAGGTGTCCGACACGGAGAAGAATGCCGCCGCGTTCGGCTACGCTGGATCCGGGGACAACCGGTCGGTCTACCCGAAGGCGCGGGTGGTGGCGCTGGCCGAGTGCGGCACGCATGCGTTCCTCGCTGCCGAGGTCGGTGCGTGGTCGACTGGGGAGAAGACGCTGGCGAACCGGCTGTACCAGCGACTGAACCCCGACGAGCTGCTGACCGCGGACCGTAACTTCTACTCGTTCATCGGCTGGGGGCTGGCCGCCGGAACCGGCGCGGCGCTGCTGTGGCGGGCCCCGACCCAGCTGGAGCTGCCCGTGATGAAGGTCCATGCCGACGGGACCTACCTGACGGTCCTGGCCAACCCGAAGATCCAAGGTGTTCGGCGGCGTCGCCTGGTCGAGGCGGCCCGAGCCGGTGAGGATCTCGACCCGGACGACGCCCACGTGGTCCGGGTCGTCGAGTATGACGTGCCCGCCTGCTGCGAAAGAGCCGCGCTGGAACCCCTTCCAGGCGCTCCAGCTGGGTCAGCCGCCGGCGGTGACCGCGGCCTACGCGGCCACCGTGCGTGCCCAGACCGCGCTCCTGGCCACCCTGAACACCAAGATCGGCAGGCTGGAGGAGCAGGTCGAGGCGCATTTTGGCCAGCACCCGGACGCTGAGATCTACCTGTCCCAGCCCGGGCTCGGGCTGGTCCTGGGCGCCCGGGTGCTCGCCGAGTTCGGGGACGCCCCCACCCGCTACGCCGACGCGAAGGCTCGCAGGAACTACGCCGGGACCAGCCCCGTCACCCGCGCCTCCGGGCGGAAGAAGGTCGTGCTGGCCCGCTATGCCCGCAACCACCGGCTTGCCGACGCCCTGCACCGGCAGGCGTTCTGCGCGTTACGTGCCTCTCCGGGGGCCCGGGCCTCCTACGACAGCCTGCGTGCCCGCGGCATGGGCTACAACGCCGCGCTGCGCCAGCTCGCCAACCGGCTCGTCGGGATCCTGCACGGCTGCCTGAAGACCCACACCCTCTACGACGAGGCAACCGCCTGGTCACACTAGGTCACACAGGAGATCGCCGCTTGACATCCAAACTCATGGGATGTCTGTCCCCGGGCGAGTGCCGGCACGGCCGGGCCGTGTCGATCAGTAGGGGGGTGAACGGCTGCACCCACCGGTAGACGGTCACATGATCGACGGCCAGGCCGCGTTCGGCTGGGAATTCCTCGACGTCCCGGTACGACAGCGCGTAGCGCAGGTACCAGCGGACCGCCAGCACGATCACCGCTGGAGTCCATTGACGTGGTGTACGAAGAGCAACGATCTAGCGACTCGCCGGAGTGCC
>NZ_CAAAFO010000043.1:0-844 GCF_900634715.1 Candidatus Protofrankia californiensis | reverse complement strand
GGGGTCTCCACGAGAAGAGTCGACAAGCTCGTCGAGCAGCTCGGCGTCGCGCACATCTCGAAATCCCAGGTCTCGGCACTGGCGAAACAGCTCGACGCCCAGGTCGAGGCGTTCCGCTCCCGGCCGCTGGACGGCGGCCCCTACCGGTTCGTGCAGGCCGACGCGTTGACGATGAAGGTCCGCGAGGGTGGCCGTGTGATCAACGTCCACTGCCTGCTGGCGGTCGGGGTCAACGGCGACGGGCACCGGGAGATCCTCGGCCTCGACGTCGTCTCCTCCGAGGACGGGGCCGGCTGGCTGGCGTTCTTCCGCGGCCTGGTCGCCCGCGGGCTGTCCGGGGTCCGGCTGGTCACCTCCGACGCCCACGCCGGCCTGGTGGCCGCGATCGGAGTAACCCTGCCGGGCGCGTCGTGGCAGCGTTGCCGAACGCATTATCTCCGGGATTTGCTGACCGCCACTCCGAAATCCTCCCAGCCGTGGGTCGCCACCTTGGTGCGCACTGTTTTCGACCAGGCGGACGCGAACGAAGTCAGCGTGCAGTTCGACCGGGTCGTCGAGGCGCTTTCGGAGAAACTCCCCAAGACCGCCGATCATTTGTCCGACGCGAAATCCGATCTGCTCGCGTTCACCGTCTACCCGCGGGAGATCTGGCGGCAGATCTGGTCGTCGAACCCGCAGGAACGGCTGAACCGGGAAATCCGCCGGCGCACCGACGTCGTCGGTATCTTCCCCGACCGTGGGGCTATCATAAGGCTCGTCGGTGCTGTACTGGCCGAGCAGCACGACGAGTGGATCGAAACCCACCGCTACATCGGTCTGGAAATCCTCGCCAAATGCGACCCGG
>NZ_CAAAFO010000042.1 GCF_900634715.1 Candidatus Protofrankia californiensis | reverse complement strand
CTGGGTCGCATTTGGCGAGGACTTCCAGGCCGATGTAGCGGTGGGTTTCGATCCACTCGTCGTGTTGCTCGGCAAGCACAGCACCGACGAGCCTTATGATAGCCCCACGGTCGGGGAAGATACCGACGACGTCGGTACGCTGGCGTATTTCCCGGTTCAGCCGTTCCTGCGGGTTCGACGACCAGATCTGGCGCCAGATCTCCCGCGGGTAGACGGTGAACGCGAGCAGATCGGATTTCGCGTCGGACAAATGGTCGGCAGTCTTGGGGAGTTTCTCCGAAAGCGCCTCGACGACCCGGTCGAACTGCACGCTGACCTCGTTCGTATCCGCCTGGTCGAAAACAGTACGCACCAAGGTAGCGACCTACGGCTGGGAGGATTTCGGAGTGGCGGTCAGCAAATCCCGGAGATAATGGACCTTATGCCGACGTCGGCATAAAACGCACTTCCAGCGCAACGTCGCCGTCCGGGTGCCCAAGCACTCCGCGAGCATGGTCACCGCCACCATCGGCACGATCTTCGCGCAGTCCACCGCCGAGCTCGTGCGCGCCCAGGTCGACACCGTCGCCGACCTCCTCGCGCCGCGGTTCCCCGCGGTCGCCGCCATGCTCGGCGACGCCAAGGCCGACCTCACCGCCTTCGCGGACTTCCCCGACGCCCACTGGCGCAAGATCTGGTCCAACAATCCCCTCGAGCGGCTCAACCGAGAGCTCAAACGCCGCACCGACGTCGTCGGTATCTTCCCCAACCGTGACGCGCTTCTCCGCCTCGCCGGCGCTGTCCTCATCGAAACCCACGACGAATGGCAGGTCTCCGACCGCCGTTACCTCTCCGAGGAATCCATGCGGAAAATCGACGAGAAAACCACCACCACAACACCCGAAGAAATCACACCCACCCCCCTCGACACCCCCGAACTCCACGCCGCATAATATAGAAGAATGCAGAGCGAAACGCGAGCGGATCTACACCACTCCACGGGGCTCTATCCACAAGCCAACCCGTCGTAGCCACCTCAAGTCTTGGATCATTAGCTTAGCGTAAACGTGCCGAGACCCCGCCCTCAAGATAGGGTCTTGTACCGATCAGTCCAGAGAGGTACGGTTCGCGTGTGCTCCACGCCACTATGGCCCGCTACTGCGCCGCTGAGCTGCTGACACTCGGACATCGTCAGTTGCCGTGTGGTCGACTGTTCCACCGAGTGCTTGGACCGATATGTCCAATCGCTGGCTGGCTGTCAGGATGACGCGCGTGGCGGCGCGGAGTGCGTTCTGAAGAGGCAAATCACTGCTCATCCGGCCACAGGACGGATGCTCCATACAGGTATCCGCACGCGAGCGCGAGTCCTGTACGAAGCCGTGTTGTGCGTCGGGCAATAACGCTCATCCAAGCTAGGGGAAAGGAGATGCCGTGGCGAATTCTGACGCGACGCGTTCGTGGTGGGTCGGCGTCGACGTCGGTGGGACGTTCACCGACGTCATCGCGATGCACCGCGAAACCGCCGAAACGCGCGATCACAAGGTCCTGACGACCAGGGGGCAGCTCGAAGTCGGAGTGCTGGCGGCACTCAAGGGCCTCGAGATCCCCCTCGAGAACATCGCTGAAATCGTGCACGGGCACACAGCCGGCATCAACGCGGTGCTCAGCCGCCAGGGCGCCTCGGTCGCTCTCCTCGCGACCGAGGGGCACCGCGATCTCCTCGACATCGGGCGCATGGACCGCGAGTTCGGGCCCCACTTCTACGATCCCACCTGGTTACGCCCGCACCAGGAGCGTCCTGTAGCCAAGCGCCGTCACCGGTACGGCATCCGCGAACGCATCGGCTGGGACGGTCAGGAGGTCGTGCCGCTCGACGAGGCGCAGGTCCGCGAGGTCGCGGCTCAGATCCGCGCGGCCGGGATCGAGTCGGTGGCTATCTGCTTCCTCAACTCCTACCTGAATCAGGCCCACGAGCAGCGGGCGGCGGCGATCCTGCGCGAGGAACTCCCGGGCGTCTACATCCAGACCTCGGAGATCTACCCGGTGACCAAGGAGCACGAGCGCACCGTCACCGTGGCCCTCGACGCCTACGTCGGGCCGATCGTCACCACGTACCTGAGCCGTCTGGAAGGCGCGCTGGAGAGCGCGGGCTTCGGCGGGACGCTGTGGATGATGACGATGAACGGTGGAGTCGGTTCCGTCGCCGAGACGTCCAAGGCTCCGGTGTTCCAGCTGGTGTCCGGCCCGGTTGGCGGTGTGGCCGGGTCGGTCGACCTCGCTCGCGCGTGCGGTGACGGCAACTTGTTGACCATGGACATGGGTGGCACAAGCACCGACGTCGCTACCATCCGCGACGCCACCACCCCCATGACCGACTCTTGGGCTGTCGAGCACGGACTCACCATGACGATGCCCGTGGTCGACGTCGGCTCGGTAGGGTCCGGGGCCGGCAGCATCGTGCACATCGACTCACTCGGCACGTTGCGGGTCGGGCC
Organism: Candidatus Protofrankia californiensis; assembly: GCF_900634715.1. GTDB lineage: Bacteria > Actinomycetota > Actinomycetes > Frankiales > Frankiaceae > Protofrankia > Protofrankia californiensis. The sequence continues at coordinate 8,240 of NZ_CAAAFO010000042.1, read as the reverse complement.
CGAGTCCGCGGGCTCGGTGCCCGGTCCGGCCTGCTACGGCCGTGGCGGCGAGCGGCCCACCCTGACCGACGCTTGCGTCGTGCTCGGCATCCTGCAGCCGGACCTGTTCGCTGGCGGTGCGCTGAACCTGGACGTCGAGCGGGCCCGCGCAGCGCTCAAGACGGTCGCCGACCCGATGGGCATGTCGGTCGAGGAGCTCGCCGACGGCGCCTACCGGCTGGCCTGCTCGGACGTTGCCGGCTCGATCCGCTCGATCTCCACCTACCGCGGACTGGACCTTCGCGACTTCAGTCTGCTGGCTTTCGGTTCAGCCGGCCCAATGATCGCCCACCAGGTGGCTCGGGAGATGGGGGTCGACAAGGTCGTGGTGCCGCAAGCGCCCGGCGAGTTCTCCGCTTACGGCCTGCTCACTAGTGACCTGCGTGTCTCGGCGGCCCGTTCACCGATGACGGTGCTGTCCACCGACGGCGACACGGACTGGGAAGGTATGTTCACTGAACTCGAGCGGCAGGTGGCGGCCAGTCTGGGCACCCAGGGCGCCGCGCAGAAGGACATCGTCTTCGATCGCGCCATCTTCGCGATGTACTCGGGCCAGACCTGGGACAACCGACTCGACATCGAACGGACAGCGATCGACGACGCGCGGGTCAAGCAGCTCATCGGCCGGGTGCACGACTTCTACCAGCAGCGCTACGGCTTCACCGCCGAGGAGTTGCCGATCATCGTCACCACCGTCGAGGTCACCGGGCGCGCGCCGCGCGCCACCCTGCCCAAGCACACCTCGCACGCCGGTGAGGGCGACCCGATCCTGCGCCGTGCCGCGGTCCGGCTCGACGGTGTCACCCACGAAGACACCCCGGTCTACAGCCGGGACCTGCTGCCCATCGACGAGCCGGTGGCCGGCCCGGCCCTGATCGTGGAGGACTACGCGACCACGGTTGTGCAGGCCGGGGCTTCGGCCACACAGGACGCCGCCGGCATCCTCCGGATCGTCTCGGACCGAAAGGACGGACACTCCGCATGATTACAACGATCGAGTCGAGCGGCACGCGCGGCCTGGCCGAGGGCGGCGCACAGCACCTGATCGATCTGGAGACTGTCCGGTACGGCCTCATTGAGGTCGCCCGGGACATGCACCAGGCCCTCATGCGGTCGGCCTTCTCGCCGATCGTCCGCGACATCAACGACTGCACCGCCGCCATCCACATGCGCACGGAGAACGGCTGGGAGATGGTCGCGGGCTGGGAGGGCTGTATGCAGCACGCCTTCACCTCCCAGCACATCTGCAACTTCACGATGAACGAGTGGGATGAGGAGCACCTCGAAGACGGCGACGTCATCTTAGTCAACGACCCCTGGCGCGGCGCCATCCACTGCTCCGACATCAACATCCTGCGGCCGGTCCGGATCAACGGCCGTGCGGAGTTCGTCCTGCACTCCACCTCCCACGTGGTGGACCTCGGCGGCCCGATCCCCGGCGGTTTCGCCAACGGCGTACAGACCGCCTTCGAGGAACAACTGCGGTTCCCGCCCACGCTGCTCTATGCAAACGACCAGCCCGTAAAAGCAGCCTTCAGTTACCTGCTGGAAAACGTCCGCGTGCCTGCCTCCGTGCTCGGCGACGTACGAGCCCTCAACGGGTGCTTGGCCATCGGCGAGCGCCGACTGCGCGAGCTGATCGACAAGTTCGGCCGCGACTTGGTCCATGAGGGCGCCATGTATGGCGTCGAGATGACCGAGGCGGCGATGCGTGCCGGGATCGCTCAGATCCCGGATGGGGACTACCGCGCCGAGGACCTCATTGACGAGGACGGCGTCACCGACGAATCCGTGCCGCTGGTGATGACACTGAAGAAGCGTGGCGACTCGATGGAGGTCGACTACTCCGGAACCGGGCGCCAGCCACTGGGTAACGTCGGCACCGCGTGGTGTGAGGCGACACGGTGTATCGAGGGTATCAAGTTCATCGTGGATCCGACGTCACCGGTCAACAGCGGCACACTGCGCCCCATCGAGTCGATCCTGCCTCCAGGCAGCGCGGTCTGCTCCCTGCCCCCTACGTCGGTGTCCAACCACGTCGATATCGGCGGTCGCATTGTCAACCTCGTCGTTCAGGCTATGAGCAAGGCAATGAGCGACAAGGCCATCGCTTGCGACTCTGGCACCTTGGGCGCGATCGCGCTTGGCGGCATCGACGATCGTCCCGGCCACGTCGGCAATCCTTGGGCATCCTTCGCCCTCGCTGGCGGAGGCTGGGGGGCGACCTGGAAGGGCGACGGCCTCACCTTCTGCACCCTAGCCATTGGCAACTGCCGGACCTCCGTGCAGGAGCACGTCGAGCGAGAGTCTCCGCTCGTTGTCGTACAGCACGAGATCATGCCTGACTCCGGCGGTGCGGGCGAGCATCGCGGTGGCAACGGCGCGGTCTACACGATCACGGCGCTGTCAGAGACCGCGATCAGCGTTACCGGCGACCGCACCCGGATGGGCACGCACGGCACCAAGGGCGGCGGACGCGGGATGCCGTTCTACGGCTGGCTCATCCCAGACTTCGACCCGAACGCACCCTCGAGCCTCGACGTGTTCGACCTGCGTAACGCCCAGCCGTTGTTCGGGATGTTTGACAGCAACGGGGTCCCGTCTCCCGATGGCGGCACGTTCGGCCTGGGCACGAAGTACACCAGCGCGAAGGTCTCCGGCATCGTGCTCAGGCCCGGTCAAGCGATCCGGGTGATCGTCGGAGGTGGCGGCGGCTGGGGTGACCCACTTGCTCGCCCCATCGCAGACGTCCTCGACGACGTACTCGATGGCATGCACACCAGGGCATACGCCGAAAAAGCGTACGGCGTGGTGTTCTCCGACGACACGACGATCGACGAGGAGGCCACGAAGGCCCGACGGGCCGAACTCGCTGCCGCCCGCGAGGCCGGTAAGTGGTCGGTGCCCACGGCGTGCCCGCTGGAGTGGAAGGTCGCCTGAACGCCGACGCCACGCACCATTGATTCTCCGGCGTTCTCACCGCGCTGGCGAACCCACTCTGAGAAAGGAGCTCCCGATGGGAGTCGAGCGCATGTTCTTCCCGCGACCGGAGGAGGAGCGCATCTTCGTCTCTCGGACGCCTGTGGAGGCGACGTGCCCGAAGTGCGGGTCCACGAACGTGGCCCGCTACCCGGTCGCGAACTTCATCGGCCCGCGAATGGTCACCAAGTGCCAGGACTGCTTCCACCACCTGGCAGTCGAAGTCCCCGCTGACGACGACCACTGGCCGCCGTGGCGGGCACCCACGTGGGGCTGGTCGGGCACGCGCGCCGGCTAACGACTGACGTCTCCGGTGGGGCAGCTCGCCCCACCGGAGACGTCAGTCACGCACCCCCAAGATCGTTCCCGTCAAGACTCCGGCATCCGGAGGAATCAGCCATGAACCCACGCATCCGCACGACCAGCCTGACGGACGTCAACCGATGAGTTTCCGTACCGCCGCGCTGGTCACCGGCGGCGCCAGTGGCATCGGCCGTGAGGTCGTCCGGCAGCTCACCAACCACGGCCTGCATGTCATCGTCGCCGACATCGACCGCGACCGGGCGATCGCGGTCGCCGACGACATCGGCGGCACGGCGATCAGCCTCGACGTCGGCGACCCCGACGCATGGCGATCCGTCACCGATCACCTCAAAGAACTCGGCCTGCCCCTCAGCGCAGCGATCCTCAACGCGGGTGTCGCCCTCGGCCAGGCCGAGATCCTCGATATGGACCTGCCGACCTACCGCCGGGCCTGGTCGGTGAACGTCGACGGAGTCGTGTTCGGCCTGCGCGCACTCGTGCCGCAGCTCGAAGCTGCCCGCGGCCACGCCGTCATCACCGCGTCGCTGGCCGGACTGACCGCTGTGCCGTTCGACCCGGTCTACGCCATGACCAAGCACGCCGTCATCGGCCTGGTCCGCTCGTACGCACCCACTCTCGCTGCCAAGGGCGTCGGCTTGCACGCCGTCTGCCCCGGACTAGTGGACTCCGCAATGCTCGGCGCCGCCCGCGAAGCACTCGACCGGATCGAGTTCCCACTGGTCAAGATCCCCGATGTCGCTGCCTCCCTGGTCGCCTGCGCTCTGGGCACCGATCCGAGCGAGGTCGTCGTCGTGCAGCCCGGCCGACCGCCGCTGCCCTACCGATTCGCCGACGTCCCCGGCGGGCGCACCGGGAAGACGATGCCGCCGCTGCCAGCCCTACTGCCGATCGGAACCCGATGTGGCAGCTGACAGCGAATCCGCGTTGATCCCTGCCCACTCCGCACCCGGCGGGCATCAGAACCTCAGAAAGGCGCTACTCCCATGACCATCCCCCGTGACGCCGTCATCGTCGACGTCCTGCGAACCCCCGTCGGCAAGGGCAAGAAGGAAGGCGCGCTCAGCCACATCCACCCGGTCACGCTGCTGGCAGAGGTGCTGTCCGGGCTGGTCGAGCGCAACGGCCTCGACCCCGCCATGATTGACGACGTCATCGGCGGCTGCGTGACCAAGGCCGGCGAGCAGGCGGTCAACCCGACGCGGACAGCGGTGCTCGCCGCCGGATTCCCGCTCTCCGTACCGGCCACCACGATCGACCGCCAATGCGGATCGAGCCAGCAGGCGGTCTCCTTCGCCGCGCACGCGATCACAGCCGGAGCTGCGGACATCGTCATCGCCTGCGGCGTCGAGTCGATGTCGCGCGTGCCCATGCACTCCGACATTCAGGGTGCCGACCACCTCGGCCCCCGCATCAAGGACCGCTTTCCCGGCGGGTTGATCGGCCAGGGCCTGTCAGCCGAGCTGGTCTGCTCCCGCTGGGGGCTCGAGCGAGAAGAGCTCGACGCCTACTCCGCGACGTCCCACCAGCGAGCTGCTTCCGCCCGACAAGCGTTCGCACCGGATCTGATGTCCGTGACAGACGCCCCAGGGCTCTCCGTCGACGAAACCATCCGTCCCGCCACGACGGCCGAGGGCCTCGCCACGCTCAAGCCGAGCTTCCAGAGCAGCGCAGCGGCCGAGCGATTCTCGGAGATCACCTGGAAGATTACCCCGGGTAACTCCTCGCCGCTCAGCGACGGTGCCGCGGGCGTGTTGATGATGAGCGCAGCCAAGGCCGAGCAGCTGGGCCTATCGCCGCGGGCGCGGATTCACGCGACCGCGGTCGTGGGCGACGACCCCATCGTCATGCTCATGGGCGTCGTTCCCGCGACCCGCAAGGTTCTCGAGCGCGCCCGGATGACCGTCGACGACATCGACCTCTTCGAGGCCAACGAGGCCTTCGCCCCAGTTCCGCTGGCCTGGATGCGGGACATGAAGGTCGAGCACGAGCGGCTCAACGTCCACGGTGGAGCTATCGCACTGGGCCACCCTCTCGGTGCGAGCGGGGCCCGCATCCTCACCACCCTGGTCGGCGCACTCGAACACCGCCGAGCACGCTTCGGGCTCCAGACGATGTGCGAGTGGGGTGGCATGGCCAACGCCACCATCGTCGAACGAATCTGAGCCAGCCGACCCGACAGCGCCCGAGGAGCTAAACATGAACACCTACACCCTGCGCGACATTCTGAGCAAGACCGTGACCGACGCCGGAGCCGGCCCACACAACATCGCACTCACCTTCGACGGCAGGCACGTGACCTTCAGCGAGCTTGACGACCGCTCAACCCGACTGGCCCACGGACTGCTCGCCGCCGGCTTCACCAAGGGCGACAAGGTTTCGGTGGTGATGTACAACCGGCTCGAGTGGGTCGAGCTGTTCTTCGCCCTGGCCAAACTCGGCGGCGTGATCGTCCCGATCAACTACCTGCTGGCCGCGTCGGAGATGCAGTACATCTTCGACGACAGCCAATCGCGATGGATCGTCGTCGAAGGCACGCTCCTACCCGCCCTCAAACCGGCGCTTCACGACAACGCCAAGCGGACGCTCATCGAGGTCGGAGAGCACACAGGGCTCGGCATCGCCTACGAGAGCCTGACGGCCGCCGGCGCTCCCCCGCCGCTGCCAGACGTGCGCGCTGACGACCTGTTCCTGCTGCAGTACACCTCGGGTACCACCGGCTTCCCCAAGGGAGCCATGCATAGCCATTCGACGGTCCTATGGAACAGCCACCACCAGATCGTCGATTTCGGGATCACCAACGAGGACGTCTACTACGTGGTGCCCGCGCTCTGCTGGGCCGCCGGTTTCCACGACCTGGCGCTCGCGACGTTATGGCGCGGCGGACGGGTTGTCCTGGGACGCAACACGGGCTTCGACCCAGGCGAGTTCCTCCGGCAGGTCGAACTGCACCGCGTCACCAAGGTCCTGCTGGTGCCTACTGTACTCAAGCGGGTGCTGAACCATCCCGAGTTCGACCGCTACGACACCTCGTCGCTGACGATGGTGCTCAGCGGCGGAGAGCCGGTCCCACCCTCGTCATTGGAAGGGCTGAAGGCCAAGCTCCCACACTGCGATGTTCTGCAAGTCTACGGCATGAGCGAGTTCCCCTCGCTGATGTTGCTGATCACCGGCAAGGACGTGCAAGGCCGCACTGGCTCGACCGGTAAAGCGTGCTCGGCCGCTACCATTCGCATCGTCGACGCCGCCGGTCAAGATGTCCCGCCGCACACCATCGGGGAGATCATCTGCCGGTCACCCGCGAACATGGTCGGCTACTACAACAAACCCGAAGCGACCGCTGCAGCACTAGCTGACGGTTGGCTGCATACAGGCGACCTTGCTAGCTACGACGACCAGGGCTTCGTCTTCATGGCCGGACGAGCCAAGGACATGATTATCACCGGTGGCCTGAACGTGTATCCCGCGGAGATCGAGCGGGTCCTGACAGCCCACACCAACGTGATCGAAGCAGCGGTGGTCGGCGAACCTGACGAGAAGTGGGGTGAGATCGGGGTGGCTCACATCGTCGTGCGCGAGAACACCCATCCCGATCAGGAAGCCATCGCGGCCTACCTGCGCGAGCGCATCGCCGGTTTCAAGGTTCCCCGCGTCTACCGCTTCACCACGGAACCGCTGCCGCGCACCACCTCCGGGAAGGTCCAGAAACACCGGCTCGGCAAGGTGACCTCCAATGCCTGACGGATGCCGGGCTGGATCGATCGATGCGCAGCTCCGCGCGATCGAGCACGCCGGCAGCGACCACCCTCATAGATGGGGCCCGGAGGTCCTCGACTGAGCCGCCACCGGGCACGCGGGCTTTCAGTAGCCGCGTACGACCGACCCGACGCCGACACGGTTCGCGCAGCGATAGGAAAAGAATCGGTAATCGTGATCAACGACGCCAGCAAACGCGTCTCGAATGATATCCACCCACCGCAAACACAACTAATCGATGTCAAGTTCACCGGTTCAAAGCGGGTACGGACCCGTCAAGATCGGAACACTTGGTCGCGCCGTTCATCACATATACAAACCCTGGACAATCCTTTGGACCGATCGGTACAATCACGACATGGCCGTGAACCGGACAACCACTGAGCGGACCGCGCTGGTCACAGGAGCGTCGCGCGGGATCGGCGCCGGCATTGCGCGCCACCTGCTCGATCGAGGAGTCCGAGTCGCCGGCACCTACCGGTCGAGTCTGGAGAACATGGAGAAGCTGGCCGCGATGCATCCGGACCAGGTGCTGCCGATGCATCTCGATCTGGCGCGACCCGAGACGACGCTGAGTGCAGTCGAGGAGGTCCGCATGCAGTGGGGCCGTCTCGACTCGCTGGTGCTCAACGCCGCGGTGTGGCACGGGGGCAGGCTCGCTAAGATCGACCCTGACACGTGGTGGAGCGTCATCGAAGCGAACCTGCGTAGTACCGCGGCGCTTGCCCGAGCCGCCATCCCGATGCTGGTCGACGGCGAGAACCCGAGCATCCTGCTCGTCGGTTCCGTCGTCGGCGTCGTCGGGTTCCCAGGAGACACTGCCTACGCCAGCGCGAAGGCCGCTGCAGTTGGTTTCGCCCGCTCGCTCGCCAAGGAGCTAGCCCCCAAGGGAGTCCGGGTCAATGTGCTCGCGCCGGGCTTTGTCGAGACCGACATGACCGCGGCAGTCCCCGAGACCTCGCGACACAAGATCGCCTCGGAAACCCCCCTCGGCCGATTCGGGACCGTGGACGAGATCGCACGAGCCGCAGTCTTCCTGTCCGAGGACGCCACTTTCTGTACGGGCGCTGTGCTCGCCGCCGACGGCGGCTGGTCCCTATGATTACAAGGAGGAATTCCGTGGCTGTTGGCCTGCCCACCGATGA
>NZ_CAAAFO010000041.1:101721-104007 GCF_900634715.1 Candidatus Protofrankia californiensis | reverse complement strand
ATGGGCAAGCTGCGCGAATACACCCAGCTGGCCTCGAACCTCGACGCCGAGCTCGTCACCCGGATCGACCGGATCGAGGCCGGCGATCCGGACCGGGCACGGGCACTTCGCGAGGACGTCCTGTTCTACGTGCGGCAGAAACACCAGGACCTACTCACCCAGCTCGCGGTCAGCGCGCAGGGCTACCTCGCCCTGGAGATGATCCGGCGCAACAACCTCGAACTGATCAAAGGTGTGGACCGGGCCAGCACGACGACCGTCGCGGCGCTTCGGACCGCAGTGCTTGTCGCGCAGGCCCTGGCCAACCAGAAGCTGGTGCTCGACCAGATCGCCGCGTTGAACGAGACGACCGAGCGCATCATCATCGGCACCTCGGAGCTGCTGCGGCAGCAGACCGTCGAGATCCACGGGCAGGCAGCGTCCTCGACCGTGTCGGTGCAGGCCCTCCAGCAGGCGTTCGCCAACATCTACGCCACGATCGACACGATCGACGGATACAAGACCGCCGCCCTGGCGACCATGCGGACCACGGTGGAGGCGTTGTCCGACGAGGTGGGAAAGGCAGCCGCATACCTGGACCGGGCCGCTGCGACCGCTCCCGCCGAGATCGCCCAGGCCACGGCCGGGGAGCTGGAGATCTCCGGCGGCGGGCAGTGACCGGCTACCGTCTGCGCGCGGTCGCGTTCGGTCTTCTCGCCGCGTGCGCGTGCGCGTTCACCGTGACCGCCTGCGGCTCCGATCCCGACCCGCGGCCGGGACCCAGCCCGGGCAAACCGGGTGTGCTGCGGATACTCGCCGGGTCGGAAATCGCCGACGTCGAGCCGCTGCTGGACGACCTGCGCGCGGCCACCGGGGTCACGGTGAAGCTGACCTACACCGGAACACTCGACGGTGCCGAGAAAATCATCGGGCGTTCCTCGGGCGCGGACGCCACATGGTTCTCCTCCGACCGTTACCTGCGCCTGTTGCCCGGTGGTGCGACAGCGGCCGGCACCCGTACTCCGATCATGACATCGCCGGTGGTCCTCGGCGTCCGGACCTCACTCGCCACAAAGTTCGGCTGGACGGGCAGCACGAATGTCACCTGGGCGGACGTCGCCGCGAAGGTCGCCTCCGGCGAGCTGACGTACGCCATGACGAACCCGGCGGCATCCAACTCCGGGTTCAGCGCACTGGTAGGTGTCGCGGCCGCGCTCGCCGGGACGTCGGACGCGCTGCGGACCTCCGACGTCCGCCACGACGCCCTGACGTCGTTCTTCTCGGGACAGACGCTCACCGCTGGCAGCTCGGGCTGGCTCGCCGACGCCTTTGTCGCCAGGCCTCAGGACGCCGGCGGAATGATCAATTACGAATCGGTGCTGTTGTCCCTGCAACGCTCCGGCCGTCTGCGCGAGCCGCTCACCATCGTCTACCCCAAGGACGGCATCATCACGGCCGACTACCCCATGCTCCTGCTCGACCCGGCCCGGCAGGACGAGTACACCCGGGTGGTGAACTGGCTGCGCAGCCCGGCGGTCCAGCGGCGGCTGCAGACCGACACAAACCGCCGCCCGGCCGTCCCAGGCGTCGCGCTCGACCCGCGGTTCGCCGCGACCACCCTGCTCGAACTACCCTTTCCCGCCACCCAGGCGGTCGCCGACGAGCTGCTCACCTCCTACTTCGACCGTTTCCGCCGGCCGTCACACGCGATCTTCGTACTGGACGTGTCCGGTTCCATGGCCGGCCAGCGCCTGGCCGACCTGACATCCGCGCTGGCGGGACTCGCCGGTACCGACACCTCGCTGTCCGGCCGGTTCGCCCGGTTCCGCGGCCGCGAAAAGATCACCCTGCTGCTCTTCAACAGCTCGGTCAGAGGGCCACGCGAGTTCACCGTGACCGACACCCAGGCGTCCTCGCCGGATCTGGCCGCGATCCGCTCGTACGTCGACGGCCTGCGGGCGGAGGGGGGAACGGCCATCTACTCCGCGCTCACGGATGCGTACCGCCTTGCCTCCGACGCGATCGCCCGGGAGCCGGGCTACCTGACATCGATCGTCCTGATGACCGACGGTGAGAACAACACGGGTCTGTCAGCCGCGCAGTTCCGCGCCGGCTACCAGGGACTCCCCCAGGCGGCCCGAGCCGTCCGCACGTTCTGCATCATTTTCGGCGAGGCACGTCCGGACGACCTGCGCTCGATCGCCACCGACACCGGTGGCGCGACGTTCGACGCGCGGACATCCCCGTTGATGGACGCCTTCAAGGACATCCGTGGCTATCAGTAATCATGTCGGTGGGAGTCAGGCC
>NZ_CAAAFO010000041.1:96661-101096 GCF_900634715.1 Candidatus Protofrankia californiensis | reverse complement strand
CCAGCGCGATACGCCGAGACACACCGTTTGGACGACGGGCGTACCCCACGCGAGGTCGTCGTCGACCAGCTCGGTCTGTTGGAAAAGGGCGTACGGGACGTCACCGAGGCGGCGGCAGCCGGGGACACCGCAAAGCTGCTGTCCCACGGACGCTTCCTTGCAGACCGGTTCGGGTCGACAGACCTCGACCTGCCGAACCCGCCGGTATGATCATATCTGACGTGAATCCCCTTGACGATCACCAGCATATGATCGTCAAGGGGATTCAGCAGGGACCAAGCATGGTGTTGAGGTAGGACACCGCCCGGTCTATGGAGACACGCTCCTGCGTCATGGTGTCGCGCTCGCGGATCGTCACCGCCTGATCCTGCAACGAATCGAAGTCGACGGTGAGACAGAACGGCGTGCCGATCTCGTCCTGCCGGCGGTAGCGGCGCCCGATCGCACCGGCATCGTCGAAGTCGACGTTCCAGTGCCTGCGCAGCACTGCGGCAAGGTCGCGGGCGACCGGTGAAAGGTCGGCATTGCGCGACAGCGGCAGCACCGCGGCCTTCACCGGCGCAAGCCGGCGATCCAGGCGGAGCACCACCCGGCGGTCCATCCCACCCTTGGTGTTGGGCGCGGTGTCCTCCGCGTAGGCGTCCAGCAGGAACACCAGGGTGGCACGGTCCACCCCGGCCGCCGGTTCGATGACATAGGGGGTGTACCGGGTACCGGTGGCCTGCTCGAAATAGGTCAGGTCCGCGCCGGACGCCTTCGCGTGCACGGACAGGTCGTAGTCCGTCCGGTTCGCGATGCCTTCCAGCTCACCCCATTCCAGGCCGGCGAAGTCGAAACGATACTCGATGTCGACGGTCCGTTTCGAATAGTGGGAGAGCTTTTCCTTCGGATGCTCGAAATGACGGAGGTTCTCCTCCCGGACGCCGAGGTCGCGGTACCACTTCATCCGTTCGTCGATCCAGTACTGATGCCAGGTCTCATCCTCGCCCGGCGGGACGAAGAACTCCATCTCCATCTGCTCGAATTCGCGGGTCCGGAAGATGAAGTTACCCGGAGTGATCTCGTTGCGGAACGACTTGCCGATCTGGCCGATCCCGAACGGTGGCTTGCGCCGGGCGGACGCCTGGACGTTCGCGTAGTTGATGAAAATGCCCTGGGCCGTTTCCGGACGCAGGTAGGCAAGGCCGGACTCGTCCTCGACCGGGCCCAGGTAGGTCTTGAGCAGGCCGTTGAACATCCGCGGCTCGGTGAACGTGCCACGCGACCCGCAGTTCGGGCAGACGATCTCGGTGAGCGCTGTCGGCGGCCGGCCGCGCTTGGCCTCGAACGCCTCCTCCAGATGGTCGGCACGGAACCGCTTGTGACAGGACAGGCATTCGGTCAGCGGGTCGACGAAGACCTGCACGTGGCCGCTGGTCTCCCAGACCTCGCGGGCGAGGATCACGCACGAGTCGAGGCCGACGACGTCGTCCCGGCCCTGGACCATGGCCTTCCACCAGGCGCGCTTGACGTTGTTCTTCAGCTCGACCCCGAGCGGACCATAGTCCCACGATGCCCGCAGGCCGCCGTAGATCTCACTCGAGGGGAAGACCAACCCCCGGCGCTTGCACAGGCTGACGATGGTGTCCATGCGGTCGGATGCACTGGCCACGCGGGCACTCCCTTCCTTTCTGCCCTGCGTCATCGGCGACATGAGGCCATCGACGACATGTCATCGGCGACATGGGGCGGTCGAGTCCTCGACCCGCCCTCCGGCGAAACCTGGCAGATCGGCCAGCCGCGGGGGCGGCCGGTCCCACTGGCGATCAGGAGGACAGGTGCCGTTCAGGGAGTCGAGCACCCAGCGTACGGGCCAGGCGACGATCATGATCGAGCAGGTACGACCTCGTCACCTTCAACGTCACCTTCGACCATCACCGTAGAGCATCGTCTCCGGCCGCCGCGCGGGTGATCGCTGCTCCGGGCGGCCGCTTCTCCGGCGCTTTTCCGGGCGCTCCGGTCATCTCCGCGGGCGCTGCCGGTCATCACCTCGACGGCCCGCCGCCGGGCGCGGCGGTGGCGGCGTCGGCCGCCAGGTCGGACCCACCGCGGCGGGCGGGGCCGCCGGCGGCGTCGTGGGCCAGCAACACCTCGAACGCGCCCGGCTCGTCGACGGCGTAGGCCATCAGCGGCGTCAGCTCCATCCGGACGTCGAAGGCCGACAGGGCCCGGCGCCAGGCTCCCACCCCGTCCCACTCGGAGGTGATCATCCAGAGTTCCGGGTCGTCCACGGCACGTCCCAGCCGGGCCCAGCGGTAGCCCCGCTCGCCGGCGAGGACGGCCAGGACCCGTTCCGCCCGCTCACGAAAGGTACCGGCGTCCCCCGGTGGAACCCGTAGCCGCGTGACAACAACCACAGCACGGTTCTACCAGGTCGCGGGGCTCCTCCGCAGGGTGGCGAAAATTCCGGTGGGGGGCCACCGGCAACGCCGTCTACCGAGACAGGTAGACCCCCGCTGCCGCCGGCCCACCACGTCCGGATCAGACCCCGGAGGGATGGGCGACGACACCGCCGTAGCGGCGGTCGCGCTTGGCGAAGTCCAGGCAAGCTGTCCACAGGTCGCGGCGGTCGAAGTCCGGCCACAGCCGTTCGACGAACAGGAACTCCGCGTATGCCGCCTGCCAGAGCAGGAAATTGCTCAGCCGCTGCTCCCCGGAGGTACGGATCAGCAGATCGACGTCGGGCATCTCCGGCTCGTCGAGGTAGCGGGCTATCGTGTCCTCGTCGATGCGGTCGGCCCGCAGCCGGCCGTCCCGGACGTCCCGGGCGATGGCGGCGGCGGCGTCGGCAAGCTCGGCCCGTCCGCCGTAGTTGACGCACATCACCAGGGTGAGACGGTCGTTCCCGCGGGTACGTTCTTCGGCTGCCTCCAGCCGCCGGATGACGTTGCTCCACAGCCGGGGACGCCGGCCGGCCCACCGGACCCGGACACCGAGCGCGGCCATGTCGTCGATGCGCCGGCCGAACACCCCGTCGGTGAAACGCATCAGGAACGCGACCTCGTCCGGCGACCGTTTCCAGTTCTCGGTGGAGAAGGCATACACCGACAGCCAGCGGACGCCGAGTTCGATGGCGCCCTCCACACAGTCGAAGAGAGCCTCCTCGCCGGCTTCATGACCCTTCGTGCGCGGCAGGCCGCGCATTTTCGCCCACCGACCGTTACCGTCCATGACGATGGCGACATGCCGCGGGATCAGTGCGGAAGGAATCTCCGGCGGGCATGCGCCGGAAGGATGTGGGTGAGGCTCACGGAACTGCCCGAGCCCCCCATTACGCAGATTCACCGGCTGCCCCCCTCCTGCTTATTGACGGCCCTATGATGGCCCTGTCAATGGCCTTGTTGGCGGCCGTGGTGACGACCGTGGTGACGACCGTGACCTGCCTGGTCCCGCTCACACTCGCTCCAGATGAGGCAGCGTGCGCAATCCGTATTCGAGATGCCACTGCAGGTAGGCGGCGACGCACCCACCCGCCTCGCGCCGGGTCCGGGCTTCGCTCGCCCCGGCGCAAGCCCAATCGCCGGTGAGCAGATCGGACAGCAGCTTCACGGCAGCCGGAGACATCGACACCGCTCCATGCGGTCGGCATTCCGGGCACACTACGCCCCCCGCCGGGACGGAGAACGCGTGGTGGGGTCCTGGGTCCCCGCAGTGGGCGCAGTCCGCCAGGGCCATCCCGTAACCGGCGATGGCCAACGCGCGGAGCAGGAACGCGTCCAGAACGAGAGACGGTGCCCGTTCACCCTGAGCGAGCGTGCGCAGACCACCGACGAGGAGCAGGAACAGGCGCATCGCAGGCTGGCGTTCCTCGCTGGTCAGCCGCTCGGCGGTTTCCAGCATGACCGCCGCCGCGGTGTGCCGGGGATAATCCGACGCGATCACCGCGCCGTACGGGCTGAGTATGTCGGCCTGGGTGACGGTGTCGAGGGAGCGTCCCTCGTGGAGCTGGAGGTCGACGTAGGTACCCGGCTCCAACCGGGCACCGAAACGGGACGACGTGCGGCGCACCCCTTTGGCCACCGCGCGTATCCGCCCCGTCCGCCGGGTCAGAACAGTGATGATGCGGTCGGCTTCGGCGAGCGGTGTCGTCCGCAGGACGACACCTTCATCTCGGTAGACCGGCACCTGCCCATGGTTGCACGCATTCCGGTAAGGGGGCAGAGCGCGGTCGAGATGATCGCGACACGTGCCGGCCGGCACTGGACCGGAAGATCGACAATGAGCCGGATCACACCGGCCTCGACCTCGAGCGACCCCGGACACCTCAATATCGTCACTGTCTGTGCTCGCCGTGCTCTCGGTGATAACCACCGTCAGCAGACGAGAAAATGTCAAAGGTTCAGAGCAAATGTCAAAGGTTCAAAGGTAAGGGCCAGGCTCGGGACGATACCGGACG
>NZ_CAAAFO010000041.1:94149-96256 GCF_900634715.1 Candidatus Protofrankia californiensis | reverse complement strand
CTGTTGGCCACAGGGGCATCCCAGTATTGGCACGGGAGCATCCGCGTATCGGCGCAGAGGCGATGATGGGTCGGTGCGAGTCGTGCGGCGGGCAGCCCGAGCAATCCTGATCGACGGGGAGGGACACCTGATCGTGTTCCGCCGGACACCGCCCGGTGTGGCACCCTACTGGTCCACGGTGGGCGGCGGGGTCGACGCGCATGACGCGTCGGTCGAGGCGGCCCTGCACCGCGAGCTGGCCGAGGAGCTCGGCGCCACCGCCGACCGCGTCCAACAGGTGTTCCTCACCAGCACACCCAGAGCGGGCAACGATCGCGACGGCCGCAAGCCCGGCATCATCGTCCAGCACTTCTTCGTCTGCCGGCTCGTCTCCATGGATCTCGCCGCCCGGACCGGAGCGGAGTTCACCAATCCGGCCAAGGGCGGCTACGACGTCGAACGCATCGACCTGCACGGCGAGGACATCACCGGTTTCCCGCTGCTGCCGGAGACGCTCAAGGAGTTCATCCTGGCCAACCGGGAGGCCCTGCTGGACGCCGCACTGAACGCGGCCGGAAACCCCACCACGCCTACCTGAACCACGCCTACCTGACCAGCCGCGCATCCCCGACCAAGATGCCTCACGATCGAACCGGTTCCGCCGGGGCAGCCATTCCACCGCCTCCGACAGCGGGCGGCAGATCCACCGCGTGACATACGGCAGATCCACCGTGATCTTTACGGCAGATTCACCATACAGGCAGCGGCAGATCCACCACGATGCTGGCGGCAGATCCACCATCGATCATGGTTCACGGTATCCTCGGGCAACATGATGATCGCCCCGGATCTCTACCCGCGCCATGCCGTCGATCTGGTCGGTCAGGCTCTCGCCGACACGCGCGTCGTAGTGATCAACGGTGCCCGACAGGTTGGCAAGAGCACCCTTGCTCAACTGGTGGCGAACTCCTCGACCAACGTCAGGACGTACTTCCTCGACGACGCGGCGGTCCGGGCAGCCGCCGAAGCGGACCCGACGGGATTCGTCCGGCACGGCGGCCTGCTGCTGATCGACGAGGTCCAGCGGGTGCCCGAGCTACTGCTCGGGATCAAACTCGAGGTTGATCGCGATCCCCGCCCGGGGCGGTTTCTACTCACCGGCTCAGCCCGGCTGTCGGGTCTGCGTGACCTGCCCGACGCCCTGCCCGGTCGAACCGAAACAATCGAACTGTGGCCACTGTCACAGGGTGAGATCCACGGAACCCCCGACAGCTTCGTCGACACCGTGTTCGGCCAAGGCCCAGATACGCACGTACCGGAGAGCACCCTGCGTCGCCCGGACTATGTTGCCCGTGCCCTACAAGGCGGATATCCCGAGGCGGTACGCCGCGCCGACGCGCGTCGCCGCGGCCGGTTCTTCACCTCCTATCTGTCCGATCTCATTACGCGCGACGTGCGCCAGGTATCCGAGATCACACATGCCACCGACCTGCGCCGGCTGATCGGCGCACTCGCGGCATGCATGGCAGGCATGGCCGTCCCCCAGCGACTGAGCCGTGATCTCGGTCTTGCCGCGTCCACGGTCCGCCGCCATCTGGACGCCCTGGAGCTGATCTATGTTGTGCGAAGAATCCCGGCCTGGTCCAACAACCTGACCACCCGAGCGGTCGCCACACCAAAACTGATCATGATTGACTCGGGACTTGCCGGGCACCTGGCCGGTATGTCCCTCAAACGGGCAGCACATCCAACGGCGCCCGTCGGCCCGCTTCTGGAGAACTTCGTCATCGGCGAACTCGCCCGCCAACTGACCTGGGCAGAGGAGCCAGTACAACTCTTCCACTACCGCGACCGTGACGGTAATGAGGTAGATGCCGTACTGGAGCGCGCATCGGGCGAGATCGTCGGCATCGAGGTCAAAGCCTCCGAGACCGTTCGCGCGGACGACTTCCGGGGGCTGCATCAGCTCGCCCGGAAAGCCGGTGACCAGTTTCTTGCGGGCTACGTGATGTATGCGGGAGCGCAGCCGCTGCCGTTCGGCGACCGAATGCGCGCGCTGCCGATCGAAACGATCTGGACGATATAAGACGGGTGCGGGTCCCACCTTTCCACGGTCGGCACGACTCAA
>NZ_CAAAFO010000041.1:92751-94025 GCF_900634715.1 Candidatus Protofrankia californiensis | reverse complement strand
CGGCACGATCCGTGGCACACAGTGGCATGCTCGACCCATGGGCAACGGGGGCTGTGCGGCCGGTGGCGGCGATGCCGAATTCGACTTCTTCATCAGCTACACCGGCGCGGACAAGGGATGGGCGGAGTGGATCGCCTGGCAGCTGGAGAAAAGAATCCGGATCAGCGGCCGTCCTGCCCGGGCGTTCATACAGGCCTGGGACCTCGTACCCGGATCGGACTGGGCGGCCCGCATGCATCGCACGCTGCCCGCGTCCACGCGGGTGGTGCCGGTACTGTCGGAGACATACCTGCGCGACTCCCGGTACGGCAACGCCGAATGGCTGGCGGTCTGGCCGGACGATCCGGACGGTCGCGGACGCGGCATCGTGCCCGTGCGTATCAGCGCATGCCAACCGGACGGCCTTCTGCGTTCACGCACCTATATCGACCTGGTCGGTAAGGACGAGAACGCCGCGGCCGAAGAACTGATCCGGGGAATCACCGCGTCCATCACCGGACGGGGAAAGCCCACGACAGCCCCTGCTTTTCCCGGCACCGGCGGCAGGACCGGCCCGGCCTTTCCAGGAGGCCCTTCAGGCAATGAACGCACCGTCACCGTGCTGCACCTGTCGGGAATGCGGCTACCCGCACAGCCCACGGACAGCCGGACGCCCGCGGAGCTGGTCACCTGGCTGTCCGACGACCTGCGCCGGCTCACCGCCGACACCGGCACCGACACCGACACCGGGGAGCTGCTTCCGGATCTCGTCGTCGTCACCGGCGACCTCACCGGGACGGGCGCGAAACGCGAGTTCGAGCAGGCGTATGACGTGCTGGCCGGGCTGGCCGACGCCCTGCGCCTCGACCACAATCGGTTCGCAATCATCCCGGGCAGCCATGACGTCAACGAGAAACTCTGCGAAGCCTATTTTCTCCAGCAGGAGGTCGCCGACGAGGAGCCGGTCGCGCCGTACTGGCCGAAATGGACGTTCTTCGACAGGCTGCTGCGCCGTTTCTACGGCCCGGACGCGGACATCGGTTTCCAGGTCGGCGAAGAATGGTCGTATTTTGCCATATCCGATCTGAAGGTCGTGGTGGCGGGGCTGAACTCGACCATGGCCCAGTCGCATCTGGTTCACCACGGATGGCTGGGCGCCGAGCAGCTCGACAGCGCCGCCAACACCCTGTTCGGGTTCGCCCGGGACGGCTGGCTGCGGATCGGCGCCGTGCACCACGATCCGCTCGCCGGGCCGACATCGCACAACAGCGAGCTGCGGGACGCCGAGGACCTCG
>NZ_CAAAFO010000041.1:91782-92280 GCF_900634715.1 Candidatus Protofrankia californiensis | reverse complement strand
ACCGGCTTCTCGGCCCACACCTGAACCTGCTGCTGCACGGGCAGGGCGGAAACGACCAGGGTGAAAACAAGGGGGGTGAAAACGAGCAGGGCGGGAAGGCGCACACGCTCTCCTCCGGCCTGCCCGTACTCCCGCTGGAACAGGGTGACGGTCGGCTGCGCTACCAAGTGATCCGGATCGACCGGACGGGGTTCACCCGCTTCACTCCTGGTCAGGGCCCTGCCGGCCGCCGGCGACCGCTCCGTACGACCCATGATCTCTCCTCGGCCCACACCGTGTTTCCCGCACCGGCCCGAAGCGGCACCGACCACGACCATGACGACGGCGGTAACGGTGAGGGCCATGACGACGGTGACGACGGGCAGTGGCCATACCGGCCGGCCGACGTCGACGAGGCGCTCCTGCCACCCGCGCGGGGCCGTGACCGCCCCCGTGACCTGCTGGACGACGCCGCCGAGGTGGCCCGCCTGCGCCACCCGGCTGCCAGGGTCGAGCGAG
>NZ_CAAAFO010000041.1:89951-91448 GCF_900634715.1 Candidatus Protofrankia californiensis | reverse complement strand
TGGAGGCTGCCGGGGAGATGGCCGCCCATCTGCGGGTCTGGCGCGCCGAAGGGCAGGTGGTGGAGCAGCGCGTGATCGGCCTGATCGCCGGCAACGCGGACGCGGGCGCGGTGGAGGAGTTCGTCCGGACGATCCGCCGGCGCTACCTCGCCGCGAACCCGACGCTGTTCTCCGACCTGGTCTACTGCGGGAATGATCAAGCTGACCCCGAGCTGGTCGCACAGGCCGAACGGGCGGGCGTGCGGCTGCTGAGCATGCCCGAGTACCAGGGCGTGCTGGACCTGCGCGGCTACCTCGACCGGCAGACCAGGGGGCTGGAGTCCGATCAGATCTACCCGCCGGCCCTGTACGTGCCGCAGCGCGGCACCCGCCTGGACCTGGCGGACCAACCGCGGTCACAGGACACCCCCGTGGACGTGCTCACGGACGTGACGGGCTGGCTGACCACGGACCAGCCCCGGTTCGTGCTGATCCTCGGTGACTTCGGCCGGGGCAAGACCTTCCTGCTGCACGAGCTGGCCCGGCGGCTGCCCGCACAGCTGCCGCACGTGACCCCCATGCTGATCGAGTTACGCGGGCTGGAGAAGTCGCACGATCTGGACACGCTGGTCGCGGCCCATCTGGCGAACAGCGGGCAGACCCGCTTCGACCTCGACGCGTTCCGCTACATGCTGCACGCGGGGCGAATCATCCTGCTGTTCGACGGGTTCGACGAGCTCGCCCTGCGGGTGACCTACGACCGCGCAGCCGAACATCTGAGCACATTGACAGCTGCCGTACGCGACAAGACGAAGATCGTGCTGACCAGTCGCACGCAGTACTTCCTCACCGACGACCAGGTGTTCAAGGCTCTCGCCCAACGGGTCGACCTGATCCCGGGCCGGCGCATCACCCGGATCGAGGACTTCACCGACACCCAGATCACGAGCTTCCTGCTCCACCGGTACAGCTGGGATCCGGCGGTTCACCCGACCGGCCCGGCGCACGCCGAGCGGCGGGCCACGGAGCGGATGAAGCTGATCCGCGGCATCCGCGACCTGCTGGGGCTGTCGCGCAATCCCCGGATGCTGTCCTTCATCGCGGCCCTGGACGACGAGCGGCTGGAGCAAGCTCAGGGTGGCGACGGGACGATCCGTCCGGCCGACCTGTACCGGGAACTGGTCGACGCCTGGCTCGACCACGAGGAGCAGCGCGCCCGCCAGCGTGGAGCGTCGCCCTCGCTGTCCAAGGCCGACCGGCTGGACGCGGCCACCCGCCTGGCACTGACCCTGTGGGGAACCACCGAGCGGCACATCGGCGTGGAGGAGCTCACCGCCACCGCCACCGCGGTGCTGGCGGGCATGAGCAACCCGGCGAAGCTCACCGACGCCGAGCTGACCCAGATGATCGGCTCGGGAACCCTGCTCGTGCGGGACGCCGACGGCCGGTTCTCCTTCATCCACGCCTCAGTGATGGAGTACCTGGTCGCCGCCGAGGCCGCCCGCCGGCTCGCCGCGG
>NZ_CAAAFO010000041.1:89106-89778 GCF_900634715.1 Candidatus Protofrankia californiensis | reverse complement strand
TCCTGGCCGGCGCGACCATCGAGAACGCCACCCTCACCCGCGCGGACCTGTCAGAGGCTGTGCTGACCAACGTGACGATCCGCGACTCCCGCCTCGACGGTGCCGTGTTCCGCGGGGCACATCTCGACCACGCCCGGATCGATCATGCGAACCTGCGTAGTGCGGATCTCACCGTCGCGGACCTGTCCGAAGCGCGACTGACCGAGGTGGACCTCACCGCCGCCGTCGTAACGGGCAGCCGGTGGCACCTGACGGCTGTCCTCGGAGGACAGCCCGAGAACATCGGTGACAGGTACGAGCTGGCTGAGGCCGTGGTCGCAGGCCGTGACCGAGCTCAACTGATCCAGCTTCCCACTGTCTTGCCTGTGAGTGCGGTGGCGTTCTCCCCGGATGGCACGCTCCTCGCGGCCGGTGGGGCGAACGGGCCGGTGAGCCTGTGGGACGTCCGCACCGGTCGTCGACAAGGCAGCCTCACCGGCCTCACCAGTGGGGTGACCGCCGTCGCCTTCTCCCCCGACGGCACCCTGCTCGCCACTGGTTCCTTCGACGGCACCGCACACCTGTGGAACCCCACCACCGGGCAAGCCCACAGCATTCTACGCGGCCATACCGGCGAGGTGACCGCCGTCGCCTTCTCCCCCGACGGCACCCTGCTCGCCACCAGCTCCCAGG
>NZ_CAAAFO010000041.1:88177-88750 GCF_900634715.1 Candidatus Protofrankia californiensis | reverse complement strand
GCACCACCACCGAACAACCCCATGGCGTCCTGCGCGGCCACACCAGGCCGGTGACCGCCGTCACCTTCTCCCCCGACGGCACCCTGCTCGCCACCGGCTCCTGGGACGGCACCGCACACCTGTGGAACCCCACCACCGGCGCCCGCGTCGCCACGCTGCTCGGGCTCGCCGAAGACGCGTGGGCCGTGCTCCTGCCCGATAGCTCCCACAAGCTCGGCGGTACAGCAGGTGGCTCGTTCCAGTGGAAGATCAAGAGCGTCCGCTTCGAGGCGGGTGAGCTTGATCCGTACGACCCGACCATCCGCCGCTTGCCTAACGATGCCCCGCTACCACTGCCCGCGGGCTGGCGGCCCGTCACCCCAAGGGTCACCCCGCCGGGCCCCCGCCCCCGGGAGCCACCGTCCGACACGCCACGCCGCCCCCGATTCCGCAGCCGCTGACCAACCAGGGGGCGCTCCAAAGCTTCACCGCTTGGCGCGTCCATGCGTATCCGTCTTCTTCGGATGACCTGCCTCGGCCTCGGTAATCCACAGGATGCGGCTCTCATCATCGATGGCGTACCATCCGAGTCTT
>NZ_CAAAFO010000041.1:74820-87589 GCF_900634715.1 Candidatus Protofrankia californiensis | reverse complement strand
CGTGATCGAGATCGGTCAGAAGCCGAGTTTGCGGAGCTGGCGGGGGTCGCGCTGCCAGTCCTTGGCCACCTTGACGTGCAGGTCCAGGTAGACGGGGGTACCGAGCAGCGCCTCGATCTGGGTGCGGGCCCGCGTCCCGACGTCCTTGAGCCGGGCGCCCTTCGCCCCGATGACGATCGCCTTCTGGCTCTGCCGTTCGACGTAGACGTTCACGTGGACGTCGAGCAGCGGACGGTCCGCCGGCCGGTCCTCGCGGGGGATCATCTCCTCGACGACGACGGCGAGCGAGTGCGGCAACTCGTCGCGCACGCCCTCCAACGCGGCCTCGCGGACCAGTTCGGCGACCATCACCTGTTCGGGCTCGTCGGTCAGCTCACCGTCGGGGTACAGCGGCGGGCCGGCGGGCAGGCGTCCGACCAGCACATCCGCGAGCACCCCCACCTGGAACGACGACACCGCGCTGACCGGCACCACGTCGGCGAAGTCCGCCAGTGAGCAGACCGTGAGCAGCTGCGCGCCGAGCGCGTCCCGGTCGGGCACCAGGTCGCTCTTGGTGACGACCGCGACCAACGGCGTCCGCTTGGGCAGCCGGGCGAGCTCATCGGCGATGAACCGGTCACCCGGACCGACCACCTCGTTCGCGGGGACGCAGAAGGCGACCACGTCCACCTCGGACAGGGTCGCACGGACCACGTCGTTGAGCCGCTGGCCGAGCAGGGTCCGGGGCCGGTGCAGGCCGGGGGTGTCGACCAGGACGAGCTGGGCGTCGTCACGGTGCACGATGCCGCGGACGGCGTGCCGGGTCGTCTGCGGGCGCCCGCTGGTGATGGCGACCTTCGAGCCGACGAGCGCGTTGGTCAACGTCGACTTGCCCGCGTTGGGACGCCCGACAAAGCAGGCGAACCCGGACCGGAACTGTGGTCCGGTCTCCACCGAGCTGGCCACTAGGTGGTCACCCGGCCCCGGGCCACGCCGTCGGAGCCGGCGAGGAACACCGGCACGCCGGCACCGAACTCGCCCAGCACCAGCAGGTCGTCAGCCCTCGGCACGTCCGGCGCGCCCAGGCCTGACGTACTCGGACCCGAGACGTTCAGGGCGCCCGGCTCCGGCTCCGGTCCCGAAACACGCTCGGAAACGATCGCCGCCGCCTCGAAGCGGCGCGCCCCGCTGGACGCCGCCGCGACGACCGCGGCGGCGAGCGCCGACACGGTGAGCCGCTCCTCGGCGTTCTCCACGGTCGCCGCCGCGTAGGTCCGCCCGTCGGTGTCACGGACAGCCGCGCCCTCCGCCGTCGCGGTACCGCCCCACGGGACGTAGGCACGCAGCCTCGCCGACCGGGCGAGGATCACGAGCTTGGCGTCCTCGGCCGCCAGCGAGCCATGGTCGATCCAGGTGACGGCGACGCGACCGCCGGACTCTGCGCCCCCGTCCCCGGCCGCCTCCCGTCCGCTTCCGGCCCGTCCATCCACGTCCAGCTCTGACACGCCGCCTGCCCCTGCCTCATCGAAGCTCATGTACGCGCCCCGGAAGCGGCACGACGCGTGACCGGGTCGGTGGCACCCACGTCGCTGCCCTGCCCCCCTCTGTTGTCACCGCCGGCAGCGTCCGCGGTATCGCTACCCGTACTACCCGTACCATCCGTACGCTTCTTACCAGCCCGGCCAGCACCGGCCCGCTCCCTGCCGGCCCGGTGGTTGCCCGCGCGAGCGGCATCACCCCTGGACACGTCGCCCCTGGACACCTCACCCCTGGGCGTGTCGCCGCCGTCCGTGTCCCCCGCGGACACGGACGCGGACCCACCGGCGGTGGAGTCCTCGGCCTGGCCCGGCGACCGGCGCACCACCACGGTACCGATCTGGTTGCGCCGGCCGGCAGCGCTCTCGGCGGTGAGTGTGACCACTCCGACGGTTACCGTCGCTCCCGGCAGCGGCACGCGTCCCAGCGCGTTCGCCAGCAACCCACCGACCGTTTCCACGTCGTCGGAGCCGGGCAGCTCATCCGTGCCGAACAGTTCGCGCAGATCGTCCACGCCGAGCCGGGCGGTCACGCGGGCGGTATCGTCGTTGATCCACTCCACCGGCACGATCTCGGCGTCGTACTCGTCGGTGATCTCGCCGACGATCTCCTCGAGGATGTCCTCGATGGTGACCAGCCCGGCGGTCCCGCCGTACTCGTCGATGACGATCGCCATGTGGGTCCGGGAAGCCTGCATCTCGCGCAGCAGAACGTCGGCGTGCTTGCTCTCGGGCACCAATGCCGGTGGCCGCATGACGTCCGACACGGGCCGGGTATCCCAGCCCTCGCGTTCACGGCCGACCATGTCCTTGAGGAAGGCGATCCCGACGACGTCGTCCACGGTCTCCCCGGTCACCGGGATGCGGGAGAAGCCGCTGCGCAGTGCCAGCGAGATCGCCTGCGCAACGGTCTTCACCGACTCGATGTAGACCATGTCGGGACGGGGGACCATGACCTCCCGCACCAGCGTGTCCCCCAGCTCGAAGACGGATGCGATCATGTCACGCTCGCCGCGTTCGATGACGTCGTTCTCCTCGGCGAGGTCGACGAGGTCACGCAGTTCCGCCTCGGTGGCGAACGGGCCGTCCCGGTAGCCGGGGCCCGGGGTGACCGCGTTGCCGAACGCGATCAGCAGCCGCGGCAGCGGCCCGAACATCCGGCCGAGCCAGCTGGTGAGCCCCGCGGTCGCGAGCGCCACCACCGGGGCGTGCTGGCGGCCCAGCGTCCGGAACACGACTCCGACGAAGATGTAGGCGAACAGGGTGCCGACCAGCGCCCCGAAACCAACCGCGATGAACCCGGCACCATAGGTGTGTACCGCTATGACGGTCACGCACGCGGCGGCGACCATCTCCCCGACGATCCGCAGCAACAGCAGCAGCGCCAGGTACCGCCCCGGATCAGCGACGATCGTGGCCAGGCTCGCGGCTCTGGGGCGTCCCGCACGGACGAATCCGTCGACCGCGACCCGGGAGACCCGTGTCAGCGCGGCGTCGATACATCCGATTCCGGCCGCGAACAGCGTGGCTACCACCGCGAGCAGCAGAAGTGGAACATCACCGTAACCCATTGATCCGCCCTGTCAGTTCCCCGGCACGCTCAGCGAGTAGCACACCCGACACGTGTCGTGTCCGGGGCACCTGCCGTACCCGGGACGCCTGCCATGCCCGACACGTGCCACGATCAGTGCGCGCCGGCGGCGCGGGCGGTGGCCCAGGAGGTCAGCAGCCGGGACTGCACAGCCCACATCTCACGCTCCTCGTCCGGCTCGGCATGGTCGTAACCGAGCAGGTGCAGGATGCCGTGCGTGCACAGCAGATGCATCTCGTGTTCGGTCGAGTGGCCCGCCTTCGCCGCCTGTCTGCGGGCGACATCCGGGCACAGGACGACGTCGCCGAGCAGCAGGGTCGGGTCGTCCTCGCCCGAGTCGGGCGAGGACGGGTCGAACGCGTCGTCCTGGGGGAAGGCCAGCACGTCGGTCGGGCCTTCCTCGCCCATGTAACGGACGTGAAGCTCCTCCATGGCGGACTGTTCCACCATCATGACCGACAGCTCCGCCAGCGGGTTGACCTTCATGGCGTCCAGCACGAACCGGGCGAGCGCGGTAAGGGTGACCTCGTCGGTGTCGACGCCCGACTCGTTCGCCACGAACACGGCCATCAATGATCCATCCTCATTCGGCGCCGCCGCACGCGGCACATCGTTGTCGGCGTGTCATCCGGTACGTGAGCCGGCATGTCCGCAGGCACGCCGGCCGGCGGCATGCCTGTCGTCGCGGTATGTCCGTCGTCCCGGTGCCTGTCGTCATCGCCGGTCCCGGCGGCCGGCCTGGGCGGGTTGTGGCCTCGGCGCGCTTGCCGCGTCCCACCGGGCGTAGGCATCGACGATCTCGCTGACCAGCCGGTGGCGTACCACGTCCGCGCTGGTCAGGATCGCGAAGTGGACGTCGTCGAGCCCGTCGAGGATCTCCCGGACCACCCGCAGGCCGCTGCGGGTACCGCTGGGTAGGTCCACCTGGGTGATGTCCCCGGTCACGACGATCTTGGAACCGAAACCGAGGCGGGTGAGGAACATCTTCATCTGCTCGATGGAGGTGTTCTGCGCCTCGTCCAAGATGATGAACGCATCGTTGAGGGTCCGCCCACGCATGTACGCCAGCGGCGCGACCTCGATGGTGCCGCTCTGGATCAACCGCGGGATCGAGTCCGGGTCGACCATGTCGTGCAGGGCGTCGTACAGCGGGCGCAGGTACGGGTCGATCTTGTCGTAGAGGGTGCCGGGCAGGAAACCGAGCCGCTCCCCCGCTTCGACCGCCGGCCGGGTCAGGATGATCCGGTTCACCTGCTTGGACTGCAGCGCCTGCACGGCCTTGGCCATGGCCAGGTACGTCTTGCCCGTACCGGCCGGGCCGATGCCGAACACGATGGTGTGGGCGTCGATCGCGTCCACGTAACGCTTCTGGTTCAGCGTCTTCGGCCGGATCGTCCGGCCCCGGCTTGACAGGATGTTGAGGGTGAGAACCTCGGCCGGCCGTTCCTCGCTGCCGCTGCGCAGCATCGACAGCGAGTGGTCCACATGGGCCGGGGTGAGCTCGGCTCCGGACTCCAGCACGGCGATCAGCTCGGCGAAGAGCTTGGCCGCCAGCGCGTTCTCGTCCGGATGACCGGTAATGGTGATCTCGTTACCCCGGACGTGGACATCGGACGATAACGCCTGTTCGACAACGCGCAACAACTCGTCCTGGTGGCCTAGCAGGCTCACCATGCTGTGCGCACCGGGGACGACGATGCGCGTAACGGTCCGCTGGTCGGACGGGGAGGTGGAATCGGTCATGGGTTGCGGCCGGTGTCGGCCACGAGACCTCTCGAATGACATGAGTCAGTACGGTCCTTCAGTGTAGCGATCCTCGGGCCTGTTGGACCTGCCGCATCGGCTGCGTCGACACGGCGGGGACCCCGGGCGCACCGAGAACACGGTCTAGCGGTCCCATCGGGAGGTGTGGGAGAGGACAACCGCGGCGGCGACCACACCGGCGGTCGACGTCCGCAGCACCGTACGGCCGAGCCGGGACGGTCGTCCCCCGGCCGCGGCGAACACCTCCAGCTCGGCTGTGGTGATCCCGCCCTCCGGGCCCACCACCACGACGATCTCCGGCGATGCGGCGGGCGTGTCCGGCGCCCGGGCAAGAGATGGCCGGGTGGCGGACGCCTCGGCGGCCAGCACCCGGGTCAGCGGTTCGGTGGCGTCCTCGTGCAGGACCACGGCGACGTCGGCCGCGGCAAGCCGGGCTGCGACGGTGTCGGTGTCGGCAAGAGCGCAGACCCGCGGCCAGAACACCCGCCGCGACTGCTTCGCCGCCTCACGAGCAGTCACCGACCAGCGGCCATGCGCACGCGCACCCCGCTCCCCCTCCCAGCGCGCGATCGAGCGGGAGGCCGCCCAGGGGACGATCTCGTCGACTCCCACCTCGGTCATGAGCTCGACGGCGAGCTCACCGCGGTCGCCCTTGACCAGCGCCTGGACCGCCACGAGCAGGGGAACCTGCGCCGGGTGCACGACCCTGCGCTCGACCGCGCAGTCGAGCTCGTCCCGCCGACACCGCACGACCGTGCACTCGGCGACCACACCATGCCCGTCGGTGACATCCAGACGTTCACCGGGGCGCAGCCGCCGCACCGTCGCCGCATGCCGGCCCTCCGCGCCGGACAGCGTCAGCTCGGGGGTGTCCGGTACCGATACCTGGTGGAACAGGGGTGCGGTCAGCGGTCAGGCCCTTCGAAGGTCACCAAGGGTCACGCCTACCGCGTTCCGCGGGAGCCGCGCAGCCGAGAGAAGAAGCCCTGCCCGTCGGCGGACCCGTTACCGCTGGTTACGACCGCCGGCTGCTCTTCGTCCCGTAGCTTCGCCAGTTCGCGCAGCAGCCTCTCCTGCTCAACATCGATCTTGGTTGGTGTCTCGACCACGACGTGGATGTGCAGGTGACCCCGTCCGACCGAACGCAGGTGCGGAATACCGCGGCCACTCATCGTAATCACATGGCCCGGTTGGGTGCCGGGCTTGACCGTGATGGTCTCGCTACCGTCAAGGGTGTCCAGCACACAGGTGGTGCCGAGTGCGGCCGCAGTCATCGGGACGCGTAGCTCACAGTGCAGATCGTCGCCCTCCCGGGTGAACACCGGATGCGCGCGCTCCTGCACCTCGACGTAGAGGTCACCGTTGGGCCCGCCTCCCGGACCGACCTCGCCCTCGCCGGACAGCCGGATGCGCATCCCGTCCTCGACACCGGAGGGGATCTTGACGGTGAGGTTGCGCCGTTTGCGGACCCGGCCGTCGCCGCCGCACTCCCTGCACGGATACTCGATCACCGTCCCGGTGGCGCCGCAGCGGGTGCACGGTCTGGAGGTGACCATCTGGCCTAGGAACGAGCGGGTGACCTGCTGGATCTCCCCGCGCCCGTGACAGACCGAGCAGGTCACCGGGTGGCTTCCCGGCGCCGCGCCGTCCCCGGAACAGGTAGCGCACACCGCCGCGGTATCCACGGTGATGTCCCTGGTCGTCCCGAAGGCGGTCTCGACAAGGTCGAGCTCGAGGCGGAGCAGGGCGTCGTTGCCCCGGCGCACCCGCGAGCGCGGCCCACGGCTGGCACCGCCGCCGAAGAACGCGTCCATGATGTCGCCGAGGCCACCGAAGCCCGCTCCGAACGACGCCCCGCCGGCTCCCCCGCCGGGCGCCAACGGATCCCCGCCGAGATCGACGATCTGGCGCTTCTCCGGGTCGGAAAGGACCTCGTAGGCGGTGGTCACAGCCTTGAAGCGAGACTGCGCCTCGGGGTCGGGGTTCACGTCGGGATGCAGCTCACGGGCAAGCTTGCGGTAGGCCCGCTTGAGCTCGTCGTTCGAGGCGTCCCGGCGTACACCGAGCACCTCGTAGTAGTCGGTGGCCATCAGTCGGCACCCAAGAGATCACCCACATACTTGGCGACGGCCTGGACGGCCGCCATGGTTCCCGGATAGTCCATCCGCCTCGGACCGACCACTCCCAGGCCACCCAACGCGGACGCTCCGCGACCGTATCCTGTCGCCACCACCGATGTGGAACGCAACGCATCCACGTTGTTTTCATGACCAATACGGACCGTGACAGTATCGAGGTCCCGTACCTCGCCGATCAGTTTCAACAGAACGACCTGCTCCTCCAGAGCTTCCAGAAGCGGACGCAGCGTATCGGCAAAGTCGATGGTGGAACGCGTCAGGTTGGCGGTACCCGCCAAGGCGATCCGTTCCTCCGGCTTGTCGACCAGTGCCTCCATCACAACCGCGATCAGCGTATTCAGGTGCGGACGCAGATCCGGACGGGCGGCATCCGGCAGATCGGCGACCGCCTCCGGCGCATCCACCAGCCGGCGCCCGTTCAGCGCTGTGTTGAGCACCCCGCACAACTCGCCGACGGTCAGGTCGTCCAGCGGCGCGGGGATCTCGACCACACGCTGCTCGACCCGCCCGGTATCGGTGATCAGTACGAGCAGCAAGCGTACCGGTGTGATCGTCACGATCTCGATGTGTCGGACGCTGCTACACGACAGCGACGGGTACTGCACGACCGCGACCTGACGGGTGAGCTGCGCGAGCAGCCGGACCGATCGCCGGACCACGTCGTCGAGATCGACCGCGCCCTCCAGGAAGCTCTGGATGGCCCGCCGCTCGGCCCGGGACAGGGGCTTGACCCCCGACAGCCGGTCGACGAAGAGGCGATAGCCTTTGTCCGTGGGGATCCGGCCAGCGCTGGTGTGCGGCTGGGTGATGTAGCCTTCCTCCTCAAGCGCGGACATATCGTTACGGACAGTAGCCGGAGATACCCCCAGCTGGTGGCGCTCCGCCAACACCTTGGACCCCACGGGTTCGTTGCTGAGCACGAAGTCCTCAACGATGGCTCGCAGTACGTCCAGCCGCCGTTCCTCCAGCACGCCGTATCACCCCTTTGCCACACTGAAGCCGTCGGGCGAGGTCAGCGACGACCGCTCGAGACCGTCGAGACCAGAAACCCGTTGGTGAGGCGCTCTGGCACTCGATTGTCGCGAGTGCCAATTGTAGCTGTCCCGGCGACCAGGCGAGACGGACAAACACGTCAACGAGGGCGGGAACTCAAGGAGTGTTCCTGGCACCGGCTAGTCCGGCAGGAGATCACGTATGACGCTGTCGGCGAGCAGTCTGCCTTGCAGGGTCAACAGAACGCGTCCCGCCGCCAGCGCCGAGGGATCGACCAGCCCGTCGGCGGCGAGCCGACCGGCCTGCGACCACCCCGCCGCAGTGAGCTCCTCGACGGCGAGGCCCTCGGCCAGGCGTACCCCGAGCATGACCCGTTCCATGTGCATGGCGGGGTCGTCCAGTTCCTCGCGGGCTGCCGCGGGGCTCACACCCTCGGCAAGCAGCGCGCTGTAGGAGGCCGGATGGCGGACGTTCCACCAGCGGACACCCCCGACATGGCTGTGCGCCCCCGGCCCGAAGCCCCACCAGTCGGCACCACGCCAGTACCCGAGATTGTGCCGGCTGTGAGACTCGGGACCACGCGCCCAGTTGCTGATCTCGTACCAGTGCAGACCAGCCGCGGTCAGGGTCTCCTCGGCCTGCTGGTAACGGTCCGCCATGAGATCGTCGTCGGGCGGGAGCAACTCACCGCGCCGGATTCGCCGGGCCAGCCGGGTACCGTCCTCGACGGTCAGCGCATATGCGCTGACGTGGTCGGGAGCGAGCTCGACCACCGCGTCCAGGCTCATCTGCCAGTCCCGATCGGATTCGCCGGGAGTACCGTAGATCAGATCGAGGTTGACATGGGCGAAACCGGCCTTGCGCGCCCAGCCGACCACGTCCGGGACACGTCCGGGTGTGTGCTGGCGGTCGAGCGCGGCAAGCACGTGCGGACGGGCGCTCTGCATCCCGAACGAGACCCGCGTGTACCCGGCGGACGCCAGCCGCTCCAGGACGCCGGCGTCCACGGACTCGGGGTTCGCCTCCGTCGTCACCTCGGCGCCGGCAGCGATGCCGAACTCCGTGTCGATCATCCGAAGCAGCAGTTCGAGGTCCTCGGCAGGCAGCAGGGTCGGCGTCCCACCGCCGACGAAGACCGTTGACACCGCAACGTCGGCCGTGCCGAGAACGGCTCGGGCAAGGCGAAACTCAGCCGCCAGCGTTTCCACGAACGTGCCGATCGCGACCCCCGGCCCGAGTTCGGTCGCGGTGTAGGTGTTGAAGTCGCAGTAGCCGCAACGGGTCGCGCAGTACGGGACATGCACGTAGACCCCGAACGGACGGGTACCGAGGCTGCTCGTGGCCCGCGCCGGGAGCGCACCGTCCCTCACCCGGGAGTTGCCGTCCACGGCCCGGGGGCCTGGGCCTCCTGGGCCTCCCGGACCGGCTTCGCCGGACAGACCGGGGTTCGACGCGGCCGTCGAGATGCGTGGCATGACCATAGTGTGCCCGACTCGCAACACTGTGTCTGCCCTCAGCGTCCGCTTTCCGTTCTGGCAACCGCATGCGCGATCAGGGGACACCCGGGTTGCGGCCGTCCCCTGATCGCCAGATGGTCCCAGGAGCCATCGGAGCCCCCTACCAGCGGCGGCGTTGATCTGACATTGATAATCGACGGGTCAATATAGGTAAAGCGTCGTGAGTTCGTGGTCCCGCGTCGGGGAAGCTCAATCACATGAATGACGACGCCGTGCGCGGTGTCCTCGACAACATCGAGGATCTTCTCCCCCCCCACGCGACGGAGTACCGATCCGGCACCCTGGCCGGATCGGCCGGTCCCGCCAACCATGACGAACCCGCTACCGAACCCATCCGACTACCCTCCTCATCCACCCGAATTCCCTGAGTAGCCCGGGGGGTCAGGGCCTCCCGGACCGGCTTGCGGACCTGCCGGATCCGGGAGGAACCCCGAGCATGAGAAGGAAGTCCGGCTGAAGGAAGACAGTCCGGCTGAAAGGCAGTCCGGCTATTTTCCGCTCTTGGACGTGTCCGTGGAGAGGGCCGCGATGAATGCTTCCTGAGGGACTTCGACGCGGCCGATGGTCTTCATCTTCTTCTTCCCCTCCTTCTGCCTCTCCAGCAACTTGCGCTTGCGGGTGATGTCACCGCCGTAACACTTGGCCAGGACGTCCTTGCGGATGGCGCGGATGTTCTCCCGGGCGATGATCCGGCTACCGACTGCCGCCTGGATCGGCACCTCGAACTGCTGGCGCGGGATCAACTCCCGCAGCCGGGAGGTCATCGCGACCCCGTAGCCGTATGCCTTGTCCTTGTGGACGATCGCGGAGAACGCGTCGACAGCCTCACCCTGCAGGAGGATGTCGACCTTCACCAGGTCGGACACCTGCTCGCCGGCCGGTTCGTAGTCAAGGCTGGCATATCCCCGGGTCTTCGACTTCAGCGCGTCGAAGAAGTCGAAAATGATCTCACCGAGAGGGAGCCGGTACTTGAGCTCGACCCGGTCGGTCGATAGGTAGTCCATCCCGCCCAACGTGCCGCGCCGCCCCTGGCACAGCTCCATGACCTGCCCGACGAAATCCGACGGCAGCAGCACCATGGCGTCCACGACGGGTTCGTACACCTCGGCGATCTTGCCTGCCGGCCAGTCGCTCGGATTGGTGACGATCGTCTCGCTGCCGTCCTCCATGACCACCCGGTAGACCACGTTCGGCGCCGTGGAGATGAGCGTGAGATCAAACTCCCGTTCCAGGCGTTCCCGGACGATCTCCAGGTGGAGCAGCCCGAGGAAGCCGCAGCGAAAACCGAACCCCAGGGCCGCGGACGTCTCGGGCTCATAGGTCAGCGCGGCGTCGTTGAGCTGCAGCTTGTCCAGGGCCTCTCGCAAGGCGGGATACTCGCTGCCGTCAATCGGGTACAGACCGCTGTAAACCATCGGACGCGGGTCGCGGTAACCGCCCAGCGGTAGTTCGGCCGGGCGGCCCGCTGAGGTCACGGTGTCGCCGACGCGGGCCTGCCGGACGTCCTTGACCCCCGGAATGAGGTAGCCGACCTCCCCGGCGGACAACCCGGCCCGCGGGATCGGGTCCGGCGAGATCACCCCGACCTCGAGGGTCTCGTGGCTTGCCCGCGTCGACATCATCAGGCAGCGGTCCCGGGCGGTCAGCCGGCCGTCGACCATCCGCACATAAGTGATCACACCCCGGTAGGTGTCGTAGACGCTGTCGAAGATCATGGCCCGGGCGGGGGCGTCCGGGTCACCCATGGGCGCGGGAACCCGCCGGACGATCTCGTTGAGCAGCTCGGGCACGCCATGGCCGGTCTTGCCCGACACCAGGAGCACGTCGTCGGGATCACAACCGATGATCTGCGCCAGCTCGGCCGCGTACTTCTCCGGCTGCGCGGCCGGAAGATCGATCTTGTTGAGTACCGGGATGATCTGCAGATCGTTCTCGAGGGCCAGGTACAGGTTGGCCAACGTCTGCGCCTCAATACCCTGGGCCGCGTCAACGAGCAGCACCGCGCCCTCACAGGCCGCGAGCGACCGACTGACCTCATATGTGAAGTCGACATGACCAGGGGTATCGATCAGGTGCAGGACGTAGTCGCAACCATCATCGGCCTGCCACGGCAGACGGACACTCTGCGCCTTGATCGTGATGCCACGCTCGCGCTCGATGTCCATCTTGTCCAGGTACTGGGCACGCATGTTACGAGCCTCGACGACACCGGTGACACCGAGCATCCGGTCGGCGAGCGTCGACTTACCGTGATCGATGTGAGCGATGATGCAGAAGTTGCGGATCGACGCCTGGTCGACCGATGCCTGGTTGATACGACGGGGGTCGGAGGCTGGGGGCACGCGGAGTCTTCTCGTTTCGTCGGGACGGACTGTGTCATCGTGCCAGGGCCCGGCACACAAGGCTCGGCATGCCGGGGCCCGGCACACCAGGCTCACCGCGCCGGAAGCCGATGGTCACATCGGCGGATGCCGTCCGCAACGGCCGCTGGACGCCGTCCGCCCCGGCCGGTGGACGCCACGGACGCACCCTCCGGCGCGGCTCGTGGGTAAGTTGGTAAGGTTACCGATGTTTCCCGGGGCTGCTCGGCTTCTCCGGTGCCACCCGTGCACCGGCAGGTCGCCAACAGACCAGTCGTGAACAGGCCAGTCCTGGGCCGACACCGGGGTTCAACCGCCGCTCATACCGATTCGACAACCAGGGGTTCTTTCGCGTGGCCAATATCAAGTCGCAGATCAAGCGCAACCTCACCAACGAGAAGCGACGGCTGCGCAACAAGGCTGTGAAGTCCGAGCTGAAGACGGTCATCCGCCGCTTCCGGGTGGCCGTGGAGGCAGGCGACCACGAGCGCGCCGGCCTGGAGCTGCGCGTCGCATCGCGCAAGCTGGACAAGGCTGTCAGTAAGGGTGTCATTCACGCGAACCAGGCTGCCAACAAGAAGTCGGCGATGGCCGCACGGCACGCTTCACTGACCAACGTCTGACTTCAGGTCCAACCTCCGACCTCGGTCCACACGACGTCCCGCGGGCAGACTCACCAACGTCCTCACGGCGAGCTGGAGACTTGGGCCTCCCGGACCTCCCGGATCAGCTTTTCTCGATCCGGGAGGAACCCCGAGCGCATACAAGCATGATCGTGCTGCCTTCGGCCCATGGGCTTCGGGCCTTCGGCAGCGCGCAAAAGCCATCATCGTGCTGCCTTTGCTCCTCTGGCCCGTCCGTGGGTCTGCCCGATGTCGGCTATGCCTGCGCC
>NZ_CAAAFO010000041.1:73239-74695 GCF_900634715.1 Candidatus Protofrankia californiensis | reverse complement strand
TACGGTGCCGGAACCTGCGCTGTCAGTTCGGTGGGGCCTCGGACACCGGTCGTTCGTCTTCCGCGCAACGGATCCGCGCCTCGTCCGATCCCAGCATCTTCTTGATTATTTCGCCGTAGGCTGCCATGACGATCACCGCCAGCGGCAGCGCCACGATCACCCACGCACTTGCCAGATCAGCCAGGGCGATCAGCAATCCGAGCAGGATGCTGCCGGCACCGAGGAACCCATACCATCGGCCGGCCAGGTCGCTGTTTGCCGAGTCCGGTTGCGAGTGCGGGTCCGGCGACCCCGCGTTTTCTCGGTCCAGATCGCTTCCCCCTGGGTCACCTCGTCCTGGGTCACCTCGTCCTGGATCGCTTCGGTCTCGGTTGTCCTGGTCCGGGCCGGCCTCGCCCGAGTCGGGCGGGTTTTCCCGATCGGACCGGGACACATCCGATGTCATCGGCGGGCTCCCCCCGTACGACCGCGGGCCGACACGATCTGGGTGACGAGCCTTTCCAGGCCGTAGACCGGGTCCACAGCGCCGCCCTTGACCGCCGCATCCGCGGCACTGATCACACGCATCGCATGGGCCAGCCCTTCGTCGCTCCAACCTCGGGCGGCCCGTTGGGATCGCTCCACCTTCCAGTCGGGCATGCCGAGACTGCGTGCGAGCTCCCAGGTCGAGCCGCCACTGGCAGCCGCAACCCGGGCCAGGTCGCGCACTCCGGTGGTCATGGCGCTCACGACGAGGACCGGCGGGACGCCGTTGGCGAGCGTCTGGCGCAGCACGGTCAGGGCCTGGGGCAGATCTCCCGCGATCGCGGCGTCCGCTACCGCGAAACCGGTGGCCTCCGCCCGACCGCGATGGTATTTGGCGACCAGGCCCTCGTCGACGGTTCCACCGGAGTCGGTGACCATCTGCTCGCATACCGCAGCCAGCTCACGCAGGTCGCCACCGACGGCGTCCACCAGCGACTTCACCGCACCCGTGCTGATCTGGCCGCCGAGACGGCGAACCTCGGCCGAGACGAAGTCGTGGCGGTCGCGGGGGCGGGTGATACGCGCCGCCGGAACGACCGTGGCACCTGCTGCCTTCATCACATCGACCAGCTTGCGGTTGCGTGCGGCACCGCTGTGAACGACAACAAGCACAACGTCATCCAGCGGTCGGGAGATGTAGGCCAGCAGCGCCTCTCGAAGATCGTCTGCGAGTTCCTGCGCACCACGGACCACGACCACCCGTAGCTCGCCGAACATCGATGCGCTGGTCAGGTCGACCACATCGCTTTCGGTGAACTCGCCGGGCGCCCGGTCGACGATCTCCACCTGCGGATCGTGGATCCGGGCGGCGTGGACGACCTCCCGGACGCCACGGGAGACCAGCAACTCCTCATCACCGGAGACAAGGACCATCCGTGGCAGTGCGGATGTCGACGGCACGGTGGGGAGCATGTCACAAGGACGGTGCGCA
>NZ_CAAAFO010000041.1:62706-72841 GCF_900634715.1 Candidatus Protofrankia californiensis | reverse complement strand
TGCGCACCGGGCACGCGTGCCGCGACGTCCGCGACCGTGATCAGCCATCCGCACGGCACACCCGCGAGGGTCGCCAATGCCTGGGCCAGGGGGTCGTAGACGATCGCGGCAACCGTGGCCAGGACTCCGAGGATGGTCGCCGGCGCAACCGCGGCCTCCGCGAGCATGTTGGCGGGAACGGCCACCAGGCTGACCCCACCACCGACGGCAACGAGAAGCGGTGAGCAGGCGACATGTGCCGCCGCGGCGACCGCAAGCGGCTCAGCCAGCCACCTGGGCATCCGGCCCGCCAGGGCGTCCCGCCAGCCCGGAGCGAGGATCACCAGACCGGCGGTGGCGGAAACCGACAGAGTGAAACCGACCGAACGAGCAAGATCAGGGCTGACAAGGACGAGCACCAGCACGCTGGCCGCGAGCGCGGGTAGGGCCAGACGTGGCCGTCCGCTACCAGCCGCGACAATTCCGATCAACCCCATGACACCGGCGCGTAGGACACTGGGTGACGGTCGGGCCAGGACAACGAAGCCGAACAGGGCCGCCGCAACCCAACCGGCCTGCAGCCACGGACCCAACCGGCTGCGCCGGATGACGACGGTCGCCGCGGCAATGATGATCGCGCAGTTCGCGCCGGAGACAGCGACGAGGTGCGACATCCCGGCGGTCCGGAAGTCCTCCCGAACCTCGCCGTCGAGGTTACTCGTGTCACCGAGGACGAGGCCCGGCAGCAGCCCGCGACGCGGACCCTCAAGCCCTGACGCGGCGTCGCGCAACCCCGCCCGTAGATGACCTGCTGCCCGCTGCAGCGGCGAAGGTTCACCGACCGAGGCCGGTGCGGTCCTGACGAAGACGACCGCCGCAACGGTGTCGGCCGCCCGTGGCGGTGCCAGCTTGCCCGAGGTACTGACATGCTGACTCGGCAGCAGGTCCTCCCAGCCCGGCGCGGTCGCAAGCACCAGGACCGGCTGTCGCAGCCGGATGTCGTGCCCGTTCGCGGTCAGCCGCTCCACCCGCACCGGGACGATGACGAGTTCGCCGTTGCCCCCGTGGCTGACCCGCGGGTCACTGGTCACCGTGCCCTCGATACCGGCGGCCGCCCGTGCCGCGCCGAGGGCCGCGAGCGGACCGAGCATCCGGGCGCGGGTCTGCAGACCCGCCGCCAGCACACCCGCGGCGAGGCAGGCCAGACATGCCAGACCCGCGGCCGTGGGCCGCCAGACGCTCCTGCACCGAAACAGGACCGCCGTGCACAGCAGTGTCACGCACAGCAACGTTCCGGAGATCCACAGCACAGCTGCGGGCGGCGCGGCCAGTCCGGCACCCGCAGCTCCTGCCCAGGCCGCGAGTGCCGGGCCGACAAGGCGCAGGTCGGAAGGTCTGCGTTGCGGATCGTGCCCGAGAATGGTCATGCCCGTGCTCCATGCCACGCGGTCACCGGCGGACCGATCAGCTCTCTGCCGATCGCCGACCATCAGACGGTGACGAGCGGAAGAAGGTCGGTGAGCCGCTGATCACCGACTCCGGTCACCTCCCCCAACTGCCGCGGGGAGGTGAAGCCGCCGTGGGCCTCACGCCACTCGACGATCCGCTGCGCCAACACGGGGCCCACGCCGGGCAGCCCGTCGAGGGCTTCGACCGTGGCGGTGTTGAGGTTCAGCGGCGTTCCCGGCACGGCACCCGGCGGGCCCTTGCCACCGGCACCCCCGGTGTCACCGGCACCGCCGGCGCCACCTGCGTGCTGAGGTGGCGCCGGCCCGGGACGGCCGTCCACAAGAATCTGCTCGCCGTCCACCAGGCGGCGCGCAAGCGCCAGGCCGGACGTGTCCGTCCCGGGCAACACCCCACCGGCCTGGGAGACGGCGTCCACCACCCGGGATCCTCCCGGGAGGGTGAACACCCCCGGATGGCGCACCTTGCCCGCGACGTCGACGACAACCTGTGCCTGCGGGCTCCCAGTGGCAGCAGCCGACGGCAACACCGCCGCCGGCCTGGGGGCGGCCGCGGCCACGCCGCCGTGCTCCGGGCCGGCAAGGTCCGTCACCTGCGTTGGCGGAGGAAGGGCCAGCACGGGCACCGGTCTGCCCCGCCAGGCAAACCAGCCGGCCGCCAGCGCCGCGACAAGGGCGACGAGCGCGATCAGCAACGCTCCGCGGATGGCCGGATCCACCAGTCCACCGCGCAGAGCGTGCGGCAGGCGCATGGCAAGGCCGAGTCCGGCGCGGTGGATGATCGTCTGCCGCTCCTCCCGGCCAGAGGCACTGCGCTCGGGCAGCATCTCGTCGAGAAAAGAATGATCAGTAGGCGCCTTGCCGGCCGTATCGGGCCGGGACGATCGGCCGTGCCCATAGAGCACGGGTGGCTCCATGGGGAGGGGGTCCGGCTCCGCCGGATCCGGTTCTCTGTGGAGACCGACCTGATCCGGATCAGTGCTGTACGGCGGGTCAAGCTCCAGGCCGTTATATTCCCCCACGGCGGAGGCACGGACCACTGGCACCCGTAGCCGTACCGCGGCAGCCGCACCCGAGCGGCTGCCGCGGGCACCGGGGACAAAAGGAAGATCAGCCATGTCCGTGACGGTAAGACCCCTCGTCGCAGCGGTACACCGTTCGCGCGACACCTGTGGACAACCGCATTTTATCCACAGGTACACAGTGAGTAGCAGGCAAAACCGGCTATATTCGGTACCACGGTCGACACGCGGCAACGCACCCGATGCCCAACCGGAACGATCGCGTATAGTTGTATCGCACAATCAAGTATCGAAATGTCGAGCCGTAGGATGCATCTCGTTGCAACCTGCGTCCAATGCCCGCAACCGCCCACGCGTTCTCACTGTCACTGTG
This sequence comes from Candidatus Protofrankia californiensis, assembly GCF_900634715.1. GTDB lineage: Bacteria > Actinomycetota > Actinomycetes > Frankiales > Frankiaceae > Protofrankia > Protofrankia californiensis. Next base: position 70,001 of record NZ_CAAAFO010000041.1, on the reverse strand, counting down.
CCGGCATCGCCGAGCGTCTTGCACGACGGAGGATGAATGACGACTCAGAAAGATGTCATCGGTGACAGGAACCCGCCGAGCGACGCCGGCCCAGGCCTGAGCCACCGGCAGATCATCGTCATCATCATCGGGCTGATGACGGGAATGTTGCTCGCGGCGCTGGACCAGACCATCGTCACAAGCGCGCTGCCGACCATCGTCGGCGAGTTCCACCGCAGTGACACACTTTCCTGGCTGGTCACGGTCTACCTGCTGACTTCCACGATCTCCGCCCCACTGTACGGGAAAGCCAGCGACATCTACGGACGCAGAACCGTTCTACAGCTGTCCATCACCATCTTCCTGATCGGCAGCACGCTCTGCGGGCTCGCCCAGTCGATGTACCAACTCGTCGGATTCCGCGCAATACAGGGTCTCGGCGCCGGCGGCCTCATCTCCCTGGCCCTGGCTGTTATCGGTGACATCGTTCCACCCCGGGAACGCGGCCGTTACCAGGGATACTTCAGCGGAGTTTTCGGAGCGTCCAGCATCCTTGGCCCACTCATCGGCGGCTTCCTGGTCGACCACGGGTCATGGCGCTGGGTGTTCTTCGTCAACCTCCCGGTCGGGCTCGCCGCACTCGTCGTCATCAACCGGACATTGCGGCTGCCGTTCCGACGGCGCCGGGCGGCGATCGACTGGGCCGGCGCGGTCCTGCTGGTCGCGGGTCTCAGTGCCGTCCTGCTCGCCGCCCAGACCGGCGGCAAGGACTTCCCATGGTCCTCCTGGCAGATTGCCACAATGATCGCTGCGGGAACCGTCCTGATCATCGGCTTCGCGCTGCGCGAACGGGCGGCGCCCGAGGCCATTCTCCCGCCGCGGCTCTTCGCCAACAGCATCTATACGGTATCCGCACTTCTCAGCCTTATCAGCGGCTCCCTCATGTTCGGGGCGATTATTTTTCTCCCGCAGTACCTGCAGATCGTCCATGGGGCGAGCGCCACCGCCAGCGGGCTGCGAATGCTCCCGCTGCTCGCCGGTATGCTGCTGACGTCGATCGGGTCCGGCCGACTGATCAGTGCTACGGGGCATTACAAGCGGTTCGTCGTCATGGGCACGGTCGGGGTTACCGTAGGACTCCTTCTGCTGAGTCATATCAGCGCCGGCACGGACTCGCTGGAACTCGGCTTGTGGATGTTCGTCATGGGATTCGGCCTCGGCCTTCTCCTACAGAACATCACCTTGGCCGTACAAAATTCTATTGACCCGAGGGACATGGGTACCGCAACATCCAGCGTGACATTCTTGCGTACTATGGGGGGCGCTATCGGCGCGTCAGCCCTGGGCGCGGTACTCACTGCCCAGCTAGCTAAGAACATCACCATGCGAGTGCCTGGATCGGACGGCGGCAGTGCTGCGTCCAATCGTCTTGTCTCAGCTCCGCGCGAGGTCGCGGAGCTGGCTGCGCCGATACGTGAAGCGGTGCGAGCCGCCTATGCCGACTCGCTCGGCCGGGTCTTTCTCATGGCCATTCCGATCGGTATCGCCGCGTTCGTGGTCAGCCTGTTCCTCCGGGAGGTCGAATTGCGCGGATCAGCCGCTATGTCCCAGGCTGGCACACCCGATGACGCTGTGGGACCAACTATGCCGACGACAGCTGCGGCCCCGAACCGCGGGTGAAGCGATCGGCGGCCGACGTATTCACGGGGTAGCTTGTTTTTCGAACAAGTGACTTCGGCGCCATGCGAAGTCGCGGGAAGACCCTGTCCGTAGGAACACGACTCATAGAAGCACGCCTGGAGAGGAGAACATCATGACCGTACCGAGTGCAGTCATTGAGAATCTCACCGGCACCTGGACGATCGACCCCGCTCACAGCCAGTTCGGCTTCGCCGTTCGGCACGCGATGGTGGCGACCGTCCGCGGCAGCTTCAGATCTTTCGAGGGCACCCTGCGTCTCAACGGATCCAAGCCCTCGGCCTCAAGCGCCACCGTCAGCATCAACACCGACAGTATCGACACCGGGAACTCCGACCGTGACACCCACCTACGCTCCCCCGACTTCCTCAACACCGAGACGTACCCGACGATCACCTTCACCAGTACAGACATCAAACCAGGGGACGACCCGGACACCTATGTGGTCACCGGCGAGCTGACAATTCGCGGCGAGACACGCGCAGTCGAGGTGGTCGTCGAGTTCCAGGGCGCTGCTGTGGACTCGTTCGGCAACGCCCGGGTGGGGTTCGCTGCTTTCACGTCCATCAGCCGGAAGGACTTCGGTCTCACCTGGAACGCGCCGCTGGAAACAGGGGGTGTTCTCATCGGCGACAAAGTCAAGATCGATGTCGATATCTCGGCAATCAGGGCATCCTGAGCAGGGCGCCGGCAAGAACCCACCTCCCACAGACGTGCACCACCGACTCCCCCCGCCGCCCGGAGTCCCACATACGCTGGGATGGGCGAGGCTGTGATGCGCGTGACGTTGTTGAGTCCGCCGGCGATCGCCGACGACCTACGTGGGAACGGGGCGCTGCGACCGCTCGATGACCGACCAGAGCCGGGAGAAACATGCCCGGCGCTACCCGCAGCTGGCTGCGACAGCCGAACCGCGCCTGCGCACAACCGACGAACGGCACAAAAGGCCGGGACGGCGAGGTCCAGGACCAGCTAAGGCCGATGCCGAGGACTGGTGGCACCCGGCACAGGGAACCCTTTTCAGGTCGGAAGGCACGAGCAGACCTGGAGATGACGATCATGATGACAACGGCAGCGGAACACCGTCACCGCGGCGGAGCTCCCGGCGCGGTCTGGGTGGCAGGGCTCTTCCTGGGGATCGCGGTGACAGTTCTCGGCGCACTCCTGGTCGCCAACCCCTTCGCAGCCGCGAGCACACTCGCGATCCTGGTCGGAGTGGGGCTGGTGCTGGCCGGAATCATGGACGCGGTCGCGGCCGCCCGCTCAGGTGAGGACGCACCGTCTGCCCTCTTCGGCGCCCTGCTCGTGATCGGCGGGATCGTTGCGCTCGCCTGGCCGGGCGTCACCTTGTGGGCGGTGGCCGTCATCGTCGGGATCTGCCTGCTGGCGGCCGGTGCCGTGCGTATCGCCATGGCCGGCTATGCGCACGAGCACGGACGCCCCTGGGGGTGGGGCGCGTTCATCGGCGCCATGGCAATGGTCGTCGGCATCCTTGCCCTGGCGTGGCCTTCCGCCACCGTGTTCATCCTGGCGGTGATTTTCGGGATCGAGCTGATCGTGCACGGCATCGGGCAGATCGCGCTCGCCCTTGCGGTCCGCCGGGAGCTGCAGGCCTGAGGCTCCCGGGCGCAGACCTGCCGGTACCCGGGGAGCTGAGGTTACCGGGGGTTGTGCGACCCGATGAGCTCGATGTCGAACATATGTTCGGGTATCGTATCCGTATGCCCTTGCAGCGCAGTCTGTTGACCGCCGGTGATCCCGAGGTCGCCGACAACGTCACGTTCAGCCGCATCCACCTCGACGGGACATCATGGGTCGACGTCGCGCCCGGGTGGCTGTGCGGCGCCGACGAACTCTACGAGATCCTCGCCGGCGAGATCCCCTGGCAGCAGGGCCGACGGTGGATGTACGAGCGCATGGTCGACGATCCGCGGCTGTCGCGGTGGTACAAGGCGACCGAGCCCCTCCCCCATCCGGTACTGGGTGCCGCGCGTGACGCATTGTGTGCGCATTACCAGGTGCCGCTCGGCTCGGTCGGGCTCAACTTCTACCGTAACGGTGACGACAGCGTCGCGTTCCACCGTGACCGTGAACTGCGCAGGCTTGGCAACACCCTGATCACGATCGTGACGCTGGGGGCGCGGCGTCCCTTTCGGCTCCGTCCGCGCGGTGGCGGAGTCGGGCGAACCCTGCTCCCCGCGTCCGGGGATCTCCTGGTAATGGGTGGCCGCTGCCAGGCCGACTGGGAACACGCGGTCCCGAAGATTGCCTCCTGCGGCCCGCGGATCAGCGCGTCCTGGCGGTGGGCCGCGTGAGGGCGCCCTCGACCCCGCGCCGGGAGGTGTGTCACCCAGGGGATGGCTCGCGAACGGAAGCTGGCGCTGGTCGGTCAGGACCGTGCGGCGTGGGTGGCCCGGCGGCCCGTGCCGTCCGCTTCGTCACCGGCCGGGGTGACCGGCTCCAGCAAATGCGGACCGTTGTTGTGTACGTTGCCGACCTGGGAGCTGACCGGGTACGCGCGCAACACCCCAGCCGGTGCGGGCCCAAGCATGCTGGTCAGCGTCGCCGGATCGTCCAGACCAGGATCGAGCCAGTGCGACCAGGCCGCCGGGGGGAGGACGACCGGCGAACGCGGATGCAAGAACTCCAGACCGGCCGGTGCGGTAGTCGTGATGATGGTGAAGGTCGCAAGCGTATCGCCCGAAGGAGGACGCCACAGCTCATACAGTCCCGCAAGCGCGCCGAATTCACTGTCAGCCGGGCGTACCAGATACGGTTGCGCGCGCCGGACCCCTTCGACCCGGTGCCACTCGTAGTAGCCCGTGATCGGGACGAGACAACGGCGCGCCCGCAGCGCGGCGCGGAACGCGGGCTTGATAGCCACGGTTTCCGCCCTAGCATTGATCATTCGGTTGCCGATGGTGACGTCGTTGGCCCATGACGGCACCAGACCCCAGCGCGTCAGCCGCAGCCGGGGGGCCGGTGTCGGTTGGCCCGACGGGATGACGACCACCGGGGCCGAAGCGGTCGGCGCGACATTGAAGTTCGGCTGCGTGCCACCTGTTTCGTCACGCGCGGAGAACGACTCTGCGAGTTGCTGTCCGCCCATGGCATTGGCATAGCGACCGCACATGTGTTCGTATTCTGCCAGACAATCATCCCTGCCGCATGGCGTCCGCCACATGGCATCCCCGACCCCTGGCGGCTACTATAAGCAACCGCTCGTCCACATTGTGTTCAGAAGGAGGCATACCCAGAACACGGCATGTCCGGAGCCGCACCTCACCGCACGAGCCACGTCACCACACGAGCCATTCGACCGACATGGCCAGACAGAACAGGGAGACCAACGCGAAGAACGCCACCCACAACCACGCCGGCATTCCGGTCAGCCGGGCCAGCTGATCCGGATCCGACGTCGGCGCGCGGCCCCGGCTGCGGGTTCGCTGCACCTCGATGATCGGCCGCACACCACCGAACAGGAGGAACCATGTGATGAACATGGCGAACAGCTCCTGGGAACGATCTGATGCCAGCACCGACACGGCGACGACGATCCCGGCGCTAAGCATGATCGACAACACGCCGAAGGCGTTGCGGATGGCGACCAGTACCCCCAGGAGCAGGGCAACGCTGAGCCGCAGCATCAGACTCACCTGGTTGGCCGCGAGCAGGGCAGCGGCGCCGAGACCAAGCAACGAAGGCGTGACGTAGCCGGCCGCAACCGTGATGACGACACCCGGACCGGCCGGACGGCCGGCCGACACGGTCACACCGGAGGTGTCGGAATGCAGGCGGATACCACCGAGGCGCCGGCCACTTCCGACCGCGGCCAGCGCATGTCCTCCCTCGTGGGCAATAGTGATCACATGTCGGGCCAGAGGCCACAGCTGGTTGTTGAACACCACGACAAAGGCGATCACAGCACCTGCGAACGCTGTCCATCGCGGCGGATCCCCCGAGTTGAGCAGGTGTATCCACTCGTCAGGCGTCGCACGTCTCCTATCTGATCGTGTCCGACCGGTGCTGCCAACGGCCCGTGGAGTGTCGATGCGACCGGGCGGACCTGAGTATGCAATGCTGCGGGAAACGATCGTCGAGTGCCTGTCCGGCACGGCCTCCCTGCCCTTCCGGCATGGTGTCCCAGCAGCTCACGACAACTCACGGTACGATCAACCAGTCACTTTTCGTGGCCGACCGAAGTCGATCGCCACAACAGAGATCATCACAACAGAGATAGCCTGGAGGTTAGGAGCGGGTGGCGGAACTCGTCTACAAGCCGGTGATCCGCTTCGCACTCGGGGTCTTCAAGGCCCTCGACCTCACGCTGGACGTCCGGGGCCAGGAGCACGTACCAGCCACAGGCGGGTGCATCATCGCCATCAACCACGTCTCCTACCTGGACTTCGCTCTCGCCGGTGTCCCGTTCTGGCGCTCCCACCGCCGCATGGTCCGTTTCATGGCTAAGCACGACGTCTTCTCCCACCCGATCGCCGGGCCCCTCATGCGCGGAATGCGCCATATTCCCGTGGACCGGTCCTCAGGTGCGGGGTCGTACCGTCATGCGGTGACGGCGCTGCAGGCCGGCGAGCTTGTGGGCGTCTTCCCCGAGGCGACGGTCAGCCGCAGCTTCTGCCTCCAGCCCTTCAAGACCGGGGCGGCGCGGATGGCCGCCGAGGCCGACGTCCCGGTGCTGCCGATGGCCATCTGGGGCAGCCAGCGCATCCTGACCAAGGGGCGGCCGCGCAACTTCCGGGCCGCGCGCGGAAGCACGGTCTCGATCGTCGTCGGCGAGCCGATCCCGCCCACCGAGCTCAAACCCGCGGCGACTGGAACCCAGTTGCTCGCGGACGCCGTGTTGAAGCTTCTGACCGATGCCCAGCGTGACTATCCGCCGCCGCCCGCGGGTGAATCGCCGTGGTGGCTTCCGGCCCATCTCGGTGGCTGTGCGCCCACACCCGAGGTGGTCGCCCAGGAGCAGGCCAAGTCACACAACAAGAAGTAACGTCCCGCATACACGACCTGCGGACGCGGCGCTTCGGTGCTTCGACCTTGTCGGAGCAGCCCGGAAACGTATGCGTTTCCGGGCTGGAGACATCTCAGCGCCGAAGCATCTGGAGCATCGCGAACAATTTCACCCGGTAACGCCGCGGACATGGCGAAGTCCACCCAGCAACGCCGCAGACCCGGCGAGCCTGCGCCCCCGCAGCCGGCGACCAGCATCGGCGGGACGACCCGCTCGGTGAGCAACGGCCAGTGCTTCGAGCTTCTTACCGTCGGCCGCATCCCCGTCTGTCGCAAAGGCGACAGACGGCTGCGGGAGACAGCCGCGGGCGGCATCCGGCCAGGCGGCAAGCGCCTACGCTCCGACCGGCTTATAGCACGGGGTCAAAAGTAGTCAGGAGAAGGGTACTCAAGGCATTTCGTCACCGCGACCATCCAGCCCATGCCTGCGACCCACAGCCTCCCAGGACAAGGCAAAGGCTACTGGCGGACAACATCCGAGCCCCAAATGTGTCAAGGCTCTCTAGGGAAACCGGACGACCCATTGGTAACCTCAAGCACCAACAACAATTTCTACCTACTCACCTGGTTCACCGGTTCTACGTTTGCACAGA
>NZ_CAAAFO010000041.1:53897-62163 GCF_900634715.1 Candidatus Protofrankia californiensis | reverse complement strand
CTTACCTGTTCGTTGTCGACGGAGGCGCCCACGATGGCTGTACAAGAGCTGGCGATGCCTGCTGCTAGCAGGGTCGGCACGGTGGTCGCGATTGGGCAGCAGGTTCGGGTCCCGAAGACCGCCGAGCTCGTCGCAGCACACCTTCGTCGCCGCATCGTGCGAGGAGAGCTCGTCGAGGGCGATGCGCTCCCGCCCGAAGCCACCCTCATGGAGCAGTTCGGCGTCTCCCGGCCGACGCTGCGCGAGGCATTCCGGGTCCTGGAATCCGAAGCCCTGATCACAGTCAGGCGCGGCGCCCACGGCGGCGCACGCGTGCACACCCCGAACGGGGACATCGCCGCCCGCTACGCCGCGCTGGTCCTGGAGTACCGCGGGACGACCCTCGCCGACATCCACCAGGCCCGCGCCGTGATCGAGCCACCGTGCGTGGCGCTGCTGGCGGAAAACCGCACCCAGGAGGACCTCGACAAGCTCCGGCTGGCGGTGAGCCAGACCACGGCCGCTACCACCACCGACGACCCGGGTCAGTCCCTGCAGGCCGATCTCGCCTTCCACGTCCTGCTGGTCGAGCTTGCCGGGAACATGACGCTGTCGGTCCTGTCGGGGATGCTGCGCCACATTCTCGATCTCGCCACGTTGTCCCACCCCAGTTCGGAACGCAACGCCGAACACCGGCTCGCCATCCGCCGGCGTCTCCTCGAGCACGAGCGGGTTGTGGACCTCATCGAGGCGCGTGAGGCCAGGGCCGCGGAGGAGCTGTGGCGGGCTCACCTGCTGGAGACAGGCCAGTACCTGACCAGTAGTCCGGTCGCCGCGACCGTGCTCGACCTGCTCGGCTGACCGGCGAAGCCGTCGACACAGCCGGTCCGCGGGTTCGCGGCCAGCAGACCTGGACCTCCCGGACCTGCCAGATCGGCTTCCGGACCCCGGATCCGGCGGGAACCCCGGTTCGCTGATCGAACGCCGTTGTTCGGCGGCATCCTGGTCGAATACCGCACCTCGGCAAGTCCTTGGTCAAGCCCTTGCCGAGGGGTCGGGGGTGGAAACGTCCCGGGACGGGGATGCCGTCACGTATCGTCACAGCCGGGGTAAACTGTTTGCCCTCTCCACTGCGGCTGCCCGTGTCTCGAAGGGACCGTCAGCGAGCAGGCCGACCAAGGACCAGCGAACAGCCCACCAGCGATGACCCTCATCGCAGACGACCTGAGCGGCATCACTGGAACAACGGATCGAATCAGCCTGGGCACGCCGACGACCGGTACCGGTCCGATGCCTGAAAGATGAATGGTGCAGCGCCGTCAATGGTCCGTCCACTCCTCGGTGCCCGGTGCCCGGTCATTCGACCTTCCACCTACGGTGCGACCCCACGCCACACCACTCAGGCAGACTTGCATCCATCACCGGTGTTGTCAAAACACGTACCGTACCCGTGGCACGACAGCGGCAGTTTCACATCATCACATTACCGGCAGTATTCATGTGGATACAAAGAGAATGCTCGCTCGATCGGCAGGGAACGGCATTCCCCGCCACGAAACCCACAGCAATCGGCTGATCGGTTGGTCGGCTGGTTTAGTGAACCAGGCTCGGCCACAGGTCAACGCAACGGGTCGAAAGGCGCGAGTTCCGCCGGGCAACGGCCCGTGATGAGCGCCTGCGCCACCAGCTGTCCACTGACCGGCCCCAACGTGATGCCCCACATACCGTGCCCGCCGGCCACGAACAACCGCGGGGAGGCCGTCCGGCCGATCAGGGGAAGGCCGTCGGGCGTGCAGGGCCGCGAGCCAACCCATTCCTGCCTCCGAGAGGCCAGCTCCACCCCGGTCAGCAGGGGGCGAACCGCATCGACAATCGCGGTGATCCGACGGTGGTCCAGCGGCGCCCGAGGTTCCCGGAACTCCATCATCCCGGCGATACGCAGCCGGTCCCCCAGCGGTGTACAGGCCACCCGCTGGGCTGGGAAATACAGCGGACCCTCGGGTACGGCACGGGCCGCCACGCTGAAGCTGTACCCCCGCCCCGCCTGCACGGGGAGACGAACTCCGAACGGGCGTGCGAGCTCGTTCAGCCACGCGCCGCTGGCGACGACGACCGCGTCGAACCGGGCAGTCTGCCCCGTCGAGAGCTCCAACGCCATGTCGGCATCGCAGTCACGGATCCCGCGGACGCCGACGCCCTCCCGCAGATCACCGCCTCGAGCCCGGACGCTGTCGGCGAGCGCCGCCACGAAGCGCCCCGGGTCGCAGAAGCGCTGGCCGTCGATACGGACCGCGGCATCGATCTCGCCGGTCAACGCCGGCTGCAAGGCCCGCGCCTCGGAGCCGCTGAGCAGTTCGAAGTCGACCTTCTGGCCCGCGGCGCGGATCTCAGCGAGTTCGGTGACCAACGCCTCCCGCTCACGCGCGCTGCGGTAACAGGCCAGAAAGGGCGCGGCCGGACGGGTCGGCACCTGCACTCCCCCCGCGGCCAGTTGGTCGAAGGCGTCGAACGCCCTGCGGTTGACCGGCACGAGGCTTTCCATCGCCGCCCGCCAACGCCGCGCCGTACTGTTACGGGCGAATCCGGCGAGGAACCGCAGCAGCTGCGGATCCGCACGTGGTGGCACGTACACCGGGGACGCCGGACTCACCACGGCACGGACGCCGTAACGTAGTACCGCCGGTTCCGGCAGGGGCGTTGCCAGGCTCGGAGTAACCCACCCCGCATTCCCCCAGGACGAGCCGGCCGCAACATGATCGCGCTCGATCACCGTGACCTGGACCCCGTGCTCCTGGAGGAACCATGCGGTGGACAGGCCGACCATGCCGGCGCCGACGACACCCACCCGCTCGGGCGTACGACGCCGCGACCCGATGACAGCGCTGGTTGCCGGAACGGTCACCGAGCCGGGGGAACGACCGTCGGATCGGTAGGTCATGTCACCTCACCACCCTCACTGCCCTGGCGCCGCCGGGCCGACGATCGATCGTCCCAGCTCACCGGGCACGTACTGTCGTTACCATGCAGCCGATGATGGCGGTGGGCACAGCGTGATTCATGCTGTTCTCGCCTATCTCACATGCCCGATGTGCCGAAAGGATCTGGCCGCGGGCCCGGGGCAGGTGCGCTGTCCGGCAGGCCACACCTACGACCTCGCCAGGACGGGCTACCTGACACTCACCACCGGACGGGCAGCGGCACTGGGCGGTGACAGTGCGGACATGGTGAAGGCACGGGAGGCCTTCCTCACCGCCGGTCACTACGCCACGCTCGCGGACAGGCTCGCCACGGCCGTCCACAGCTATCAGGGCACCAGCACGGGTACCGGGCTGCCGGGCCGGCGCCTCGCCACGGCCGTCCACGGCCACCAGAGCACCATCGGCGGTTACCAGAACAACGACGGCGACGCCAGATCCGAAAACAGCGGCGAGCCCGAAAACAGCGGCAAACACGCCGGCGGCGAACCGGTCGTCATCGATATCGGCGCCGGTACCGGCTACTACCTGGCGCACCTGCTCCGGTTATCACCGGGTGCGGTCGGCATCGCGGTGGACGCGTCGAGGTACGCACTACGGCGGGCGGCCCGGGCGCATCCACGCATCGGTGCCGTCGGCACGGACGTGCGCGGCCCGCTCCCCATCCGGACCGCAGCGGCATCGCTCGTTCTCGACGTCTTCGCGCCACGTAATGTCACGGAGATGCACCGCATCCTGCGCTCGGACGGACAGCTGGTCATTGTGATACCCACCGCCCGCCATCTTGCCGAAATCGTGGGTCCGCTCGGTCTGGTCACGGTAGACGAAAGAAAATCCGAGCGTCTGCGTGAGAAACTGGCCGGGTTTTTTGTCCAACAGGACCGGCTGACCCTCGACCTTGAGCTCTCCCTGCCGCCCGACGACCTGTTGAACCTCGTGATGATGGGGCCTACCGCCCACCATCGGCAGGCGTCGGACGTTCGTGTGGCCATCGAGGACAGATGGCCACACGGGGCCTCCGCGACGGCGTCATTCGCAGTCGAAATCCACCAGCCTTTCCCCAGATAGTCGCTTCGCGACGATCTGGGGCCCCTGGCGGAGGGGTTGGCCGCCGTACAGGGCTTACCAATCATCCAGCGATGATCGGTAAGGAAAAGGAGCGAGACGCCGGGTTGCTTCGCGACTATCCGCCGGAGCTTGGTGTGGTGGGCGGGGCAACGTGAGTCAAGGCAGCAGGCGGGATCTCCACGCGGACAGCGCATCCGGATCCGCACCGTTGTCGGCCAGCCAGCCCGCCACCCCACCGTCGTGGCCGTCGATAATGCTCAGCACCTGTTCGACGGCTGTGGCAGATGTCATGGCGAGATCACGAGCACCTCTGCCCCCGTCCGGCAGCAGCGGGCTGTCGCCCAGCCGACGCAGCACCGCGGGCATGTTCGTGGCCGTGACCGCATAGTCCGCGAGCACCGCGTCCGCTTCGACACCCACGGCGCGTAGCAGCACCGCCACGACAAGACCGGTCCTGTCCTTACCGGCCGCGCAGTGGACGAGCAGCGGGGCGGGTGTCCGAGCCGCGAGGTGAAGAATGCCGACCACCGTCGGACCGGCGAACTCGATGATCGACTGGTAGAGCGTGTGCAGACCGCCGGCCAGTGCCACGGCGGTCCGGGATGTGGGATCGGCGGGATCGACATCGCCGATCAGCGGGATCGCGTGGACGTCGGTCGTTGCCGACGCCAACGGGTGCGGGCCGCCGTCCTGTTCGACCGGCGAGCGCAGGTCGACGACCGTGCGGGGCGGCCATTCCAGATCGACCGACGGCGGCCGGTCGCCATGCCGGGGCGCATCACTGCGGTAGAGCACACCGGCGCGGGTCAACCTGCCGTCACTGATGGGCAATCCGCCCAGATCGCGCAGGTTCACCAGCTGGTCGGACATCGTCTCGCTGCTCATGCATTCGCTCCGCAATGATCGTCTGATTTCCCTCTATCTGAGCACATCCGCCGCGGCTGACGACAAGTTGAACTCCCAGCAACCTCACAGGTTGGGTTCAGCAACGGTGAAGTCCGCTGGCCCACCGTGGACGGTGGAGCATCGGAACGACCTTGCCGTGGAGAGCAGGGAGACGGTCGCTCCAAGTTCCGGGGCACCAGAGGGCCGAAGGCTACGCGATCACGTTCTTTCCAGGCCCTGGGCCCCGAACCATCGAAGGGGGCAACACCATGACCATGACGACGGCCATGACGACACTGGACTCGCTCACGAACGTCGACCCGTCCGCTGCTGCCGGCTGCCGTCGGCAGCGGCTGACCATGATGGCGTGCGGCGTCGGTATCACCCCGATCAGGGCGCTCCTCGACGAGCTCGACTACTCCCCCGCCGAGGCCGTGCTGATCTACCGGGCCACGACCGAGCAGGGCCCGACCTTCCGGCACGAGCTGGACATGCTGGCCGTGCTGCACGGGATCCGCGTGATCTACCTGCCCGGGCACCGCTGCCCGGACCGTCCGTCATGGCTGCCGGAACGCTTCTCCTCCCTGCTGGACGACGTCGCGCTGCGCCAGATCGTCCCCGACATCGCCGACCACGACGTGTTCGTCTGCGGCCCCGAGGCATGGATGGAGGCCGTCCGAGACGCGGCGCTGCTGGCCGGCGTCCCGTCCGAGCAGCTGCACATGGCGCGGTTGACATGGTGAGGCCGGACGTCGACACAGTGCGGCAGGACTGTGCCCGGACGCCCGGCACGGCCCGGGCTTCCGGCATGGCCCGCGACCCGCGGCCCGGGTGACCCTGGCCACAAACAATTCCAGCCACAAACGACCGCGACCAGCCGGAACAGCCGCCCTGACCGGCCAGGGCGGAAGATCTTTTCTGGGGTGTCGAGCGCCGGAGGGCACGCAGGCATACGCTCTATGTCCCACTCCGCATGCGGATGTTGGCCGGGAGCGCCGGTCGTACAGCCGGGAACGCTCATCCCTCACAAGCCGGAAGGATCACAGGTGTCGACGACGTACGAGCACGAACTCGCGCGTGAGCAGGCGTATGTCGACACCCTGTACAGCCGCTTGGACGACCTGCGCGACCAGACCCGTGAGCAGCTGCGCGCCGTACTGCTGGAGGCGGGCACCGGCACGCCGCAGTCACGGGTGGAGCGGGACGCCTTCGCCGGCGCATACTCCGATCGGATCAGCCGGCTCGACGCCGCCGAGGAGCAGCTGTGTTTCGGCGCCATGGACCGCACCGACCATCGGCGCATCTACATCGGCCGGATCGGCCTGTCGGACACCGAGCACGAACCGATCCTGATCGACTGGCGTGCCCCGGTGGCCACCGCCTTCTACCGGGCGACCCTCGCCGACCCGCACGGCCTGCTCCGGCGCCGCCACCTGCGGGCCAAGGGACGCGAGCTCCGCGGCTTCACCGACGACGTGCTCGACCCCACCGGTGTCGGCGACGGCCCGGTGGCCGGGGCGAGCAGTGACACACCGCTGCTGGAGGCGCTGTCCGCGCCCCGCTCGGGCCACATGCACGACATCGTCGCAACGCTGCAGGCCGAACAGGACAGGGTGATCCGCGCCGACGCCGGGTCCGTCCTGGTCGTCGACGGCGGACCGGGTACCGGCAAGACCGCGGTGGCCCTGCACCGGGCCGCCTACCTGCTCTACACCGAGCGGGAGCGGCTCGCCCGCTCCGGCGTGCTGGTGGTCGGCCCGAGCCCGGTGTTCCTGCGCTACATCGAGCAGGTGCTGCCCTCCCTCGGCGAGACGGGTGTGATCTTCACAACCCCGGGGCGGCTGTTCCCCGGCGTCGACGCCACCGGCGGTGAGGACGCCCGCGTCGTCGCGCTCAAAGGTGACCTGCGGATGGCGAAGCTCGTGGCCGAGGCGGTGAAGAACCGTCAGCACGTTCCCCCGGGCGGTGTGGACGTCCCCTACGACGGCGCCGTCCTGCGCCTGCAACAGCGGGTCGTCGAGAACGCCCGCACCCGGGCTCGGCGCAGTCGCCGTCCGCACAACCTGGCCCGGCGGGTTTTCGTCCGTGAACTGACGACCGCGCTCACCGACCAGGTGATCACGAATCTCGCCGGTGGCCTGCTCGACGACGACGAACGCGAGGAGATCGCCGGGTACCTGCACGCCGATCCGGACGTGCGGGCCGTCTTCGACACGCTGTGGCCACGGCTGACCCCCCAGCGCCTGCTCTCCGACCTGTTCGCCGCACCGGCCCGGCTTGCCCCGGCGGCAGGCGTGGCAAGGCTGCCGGCGGACGAGCGCCACCTGCTGCACCGCCGGGCGGACGCCCCCTGGACACCGGCGGACGTGCCACTGCTCGACGAGGCCGCCGAACTGCTGGGCGATCCGGACGCCGACACGGCGGAACTGGCCGAATGGGACGTCGAGCGGGACCGACAGGCCGACCGGGAGTACGCCCGTGAGGTTCTCGACGGCCTGGGTCTGACCGGGATGGTCGACGTGGAGACGATGACCGCGGGAATGGCCGAACGCTGGTACGGACCGCGCCGGCGGCGAAGCGCGGTGGAGCATGCCAGCGGTGACCGGTCGTGGACCTTCGGTCATCTCATCGTCGACGAGGCTCAGGAAGTGTCGCCGATGCTGTGGCGGCTGCTGTGGCGGCGCTGCCCGATACGCTCCGCCACCCTGGTCGGTGACCTCGCCCAGGCTTCGAGCCCGGCCGCGGCCGGCTCCTGGACCGACGCGCTGGCCCCGCACATCGGGGACAGATGGCGGGTGGAACGACTCAGCGTCAGCTATCGCACCCCCGCGGAAATCATGGATGTGGCAGCTGACGTCCTCGCCGCGCAGGACCCCTCGGCCGAGCCGCCGCGTTCCGTCCGCGCCACCGGACGGCCTCCGACGGCGGTGGGTGTCGATACCGACCAGCCCGGCAGTGACGCGCTGGTCGCCGCGGTCGCCGCCGAGGCGCTGCGCGCCGCCGACGCGGTGGGCGAGGGCCGGGTGGCGGTGATCTGCCCGGTGGGCCTGCCCGAGCGAGTGCGCGCAGCGCTCGCGACCACGTTGGGGGACGTCCCGGTCGGCGTAGCGGACGTGTTGGCCGCCCCGATCGCGGTACTCACCGTCGCGGAGTCCAAGGGCCTGGAGTTCGACGCGGTCATCGTGGCAGAGCCACATATGATCATTGATGGTTCGCGGCGCGGTCTGGCCGACCTGTACGTGGCGATGACCAGGGCCACCCAGACGCTGACCGTCGTCCACTCGGGCACGCTGCCAGCGGTGCTGCACAGGCTGACCACCGTCCACTGACCCGAACAGCCCACGGATCTTGCTCAGGCC
>NZ_CAAAFO010000041.1:52797-53546 GCF_900634715.1 Candidatus Protofrankia californiensis | reverse complement strand
GGCACGTCACAATGCGGCACGTCACAATTCAGTGTGGATACGACCGGAGGTCACCGACAACGGCCGGCCGCTTCCCCCCCAGCGCAGCTGGATGATTTCGGCCGCGATCGACACCGCGGTCTCCTCGGGCGTGCGGCCACCGAGGTCGAGACCGATCGGCGCCCGGATACGGGCCAGTTCCTCCTCGGTCAGCCCCGCGGCCCGCAGGCGGGCAAGCCGGTCGGCGTGGGTGCGCCGGCTGCCCATCGCCCCGATGTAGCCTGCCGGGGTGCGCAGGGCCGACACCAGCAGCGGCACGTCGAACTTCGGGTCGTGGGTGAGCACACAGATCGCCGTGGACGGGTCCACAGCGGTCCGCCCGAGGTAACGGTGCGGCCATTCGACCACCACCTCGTGGGCGTCCGGGAAACGTCCGCGGGTGGCGAACACCGGCCGGGCGTCGCACACGGTGACCCGGAACCCCAGAAACGCCCCGACGCGGGTGAGCGCGGCCGCGAAGTCGATCGCGCCGAACACGAGCATGCGGGCAGGCGGCGCGAACGCCTGCACGAACACGCTGACCTCGGCGCGGCGCCACTGGCCGCGCGACCCGTACCGGCGCTGACCGCACTGCCCCTGCGCGAGCATCCCCCGGGCGTCGTCGATGACGGCCGCGTCGAGCTCGCCGGTGCCGAGCGTGCCGACCACCCGGTCCGGCCAGACTGCCAGCCGGGCCCCCACCGTCACCGGTCCACCGGCCGAGCCGGTGG